>NZ_JBITEV010000007.1:18842-350127 GCF_044455465.1 Streptomyces sp. NPDC051217
GCCCCCCGGCCGCCCCCCCCCGGGGGGGGGGGGGCCGGGCCCCCCCCCCCCCCGGGCCGGCGGGGGCCCGGGGGGGGGGGGCCGCCCGCCCCCGCCCCCCCCCCCCCCCCCCCCCCCCACTGCTGGATCCGGACATCAATTCGTTCGGACTGATCACCCTGCCCGAGGAGAAGCGGGCCTCGTACCGCGTACGCGCCTTCGTCTACGGCGAGCAGTCCAACGTCGTTCATCTCAGGACAGGTTCGGACCCGACGGCCTGAACGTCGCGCCCGCGGAGACGCCCTAGGCGTCGACCTTGACGTCTTCCCTCGCGTCCGGCTCCCGGCCGGTCCCGCCGGTCGCCGCCGCCCTGATCGGGGCGCCCGCGTCGTGCAGGCTGCGCAGGGCCTGGCTGTACGAGGTGATCAGGCTGGTCTCCAGATAGCTGACGCCCAGTTCCTCACAGTGCTGCCGGACGATCGGCTGCGCCTGGCGCAGCTGCGGGGACGGCATGTTCGGGAACAGGTGGTGCTCGATCTGGTAGTTGAGCCCGCCGAGGGCGATGTCGGTGAACCAACCGCCGCGCACATTGCGGGAGGTGAGAACCTGGCGCCGCAGGAAGTCCGGGCGGTCGTCGCCGGACAGAGTGGGCATTCCCTTGTGGTTGGGCGCGAAGACCGAGCCCAGGTAGAGACCGAACAGGCACTGGTGGACGGCGAGGAAGGCGATCGCCTTGCCCGGCGGCAGCACCACGAACAGCGCGCCGAGGTAGACCGCGAAGTGCGTGAAGAGCAGGATGCCCTCCGAAGTCCGCTGCTTCAGCGAGCGGTTGGCCAGCGCGCGAACACCGGCGACATGCAGGTTGAAGCCCTCAAGAGTGAGGAGCGGGAAGAACAGGAAGGCCTGCGAACGGCCGATGAAGCGGGGAAGCCCCTTGGCTTCCTTGGCCTGCCCCTGGGTCCATACGAGGATGTCGGGGACCACGTCCGGGTCCAACTCCTCGTGGTTGGGGTTGGCATGGTGCCTGGAGTGCTTGTCCTGCCACCAGCCGTAACCCATGCCGATGGCCAGATTCCCGGCGATCTTGCCGGCGCGCACACTGGCCTTGCGCAGCCGGAAGACCTGACGGTGGCCCACATCGTGGGCGACGAGGGCGACTTGGCCGAAGACCACGGCGAGGAAGGCGGCGACGGCGAGCGTCCACCAGCTGTCACCGACGAGCGCGAAGGCGACCCAGCCGCCGGCGAACAGGGCGGTGACGATGCCCAGGCGCAGGGTGTAGTACCAAGGGCGGCGTCGCATCAGACCGGCCGCCATGATCTTCTTGGAGAGGCGGGCGAAATCGCTGCCCGTCTCCCTGCACGCCTGATTCGCGGCCTCACCCGCGAAATCGGCGCCTGGTTCCAATACCGCGGAATCCTCCACGGTACTGACGGTGTTGACTGACATGCGGCCACGCCTTTCGAATGTGTCACGACCGTGTGCCGGTGTATGACGGCTCGGCAGGCAGGGTGGCCGGTGAGGAACACAAGCCCAGGGGGACGTCGCTGCCGGTCGTGGACGGGTGGGCAACTGCGGCACACAGCCCGATGGCCGTATGCGGGGTCGGAAATGGACCACTCCGGCGACGCGACAACTGGGTATGGCCGCTGCGAATGCCGCTGACGTCCTCACCGAGGACCAGTGCTGCTGCCCACACTCTGGGGCAGCGGGTAGTCAGGGGCTGGGGTCTCCTCTGGGTAAGTGTAGCCTGCGCGCGAATTGTGCTTCTTACACCGCACGAACAAGTGACCGCAAACAGTTTCTGAACTGCGCGGATCCGGCTGTGCCGAATCCCCCGCGCCGGTTGGCGGGTAATAATTTTGCAGGGCCTGCACATTTGCATACCATGCAAAGTGTGACGACCAAGGGTGCCCGGACAGGTCTCCGGGAGCGCAAGAAGCAGGCCACGCGCGCGGCGCTGGCCGAGGCAGCCGTACGCCTCGCCGCCGAGCACGGGGCGGAGAACGTCACCGTCGAGGCCATCAGCGACGCCGCCGGTGTCTCCCCGCGGACGTTCTTCAACTACTTCGACAGCCACGACGACGCGTTCGTCATGGCCGACCCCGACGTCGGGGGGCGGATCCGGCGTGCGATCCGGGACGCCCCCGCCGAGCTGCCTCCCCTCGAAGCGGTACGTGAGGCCATGGCCGGCGAACTGGCCGACGTCGAGCGCCAGCACGAGGTGTGGAGCCTGCGCGCCAAGGTCCTGCGGAAGTCCCCGCATCTGCTCGCCCGGGGCCTCGGCCTGCACATGGCCGAGGAACGCGACCTGGCCCGGACGATCGCCCGCCGGCTCGGCCCTCGCGCCGGTACGGAAGCCGCTGCCGAGGCCGGCACCGAGGCCGACCCGGGCGACGGAGCCAAGCTCTGTGACGACGCCGACATCGAGCTGTACCCCCGGCTGCTCGCCGCCGTCGCCGGCACGGCCGTACGCGTCGCCATCGAGCACTGGTACGCCCACTCCCCGCCGATGACGTTCCCCGACATCTTCCGGGACGTCTTCACGCACCTGTCCTCCGGGCTGCCCCAGCCGCCCGGACAGACCGACGACCGTCCGTCCGACGGCCGTTCCACGGAATCGTAAGAAGGCCACCTTGACCGCAATCGAGGCGCCCGACCAGGCGCCCACCTCCATGACCAACCGGCAGATACTCCAGGCCATGTCGGGGTTGATGGCCGGCATGTTCGTCGCCATCCTGGCGGGCACCGTGGTGGCCAACGCGCTTCCGCGCATCATCGCCGACCTGGGCGCCAGCCAGTCCGCGTACACCTGGGTCGTCACCTCCGAACTGCTCGCGATGACCGCGACGGTGCCTCTGTGGGGCAAGCTCTCCGACCTCTACAACAAGAAGCTGCTGCTCCAGCTCTCGCTCGGCATGTTCGTCGTCGGCTCGCTGCTGGCCGGCTTCTCGCAGGGCGTCGAGCTGCTGATCTTCAGCCGGGTGATGCAGGGCATCGGCGCCGGTGGTCTGACCGCGCTCGCGCAGGTCGTGATGGCGGCCGTGATCCCGCCGCGCCGGCTGGGCAAGTACGCGGGCATGTTCGGCGCGGTGTTCGCCGTCGGCACCGTCGCGGGGCCGCTGGTCGGTGGCGTCATGGTCGACACGTCGTGGCTCGGCTGGCGCTGGTGCTTCTTCATCGGTGTGCCGTTCGCGCTGCTGGCGATCGCGCTGCTCCAGCGCACGCTCCACCTGCCCACCGTCCGCAGGGACGTGAAGATCGACTACCTGGGCGCGTTCCTGATCGTCGCCGGTGTCTCGGCGATCCTCATCTGGACCTCCCTGGCGGGCAACCAGTTCGACTGGGCGTCCTGGCAGACGGCCGCGCTGACCGGCGGTGGTCTGCTGCTGCTGGTCGCCGCGGTCTATGTGGAGGCGCGGGTGCCGGAGCCGGTCATCCCGCTCACCATCTTCCGCAACCGCACCGTCACGCTGACCACGATCGCGAGCCTGCTCGTCGGTGTCGCGATGTTCGGCGGCACCGTCTTCCTGTCGCAGTACTTCCAGATCGCGCTCGGCAAGTCGCCCACCGTGGCGGGGCTGATGGGTCTGCCGATGATCCTGGGTCTGCTCGTGTCGTCCACCGTCGCGGGCCAGATGATCAGCGCCACCGGCAAGTGGAAGGTGTATCTGATCGCGGGCGGCATCACCATGACCGCCGGGCTGGCCATGCTGTCGACCATCGACGCCAACACCGGCTTCGGGCTGCTCAGCCTCTACATGACCGTCCTCGGTGTCGGGGTCGGTCTGCTCATGCAGAATCTGGTCCTCGCGGCCCAGAATGACGTCCCCGCCTCCGAGTTGGGCGCCGCCACCTCCGTCCTGTCGTTCTTCCGCAGCATGGGCGGCACGATCGGCACCAGCGTCCTGGGCGCGATTCTCGCCAACCGGGTGGCCTCGGAACTGGCCAAGAGTCTGGGCACGGAGGGGACGGCGTCCGGCGGATCGAGCGAAGCCGTGCCGGACATGACGAAACTCCCCGAGCCGATGCGGGAGATCGTGGAGAACGCGTACGGGCTGGCGACGGCGGACCTGTTCCTGGTGGCCGCCCCGTTCGCCGCGCTCGCGCTGGTGGTCGTGGTGTTCATCAAGGAGAAGCCGCTGAAGACGACCAGCGGTATGGAACGGCTCGCCGAGGAGGCGAAGCAGGCAGTGGCGGACGGCGACAAGCCGTCGTCACCGACGCCCGTGAGCTGAGCCGACGGGACTGTCCGAGGGCAGCCGTTCCGCTCGCCGCCGTCCGGTGGTGAGCGGAACGGCTGCCCTCGCTCGCGTTCCGGCCCGGGATCGGGCGACCACGGGCCGAATGTGGTCTGGCGCCGGCCGCGCGTGGCGGCTTGGCTGGCAACCGTACGGACATCAGTACGCCTCCCCCAGCGCCAAGGACCTCAGATGAGTACCGGTACGTCTTCCCCGACCGGCCATGACACGCCCGCACCGCGTCTTCCCGCCACGCCGGTGCCCGGCCCCAGGCAGCTGCCGCTGATCGGCAACCTGCCGGCCTTCTCGCGCGACCCGCTCGGCTTCTTCGCCAGGCTGCGCGGCCACGGCGATGTCGTCTCCTGGCGGCTCGGTCCGCAGCGCGCGCTGTTCCTTTCGCAGCCCGAGCACATCGGGGAACTGCTCGCCGGGGTCGAGACGAACTACCGCCATCCCGAACTCGGCTGGGCGTTCAAGCTGGTGCTCGGCGAGGGTGTCGTCACCTCCGAGGGCGCCGCGTGGCGGCGTAAGCGCGCCCTGGTCCAGCCGGTGGTCCGGCCCCGCCAGGTGCGGGCCTACGCGGAGACCATGGTCGACTGCGCGTCCTCGCTGGCCGACACCTGGGAACCGGGTGGCCACATCGACGTACGGCGGGACATGCTGGGCCTGACACAGCGCATCGCGGTGCGGACCCTCTTCGGCACGGACACCGCGGGCCGCGAAGGCACCATCGGTCCGGCCATGGACATCGCGCAGGCGGCCATCGGCGACGAGTTCCGGGGGCTCACGCTCTTCCTGCCGCCGTGGGTACCGACGCCGGGACGGCAGCGGCTCAAGAAGGCCGTCGCGGTCATCGACAGCGAGGTGAACCGGGTGACCGAGGAGCGGCACCGGAGCGGCGCGGACCGCGACGACCTCCTGAGCAGGCTGCTCGCCGCCCGCGACGAACAGGGCGGCCGGCTGACCGACAAGGAGATCCGGGACGAGGCCGTCACGCTGTACATCGGCGGCCACGAGACGACCGGTACGACGCTGACGTGGGCCTGGTACCTGCTCTCGCGCAATCCGGAGGCGCGGCAGCGTCTCGCCGACGAGCTGGCCACCGTCCTGGACGGCCGTACGCCCGGCTACGACGACTTCAAGGAGCTGCGCTGGACGGAGCAGATCATCAGGGAAACGCTGCGGCTCTACCCGCCCGTGTGGCTGATGACGGGCATCGCGAAGGAGGGGTCGACGCTGGGCGGGCGGCCGGTCCCGGAGGGGACCGTGCTCTGGGCGAGCCAGTGGAGCGCGCAGCGCGACGCGCGGTGGTTCGCCGAGCCGGACGCGTTCCGGCCCGAGCGGTGGGACGAGGGGGCGGCGCCGGTGCCGGACCACGCGTGGTTCCCGTTCGGGGGCGGCGCCAGGGCCTGTCTCGGCGCGCGCTTCGCGACGGTCGAGGCCGTGCTGGTGCTGGCCACGCTCGCGCAGCGGTTCCGTCTGGACCTGGACCCGGGTGAGATCCCGCCCAGGACGGGCCTCACACTCCAGCCGGGGCGCCCGGTGCGCGCGACACTCCGGAGCGCCTGACTGTCCGCCGGGGCGCCCCCGTGGGCGGGCCCGGCGGAGCGACCGGGGCCCGGCACTACGATCGGGCGCATGGACATCGCAGGTGAGCGCCCCGGCCACGACGCGGCCGCCGCTTCCGGAGCCGGCCGGGAGTACTTCGCCGCCGATCCGACCGCGCGGAGTCTGGGCATCGCCCTCGTGGAGACCGGTCCCGGCCGGGCGACGCTGCGGATGAGCGTGCGCGCCGACATGGTGAACGGGCACGGCACGGCCCACGGCGGCTATCTCTTCCTCCTCGCCGACAGCGCCTTCGCGTGTGCCTGCAACAGCCATGGCCCGGTGACCGTCGCGGCGGGCGCCGACATCGACTTCGTACGCCCCGCACACGAGGGTGATGTCCTGACCGCGACCGCGCGGGAGCGGACCCGGCTCGGGCGCGGCGGCATCTACGACGTCACGGTCACGCGCGGGGACGACGTACTGGCCGAGTTCCGGGGGCGCAGCCGCGCGCTGCGCACCTGACGCGGGGCGCAGTCGCGTCCTCAGGGCCTCTCCCGGGCACGAGGAAGGGCCCGCACCCAGCGCCGGACGCGGGCCCCGCTTCGTGGGGTACTCCGTACTACGCGGCGGGTCTCTCCGCCGCGGCCCCGCCGGCCGCCGCGTTGCCGGCCGCGATCCGGATCTCGGCGCGTTCCATCACGCCATTGACCGTCACCGCGAGCGTGGCCGAGCCCCGCCGCAGCGCCGTGAGCGTCCCGGTGGCCGGGTCGAAGGCCGCCACGTCACGGCGGTCGGCCTTGTCCGGGTCACCGATGTGGACGTTCGGTGAGCCCGACCAGTCCGCGCTCATCGGGAAGCCGACCGGCACCTCCCTGGTCCCCTGCGTGACGGTCGCCTCGACCGCCGCCTCGTCTCCGGGCGCCAGCGTCCCGGGCGCGTCGAGCGCCAGCGCGTCGGTGTGCGCACGCGTCTGTACGGAGACCCAGTCGGGCCCGCCCTCCCACGGCTTGCGCCGCGCCTCGGACTGCTCGCTCCTGGAGACCTGGTCCACGCCGACGAGCGACCAGCCGGTGAAGCCGCCCTCGTCGGCCGGGGCCGCCGGATTCTTCCCGGAGTTGCCGTTGATCACATAGGGGACGCCGTCGACGCGCGAGGCGTGGAAGACGCCGACGTGGCTGCCGATGAAGCCGGCGCCCTTGCCGGTCGTACGGCGGAAGTCGGCGAGCCAGTTCTCCAGCAGCGCGGCCTCCTTGCGGTCGCCGAGCTGGCTGCCCTTCTGCACGGTCGGGTCGCGCGGCGGCACATGCTCGATGACCATCACGGAGCTGACGCGGGAGTCGTCGGCCGCCGCGTCCAACTGGGCACGCAGGGCCTTGATCTGGGCGTAGCCGCCGCCACGCAGGGAGAGACTGGAGGTGTCGAGCGTGACGAAGCGCGTTCCGCCGTGGTCGAAGACCCGTTGCGCGGGGCCGAATTCGCCGACGAAGTTGTCGATCTTCCCGCCCATCACCTCGTGGTTGCCCGGCACGTAGTACCAGGGCAGTTCGTCACCCAGCTCCTCGGTGAGCACGCGCCGCGCGAACGCGAGGTCCGCGGGCGAGCCCTCGTCGACCAGGTCGCCGTTGACGACGAGGAAGTCGGGCTCAGCCGCCTTGATCTCACGCAGTGTGCGCCGCGCCTGCCGGACGATCGCGCTGTCCGGCTCGCGGGCCACGAACTGCGCGTCGGACATCACGGCGAACTGCCAGTCCCTGCCCTCGGTCTCGGCGGCAGGGTCGATCAACGGGTCGGCGGCGGGCCGCTGTTCGGGCACCTCGACGGTGGGCGGCACCTGGGCCGTCAGCCCGTCGATCACGATCTCTCCGGTGTACTGCTTGTCCGCCGCGGTCTCCGCGAGATAGAAGCGGAACACGGACAGCGGCATCGCGGCCCCCTGCGGCACCGCGAAGGTCACCTGCCGCCAGCCGGTCCAGGTGACGTACGGCCCGCGGAGCAGCTGGTCGGACCCGGCCGCGTCCTTGAGGTGCAGCGTCGGCCAGGCACCCTTGCCGTCGCCCTTGATCCACAGCTTGAAGGACTGCGGCTGGCCGGGCACGGGGATCTGCTGGGGCGGGCTCGCGTACGCGGCGCGGGTCGCCGTCGAGAGTCCGAAGTCGTACGTCAGCGTCAGACCGGTACCGGTCTGGCCCTCGGGTGTCGCGGCGACCGAACCGGCGGCGCGGGCGTGGCTGAACTTCCAGTTCGCGGCGTCGTCGAAGGCCGAGACCTGCTGCTCCTCAAGTCCGACGCTCACCGCGAGCGCGGTGGTGACGCCGCCGACGTTCGCCGTGATGAGTCCGGCGCCGACGCCCGTCCTGGAGCTGACGGTGAAGGAGCCCTTGCCGTCGTCGGCGATGGCGAAGAGGGCATGGTCGTAGGTGAGTTTCACGTCGCGCGGCTCCACGGGCGCGGAGGCGCCGTGCTCGTCGAGGCCGACGATGCCGAAGGTGCCGGTCGCCCCGCCGTCGGCGAGGCCGACGCGCGTGGTGGTCGGCCGGATCCGCGCGAGGTCGTCGAGGACCGTCAACTCGATGGATCCGTCGGCGCGTCCGCGTTCCGCGTGGACCTCGGTGGTGCCGCTGTGGCGGGCGGTGAACAGCCCGCCGTCGTCGACCCGGCCGACCGAGGACCGTTCGGTCCGCCAGCGCGGGTCGCCCTTCGCGGGGCCGTACGTCTCGTCGTGGCCGGCCGCCGTGAGGGCGCGGGTCAGTCCGGGGAAGACTCGTTCGGGGTGGCCGCCCTTGACGGGGTCGTCACCGGGCGCGGCGCCGGCGGGCGTACGCGTCTCGACCCAGAAGCCGTCGAGGCGTCCGCTGCCGTCGGGCGCGGTGAGGGCGAGGCCGTTGGGCACGGTGCGCTCGCTGCCGTCCGAGGGGGCGTTCTCCACCTGGAGGGCGTCGCTGCCGGGTTCGCGGGCGACGAGCGTGGAGGAGCCTCCGCCGTCGAGGTTGAGCGCGTTGTACGCGCCCGCCTCCTTCATCATCACGGCGAGTTCGGTGAGGGTGACACCGCCACTGTCTGCCTGTCGGCCGTCGACGGTGATGACGCGCATCTCGCTGCCGTCCTCGGAGAATCCGACGGCGGTGCGGGGCGCGGCGGTGTTGTTGCCCTGACCCTCGTGGTTCTGCGCCACTCCGTCGACGACGAGGAGTTCACGTCCGCCGACGGCGGTGCGCGGCAGGGGCCCGCCGTTGGTGCGCGGGCTGTACTCCATGGTCACCGGGTCGCCGGGGCGCAGGGCCTTGAGCTGTACGGCGCCGGCTTCCCGCCCGACCAGGACGGTGGTGCCGGGCTCGATCGGGCCGGTGCCGGGCTTGTCGGTGACGGTGACGACCTTGCCGTCACGTACGGCGGCCTCGGCGACCGGTGTCGCCGTGTCCACGGTGAGCGCGCGGTTGGCCTGGCCCCAGGCGGCGTTGTAGGCGCCGATGCCACCGGCGGGCACGTTCGCGGCGTTGTAGGCGGTGAGGGGATGCGGTCCGCCGGGCAGCGTCAGGGTGCCGTCGAAGTACAGCTCCAGGACGCGCCCGGCGTTCTCGGGGCCGATGCCGATGGCCCGGTTGGCGCCGGCGGCGGGCGACTGGGTGAGCGCGCCGTCCTTGATGCCGGGGCCCTGCGGCGCGCCGGTCTCGTTGATGTCGAAGAAGTCGGCGTTGATCGCGGCGACGGTGCGGCGGCCCTCGCCGGAGTCGTGCCCGGCGGCTAGCTCGGAGACACTGCGGCGGTCGGCGACCTTTCCCGAGGAGAGGTAGTCGGCCCGGACGCCGCGGCCGTCGAGGTCGACCGAGAGCGAGTCGACGCGCAGCCACTTGTCGGATTCGAGACGGTCGTACGAGGTGAGACTGACGCCCGGCGCGACGGGCCGGGAGCTGCGGGCGGTCTCGATACCGTCGCCGTCGACGACGGATCTGGGTGCGCCCGCCGGTCTGCTGGCCGGTGGTGGCGCGACGGGTCGCAGTACCTCGGCGGCGTTGTGGGGACGGGGGTCGGGGGTGGAGTCGGCGACGGACGGGGCGATGGCTCCCGTCGTCAGTGCGGTGACCGCCGCGAGCAGCACGACGGATCGGCGGGCAGTGCCTGGACCCACAAGTTCTCCTGTTGTATGGGTGGTTGGCGCTGGTGGTAAGCGCTGTCAGCCGCCCAGCATCGCCGTGTGTGCCCTGGTTCGCCAGAGGTTCGCGGACACGTCGGGGCGAACAAGGGGCACCGTGGAAGTGACGTGGGACTGCCCGCGGGGTCCAGTGACGTACCCGCTCAAGCAACTGATGATGCGTCAGATGAGCGCGCGGGGTGCCCGACGCACCGCCGGACCCTCGCGTCGTCGGCCAGGAGCTGTCGTCGGCCAGGAGCTACCGGGCGCCTGTCGTGGCCGGTCCGTGGTACGCCGCGCGTTGCGGGACCCAGCGCATCAGCAGCAGGGCCACGTCGTCGCCGCCGCCGTGCTCCCCCACCATGCCGCCCAGCCGGTCGGCCAGTTCCTGGACGTCGTCCGGACCGTCCTGTACGGCTCGCGCCAGCCGGTCGAGGCCCGCGTCGAGCGAGGCTCCCGGCCGCTCGACCAGGCCGTCGGTGTAGATGAGCAGGGTCTCGCCGGGAACGAAATTCGCCCGGGTCACCGGGTAGTCGACGGCGCCGCGCCTGCCGGCACCGTCCGCGATCCCCAGGGGCAGGCCGCCCTCGGTAGTGAGGGTGACGCAACTGCCGTCGCCGCAGCGCACCATCGGTTCGAGGTGCCCCGCCCGGACGATCTGGAGCCCTCCTGTCGACAGGTCGACTTCCACATACGTACAGGTGGCGAAGCGCTCGGTGTCCAGCTCGTGGAGGAAGGTGGAGGCGCGGGCCATCGCCGTGGCGGGCGAGTGCTCCTCGGAGACGTAGGCCCACAGCACGATCCTCAGCTGTCCCATCACGGCGGCGGCGTCCGTGTCGTGACCCTGGACGTCGCCGATCATCAGACCCACCCGGTTGCCGGGCAGCGGGATCACGTCGTACCAGTCGCCGCCGACGTCACGTCCGGCCCTGGCCGCGCGGTAGCGGAACGCGATCTCCGCGCCGGGGACCTCGGGGATACGGTGCGGCAGCATCGCCTGCTGCAGGCTCTCGGCGAGATCGTGCTCCTGATCGAAGAGCATCGCGCGCTGGAGGCTCTGGGCGATGCTGCTGCTGAGCGTGATCAGGAGGTTGCGCTCCTCGCCGGTGAAGCCGCCGTGCCGGGAGTAGAGCATGCCGAGCACACCGATGGGTCTGCCCTGGGCGATCAGAGGCAGATAGGCGCCCGACGCGACCGGAAGATGTTCGATGTGTTCCCAGAGCGGAGGGAAGCAGCGCCGGAACTCGTCGCGCGAGGTGATGTAGCGGGGCCGCAGCGTGCGGACGACCTCGCTCATCGGAAATTTCCCGTCGATCCGCGTGTACTGCAGTTCCGGGACGTACAGCCCGATGCGCCCCTCGCTGACGAGATGGACGCGCCCCTTCTCGACGATCCCGAGCATCACGCTCACCGCGCCGAGATTGCTGAGCGCCTCGGTGTCCTTGAGCGCGTCGGTGACATCGTTCACGGTCGTCGCGCGGGCCAGCAGGGCGGTGACCCTGCGGACCATGCCGGTGAGCCGCCGACGGGTCTCGACCAGCTCGATGCGCTTGGCGGCGTCGTCCAGCTCCCGGGTGGCGTCACGCACTATGCCGATGACCCGGTAAGCGACGCCTTCCGCGTTGCGCAGGAGGTGGCCCTGGGTGTGGAGCCAGCGGGGCGATCCGTCGCGGCAGTGGATCTGGAAGTACGCGCCGTAGACATCCTTGCCGCCCTTGACCGACCGCCGGATCAGCGTGTTCAACCGCTCCAGCTCCTCCGGCGGCACCCGGCTGGCGACGGCCATGTCGCCCTGGAACTCGTCGGGGCGCAGGTCGAACACCTTGAGCGCGCCCGGGTCCAGATGCATCGCCTCGCTGGGGAGATCGATGTCGAAGCTGCCCATGCGGTTGTGGGCGAGCGTCACACCCGGATCGGCCGGCCAGTCCAGTTCGGACGAGTCGGTGGGCCCGGGAGGGGGAGGGCCGGGCGGCGGTTCGGCACTCACGGGCCCCTCTTCCCAGTCGCGGGCACGGCGGGTCGTTCACGGTCGGCGGCTTCTGCTGTCAATTGTGCGCGCATCACCCGTATGGACCGCAAGCGGGGAATACGGGTCGGTACGTACGGTACGAGGCACCGCGACGTTCCGCGACTGCTCAGCGGTCGGCTCCACCGGGCTCGTCGGCCTGCCGGGCACCGTCCGAGGGGCCGAGGTGCCCGGTGATCAGCAGCTGGAGGGCGGGAGCGTACAGGTCCGCCAGTTCTTCGGCGGTGGCGAGCTCGCCTGCGCCGGGGCGGTGGAGGCTGAGGGTCGCGCCGAGCCCGAGGAGCTGGCCGGTGATCAGCTCCGCCCTCAGCTCACGCCGGGGCCCGTCGATGAGACCGGCCAGCCGGGCGGTGACCTGCTCGCGGAAGCGCTCCCGAAGCAGAGTCCGCTCGTCCATGTTGCCGAGGGAGAAGACGACGCGGAGCAGGGGGTCCGAGAGGTTCTCGCGGCGCAGCCGGACGATGGTCAGTACGAGGTGCCTGCCGAGGTCCGCGGGCGGCGCGGCGAAGAGCCGGTCGGCGGCCGGGCCGAAGTCGGCGACGGTGTTGAAGAGCCGTTCCTTGGTGCCGAAGCGCTTGACGATGAGCGAGGCGCTGACGCCCGCGTCGGCGGCGATGCCGCGCATGGTCACCTCGGCGTACGGGCGCTGGGTGAAGGCGCGGCGGGCGGCCCGCAGAATCGCGAAACGACCCGTGCCGGGGTCGGCGCCGGAGTCGGCGGCGGGGTCCGGGGCCGCGCCCGGGTCGGGGCCGGAGCCCGAGCCCGCGCCGGGGTCCTCGCCCGGGTCCGTCGCCTCGTCGGGCGAGGCGGCATGTCCGGTCGTCATGCGCCCTCCTCGGCGAACCTTCGGCCTGCTGCGTGCTCCTTCTCGACCGTACCCGCCTTGGAAGCCAGGGCCTGGCCCGGCAGGCAGAGGGTGACCGCCAGGGCGAGGACGGCCGCGCCCGCGGCGATGAGGAAGACCAGCAGATAGGCGTGGAGGGTGGGTGCCGTACGTCCGGCGGCCTGGAAGGTGATGTTGGCGAGCACGGCGGCGACCACGGCGCTGCAGAAGGCCTGTCCGACGGACCGCATCAGGGTGTTGAGGCCGTTGGCGGCGCCGGTCTCCCCCGCCGGCACCGCGCGCATGACGAGGGCGGGCAGGGCCGAGTAGGCGATGGCGGTGCCCGCCGCCACGACCGTCGCGCCGCCGATGATCGGCCACAGGCTGTGGCTCGTGAAGAAGCGCACGACATACCCCGCGGCCATCACCGCGGCGGCGAGCGCCAGAGCTGTCTTCGGACCGTACTTCGCGGAGATCCGGGCCGAGACCGGCGACAGCGCCACCATCGCGAGACCACCGGGCAGCAGGCAGAGTCCGCCGACGACTATGGAGCCTCCGAGACCGTAGCCAGTACTCGTGGGTTCCTGCACCATCTGCGCGGTGACCAGGGAGTTCGCGTAGAAGGCGAATCCGATGAGCAGGGCGGCGATGTTCGTCAGCAGCACGGCGGGGCGTGCGGACACCCGCAGGTCGACCATGGGGGACGTGGTGCGCAGCTCGTACGCGCCCCAGAGCAGCCCGACGGCGAGCGCGGCCACGAGGAGGCCGACAGTGGGCAGGGAGGCCCAGCCCCAGTCCGCGCCCTGGGTGACGGCGAGCAGCAGGCTGACGAGGGTGACGGAGAGGCCGAGCGTGCCGACGGCGTCGAACCGGCCCCGGGAGCGGAGGGGCGACTCCGGGACGCAGCACAGGACCAGCACGATGTCGACCAGTCCAAGGACGGCGGAGGCCCAGAACATGGTGTGCCAGTCGAAGTTCTGGACGACGAGGGCGGCGACCGGCAGTCCGACGGCGGCGCCGATGCCGAGGGTCGAGCTCATCAGGGCGACGGAGGACAGCAGCCTGGCCGGCGGGAGTTCGTCGCGCATGATGCTGATGCCGAGCGGTACGACGGCGAGCGCCGCGCCCTGGAGGGCCCGGCCGGCGATCAGCACACCGATCTGGGAGCTGAGAGCACACAGGACCGAACCGGCGACGAGCACACCCAGCGACGCGATGAGGACTTTGCGCTTGCCGTACATGTCGCCGACGCGGCCGAGTACGGGCGTGAAGACCGCGCCGGTCAGCAGCGTGATCGTGACGAGCCAGCTCGCCGCCGCCGGTGTGCTGCCCGTGAGGGAGGGGACGTGCGGGAGCAGGGGGACGACGAGGGTCTGCATCACGGCGACCACGACGCCGCAGAAGGCCAGGACGGCGACGAGGAAGCGGCGGCGGCGCCCTTCCACGGGCTCGGGCTTCGAGTCCTTCTCCCGCCCTGATTCCGGCCCGGACCGCGCCGCTGATTCCGAATCCGGTTCCGGCCCCGGTATGGGCGCTGCGGGCATCTGCTCTCCGTAGATCTGTGGCGACGGCCTCCGTGGGGGCGCGTGACGGAGGGGGGTGCACAAGTGTTCACCCCGAGGGTAAACACTCGTGCACCCCTTTGTCACATGCCCTTCTCCCACCAATTGGATCAATTTCGTTACCGAGGGTGAGTTTGCGCGTTGAACGTGCGTGAAGGCCGCGCATCCCGCGGCTGGGCTCGAAACGTTCAAGGAGAAACTTGATGTCGCGTATCGCGAAGGCAGCTGCTGTTCTCGCCGGCACGGGCGCCGTGCTGGCCGGCGGTGCCGGTATGGCCGCTGCCGACGCCGGCGCCGAGGCCGCGGCCGTCGGTTCGCCCGGAGTCCTTTCCGGCAACCTGATCCAGGTGCCTGTGCACGTCCCGGTCAACCTCTGCGGCAACACCGTCGACGTGATCGGCCTGCTCAACCCGGCGTTCGGCAACACCTGCATCAACGTCGACGGCAAGCACCACGGCGGCGGCTACGGCCGCTGAGCCTCCGGCTCCGGGGCGTACGTCGTTGATGTACGCCCCTGACGCGGGTTCTTGACTGAGGCATGAGGCAACGGCCTCCCGCATTTCGATGCGGGAGGCCGTTGTGCGTGGGGACCGGGCTTCGGCGCGAGGCGCCGGGCGGGCGCCTCGGGACAGGGCTCAGGCTTCGTACCGGTACAGAGCCTTGTGGCTGAGCATCTCCGACGGCTTCGTCCGCCACGGCGGCATCGGCTCGTCCAGGCTGATGGCCCGGCCCGACTGAGGATCGTCGTCGTCCAGCCTCCGCCTCGGCAGATAGGTCGCCTTCGGGTGCCGCTGCTGCCAGCGGTCCCAGAGAAGGTCGACAAAGGCATGATGGAGCCAGAAGACCGGGTCGTGGGGCGCGGTCGCACCCAGCATCTGACCACCCACCCACCGGTGGACACGGTTGTGGTTGCGCCACCGTGTCTTGTCGCTGCCCGCCGTCCAGCCTTCGAGGCGGTTGCGGAAACCGCGGGTGACGGTGGAGTCCCAGGGCGCGGCGTCGTAGACCGACTCGTTCATCGCCCAGGCCAGTTCGTTCTTGGTGGGCAGCGCGATCGGGGAGGCAGGGCGGCCGAAGGCGCGCACGAGGTATTTACGCTCCAGCACCCCGTCGTCGATGGTCCAGTTGCCCGCCGCGTAGGCGAACGCCCCGGTCGTCACCTGTCCGTCGGACGAACGCCCGTCGCCGCCCAGGAAGTCCTCGGACCAGAGGGACGCGGCCGGTGTGTTGTCGGTCGTCCAGTCCCAGTACGGCACCGTCACCTTGGGGTCGATGCGCTGGAGCGCGCGCTCGAACTCCAGCAGATACTTGCGGTGCCACGGCAGGAACGACGGCGCCATGTGGCCGGTCCGGGGCCCGTCGTCGCCGTCGGCCCGGTAGTACCGGACATGCTGGCGGACGAACTCGTCGTAGCCGCCCTGGCGTTTGAGCTCCAGGAGCGTGGCGACGAAGCGCTTCTTCTCCGCGCTGGTGAGATTCCGCTGATTCTTTCTGATGTACACCGTGGAGGGTCCTCCCTGCGGTCAGTGAAAGGTCGGTCCGGCGAGCGCGAGCCGGCTGGCGCCGAGGTCGTCGACCGCCGCGCGGGCGGTCGCGAGGGCCGTCGGGAACGACTCGAAATGGTTGACCACGCTGACGTAACTGCCGTCGGCGCGACGCATCATGTGCAGGGGTCGGCCGTCGATACGGACCCCGGCGTCCGTTCCCTGGATGTGCCGGCCGCCGTACATCTCGTCGAAGAGCTCCGCGGCCGGCGGGCCCGCCGCGTCCGCGCCCGGTGACCCCGGCGTGCGGGGGTCCGCCCGGAGGATGGGCGTCAGAGCCGCTGCCGTACCGCCGATCATCCCGAGGGCGAACACCGCGCGCAGGAAGAGGCGTCGGGTGCGGCCGGGCGGTGACGCGGGCGGAGGGATATTCACTCCGGTGAACGTGACGGCGTCGGTCCGGGCGTCGGTCCCGGCGTCCGTCCGGGCGTCGGGCGGTTCATGGGGCTGGTGCGACTGAGGTGGCACGAGAACCGGCGTCTCCACGAGCCGTGTCCCGGCGCCGGGCCCCGCCTCCAGCTTGGTACCGCCTCCCATGGCGAACCTCCACTCGTCGGCCGTACCCCGCCACACGGATGCGGCGGGGTACGGACACTGATCCGGTCGGGGCAGATGGCTCTCTGCCCCGAACCAGTCAACGAGGAGGTCGCGGAAGGGTTCTCTGAACTACATCCGATTGTCGTAGTGAAGCTCGGGACTCAGCAGCTGAGGTTGCCACCGGGCGTCGTGCCGAGGATCTGGACGAAGGCCTGGTACTTGGCGATCCGGCTCTGGACCTGACCGGGGTTGCCGCCGTTGCATTCGAGACTTCCGTTGATGCTGCGGATGGTCTCGCCGAATCCGCGGCTGTTGACCATCGCGTTGTGCGGGGTCATCGTGCCGGGACCGTTCTGGGTGTTCCAGTACCAGAGACCGGTCTTCCAGGCGACGGCCGCGTCGTTCTGGACGAGCCAGGGGTTACGCAGCAGGTCGATGCCGAGGGCGTCGCCCGCTGCCTTGTAGTTGAAGTTCCAGCTGAGCTGGATCGGACCGCGGCCGTAGTACGCGGCCTGACCGGCCGGGCAGCCGTACGACTGCGACGTGTCGCAGTAGTGCGGGTAGTTGGCCGTGTTCTGCTCGACGATGTGGACGAGACCGCCGGTCTCGTGACTGACGTTGGCGAGGAAGGCCGCGGCCTCCTGGCGCTTGATGGTGTCGCTGCCGGTGTTCGCGAAGGCCGGGTAGGCGCTCAGCGCGGCTTTGAGACCGTTGTAGGTGTAGAAGGAATTCCGGCCCGGGAACATCTGGTTGAACTGAGCCTCGCTGACCACGAAGCCACCCGGGACGGGCGGGTCCGTGGGGCCACCACCACAGGCGCCGTTGTCGGCCCAGACGTCGACCGTGCCGGGTCTCTCGTTCTGAGTCCACCACTTCGCGGTGTAGTTGCGGCCGTTGTACGACGCGGTGTCGCCGCCCCAGTAGACGGTGGACGCGTTCCAGCCGGTGACGCACGCGGCGGCCGACGTGGCCGCCGCCGAGGTCGAGGCAGGCAGGAACACCGCGAGGGCCATGGCCGAGACCAGTGCGGTGAACAGTGCAAGGATTCGCTGACGCAAACGACTCACTCCTTCGCGCGGCCGTCGGTGAACGACGGCCGCCATGGGGGTGAGGGAACCAAACCGGAATCCTCATTACCTGTCAAGGTCTAGACCAACTGGCCAAATTCGGCCTGTCCGCCCGCTGTTCGACCGGCGGAGGGCGGCTTCGGTACGGATGAGCAGGCCATGTCCGGTCGCGCCCGTCGCGGGCGCCCGGGACCCGCGCCCGACAACTCACAACGGCCGCGGGCGGTGCGGGGGCTTCCGCGCCTCAGATGTGACGCGATCTCGCCCTTGGCCTCAGGGGCGCCAGCTGTAACGGATGTCCGGCTCGTTCTCCTCGTTGCCCCGGCCGTCGGTCTTCTCGACCGGGACGAAGCCGTGGCGCTCGTAGAAGCGCCGCGCCGGGCCGTTGATCTGGAACGTCCACAGGGACAGTCCGGCCGGCCGGCGGCGCTTCGCCAGGTCGAGCAGCCGGGCGCCGATACCGCAGCCCCGGTGGCCGGGATCGAGGTACAACTGGTCGACGTCCCCGCCCTCGATGACCATCATTCCGACGACCGTCTCCCCGGTGGTCGCCACCCAGGTCTCCTGGGTCGGCAGGACGATGTCCCGGATCCAGGCGTGCACCTGCTGCTCGCTGTGGGGGCGGGTGACGCTCGGGAGGGCGGCCGCGAAGGATCTCAGCCACAGTCCGGAGATGTCGGCCGCGTCGGCGGGTGTCGCGCGACGGACGACAAGCGTGTTGGTCTGCACAGCGAGCCATCCTGTCATCAATCAGAAATCAGGGAACGATCGAGTCGACGTATCCGCCGTCGACGCGCACCGCCGCCCCCGTGGTGGCCGACGCGAGAGGCGAGCTGAGATAGACGACCATGTTCGCGATCTCCTCCGGTTCGATCAGCCGCTGGATCAGCGACTGCGGCCGGTACTTCACCATGAACTCGCGCTGGGCCTCCTCCCAGGGAAGGGACTTGTCGAAGATCTCGTAGACGAAGTCCTCCACGCCGCCGGTATGGGTGGGCCCCGCGATCACGGAGTTCACGGTGACGCCGCTGCCCGCCGCCGCCTTCGCGAAGCCTCGCGAGACTCCGAGCAGCGCGGTCTTGGAGACGCCGTAGTGGATCATCTCGGCGGGAGTGACGATCGCCGAGTCGCTCGCGATGTACTGGACCCGCCCCCAGCCGCGCTCGGTCATCCCGGCGAGGCAACCGCGCGTGAGCCGGACGGCGGAGAGGACATTGACCTCGAAGTAGCGCCGCCACTCGTCGTCGCTGATCTCCAGCGCGGGCCGCACGCCGAAGACACCCAGATTGTTGATGAGGATGTCCACCTCCGGCACGGCTTCGAGGACCCGCTCCGCGCCGCCCTCGGTGGAGACATCACCGGGCGCGGCCAGGAACTCCGCGTCGGGCGACGCGGCACGCTGACCGTCGAGAGCGGCGGCGACGGATTCCTCGGAGCGCCCGTTCACCGCGACACGGGCTCCGGCACGGGCGAGCCCGGTGGCGATGGCCGCCCCGATCCCCTGGGTGGAGCCCGTTACCAGAGCGGTCTTGCCTGAGAGGTCGATCCGCACGTTCAGTTCCTTTCAGCTGTCCGGTGGGCCAAGGTCATTGTGCGCCGGGGCGGGTGTGCGGCGCGGTCGGCGCGGCCCCGGCGATTCTCCGGCTTCCGTCGATTTCGAATTCCGAGAGGTGACGCCTCTTGAAGTGAACGCGACACTGTGTCATATATGTCTAGACCATTGCCCCTTGCTTTCGACGGAGGAGACGATCGTGCGACGGACCCCCACCCAGGTCGCGCTCGTTACCGCTACCGCCCTCACTCTCGTCGCCTGCGGTGGCGGTGACGGTGACGACAAGGACTCCCAGGCCCCATCGGTCCCGACCGGCCTCAGCGTTCAGGCCGGCAGCGCGCTGTCCGCACACGTCATGTGGGAAGCAGCCAAGGACAACGTCGCGGTCAGCGGCTATGTGGTGTACCGCGGCAAGGACAAGATCAAGGACGTTCCCGCCGAGAAGCTGATGATCGACATCACCGGCCTGAAGCCGTCCACCGCCTACTCGTTCTCCGTGCGGGCCAAGGACGCCGCCGGGAACCTCTCCCCGCACAGTCAGAAGAAACCCGTCACCACGCCCGCGGTGGCTCCCGAGGACAAGAAGGCTCCGGCACAGCCCGTGAAGTTGCGCGGCAAGCACCGGGGTTCGAAGGGCGCCGAACTCACCTGGAGCGCACCGGACAAGGACCAGGGCATTACCTCGTACGACATCCTCCAGGGCGGCTCGAAGATCCACAGCGTCGGCGGCGACGCGACCAAGGCCGAGGTCGCCGGGCTGCGTCCCGGCACCGACTACTCGTTCACCCTCCAGGCCCGCGACGCGGCCGACAACACCTCCCCGGCCAGCGAGCCCCTGAAGATCAGCACCCCGAAGGGCCCGGGCGACGACCCCGACACGGCACCTATCAGCTTCAAGGTCGCACGGCACAAGAACGTCAAGGAGGGTGCGTACTACCTCGATCTGTCGTGGCTGCCGCCGAAGGTCGACGGTGAGGTGCCCTCGTACGAGATCCATCTCAACGGGAACCTGACCACCACGCTGGTCTGGGGCAACAAGGCGCCCGTGGGCAGGACCACCGAGAGTGTCTTCGCGGGCAAGAAACCCGGTGTCTCGTACAAGGTGAAGATCCGCGCGAAGCTGCCGGACGGCGAGTGGGGCAGCTTCTCCCCCGAACTCACCATGGTCACCGGCGAAGCCAAGCCCTGACCGGGCGGGACCGAGGGACCCTAGGGCCTGTTCGCGCCTCCGCCGACGGGCACGGCGGCGGAGGATGGGCCGGCCTCCCTTTCTCGGTGCCGCCCGATCCTCAGCCGGGTCAGCAGCGGACGTCCTCGCCCGCCACCGTGCGGGACCGGCTCAACTGTCCGCACCCGTACGGATGTCCGTACCGACTCAGGTGCCGGTTCCGGTGCGAGTACGTCCGCCTCCACGGGAGTCGTGCCGCTCGGGCGCGGTGCCTGACGGTCCCGACGGGCGTCGGCCAGCAGCGCGGTCAGGCTGGACCGGTGCCAGTTGATCTCGTCCGGATCGTCGGCGGTCAGCAGCCGCTGTACGGTCTCGCGCCCCGCCTCCGATCCCGGCCGGCCCGGCGCGAGGTCCGGTCGCAGCCGGTTCAGACACGCGCGCTCGTACGGATCCGGTACGAGCTCGGCGAGTTGGACCGGATCGAGCACGGAACCGACGATCGCGGCACGCTCCCACCGGTCGTCGCTCTCGTGCAGCAGCAGACCGATACGACGGCCACGCCAGTTTCGCGGACGGCAGTCCTCCACCACGCCCGCCGCCTTCCCGGCCGCCCCGTCTGCCTCGGTGGCGTCGGGAGCACCGGTCGCGGTCCGCGGCAACCGGCCGGCCAGCAGGCCCGGTTCACTGCTCGCGAACGCTCGTAGCTCCTCGGCCAGATAGAGCCAGACCACCGCTCGATAGCGATTGAGGTAGAACCGCACCGGCACCAGATACCCCGCACGCGCGAGCCGGGTGAAGCGGCCGGGGCTGATGCCCATCAGCTCCGCCCCCTCGGCCGTGCCCACCGTCCACACCCGCCGGCGCAGCGCCTCGGGGAAGCCCGGCGCCCGCCGAAGCCGCTCGACCTCGCCGCGCGCCACCCTCCGGCGGCCGCTCACGGCCCCACCGACCGTGCGGACATGTCCCAACTGTGTGGCCAGCTCGAACTCGCCCCGCCTCAGGCGCAGCTCCTGGGCCGCTCGGCCGGCGGCCAGTGTCTCCGAGATTTCCATGACGGACATCGGCGGTCTCCCCCGTGAGTGCTTGACTACTCTCGGTGACAACCGTATCTCCGGGTCAAGAATCCCGCTCGCCCTGTGGATAACTCATCCATGACTCCCGGAGGTGGCCCGCACATCACGCTTCCGGACGGGACTCTCAGGCGTCCGTGACGGTTGAGTGCGTAGGCGCCGACTGCCGCACCGCGATGCCGAGATGCTCGCCGACGCGGTTCACCATCAGAGTCATCTCATAGGCGATCTGACCGACATCCGCGTCCGCGTCGCTCAGCACACACAGACAACTTCCGTCTCCGGCGGCGGTCACGAACAGCAGTGCCTCATCGAACTCGATCATGGTCTGCCGCGCCTTGCCGGCGTTGAAATGCCGGCCGGATCCTCGCGCGAGGCTGTGCAGACCGGACGAGACCGCCGCCAGATGCTCGGCATCCTCACGCGCCAGGTCGGAACTCGCACCCGTCACCAGCCCGTCGTTGGACAGCACAAGCGCGTGCCGTATCGGCTCGACCCGACCGGTCAGATCCTCCAGAAGCCAGTCAAGTCCGTCTTCCAACGCCATTGATGTCCACTCTCCCCGTTCAGACAGGTACCGCGCCCTGTGCCCCGTATCTCCCCGTCGGTCGCCCAGCCTCGCGCACCGGATGCTCGCGGGCAAGCCGTCCAGCGGCGTGGGAGCGTCACACGGAACCGGCCGTTCCCGTCATTCGGAATGATCACCATCGCCCCGGCCGTATGCCTTCGCAACTCCTCGCGCCGTCTCCGACGGCAGATCACGGCGCCTCCACAGCGTACGGAGCCGAGCCACCCCTTCCGTCAATTCACCACCGCAACGCAATCCCTCGATCGGGCCACCCGTGAGGCCTGAGTGAAACGAACACAGGATTACGGCCACATTCCCGGACGTCGACCGTTCGCCGCCGCCAACTCCGACTCTCCCGGCGAGAATTCGCACCGCTCACCCCGTTACGACCGCTTGATCAGCAGCGTTCATCCAACGCCCGGCACCTCGGCGTCGCTCCTGGAGGACCCATGAAGCTCGTCTCCCCGCCTTCCGCCGTTCACCTCACGTTCGAGAGACCGCTGGTCTCCGCCCGGCCCCCGATGCGCCAGGTTGACGCCGGGGGTGGCGCCGCGTGAGATTGCTGAAGCGTCCCAAGCCCACCGAGAGCACGGTGTCGGACAGCGAACGCGAACTGTTCGGCGGACCGCTCCGCTACGACGCGGGCTGGTCCGGCCACGAGTGGGCCTCGCTCGAACTCAGCCTGCTGTCCGCCGTGCGCGCGATGCCGCGAATGGTCGCGGGCACCCTGCGGCTCGCCTGGCGGACGGACCGGCCGGCGCTGGTGACCGTCGGCATCGCGGAGGCCGGCCAGGGGCTGACGGCCGCGCTCGGTCTGCTGGTGGTCAACTCCGTGCTCGGCTCACTCCTGGCCGGCGGGAGCGCCGCCGACCGTGTCTCCGACGCGATACCCGCCCTGATCGCCGGCTCGCTGGTCGCGGTGGTGGGCGCGCTCCTGGCGTCGTGGTCGACCTCGGCGGCCGGCCGGCTGGAGCCGAAGGTGGAACGGGCCGCGAACGAGCAGTACTTACGCGCCGCCGCACGGGTCGAGCTGGAGGCGATCGAGGACGGCGAGTTCCGTCGCCTTGTCGACACGGCGCAGTTCGGCCCGCCTTCGGCGCGGCGGATGATCGGTGCCTGCGTCGCCACCATGAACGGGATCATCTCGCTGCTCGCTGTCGGCAGTGTGCTGACCGTGCTGCACCCGCTGCTGCTGCCGATGCTCCTGCTGATCGCGGCGCCGCGCGGCTGGGGCGCCATGCGCGTCTCCCAGCGGCGGTACGTGTCGGTGATGTCCTGGGTCGAGCATCTGCGCGCCAGCCGACTCATCGCCGGACTGCTCACCTCCCGCTCCGCGGCGCACGAGATCCGGGTGCACGCCGTGGGCCCCTTCCTCCTGCGCCACTACCGCAACATGGCCGACAGCGCGGAGACCGAAGCGACGCGGCTGGCGAAGGACAAGGCGGTCACCGAACTGCTCGCGGCCGCGCTGTCGGGAGTGGCCGCGCTCATCACGTACGGGGCGATGGCCGCGCTCATCATGTCGGGCCGGATGGATCTGGCCGTGGCGGGCACCGCGGTCGTCGCCGTCCGCTCGGGCTCGGCGAGCCTGGGCGCTCTCGTGATGACCACGAACTCGCTGCACGAGGAGTCTCTGTACGTACGCGACATGGAGAGGTTCCTCGCCGAGGCCGCCAACAGGTCCATCCCGTCCGGCGGGCTCCCGATCCCCGATCCGACGAAGGCGATCACCCTGGAGGGGGTCTCCTTCAAGTACCCGGACCGGGAGACGCCCGCGCTCACCGGGCTGTCCCTGGCGATCCCGATGGGCTCGGTGGTCGCCCTGGTCGGCGAGAACGGCTCCGGCAAGAGCACGCTCGTGAAGCTGCTCGCCGGGCTTCACCTCCCCGACAGCGGGCGGCTGGCGTGGGACGGCGTCGACATCGCCGAGGCGGACCGCGAGCAGATCTTCGACCGGGTGTCGCTGCTCACCCAGGACTTCGAGCGGTGGCCGGTGACGGCGGCGGCGAACATCGAGATCGGCCGGCCGGACGCCGGGGGCGACCTGGCGGACGCGGCGCGCTACTCGGGTGCGGACCTGATCGCCGAGACTCTGCCGAACGGCTTCCAGACCTTGCTGGCCCGCGTGTTCCGAGGGGCGTCCGAACTGTCCGGAGGGCAGTGGCAGAAGTTCGGCCTGGCCCGCGCGCACTACCGGGACGCCCAGGTGATCGTGGTGGACGAGCCCACATCGGCCCTCGACCCGGAAGCGGAGATCGCGGCCTTCGACCGGATCCGGGGGCTGGCGAACGAACGGCGGGCCGTCGTACTCGTCACGCACCGGATGTCCGGCGTGCGGTACGCGGACCTCATCTACGTACTGCACGAGGGCCGGCTCGTCGAACAGGGCAACCACGAGAGCCTGTTGGCCCTGAAGGGCAGATACGCCTCGATGTTCCACATGCAGGCGGAACAGTACGGTCACGGGGCGGGCACCGGTACCGGAATCCCGCACCAGGGCGGACCGAGGGTGACGCCGCCCTGATCCGCGGGAGCGTTCTCGGGCGCCGGACACCCTGTCCGGCGCTTCGAGGACCTCGGCGCGGGCCACCGGCCGCTCTCCATCCCGTCACCGTCTACGCGGCGTCCCTCATCACATCTCTACGGATGCGTGCGCAGGAGTCGTTGATCAGCCGTGAGACATGCATCTGCGAGATGCCCAGGTCCTCGGCGATGCTGCTCTGCGTCATCCCGCGGAAGAACCTCAGATAGAGAATCTTCTTCTCCCGGTCGGGAAGCCGGCGCAGCCGCGGCTTGACCGACTCGCGGTCGATGACCGTGTCCAACGCCTCGTCCCAGGCGCCGAGCGAGTCACCGAGGGTGGGGCCGTCCTCCAGGGAGGACAGGCTCGCGTCGAGTGACAACACGCTGAAACAGTCCATCGCCTCGACACCCGTGACCACCTCGTCCTCGGTCATTCCCGAGTGCAGGGCGATCTCCTCGACCGTCGGCGCCAGGACCCCGTGCCACTGGGCCAGTTCGTCGCGGGCATCGCGCACGCGGCCCCGCAGCTCCTGCACCCGCCGGGGCACATGGACGGACCAGAGGCGGTCGCGGAAGTGCCGCTTGAGCTCGCCGGTGATCGTGGGCACGGCGAAGCTCTCGAACGCGGTGCCACGGTACGGGTCGTACCGCTCCACGGCCTTCACCAGTCCGATCGCCGCGACCTGCCGCAGATCCTCCAGCGCTTCACCCCTGTGCCTGAACCGGCCGGCCAGCCTGTCGGCCATCGGGAGCCACGCGCACACGATCTCCCCGCGCGTCCGGTGCCTCTCGGGCCCGTCCGGCAGCCGGGCGGCCCGCTCGAAGGCCTCGGAGGTGTCAGGAACGTCCTCGTGCCGCACCCGGTAGGCCATCACCCGAGGGGTCATGATGCTCTTCAGCTCCTCGCTCGACGCGGCCGTCGTCGCCCGGGGAGCGCACGGCCGGCAGCCGGGCGACGCCCGGAGCGGTACGCCGCTCCACGGACGTGCCTCCTGTCCGAAGCACGAACTGCGTGTGCCCCTGAACACACCGGACAAACAAGGGGTGTTCAGGGGCAGAGCCCGGTGGAGGTCCGAGCGGGAGAAGCCGGCCGGGCTGATCCGGATGAACGAGCTCCTGAGGGTGCGGCCGGCCTCTCAGCCGTTGCCGTCCGGTTCGGCGCCGTGCCAGACGGTCGTGACGTTGCAGAATTCGCGGATCCCGTGTTCCGACAACTCCCGCCCATAGCCGGAGCGCTTGACGCCGCCGAAGGGGAGCGCGGGGTGGGAGGCGGTCATCCCGTTGAAGAAGACACCGCCGGCCTGGAGGTCGGCCACGAAACGTCGCACTTCCTCGTCGTCGCGCGTCCACACGTTGGAACTCAGCCCGAACGGGGTGTCGTTGGCGACGTTCACCGCCTCGTCGAGATCGGCCACGCGGTACATGGTGGCCACCGGGCCGAAGGCCTCTTCGTGGTGGATGCGCATGTCGGCGGAGACATCCGTAAGGACGGTGGGTTCGTAGTACCAGCCGCGGTTGAGCCCGTCCGGACGCCGCCCTCCGCAGCGGGCCATGGCGCCTCGGTTGACCGCGTCGTCCACCAGCTCCTCCAGGTCCGCGCGGCCCTGTTCGCTGGAGAGCGGACCCACGTCGGTTGACTCGTCCATGGGGTCACCGACGGTCAGCTTCCGCATCCCGGCGACGAAACGTTCACCGAACGCGTCGTAGACGTCGGCATGCACGATGAAGCGCTTGGCCGCGATGCAGGACTGCCCGTTGTTCTGCACCCGGGCGGTCACCGCGACCCGCGCGGCCCGGTCGATGTCCGCCGACGGCATCACGATGTACGGGTCGCTGCCGCCGAGTTCGAGTACGGTCCGCTTCACCTCGTCGCCGGCCACCGCGGCGACGGAGCGCCCGGCGGGCTCACTGCCCGTCAGGGTCGCCGCCGCCACCCGGCGGTCGCGCAGGATGCCCTCGACCGCGCGGGATCCCACGAGCAGCGTCTGGAAGCAGCCCTCGGGAAAGCCCGCCCTCCTGAAGAGGTCGCCCAGATACAGTGCGGTCTGGGGGACGTTCGACGCGTGCTTGAGCAGACCGACATTGCCCGCCATCAGGGCGGGGGCGGCGAATCGTACGACCTGCCAGAGCGGGAAGTTCCACGGCATGACCGCCAGCACGACGCCCAGCGGGCGGTAGCGCACGTACGCGCGTGCGGCGCCCGAGTCCTTCACGTCGGCGTCCGACGGGTGTTCGTCGGCGAGCAGTTCCCGCGCATGCCGCGCGTACCAGCGCATCGACTTGGCACACTTCGCCGCCTCCGCGCGTGCCGCCACGATCGGCTTGCCCATCTCGGTGGTCATGAGGCGGGCGATCTCGTCCTGATCCTCCTCAAGGAGGTCGGCCGCGCGGTTCATCATCGTGGACCGGTCGTCGAAGTCCGTGAGGCGATACCGGTCGAAGGCGGTGGCCGCCGTGGCCAGCCGCCACTCGATCTCGTCGGGCCCCATGGCGTCGAACGTCTTGAGGGTCTCACCGGTGGCGGGATCGACCGTGGCGATGGGCATGGGACAGTCCTCCTCTGACTCGGTTTCTCCGACACTCGCGCGGTACGGCCGGGCCCGCAACGCGGGCGCGGCGGCCGTCCGGGTACCCGGGGCGCGCGTGCGTACGCCTCTGTCCCAGGGCGGGCGGGGCGGGGGCGGTATGTGGCGGGGGATCATGTCCCCATGGCCCACGACCACACACACGTACAGGAATTCTTCGGCGCCCGCGCGGCGGACTGGGACGCGCGCTTCCCCGACGACGGTCCGGCCTACGCCGCCGCGGCGGCCGGGATGGGCCTACGTCCCGGTGACAGCGTCCTGGACGCGGGCTGCGGCACCGGGAGGGCGCTGACGGCCCTGCGCGACGTCGTGGGGCCGCGGGGCACGGTGCTGGGTGCCGATCTCACCCCCGAGATGCTCGCGGCGGCCGTACGGAGCGGTCGCGACGCGGTCGGCGCCCTGCTGCTCGCGGACGTGGCACGCCTGCCGCTGCGCACGCACTCCCTCGACGCGGTCTTCGCCGCGGGACTGATCGCGCATCTGCCCGAGCCGGCCACGAATCTGCGGGAGCTGGCGAGGGTCGTACGGCCTGGTGGCCGTCTGGCGCTCTTCCACCCGATCGGACGCGCCGCGCTGGCCGCCCGGCAGGGTCGGCGGATCACACCGGACGATCCGCGCGCCGAGGGCATGCTGCGTCCCCTGCTCACCGGGGCGGGCTGGCGGATGGTCCGTTACGTGGACGAGGACGCCCGCTTCCTGGCGCTCGCCGTACGTGAGGGCTGAGCCGGCGGGGACACCCGCAACGGCCGCGTACCCCGGACGGCCGCGCCGAGTGCACCGTCGCGTGAACGGGTATCCAACCTTGGTAGGAGGCGGGGGACCCGGGGGATGCGCGAAAGGTGGACGGACCATGTTCGACAAGCTGCGTCGGCTGCTCGTACCGAGCCGGACCGTCACACCGGTCGCCGAGCCCGCCGCGTCCCCCCGTACCCGGACACGGCAGCACAACCTGTTCGAGGCGGCGGCCTCCTACGTGGCGGCGACCGCCGACGACGACCAGGACCGGATGGACGAGGCGTCCGGCTGGGTCTCCCCCGAAGCCCTGTCCTTCGGCGTCAGCGAGCTGGCGTGCCGTGCGGTGATAGCGCTGGCGCGCGAGCGGGACGAGTCGCCCGAGAAGGTGGCACGCAGCCTCCTGGGGCTGCCTGCCGCGTGACGGAGGGGCGCCCCGGACGCGCGCGGGTGACCTCCCACCTCTCGACGGCCGGGCGGCCGACTGGCTAAGGTGCGCCGACGACTGATCGGACACGACCGTTCGGATGGGTAGGTGCCGTGACAGGTACGGACGAATCCGCCGATGAGGACGCGCTGTTTGTGCTGTCGGCCGTACTGCTGACACCGGCGCAGTTCCCCAGTGTGCTCGGCGACGACTTCCCCGAGGCGTGCGCGGCTCTCGGGCTGGAGCCGTACGACCGCGGATACGGTCTGGTGCTCGGCCAGGACGGCGGCGGCGCGCGCTGGACCGTGGCCGTCGACGATGTGTCGCTGGTGGCCGTCGCCATCGCCGCGTGGGACTGCGGCATGGAGTACGACCTGTCCCCCGACGAACGTACGGTGGTGGCGGCGCTTCCCGGCTGGCCGCTGGCCCTCTCTGTCGCGGCTCCGGGCATCCCCGCGCCGCACGACCCCGATCCGGAGCCGGGAGTGGACGACGACGGGGCGAGCCCGCCACTCGCGCCGCCCGACACGACGAGCTGGGGATCGGCTCAGCGCCGTCTCGGCGCGGACGAGATCGCGCTTCAGTGGGAAGCCTGGCGCGAACAGTTCGACTCCGAGGACGAGGAGCACCGGACGGGCGCGGCCGCCGGCGCCGACGCGGATTCCGTCAAGGACGGAGACGGCGACGCGGAGGAGCCCCCCGAGGAGAAGGCCGAATCGGAGGCCACGCGGGACGACGGGCAACTCGACGACACGCAAGCCCTCCACGACGGGGTACGGCGGGTCCTGAAGGAGCTGCACGGCTACCTGGAGTCGTCACCTCCGCCGGGCCGGATCCGCTCCGGCTTCGCGCCCGCCGGCGCCCGCATGCTGCGGGCCGACGGCCCCGGCTGGTCCCTCGTCGCCAGGACCGACGACATCGCCTACATCCTGCTGGACGACGAACCGAACGAAGTGCTGCCGGTCGGCCGCGGGCCGGAGCTGCCGAAGCTCCTCGAAGCGCTCGACAGGATCGCTGTTCGCCCGTCCTGACCGTCTCGGCGCCTCACGGGGCCCCCGTACGGCTGCGGGACCGCATCTGGGTCCGATGCGCGTACGGGGGCTACTCCGCAGGTCGGCGTGGGGTCAGCGGCCGATCTCCTTGCGCGTTATGCGCTTGAGCCGACGGCGCTGCGACGGGTCGAGCATCAGATAGGCCACGGCGGGCACGCCGAGCACCACCAGCAGCGACATCCAGAATCCGATGAATGGGATCAGGAGAAGACCGACGGCCACTCCCCCGACAGCGATCTTTGCCCTACTCGACATTTTCGACGCCTCCTTCGCGGCCGAAGCCGCTCACTGCAGATAGAACGCTCGCGAACGTCCGCCAGTTCCACTATGCGGTCTCCGCGTGTCCGATGCGCCGGTGAGCGGCGATCCGTACCGCGGGGTCAGGCAGCGGCGCGCAGGGGTGCGCCGACCTCGTGCAGGTGTCCGAGTGCCTGGCGGTACGAGTCGACCAGGCCCGTCTCCAGGTAGGAGACCTCCATCTCGTCGCAGTACGCGCGGACCACCGGCTGGGCGAGCCGCAGGTGCGGACGGGGCATGCTCGGGAAGAGGTGGTGCTCGACCTGGTAGTTCAGGCCGCCCAGGAACCAGTCGGTGAAGAGACCGCCCCGGATGTTGCGGGAGGTGAGAACCTGCCGGCGCAGGTGTCCCCAGCTCGCGAACTCCTCCTCGGTCGGGATCTTCATGCCCTTGTGGTTCGGCGCGAAGGCCATGCCCAGGTGGAGGCCGTAGATCATCTGGTGGATCAGGAGGAAGACGACGGCCTGTCCGACGCTGAGCGTGGTGAAGAGGAGCGCGAGGTAGGCGACGACGTGGATCACGAGCAGTGAGCCTTCGAGGAGGCGCTCACCCGGCGTCTGGCGCTTGGTGGTGCGGGAGAAGACCGACTGGAATCCGTACACCTTGAGGGCGATGCCCTCCAGGGTGGTCAGCGGGAAGAACATCACGGCCTGGTGGCGGGTGAGCCAGCGGCGGAATCCCTTGCGGCCGCCGGTCTGGTGCTGCGCGAAGACGAGGATGTCGGCGCCGACGTCCGGGTCCTTCTCCAGGTGGTTCGGGCTGGCGTGGTGCCGGTTGTGCTTGTCGTTCCACCAGTCCTGGCTCATTCCGAGCAGAAGATTGGCGTGGAAAAGCTGTACGGCGCGGTTCTTACCGCGCGTCGCGAATATCTGGGCGTGGCCCGCGTCATGCGCGATGAACGACATCTGGGCCGACACGAGAGCCAGCGCCGGGGCCAGGAGCAGCGCCCACCACGAGTCTCCGAGCAGCACCAGGCCGGTCACGATCGCCGCCAGCTCGATCAGGTTGACGGCGATGTCGCGGGCGTACCAGGCGGTCCGCCGTTCGAGGAGGCCCTGCTCCCTGACCGTCCGCAGAAGGGGCGCGAAGTCGCTGCCGCCTGTGCGGGCGGCCGCGGGGCCGGGGGTGGGGGTCTCCGCGACTTCTGCGGGGGCCTGGGACATGTCGGTCTCCGGTCTGTAGGCCGACGATCGTGTAGATCGTTTAGGTCGAAAATGGCAGGTCTGTAAGGCCGTTCGAGTGGCGCGGTTGAAGCTTGATCGCGCCGACCGGGAGAAAGCTACGCGGAGTTGGGCCTCCAAGGCCATGCGGCCAACACCCCGAGCGGATGGGGGCTATTCCCGACCGAGGGGGTGGTGCTGCCTACACCCCTGACGTGGCCCATGATTCTTGTCACCGTCCGAGGCCGTCCACGGGCGCCCGGGGCGAGGTACCCTCGGCCGCTCCACCTTCACTAGTCAAACTTGAGGAACGTGTCATCGCCGTATACAGGCCGCCTGCGGCTACGCCCTCCCAGATCGCCGAACTCGCCCGCTGCGACGCCCTGTTCCTGCCTGCCGACCCGGCCCGAGCCGGCCGGATCGCCTTCTGGCACCCGGACGGCGCCGCTCCGCCCGGCTGGTCCGTCGGGGAGCTGACCGTCGTCGGCGACGACGTGAGCCCGCGTACCGTTCCGGCGCTGTCGCTGCCCGTACGGGACGCGCTGCCGGTGCTGACCCGCGCCAGGGCCGTCGCGCACGCGTCGCCCGCGGCGGCCTTCTGGGGCGCCGCGGCTCTGCTGGCGCTGCAACTCGCCGCGCGTGGCAAGTTGTTGCCCGGCCTCTCGGCGGCCGGTCATGACGCCTGGCGGGCCGGGCCCGTCGCCGCGGACGATCTGGAGCGCATCCGTGCGCTCGCCGCCTCGATGCCGCCCGGCGCGCACGCCGTACCGCTCGACGCGACGGCGACGGGCCCGCTCCTGCTCCCCGAGCCCGAACGGCTGCTGCGACAGTTCCTCGACGCGGTCGCCGACGGTCTCGTACGCACGCCCGCCGCGCCGATCGCCGCCGGATCTCCCGCCTTCGCCGCGCCGGAGCCCCGTCGGCTGCCCGAACTGCGCGGCTGGGCCGCCGACGTGGCCGCCGGGCACGACGCGGGCGTACGGCTGTCGCTCCGGGTCGAGCTGCCCGGCCTGGCCGCCGTCCCGGACGACGACGGCGGCTCCCCGGACGGCGACGCCTTCGGATCGGCTGCGGCGTTCCGCGCCGTCCTGCAGATGCACAGCGTCAGCGATCCGACGGTCGTCGCCGACGCGGGCGACGTGTGGGCCGGTACGGGGGCCGTGGACGGCTCGGGCGACGCTTTCGGCCCCCGGGCCCGGCTGGACGCACTGTTGGCCCTCAGACGCGCCGCGCGCGCCTGGCCGCCGCTGACCCCGCTCCTGTCGGCCACGGTGCCCGACGCCATCGACCTCGCCGACGACGAGGTCACCGAACTGCTCGGTGAGGCCTCCCGCGCGCTGGCCGCCACCGGTGTCCAGGTGCACTGGCCGAAGGCGCTGGCGCGCAGGCTGACGGCGCGCGCCGTCATCGGCCCGTCCGGCGACACGCCGGGCGGAGCCACCGACGACGAGGACGACACGCCCGGGGGCGGAGCCTTCGACAAGGGCGGTTCGGACCTGCCGTCCTTCCTTTCCGCCGACGCGCTTCTCGCCTTCAACTGGCGCTTCGCGCTGGGCGACAAGGAACTCACCCGCGCCGAGCTGGACCGGCTCGCCGAGGCGACACGCCCGGTCGTGCGGCTGCGCGACCAGTGGGTCCTCATCGACCCCGAGGAGGCCAAGCGCGCCCGGGAGAGCCAGGACCGCAAGCTCACCCCCGTCGACGCGCTCGGAGCAGTCCTCACCGGGTCCACCGAGGTGGACGGGCGCCGGGTCGAGGTGCACGCCTCGGGCCGGCTCGCGGCGCTGCGCGACCGGCTCGCCGACCCGGAGGGCACGGATCAGGAGATCGGCCAGCCGGCGGCCCTCACGGCGACACTGCGCGACTACCAGCTGCGCGGCCTCAACTGGCTGCACCGGATGACCTCCCTCGGTCTCGGCGGGTGTCTCGCCGACGACATGGGTCTCGGCAAGACGATCACGGTCATCGCCCTCCATCTGCACCGCCGGAGCGACGAGTCGGCGGCGGGTCCCACCCTGGTGGTCTGCCCGACGTCGCTGATGGGCAACTGGCAGCGCGAGATCGAGCGGTTCGCACCCGGGACACCGGTGCGCCGCTTCCACGGCGCGTCGCGCAGCCTGGACGCCCTCGCGGACGGCGAGTTCGTGCTCACGACGTACGGCACGATGCGTCTGGACGCGCGGAAGCTCGCCGGCGCCGAGTGGGGCATGGTCGTCGCCGACGAGGCGCAGCACGTGAAGAATCCGTACTCGTCGACGGCCGGCCAGTTGCGCACGATCGGTGCCAAGGCCCGCGTCGCCCTCTCCGGCACTCCGGTGGAGAACAACCTCTCCGAGCTGTGGGCGATCCTCGACTGGACGACGCCGGGCCTCCTCGGCCGGCTCGCCACTTTCCGTACGCGCTACGCGCAGGCGGTCGAGGGCGGCGATCCGGGGGCGGCGGAGCGGCTGTCCGCGCTGGTACGGCCGTTCCTGCTGCGGCGCCGCAAGTCGGATCCGGGCATCGCGCCGGAGCTGCCGCCGAAGACCGAGACCGACCGGGCGGTGTCCCTCACCACGGAGCAGGCGGGACTCTACGAGGCCGTCGTACGCGAAACCCTCGCCGCGATCCAGGCGGCCGACGGCATGGAACGCCGTGGCCTCGTCATGAAGCTGCTGACGTCGCTCAAGCAGATCTGCAACCATCCCGCGCAGTTCCTCAAGGAGGACGACTCGCCGCGTGTCGCGGGGCGTTCGGGGAAGGTCGAGCTGCTCGACGAACTGCTCGACACGATCCTCGCGGAGGAGGCGAGCGTGCTCGTCTTCACGCAGTACGTACAGATGGCGCGGCTCCTCGAACAGCATCTGGCCGCGCGGGGCGTCCCGACGCAGTTCCTGCACGGCGGCACACCGGTGCAGCGGCGCGAAGCCATGGTGCGGCGGTTCCAGGAGGGTGAAGTCCCGGTGTTCCTGCTGTCGTTGAAGGCGGCGGGCACCGGTCTCAATCTGACCCGCGCGGAGCATGTCGTGCACTTCGACCGCTGGTGGAACCCGGCCGTCGAGGCGCAGGCGACGGACCGCGCGTACCGCATCGGCCAGAACCGGCCGGTGCAGGTGCACCGCATGATCGCCGAGGGCACGATCGAGGACCGGATCGCCGACATGCTGGCACGCAAGCAGCACCTGGCGGATTCCGTCCTCGGCGCCGGCGGCGAGGCGGCACTGACCGAACTGACCGACGACGAGCTCGCCGATCTGGTCGAGCTGCGAGGGAGTGCGCGATGACCGGAGCCGGCAGTGGCAGCGGCGGCGGTCGCGGTACGGACGGCGGGAACGAGCGCACTTTCGCCGCCCTGCCGCCCGCGTGGGGCCGTGCCTTCGCGGAGACCTGGTGGGGACGGGCGTGGCTGAAGGCCCTCGAAGACACGGCGCTCGACTCGCAGCAGCTCAAGAAGGGCCGCAAGCAGGCACGCGAGGGGGCGGTCGGGGCGGTTTCCGTACGACCCGGGCGAATCACGGCCGTCGTACGGGACAGGGACGGCACGGCGCAGCGCAGCGACGTGCTGTTGCAGCAGCTCAGTACGGAGGAGTGGGACCGGTTCCTGGACATGGCGGTCGAGCGCGCGGGCCACATCGCCGCGCTGCTGGACCGGGACATGCCGCCGCATCTTGTGGAGGACGCGGCGGGGGCGGGGGTCGAACTGCTGCCCGGCATCGGTGACCTGGAGCCGGAGTGCGCCTGCGACGCGTGGGATCTCTGCCCGCACACGGCGGCTCTGTGCTACCAGGTGGCGCGTCTGTTGGACGAGGATCCCTTCGTCCTCCTACTGATGCGCGGCCGGGGCGAGCGCCAGCTGCTCGACGAGTTGCAGGTGCGTTCGGCGCGGGCCGCGCGGGCGGGACAGAATCCGGCCGGGGGCGCGGACGCGGAGCCGGGTGGAGCGACTGTCGGGGAGCCCGAGGGTGTACGCGCGGACCAGGCGTTCGCGGCGCGGAACATCCTTCCGCCGCTGCCCCCTCCCCCGCCGGTCCCGGAGGAGCCCGGCCTGCCGCCGTCCCTGGACACGGAGGCGGAGCCGCCACCCGGGATCGACGCGGACGCCCTGGAGTTCCTGGCCGCCGACGCGGCGTCGCGCGCGCTGCGGCTGCTGATGGAGGCGCTGTCCCCCGGGCACGAACGGCAGCCGCTCGATGTGGAGTTGACGCCCCGTCAGGACGCCGTCCGGCTGGCGGCCTCGTCCGCCGATCCGCTGATCGCGGTGCGGCTCGCCGGGGGCACGGGCCGGCAGCGCGCCGAACTGGAACTGGCGGTGGACGCCTGGCGTCACGGCGGCGCGGCGGCTCTCGCCGTACTGGAGGACGAGTGGCACCCGGAACCCGAGGCGCTGGCGCGTGCGAAGGCGGATCTGGCGGGGGCCTGGGAGGGCGGCGAACGCCCGCGACTGCGCGCGGGGACGGCGGGCCGCTGGACGGTCGTGGGAGCGGACACACAGCTCCGCTACGGCCGCGACGGCCGCTGGTGGCCGTACCGCAAGGCCGGCTCCCGCTGGGCCCCCGCGGGCCCACCGGCCCCCGACCCGGCGTCGGCACTGGCCGGCCTCGGGGCGGAAGTCTGACCTGACGCCGCCGCGCGGCTGAGGCGGGGGGCTCCGGGCGCGGTACAGGGATGCCGCGATCCGGGGCGCCGGGCCGGACTGAGCCGCACAGCCGCCTCCCCGATACGACCACGGGTACGGCGCCCCGCCCGCCACGGATGCGGGCGCCTGCGGTTGCCGCCGCCTCCGTACCGGCCTCTCCCGGAAGGCGGACACGGCCCCGGCTCCTTACTCTCTGTTGATAGAGCACCACAGTCGACTCTCGCGGTGCCCCACTCATCCGATCCCGAGGAGGCCGCCATGCCGGAGCTGTTCATCGGTGGCAGGTGGACCGCCGCCGTCGGCGGTCAGGTCCGCGAGATCCGCTGCCCGGCGGACGGCACACTCGTCGCCACGGTGGACGAGGCGGGCCCGAAGGACGCGGCCGCCGCGATCGAGGCCGCCCGTGACGCCTTCGACCGTGGCCCCTGGCCCGGCACGCCGACCGCCGATCGGGGCAGGCTGCTGCTGCGTGTCGCCGAACTGCTGGAGCGGGACAAGGCCGCTTTCGCGCAGGCCGAGTCCCTGGACACGGGGAAGCGGCTCGTCGAGAGCGAGTACGACATGGACGACATCGCGAACTGCTTCCGCTACTTCGGCAACCTGACGGCCGCCGGCGGCACCGACCGGATCGTCCACACCGGCGACCCCGGCGTCGACAGCCGCGTCGTGCACGAACCGGTAGGCGTCTGCGCGCTGATCACCCCGTGGAACTATCCGCTGCTCCAGACCTCCTGGAAGGTGGCTCCCGCGCTCGGCGCGGGCAACACTTTCGTTCTCAAGCCGAGCGAGCTGACCCCCCACACGGCGATCATGCTGATGCGGCTGCTGACGGAGGCCGGGCTGCCCGACGGGGTGGCGAATCTCGTCCTCGGCGCCGGTGCCACGGCCGGCGCGCCGCTCACCGAGGACCCGCGTGTCGACATGGTCTCGTTCACCGGCGGGCTGGTCACGGGCCGCCGCATCATGGCGGCCGCCGCGCCCACGGTGAAGAAGGTCGCCCTGGAGCTCGGCGGCAAGAATCCCAACATCGTCTTCGCGGACGCCGACTTCGACAGCGCCGTCGACTACGCGCTGACGGCGGTGTTCCTGCACTCGGGGCAGGTCTGCTCGGCCGGCGCGCGACTGCTGATCCAGGACGGGTCGCACGACACGTTCGTGGACGAGCTGGTACGGCGGGCGAAAAGGATCCCGATGGGCGGCCCGTTCGACGAGCACGCCCGCACCGGGCCGCTGATCTCCGCGGCGCACCGCGACAAGGTCGAGGCGTACGTGGCGGCCGGGCTCGCCGAAGGCGCCGTACTGCGCTGCGGCGGAAAGCGCCCCAGCGACCCGGAGCTGCGCAACGGGTTCTTCTATCCGCCGACCGTGCTGGACGACTGCGCTCCGGGGATGTCGGTGGTGCGTGACGAGTCGTTCGGACCCGTTCTCACGGTCGAGCGGTTCAGGGACGAGGACGAGGCGGTGGCGCTCGCCAACGACACCGTCTACGGCCTGACCGGGGCTGTCTGGTCGCAGGACGTGGGGCGCGGGCAGCGCGTGGCGTCGCGGCTGCGGGCGGGCACCGTATGGATCAACGACTTCCACCCGTACGTGCCGCAGGCCGAATGGGGCGGGATGAAGCAGTCGGGCTTCGGGCGTGAGCTGGGGCCCGCCGGGCTGGCCGAGTACCAGGAGGCCAAGCACGTGTGGCGCAATCTCTCGCCGAGTCCTCAGGGGTGGTTCGAGTGAGTACGCCGGGTACGCCCACCGGTCCGGAACCGGACCCGGAACCGGCCGGGCCGGGCGGCGGGGGCCGGCCGTCTCCCGGGGGTCCGGGGGACCCCGAGCCCCCCGCTCCAGGGGCCCGGACCCAGACCCAGGACGACGACGACGCGCTCGGCGCGCTCGGCTACCGGCCCGAGCTCAAGCGGACCCTCGGCAACTTCCACACCTTCGCCGCCGGCATCAGCTACATCTCGATCCTGACCGGCACCTTCCAGCTCTTCTTCTTCGGTGTCAGCTTCGGCGGCCCGGCCTACTGGTGGTCCTGGCCGATGGTCTTCGTCGGCCAGCTGATGGTGGCCCTGTGCTTCTGCGAGCTCGCCGCCCGCTACCCGGTCGCCGGCTCGATCTACAACTGGTCCAAGAACATGGGCGGTCCGCACGTCGGCTGGCTCGGCGGCTGGATGATGATGACCGCCACCATGGTGACGCTGTCGGCCGTGGCACTGGCGTACCAGGTCACGCTGCCGCAGATCGACAGCACCTTCCAGTTCATCGGTGACGGCACCGGCAAGTACGACGACGCGGCCAACGCCGTGCTCCTCGGCTCGGTCCTCATCCTCTTCTCCACCGTCGTCAACGCCTTCGGCGTCAAACTCATGGCGCGGATCAACTCGGCCGGTGTCTTCATCGAGCTGATCGCCGCCGTCGCGCTGATCATCTTCCTGGCCGCCCACATCACCCGTGGCCCCCAGACCGTGCTGACCGACACCCAGGGACACGGCACCGGCGAGACCCTCGGGTACTTCGGCGCGTTCCTCACCGCGTCGCTGGCCTCCGCGTACGTCATGTACGGCTTCGACACGGCCTCGTCGCTCGGCGAGGAGTCGCACAACCCGCGCCGCAACGCGCCGCGCGCGATCCTGCGCGCGCTCGTCGCGTCCTTCCTCCTCGGCGGGCTGATCCTGCTCTTCGCCCTGCTGGCGGTGCCGGATCTGGGGTCCCAGCGGCTTTCGACGGACGGTCTCCAGTTCGTCGTCCTCAGCACGCTCGGGTCGACCATCGGCGAGATCTTCCTGTGGTGCGTCGTCATCGCGATCACCGTCTGCGTACTGGCGGTGCATGCCGCCGGCATCCGGCTGATGTTCGCCATGGCGCGGGACAACAACCTGCCGGCGGGATCGGTGCTCGCCCGGGTCAGTCCGCGTTTCCACACGCCGGTCATCCCCGCCGTGCTGATCGGTGTCGTGGGCGTCGTCATCCTGGTCGTCAACATCAACCAGCCGCAGATCTTCTCGGTGATCACGAGCATCGCGATCATCATGATCTATGTGGCGTATCTGATGGTCACCGTACCCATGCTGATCAAACGGCTGCGTGGTAAGTGGCAGCCGGTGGAGGGCGGTTTCTCGCTCGGGCGGTTCGGACTGCCCGTCAACATCCTCGCCGTCCTGTGGGGCGGCGCGATGTCGCTCAACCTCGCCTGGCCGCGCGCCGAGGTGTACAACGCGACCGGCCCGCAGCACTGGTATCTGCGCTGGGGCGCGTTCCTCTTCGTCGGCATCGTCGCGGGCGGCGGCTTCGCCTACTACTGGTTCGTCCAGCGGCACAAGACGGGGGTCCTCGCCGAGCACCGCTTCCAGGCCTCCGACCCGACAACACCCGCCGGGCCTCCCCCCACCCCCGCCGAGTAGCCGCCCGCACACCCCCACAACCCCTGCACCTGGAGAAGCGATGTCCGCAGCACGCCCCGTGGCCGAGTTCGACTACGTCGTCGTCGGCGGTGGTACCGCCGGGGCCGTCATCGCCGCGCGTCTGACCGAGGACCCCGACGTCACCGTCTGCGTACTGGAAGCCGGTCCTTCGGACGTGGGCGACGACAACGTCCTGAAGCTCGAACGGTGGATGGAGCTGCTGGAGTCCGGTTACGACTGGGACTACCCGATCGAACCGCAGGAGAACGGCAACGACTTCATGCGGCACGCCCGCGCCAAGGTCCTCGGCGGCTGCTCCTCGCACAACTCGTGCATCGCCTTCTGGGCGCCCGCGGAGGATCTCGACGAGTGGGGCACCCTCGGCTGCACCGGGTGGAGCGCCGCCGAGTGCTTCCCGCTCTACAAGCGGCTGGAGACCAACGACGCGCCCGGCGACCACCACGGCCGCTCGGGCCCGGTGAACATCATGACGATCCCGCCGAACGACCCTTGCGGGATCGCCCTGTTGGAGGCCTGCGCGGCGGCGGGCATTCCCACCACGCCGTTCAACACGGGCCGGACGGTGCTGCGGGGAGCCCACTGGTTTCAGATCAACTCCCACCCGGACGGGACCCGTTCGTCCGCCTCGGTGTCGTATCTGCACCCGGTCCTCGGCAGGCGGCCGAATCTGGAGGTGCGCACCGGGCTCCAGGCGAAGCGGCTGCTGTTCGACGACACCACCGATCGGCGGCGCTGCACGGGGGTGGAGTATCTGGAACCGGACACGGTGCACAGCGGCGCCGTCGCGGCGCGCCGTGAGGTCGTGGTCTCCTGCGGGTCGATCGACTCGCCGAAGCTGCTCATGCTGTCGGGCATCGGCCCGGCCCGCCATCTGCGGGAAAGCGGTGTCGACGTCCGGGTCGACTCCCCCGGAGTCGGCTCGCACCTCCAGGACCACCCGGAGGGCGTGATCATGTGGGAGGCGCGGCAGCCCATGGTCACCAGGTCCACGCAGTGGTGGGAGATCGGGATCTTCGCCGACACGGAACCGGGCCTGGACCGGCCGGACCTCATGTTCCACTACGGCTCGGTGCCCTTCGACATGAACACCTACCGGCGCGGCTACCCGACCACCGACAACGCCTTCTGTCTGACGCCGAACGTCACGCGCGCCCGGTCGCTCGGCACCGTCCGGCTGCGTACGCGCGACTTCAGGGACAAGCCGAAGATCGATCCGCGCTACTTCACCCACGAGCACGACATCCGGGTGATGACGTACGGCCTGCGGCTGGCCCGCGAGATCGCGGCGCAGGAGCCCCTGGTGGGGTGGAAGGGCCAGGAGTTGGCGCCGGGGCCGGACGCGCGGTCCGACGAGGAGCTGCTGGACTACATCCGTAAGACGCACAACACCGTCTACCACCCGGCCGGCACGGTGCGGATGGGGGCGGTGGACGACGCCGACTCGCCGCTCGACCCTCAGTTGCGGGTGAAGGGGGTGACCGGGCTGAGGGTGGCGGACGCGTCCGTGATGCCGTTCCTGCCGACGGTCAATCCGGGCATCACGACGATGATGATCGGCGAGAAGTGCGCGGACATGATCAAGGCGGGCTGAGCGGAGCCGGCACCCGAGGTCACCGTCACCAAGACGGTCACCGGCCGACGCCGGCCAGGAGCCCGCCACCCCCTGAGGGGCGGGCGGCTTCGTCGCGCGGTGCTCGGTGCCGCCCCGCTTCACCCCAGCAGCAGGGACCTGGGCTGGGCGGAGAGTGCCTGGTCGAGGACGAGGGACGCGGCTCCGATCGCCGCCACGTTCTCGCCGAGCGTGGTGGAGAGGACCGTCGTCGGGTGGGTCGCCCTGACGAACGGGGACCGCGCGACCATCGGCTCGATGGTCGCGAGAAGACGGTGCGCGAGCAGGAGCCACGTCGGGCCGCCGAAGACGATGGTGTCGACGTCCAGGAGTGTCCCCGCCGCGCAGACTCCCCGGCCGACGCGGATGGCGAGGCGCTCGATGATGCCGTCCGCCTGTGCGTCGCCCTCGGCGGCGAGCGCCGCCAGCCGCTCCAGACCGCGCTGGGCGTCGGCCGGATCCAGCACGGTGTACTCGGCGCCGAGAACGCCCAGCGCGATGGCCTCGTCGACGAGCGTCCGCGTGGAGCAGGCCGCGCCGAGACCGCCGACCTCACCCGCGTTCCCGGAGACGCCGCGCAGCACGGTGTCCTCGACCACCAGGCCCATCCCGGAGCCGGTGCCGAGGTAGAAGAAGAGCAGGTTGCGGCTTTCGGTGGCCGCCCCGGCCCAGCGCTCCGCGACGACGGCGGCCGTGACGTCCTTGTCGAGGAGGGCCGGAAGCCCGGTCGCCTCGCTGAGCCGGTCGCGCAGCGGATACCGTCCCCAGCCGGGCAGCTCCGGCGGGTCGACCACCCAGCCGGCGGACGCGTCTATCGGCCCCGGCGCGGCGATGCCCAGGCCCAGGACCCGCTCGTCGTCGATCCCCGACTCGGCCACCAGCGAGCGCACCGAGGCGGCCATGTCGGCGACGGTCCCGTCGGTGTCTCCGCCGCTCGGAGTGCGCTGGCTGCGATGTCCCACGACCGTGCCGAGGAGGTCCACGAGGACGCAGGTGATCACGGCGGGGTCGAGGTGGACTCCCACGGCGTAGCGTGATGTCGGGACGATTTCGAGGAGCGTGCGGGGTTTGCCGCTGCCGGTGTTCATCTTCCCCGACTCACGGGCCACGCCCTGGTCGAGGAGCCGGCGCGTGATGTTCGAGACCGTCTGCGCGGACAGGCCGGTGGCCTGCGCGAGTTCCACTCGGCTCAGGCCCGCCGGGTGCCGGCGAATGGCATCCAGGATCACGGACTCGTTGAAGTCCCCCATGCGCGGCAGGTTGGTGCCGCGCCGGATCGTGCGCTTCTCGGGTCTCACCGTGTTGGCGGTCAACGTTCCTCTCCCAGCCTCGGGCGGCGGCGGTGCCGCGCCGCCACCGCTCCGAAGGCAACAGATCAATGGGAAATGGTACGACGCGGGCGGTGCGCCCGACGGGTCGTGCTCAACCCCCCGACGAATCAGGCGATTTGCTCTGTTCCACGGCGGGGCGCAGACGCAGGGTGCGGATCTGGAAGGGCCGGAAGCCGAGGTCCACGGATACTTCGCCCGCCACACGCGCCCGCTCCTGATCCGGCTGGGCCGGCTCCTGATACGGCCGCTCCAGCAGGTCGCAGTCGTGCGCGGCGGCGAGGGGGAAGCCCGCGGACAGACGCGCCGAGACCGCTCCGCCGCACGCTTCGTACAGTCGTACGACGATGTCGCCGCCGCGGTCGTCCGCGAGCTTCACCGACTCCACGACCACATCCGTGGTGTCGACCTCGACCAGGGCCCGCGCCAGCGCCGGGGCCGGCCGCAGGGGCAGGTTCAGCGCGTAGCCTCCGGCGATCGCCTCCTCGATCCCGGCCCCGGCCAGCAGCGCGTAGCTGAAGCTGTGCCTGCCGCGGTCGGCCCCCGGATCGGGGCTGTGGGGGGACCGGAGCAGGGAGAGGCGCACCGTCGTGGTGGTGCCGCCGTTCGCCCGGGTGTCGCGGCGGACGTCGTGCCCGTAGGTGGAGTCGTTGAGCAGGGCGGCGCCCCAGTGCCGCTCGCCGACGTGCACCCAGCGGTGCGCCCACAGCTCGAAGCGGGCCGCGTCCCAGCTCGTGTTCTCGTGTGTGGGCCGCTGCACATGGCCGAACTGGATCTCCGCGCTCTCCCGTTCGGCGTGTACGTCCAGCGGCCATGCCGCCTTCAGTACGGTGTCCCGCTCCTGCCAGTCGATGTCGTTGCGGACGGTCACCTGCCGGCTCTCGGCGGCGATCTCGATGTGCTGGACGAACCGGGAGGATCCGTGACGGCGCTCGACCCGGACCGACGCCAGCAGTGGTCCTTCGTCCACGAGCGTCACCGACTCGGCCTCGGCCAGGTCGCGCACGGTGTCGCGGTAGTACGAGTCGATGTTCCACGCCGACCACAGGTTGGGGTCGTCGGGGTGGAGCTGAAGGAGGTTGCCCGCGGCGCCGGGAGCGATCGCCTCCCGCCCGGCGGTGTGGTCGTGGACGGAGGTGAGCAGGCCGCGCCGGTCCACGACGACGGTCAGCACACCGTTGCCGAGGACGAAACCGCCGTCCTGTGCCGTGGCGGTGACAGCTGCCCGGGGAGCGTCCGCGAGGCCGCCGGAGGCGAGGGGGGCGACCTCGGCGAGGACCGCCGTACGGCCGTCCGACAGGCGCTGCCCGCCGGTGAACCCGGCGTCGGCGACGACGGCGACCTCGCGGCGTGCGTACGGTCCTGCGTTGAGGAGCGCGGGGCCTCCGGGCAGATGGCCGGCCGCGTCGGCGATCAGGATCTCCAGTTCGGCGTGGATCTCCGCGTACTCACGCTCGGCCTGCTGGTGCACCCAGGCGATGGACGAGCCAGGCAGGATGTCGTGGAACTGGTTGAGCAGAACACGCCGCCACAGCGATTCCAGACGCTCGTACGGGTAGGACGCGCCGGCCCGGACGGCGGCGGTGGCGGCCCAGAGTTCGGCCTCACGCAGCAGCGCTTCGCCGCGCCGGTTGCCGCGCTTGGTGCGGGCCTGGCTGGTGTAGGTGCCGCGATGATTCTCCAGATACAACTCCCCCCGCCACACGGGGAGTTGGTCGCGTTCGGCGCGGGCCTTCGCGAAAAACGTGTCGGGCGCCTCGACGACGACCTTGGGCGAGCCTTCGAGGTCACGCAGACGGCGGGCCCTCTCCATCATCGAGCGCGTGGGACCGCCGCCGCCGTCGCCGTGACCGAAGGGGACGAGCGAGCGGGTGGCCAGCCCCTTCTCCGCGAAGTTGCTCTCGGCGTGGGCGAGTTCGCGTGCGGTGAGGGAGGCGTTGTAGCTGTCGACGGGCGGGAAGTGGGTGAAGATCCGCGTGCCGTCGATGCCCTCCCAGTCGAAGGTGTGGTGCGGCAGCTTGTTCGTCTCGTTCCAGGAGAGCTTCTGGGTGAGGAACCACTCGGCGCCCGCCAACTTGGCGAGTTGGGGGTACGCGGCGGTGTAGCCGAACGAGTCGGGCAGCCACACGCCCCGCTGCTCGACGCCGAACTCCTCGGCGAAGAAACGCCGTCCGTGGACGAGTTGGCGGGCCAGTGCCTCACCGCCGGGCAGATTGCCGTCGGCCTCGACCCACATGCCGCCGACCGGGGCCCAATTGCCGTCGGCCGCCGCCTTCTTCATCCGGGCGAAGATCTCCGGGCGCTGTTCCTTCATCCACGCGTACTGCTGCGCCGAGGAGCAGGCGAAGACCAGCTCGGGGTACTCCTGCGCCAGCGTGGTCATGTTGGTGAACGTACGCGCGCACTTGCGCACGGTCTCCCGGACCGGCCACAGCCAGGCCGAGTCGATATGCGCGTGGCCGACCGCGGCGACCGTGTGCGCCGAGGCGTGCGCGGGCCGGGACAGCACATCGGCGAGCCGGCTCCGGGCCTCGGCCGCGGTGTTCGCCACGTCGCCCGGGACGACCGCGTCCGCGGCGCGGCGCAGGGCGTAGAGGATCTCGTGGCGCCGCGAGGAGCCGACAGGCAGCTCGCGCATCAGTTCGTCGAGCACCTCGATGTCGTGGATGAGGTGCCATACGTCGTCCTCGCGCACCGCGATCTCGGCCTGTCCGAGCCGGTAGATGTGCTCGGTGCCCGCGGTCTCGAACGAACCGTGGTGGAGGTGCAGGCCGGCGCTGGCGACGATGGGCGGGTTGGCGGCCAGTTCGATCAGCAGGTCGACCCGGTCGCCGCCGGTGGCGGCATCGGCGAGCAGCACGGTACGGCTGTAGGGGTGCAGACCCTGGAGCGGGGCGCCCCGAGCGTCGTGGACCAGGCCCTCCGCCTGGCCGCCGGGCCCCTTCGTCAGATCGAACCCGAGGTCGAAGACGGCCTCGACGCGGCGGCCCGACCACTCCTGGGGTATGTCGGCGCTCGCCCGCATCCAGGTGGTCGCCCAGGGTCCTCCCCAGGTGGAGCCGAGCGTGAAGGGCTCGTAGTCGGCGCGCAGGGCGTCGGCCACGGGGACAGGTTCGCCGTCGACGTGCCAGGCGCTCAGGGACAGGGGGCGCGCCGCGCTGTGGAGCGCGGGGCGGATCACCCGGTCGAGGAGCTTTCGGATCCGGGTCTCGATGATCCGGCGGTCGTCATGCACGGTGCTGGTCCTTCCGAAGGCCGTACGCGTCGTGGTGCTCGGGGTCGGGAGCGGGGAGCCGGACGGTGTCGTGTGCGCCGTCCGGCCAGGTCACGTCGATGAGCAGGGTGGTGTCGTCGGCGCGGGTGGTGACCCGGGGCAGGGCGGCGGGGTCGGCGCCGCCGAGGTGGACGAGGGCGATGTGGGCGGCGCCGTGCGCGACGTGGCCTTCGGTCCGGACGACGGGGGTGGCGGAGGCGGCGCCGATGGCATTGCTGTCGGTGCCGGCCACGACGGAGGGGCGGGGCAGCAGGTGCGCGCCGACGACGACGGAGACCAGTCCCTCCGCGCCCTCGACCCGGGCGCTCTCACCTCCGACCGCACCGGGCTCGGGTGCGGACCGCGGATCCACCGCGAGGGCCCAGCCGCCGATACGCAGCACATGCCCGGCCCCGGGGTCACCGTCGACGCGCACGGCCCGTACCTCGACCGACCCCCGCAACGCGGAGCCGACGGTGATCCAGGGTCCGAGCGTGCAGCGGGTTTCGGGACCGCCGAACGGGTCCCATGTCGCGTCTTCGGGCCAGTGCGCGCGGGAACGCGAGACGGCGGTGGCACCGTCCACGGAGATCCTGGTCGACGGCCGCCGGTGGGAGGCGCGTCCCGCCGCGTCGAGCAGGACGACCGCGTTGTCGAGCGGGTCGGCGTCGGCGCAGGCACCCGGTCCCGCGGTGGGGTCGCCGGGGGTCTCGGGTGCGGTGTGCGTCGAGTAGGCGAACCGTGCGTAGCAGGGGTCGTCCGCGTGCGGCCGGGCCGGGTCCGCGTGGTCGCCGCCGTGGTTGACGACGCGTACGACACCGTCGGACGCGGTGCCGGAGACGAGCCAGCCGGGCGCGGTCAGCGTACGGGTGAAGTCGCCCCGTTCGACGCCGAGTTGCTGCTCCTTCTCGGTCCAGACCGGGTGCTGGGGCGGCAGTGCGAGGCCGATGAACCCCTTGCTCGCCCAGTACGGGGAGGCGGGCCCCGAGTAGACCTGGAGGATGCCTCGGTACGGCCGGTGCCAGCCGAGGGTGAGCAGGCCCTCGGCGTCGGTGGCGCCGTGGGCGGTGAAGTGGCCGAGCATGCGGTTGGCGAGCCCCCGGGTCTCCCCCGGCGCCAGGGGTGTGGCGTCGAACAGGGCGCCGGTCCATACCGGGGCGAGTGCGGCGTGCCGGTAGGTGAGGGAGCGCCCCTGTACGAGCGGCGAGCCGTTGGCCCCGACCAGGAGCCGCTGGTCGGCCAGGAAGCGGCGCAGCCGGTCCCGGTAGCGGTCGAGGAGCCCGCTGGGCGCGGCGTCGCCGAGGATGCGACAGAACCACAGTGGGTACAGATGCATGGCCCAGCCGTTGTAGTGGTCGAAGTTGCGGTGTTCGCCGCCGGTGAGCCCGTCGGAGTACCAGCCGTCGCCCGCGTTCCAGCCGTCGGTCAGCGCGATCACGCGGTCGAGGTCCTGTTGCCGCCACCGCCCCCCGGCGGTGCGGGCGAACGCCTCGGTGACGCCCTGGAACCAGATCCAGTTGTTGCCGGGCATCGGCTCGCCGACCATCGGGGCGAGCCAGTCGAGGACCCGGCTCCTGACCTCGTCGTCGAGGCGGTCCCAGATCCAGGGCCGCGTCTCGTGCAGCGCGAGCGCGATGGAGGCGGCTTCGACCTTGGCCTGGTCGCACTCGGCCAAGGTGGGCCAGCGTTCCGGGCTGTCCGGGTCGGTGCCGGCGGCAAGGCCCGCCGCGTACCACCCGGCGAGATCGTGCGGGTCGGCTCCGCCCGCTCCCGCCAGCCGGAAGCCGGCCAGGAGGAACGTGCGGGCGAAGCCCTCCAGGCCGTCGCTGCGTACGCCGCTGCGGCTCGGGGTGCCGGGCAGCTGGATCAGTGCGTGCTCGCCGGTGGCGTACGGCCGGACGGCGAGCAGCAGCCGGTCCGCCGTCCGCTCCCAGTGGGCGCGGTCCTCGGCGGGGGTTCGTGTCATGAGGTGCGGGTCTCCCATGCCTCTTCGTACTCGGCGCGTATCTGGTCGCCGGCCTCCTTGCGCCAGTTCTTGATGGCGTCGTCCCACTCACTGAGGGGGACGCGGCCCTGCGTGATGCCCTTGCGGGTGTCGTCGAGGGCCGTCCGGAGGAGCTTGGACATCTTGGCGTCGGTCGCGTCGAGATCGGGGTTGGACGCGGCCTCGACGCGCCAGTGGACCTGCTCCCCGCCGGTCACCGGTGAGCCGACGCGGACGTACGCGTTACGCGGGTGGAGCCCCTTGACGGGGGTGCCGTCGGGCAGGTGGACGAGGCCCTCGCACTGGAAACCCGGGGTCCGCGGGGTGAATCCGAGGTCGAGTACGGCCTCGGCGGTACGGCCCGACCACTCGGTGGGGACGGTGCCGGTGACCTTGAACCAGTTGGTGCCCCACGGCAGGCCCACGGAACGCCGGGGGCGATGGGGGCGATGGGGGCGGTCGGTGCCGCCAGCCCTTCGGCCACGGGGACGGGCCCGCCCGCGGTGGACCAGATCTCCACGGCCAGGGGTGTCGTGACGGGGTGGACGGCCGGACGGATTCGTTCCCTGAGGACGCGTTCCAGACGTGCTTCGACCAGCTTCCGGTCGTCGTGCATGAAGGGGGTCTCCTGTTGCTGCGAGCGAATGCGGGCAGCCGAGCGTGGTGCGCTGCGGCGGAGTGCCGGTCAGCGATCGGGCCCGGCCCCGGGGCGGGGGGCTCGCAGGTGCTGGTCACCGGTGGTCCGCGGCCCTGATCCGCGGCGTCCATGAGGGTGAGCGTGGTGTCGAGGACCTGAATCCCCGCTCCTTGTCGCTGCTCAAGGTGGTTGCACGCTCCCATCGGCGCCGCACGGGGAGAGTGCGGCGGTCGGCTTGGGTGAGGTCGTCCAGCAGGCCGGGGCAAGGCGGTTGCCCTCGGCGGGACGGTGTTGAACTGGCTGCCATGCGAACGTATGAAGGGGTGCGGAAGTTTGTCAATATGTTGGACGAACCCGGAGAGAAACAGCGTGGTGGGCCTCGCTTCACGGCGAAGCCGGACAAGCGGCGGTCGACGCGAGACCCGTTGCGGCCAGCCACGAGCAACTCGCCACGGAATCTGAGCGGCTGCCCAAGCGCCGTTCCCTGCGGCCCCGTTCAGGCCGTCAAACGTATTGACTAACCCAACTCGATGGATTTACATGACGGCACGCCCACGCCGTCAGCCACACCTGCCCCCACTCTCCCCACCTCCGATCAGGGTGCCCGGCGTGACCTGCGTGTCCAGACGTCCCATGACCTGGTGCGGCGGGCGACTTCGGCACCTTCGCCAGCGACGTTCGGACCGAGCGCCTTGGGCGAGCACCTGCTCGTAGCTCGTTGACCCCGCCCTGCGTTCAATCCGATCAAGAGGTGACACATGCACCGAAGAGTCCGACGAGTCTCAACGTGGCTTTCCGGCACGGCGATGCTGGCCGCCGGAGCCTTCTTCTTCCCCGGCGCCCAAGAAGGTCACGCCGAGGTGGTGACGGGGGCCGGCGCCAAGGCGGTCGCCGCGGCCGGTGCCACCACGCCCTTCATGACGGTCGAGGCCGAGTCAGGAGAACTCGACGGCGGCGCGGCAGTTCGCTCCATCAAGCCGGGAGACCCGGCGCCGACCAAGGCATCTCTGGAAAGCGAAGCCTCGGGCTACTCGTTCGTCGAACTGAACGCCGCCGGTGAGTCGGTGACGCTGCCCAACAGCACCGGCAAGAACGCCAACACCCTCGTGGTCCGCGCCGCGATTCCCGACGCGGCCAATGGCGGCGGCATCACCGCGTCGCTGAACTTGTACGTGAACGGTACGTTCCGGCAGGCGATCACGCTGAGCTCACAGCAGGCGTGGAACTATCGCAACGCGACCACGAACCCGGACGAACCCCACGCGGGCGGGCAGGCCTACCACTTCTACAACGAGTTCCCCGTCTGGGTCACGGGTGCGCCCATCGCCGCGGGCAGCACCATCACACTCAAGAAGGACACCGCCAACACGGCGGCCTTCTACGACATCGACTCCGTCGATCTGGAGAACGTCGGGGCCGCACTGGCCCAACCGGCCGACTCCCTCTCCGTCGTGAGCCAGGGCGCGGATCCGAACTTCTCGAAGGATTCGACGGTCGCCATCCAGGACACGGTGAACGCCGCCCGGCAGCAGGGAAAGTCGGTGTGGATCCCGAAGGGCAAGTATCTGACGAACAGCCTGGCCTCCAAGCCGCTCGACTTCACCGGCGTAAAGGTGCAGGGAGCCGGTATGTGGCACACGACGCTCTACCGGAAGGTTCCGCTGCCGGCCAACTCATGGCGCTCGCAGATCCTGGTGGGCTCGGGCAGCACGGTCACCGATCTCCAGATCGACACGAACGCCATCTGGCGGGGAATCGGCGGCACCGGAGGTTCGGACTACGGAGTCAACGCCAGCGGTGCCGGTGGCTGGCAGGTCGACCGGATCTGGACGCGGCACATCGACGCCAACTGGCTGTCGGGCACCGGCGGCACCATCCGTAACAGCCGGACCGCGGACACCTACGGCGACGGGTTCAACATCAACAACGGCAACACGAAGAACCCTGACAAACTCGGCCTCAACATCACCGTCCAGAACAACTTCGCCCGGGGTACCGGCGACGACTCGTTCGCGGTGTACTCCGACGCCGGACCCGCCGGGACCAACGGCCAGCTGAGCGGTGCCAAGATCCTCAACAACACCGCGATCGCGCCCTGGTGGGCCAACGGCCTCCGGATCGCCGGCGGGCGGAACATCGAGATGAAGAACAACCTGGTGAACAGCGTGTCGTCCAACAGCGCCCTGGACATCAGCGTGTTCGGCGATACCGGGCACCCCTTGGAGTCCGCGACGGTCAGCGGCAACGTCCTGCTCGGCGGCGGTGGCTGGAACGGCGTCCGTCACGGTGTGCGGATCGGCTCCCCCTCCACCACCTCGCTGTATCCGGACGCGTACACGAACGCCACCCTGACCGACAACGTCATGCGCGGTGCCCTCCGCGCGGGCCTCTTCATCGACCGGTACCGCGTCAACGCGGTCCTGAGGAACAACACGATCGACGGTCCGGCGAACCACGGGATCTGGATCAACTCGGGAGTCACCGGCACCGGGTCCTTCACGGGCAACACCGTGCAGAATCTGCGTCCGGGTCAGGTCGCGACCCGCAATGACTCGGCGTCCACGTTCAAGATCACCGGCTGACTGCCGTCCGTCCCACCGCACGGCCCGGCCCCGGACCGAATGATCCGGGGCCGGGCCGTGACGCGTACGGCGATCAGCTAGCGACGGTGGCGAGGTTTCCGGGCGCGTACGAACCGCCCTGGTTGTTGAGGATCACGCCGAGGCGGTTCGTCGCGTTGATCATGGCGATCAGCGAGACCAATGCGATGACCTGGTCTTCCTCGTAGTGCCTGACCACCTGGGCCCAGGTGTCGTCGGACACGCCCTGGAAGGCGCCGGCGATGCGGGTGCCTTCCTCGGCGAGCGCCAGCGCCGCGCGCTCGGCCTCGGTGAACACGGTGGAGTGGCGCCAGGCGGCGACCAGGTTCAGCCGGACCGGGAGCTCGCCCGCGGCAGCGGCGTCCTTGGCGTGGATGTCGACGCAGAAACCGCAGCCGTTGATCTGGCTGACGCGCAGCTGCACCAGCTCCTGGACGGCGTTCGGCAGCGTCGACTCGTGGATCACCTGGCTGACGGCGTGGATGCGCTTGCCGATCTTGGTGCCGGTCTCGCCGGCGAACAGGTTCATACGGGGTTCCATGACTGCGTCCTCACTGGTGGGGCCAGGTGCCGGGCGGCTCGTCCGCCCGGCGTCCGGCGAACACGAGATGCCGCCCTCCCGGTCCCTGTGACAGCCTGGCGATGTGACGTAGGCCACCGGTCCTGGGTGTCACAAGACGGTCGGGGGTGGCGTCTTGTGCGTGACACGGCCCAGAGCGAGCAGGCGGGAGCCGACTATGGACAAGCGCAGCGACCGGACGACCGGCACGGCCGGACACCTCACGCGTGAGGACAGCGTGGACCCGGCGACCGAGGCGTTCGTCACCCACCGCAATCTGCTGTTCACCGTCGCCTACGAGATGCTCGGCTCGGCCGCCGATGCCGAGGACGTCCTTCAGGAGACGTGGCTGCGCTGGGCGGACGTCGACTTCGACGCGGTCCGGGAGAAGCGCGCGTACCTGGTCCGGATCACCACGCGCCAGGCCCTGACCCGGCTGCGTACGCTCCGGCGGCGCAAGGAGTCGTACGTCGGCCCCTGGCTGCCCGAGCCGCTGCTGACCACGCCCGACGTGGCCGAGGACGTCGAGCTGGCCGACAGCGTCTCGATGGCGATGCTGCTGGTCCTCGAGACGCTCGCGCCGACCGAACGGGCGGTGTTCGTGCTGCGCGAGGTGTTCGACATCGACTACGACGAGATCGCCGAAGCCGTCGACAAGAGCCCGGTCGCCGTCCGTCAGATCGCGCACAGGGCGCGCGCCCACGTCGCGGCACGCCGGCCGCGCGAGACCGTCTCTCCGGCCGAGACGCGCGGCGCGCTCGCGGCCTTCCAGCAGGCGATCGAGACGGGCGATCTGCGGCGCCTGCTCGACATGATCGCGCCGGACATCGTCCTGCTGACCGACGGCGGCGGAATCGTACAAGCCGCGCTGGCGCCCGTGGTGGGCGCCGACCGGGTGGCTCACGTGCTGGGCAGGCTCGACGCCGGGGTCGTGCTCCGGCCGGCGCAGGTCAACGGCTACCCGGCGCTCATTCTGCGGCTGGGCGACGAGATCGACACCGTCCTGGCCGTGCACATCGACGAGGGCCTCATCACCGGGCTCTACGCCGTACGCAACCCCGAGAAACTGTCACGCGTCGGACGCGAGACCGCGGTGAGCCGCTGAGCCGGGCGCTCACGTCGGCGGTCCCGCGATCCGCTTCTCGAACCAGTGGTGGGCGTACGGCTCGTCGTTGAAGGCGGCGACCTCCTCGAAGCCGCAGGAGTGGTACAGGCCGATCGCCGCGCTCAGCGCCCTGTTGGTGTCGAGGCGCAGTAGATCGCGGCCGTGCTGTGCGGCCCGCGCTTCCAGTTCGGCGAGGAACCGGCGGCCGAGGCCGAGGCCCCGAGCCCCGGGCGCCACCCACATGCGCTTGATCTCGGCCGAGGCGCCCGCCGGCAGCTTCAGACCCGCGCAGCCGACGGGCTCGCCGTGCAGTCGGGCGACCAGGAACAGGCCGTGCGGCGGCCGGAGTTCACCCGCGTCGGGCAGCAGGCTCCGTGCGGGGTCGAAGCCGGACTCGAACCGCTCCCGCAGCTCGCTGAAGTAGGACCGCAGGCAGTGCTCGGCGTCGGGGTGGCCGGGGTCGACGGCCTCCAGCGTGACGGTCGCGGCGGTCAGCAACCGGTCGACCTGGGCCATGGCCTCGACCAGCCGTGCCCGCTGGGCGGTGTTGAGCGGTTCCAGCAGGGAACCGGCCAGTTCGTCGCTCCGGCCGTCGAGTACGGCGAGCTCCGCCCGCCCCGCGTCGGTGAGCCGCACGGTGCGCACCCGTCTGTCGCGTGGCTGCGGCTCCACCGTCACCAGGCCGTCGGTCTCCAGGGAGCGGAGCAGCCGGCTGACATACCCGGAGTCGAGCCCGAGGCGCTCACGCAGCCGCCGTACGTCCTGGCCCTCCTCGCCGATCTCCCAGAGCAGCCGGGCCGCGCCGATGGGCCGGTCACCGCCGAGGAAGTGGTCGTGGAGCACACCCACGCGCTCGGTGACGGTGCGGTTGAACCGCCGTACCTGTCCGATCTGTGCCGCATCCATTCTCTGACTCTAGTCCGAGTTCTCAGGTCCATCCAGCAGAATTCGCTCAATGAGTCGATGGCCGACCTCGCGTACTCCCCGCCGCCGGACAGCGGGCGCCGAGATTCCACACGACCGCACGCGAACTATATTCAGCTCACACCTTTACGAGAGGGCTGTTCGGACACCTTCCCGACGTCTTCATATTCATGTGCGAGCGCGAAACGTCACCACTCGACCCGGTAGGGGCGGCCGACGTCTGCCTTGACCGCCGTCAGGCGATTTCAGGACGCCCGGGGTGGCGCCACCGCCCGACACAGATCCGGTTCTGGAAAGCATTTTCCGCCATCTCTGTTTGATCGCCGCACACACCGGTATTTCCCTTTTTAGTGCGGTAAGAGGGCGCGGGTTTACGCGTGTCGATGCCTCGTCGAGAAGCGTCCGACGTCGACGGACCACCGGCACGAGCGACCATTTTTAGACGTTTGCGAAATCCGTGTCCAAGGGTACCGATGCACCTGGTTCGATTATGGCTTGTTAAGGCCGCCGGTCGTTCGGCGCGCCGCTTTGAAAACTGTGCTCAAGTGATGATTCGCCATCCTCGGACAGTGAAGTATTTTGAGGGAGTATCACCTGTGTCCCACATAGCGAATATCGGCACACCGCTGCAAAGGCTGCGGACGATCGTGGCCGAAGTTCTTGAAACGGACGAAGCAAGCATCGAGGACGACGCTCTCTTTTTCGAAGACCTCGGCCTCGATTCCCTGGAGAAAACCGAGGTCGTCGTCCGCGTCGAGAAAGAATTCAAAGTCAAGCTCAGTCCCGTCGACGCGGCGGGCATGCGCTGCGTGGCGGATTCCATGGCCGTCCTGCTGGGCAAAGTGGACAATCCGCCAGCGGCGCGCCCGGAGACGGGGCCCGAGCTCGTCGACCTCGTCGAGCGGCTGGTGGAATCCCACCTCGCCCAGGGGCGTGGGGAGCGGATCGCGTACACAGACCCCGATTCCGGTGACGTCTCCTACCGAGAGCTGCACGACGCGGCCGTGCGGTACGCGGGAACGCTCGCCGCGAAGGGCACTCCCGCCGGCACGCGTGGACTGATCGTCGCCGACGATTCCGTCACCACGGTCGCGGCTGTCCTCGGCATGTGGTGGCACGGATGCGTGCCCGCTGTCGTCAGTCCCCTCCTCAACGACGAGGAGATCGCCTACATCGCCGACGACTGCGGGGCGAGCGTGATCCACCTCGATGCCGCGCCCAAGCGGCAGCGAGCCCTGGAAACCCTCTTCTCGGACCGGAGCCGGATCGCCGGCCAGGACATCCGCGCGGACAGCGCGGACAGCGCCGAGAGCTCCGGCGGCGGCACGGACAGCGCCGTATCTTGGCCGTCGGACCGCGAGGCGCTGATCCAGTACACATCGGGAAGTACGGGCCTGCCCAAGGGGGTTCGGCACAGCGCGGGTGCCATCGAGGCGGCCCTGGCCGGATTCGGTTCGCTGCTGGATCTGCGCGAGGACGACACGGTGCTGTCCACGGCGCGTATGTCCTTCGGGTACGGATTCGGCGGAACGGTGCTCTTCCCGCTCGCGGCCGGTGCTCGGGCGGTGCTCATGCGCGGCAGCGTCGACCTGCACACCGTGACGGCCGCGCTCGACCAGTACCGGCCGACGGTGATGTGGTCGGTGCCGCGCATGTACGCGGCGCTGGCCGACGCCGCCGCCTCCGGCGGGGACCCCCGGACGGAATCGGTGCGGCTGTGCGTCGCCGCCGGCGAACATCTGCCGGCCGTGCTGAGCGAGCGTATCCAGGAGACCTTCTCCGCCGATCTGATCAACGGGCTCGGTGCGACGGAGGTACTGCACATCGTCGTGGCCACCCCTGCCGACCGGCCGATGCCCGGGACGATCGGACTGGCCGTACCCGACGTACGGGCCACCATCCGTGACGCCGAGGGCCTCCCGGTGGCCGACGGCGTCGAAGGCCGTCTCCACATCAGCGGACCCACGGTCGCGCTCGGCTACATAGGCAGGCCCGACGCCGCTGCCGCGACCTTCGCCGACGGCGGTGTGTACACCGGCGACATCGCGATCCGCAACGCCGACGGCACCGTGGTGCATCTGTGCCGCGCCGACGACCTGCTGAATCTGGGCGGCTACAAGGTCCCGCCCGGCGAGATCGAGGCGGTGGTACGCGGCGTCGAAGGCGTCCGGGAGTGCGTGGTGGTGGGCCAGGCCGACGCGAACGGGCTGGAGCAGGCGGTTCTGTACGCCGTCGCCGACCCCGATTCCGACACCGATCGGATCCGCCGCTCCATCACGGCCGCGATCCGGAGCCGGCTGGCGCCCTTCAAGCGGCCGGCGCGGGTGGAGTTCCTCGACAAGCTGCCGGTGACCTCCACCGGAAAGCTGGCCTCCTTCCAGCTGCGGAAGCGGGTGAGTCAGTCATGACCTGGGACATCACCGGCAATGGGGCGATCGCCAACATCGGCCGTACACCCGGGCAGATATTCGACGCGCTCTGCGCCGGGCAGGAGACGCGCAACCCGCTCAAGGCCTTCGACAGCACCAAGTACCGGACCCGCCACGCCTACGAGATCGACGACCGCACCGGTTTACGCGACGAGCCTTGGCGGGCGACCAAGTGGCTGGTCCTCGCCGTCCGGCAGGCTCTCGCCGACGCGGGCCTGTCCGAAGACCTCTCCCGGACGCCGGTGCTCGTCGGAACGACGCTGCGGGAGCAGCGAAGCACGGAACTGTGGTGGACCGAGGGCGTCCCGGTCCGCCCGTCGGACCTCCACTTCGGCGGCGCCCTGCGCGACGCGTTCGGCGCGGTCTCCACGTACACCTTCGCCAACGCCTGCTCAGCCTCGCTCTACGCACTGGGTCTGGCCACCGACATGCTCGACTGCGGCATGACCGACACGGTCGTGGTCGCGGGCACGGACTCCATCACCGAGAGTGCCTTCGGAATGCTGGACCGGGTGCAGAACGAATCGCCGCAAGAGCTGCGGCCGTTCGACGTGACGCACAAGGGCATGCTGATGGGTGAGGGAGCCGTAGCGGTCGTCCTCCAGCGCCCGGGTACGCACGAGCGGCGTCCGCTCGCCCGGCTGACGGGCGTCAGCATGAACTGCGACGCCCAGCACGCCACCGCTCCCGACCCCGAAGGCGTACGTTCGGCCGTTCTCGACGCCCATCGGCGTGCCGGCGTCAGCTCGGAGGACATCGACCTGGTGATGCTGCACGGCAGCGGTACGCCCCGAAACGACGAGACCGAAGCCGCCGTCCTGTCGGAGGTGTTCGCGGGTACGGGCCGCGCCCACGCCCCGTTGATGACGGCCATCAAATCCATGACGGGGCACACCCTGGGAGGTTCCGGACTGCTCAGTCTGGTCGTCGCCGTGCTGGCGATGGAGCGGAGCACCGTGCCGCCGGTCCTCGGCCTCGCCGATCCCATCGAGCAGGCGGCCGGACTCGCCCTGGTCCGTGGCGGGGCCACCGCGGCCGACATCACCACGGCGCAGATCAACGCGTTCGGCCTGGGCGGAATCAACGCGGTCGCGCTGGTCGAGGCGGCGGCATGACCCACACAGCGACGACCGACGCGCGCCTCGCGGATCCGGCACACGCCAAGGCGCGAGGGACCGTTGTCACCGGCGTCGGGCTCGCCGTCCCCGGTCTGCGGTCCGTGGGCGACCTGCTCGCCGACCGGCCACCCGCGGACGGCTTCGATCCCGCAACGGCCCTGAAGGGCCGGGAGATGCGGCACAAGGACCGCGCCTCGCGCCTCGCCCTGTACGCCGCCGAACAGGCGCTCGCCGACGCCGGTCTTCTCGACGAGAAGGGGCGCCTCCTGGGGACGGGCGACGCCACCGCCGTGGTGGTCAGCTCCAACCTGGGCTCGTTGCAGACGGTCTGCGACTTCACCGACACCGTCTCCCGCGAGACGGTCATCGGGCTCAGTCCGCTCGGTCTGCCGCAGACGTCGAGCAATGTCGTCGCCGGCTGGGTCGCCATCCGGTACGGGCTGCGCGGCCCCAACCTCACCGTCTGCAACGGCGCCACCAGCGGCCTGGACGCTCTGCATTGGGCCCGGAACCTCATCCTGGCGGGGCGCTGCCGCAGAGCGGTCGTGGTCGGTGTCGAACCGGCCACCGTACATGCCGACAAGCTGCTCGGCGCGGCAGCCTCCGACGTGGCGTGCGCGGTGGTGCTCGAATCGGTGGCCGAAGCCTCGGTCCGAGTTTCCGCTGATGGCTCCGTACGTCGGCCGGGCGTCTACGCGCGCCTGGCGGCGTACACCCGCGGGGCCGAACTCGCGTCCACTGTCGCGGAAACCGAGGCCCTCGCCCCCGTCCCCGTCGGACTCCGGCTCACCGGCGCTCTCGTGCGACCGCCGTCCACCGATGCGGGAGAGAGCGTGGATCTCACCGCGCGGCTGGGAGATTGCTCGGGCGCCCTGGGAGTACTGCAGGGCGCCGTCGCCGCCGTTCATATCCGGACGCACCGAACCGAAGCCGTGCTCGCATCCGCAGGAGGCGGCGACTTCGATGACGCGGCAGCCGCCCTTCTGTTGACCGGTGGAGACACCGAATGAAAGGAAAGTCCGCAATGGAATCAGCAGTGGACGTCGAGGAACTGCGCACGATCGTCGCCGAGTCCCTTGAACTGGAACCCGAAGAGGTGGGTGACAGCGACCACTTCGCCGAGGACCTCGACATGGACTCGCTGATGGTGCTGGAAATATCGTCCCGGCTGGAGCAGCGCTACGGCATTTCGGTCAAGGACTCCAGCATCGGCTCCATACAGAATCTTCCCGAACTGCGCGATCTGGTCGATTTCCTGCTGGCTGAAGGGTCGGTGGCGTGACCGACAGGCGAATCGCGCTGGTGAGCGGAGGTTCCCGGGGAATCGGCCGGGCCGTTGTCACCAGGCTGGCCCAGGACGGATTCGACGTCGCGTTCTGCTACCGGTCCCGCTCCGACGACGCCAAGGAGACCGAACGGGAGGCGGTCGACCACGGCTCCCGCGTCTTCGCCCAGCAGGTCGATGTCGCCGACGCGGACGAGAGCCGCGCCTTCCTCGCGGCGACGGAGGACGAACTCGGTCCGGTCGACGCGGTGGTGACAGCCGCCGGCATTACCCGGGACAAGCCGCTGGCCACGATGGAGGACGCCCAGTGGAATGAGGTGCTGACGACCAACCTGGACGGCAATTACCACATCTGCCGTCCCGCCATAGAGCGAATGGTCAGCCGCCGGGCGGGCAATCTGGTGACCCTGTCCTCGATCGCCGGCGTCCACGGAAGTGTCGGCCAGACCAACTACTCCGCCGCCAAGGCCGGGATCATCGGCTTCACCATGGCCATGGCGAAGGAGTACGGCAGGTTCGGCATACGGGCCAACACCGTGGCTCCGGGATTCATCGAGACGGAGATGACGGCCGAGGTGTCCGACAGGGCCAGGAAGAAGTATCTCGGCCAGATCCCGCTGTCGCGGTTCGGCACCTCGGACGAGGTGGCCGATCTGGTCTCGTTCCTCCTGTCCAAACGCGCCTCGTACATCACCGGCCAAGTCCTGGGCATAGACGGTGGGTTGGTGATGTGAAGGACATGGCCCGCCCTCGTACGCAGGGCTCGAATCTCCGAGGACGTGGAGGGTGCGAGTGAGACCCGCAGGCCCGCTGGGACCGATCACCCGGCGCCGTCCCGTCGAGGACCCCGTGGTGCGCCTTTTCTTTTTCCACCACGCGGGAGGCTCCCATCTGCTCTACCGGGGGTGGACGCGTCATTTCCCCGAGGACTGGGACATCTGTCTGCTGGACGCGCCGGGGCGCGGCAACGCGCAGGCACTGCCTCTCATCGACGACTGCGCCGAACTCGTGGCGTTCTTCGACGAGGCCCTCACGCCGCTGCTGAACCGGCCGTTCGCGTTCTTCGGCCACAGCGTCGGCGCCCGTGTCGCCTACGAGTTCGCGTGCCGCCTCGCGGAGACAGGACGCGAACTCCCTCTCTGGCTCGGGGTGTCGTCCTTCCGGGCACCACAGCCGGATTCGGTGGGGCCGCCACTGAGCCGGAGCCTGACAACGGATGCCGAGCTGCGTGACTGGCTCGGGACCACGGGCGGCATCCCGGACCGGTTGCTGACCGACGACAGCCTGTGGAGGGCGTTCGCTCCTCTCATGCGCAGCGATCTGGGCCTCGCGGACACCTGGGACCGGGACACTCTCGGGCCGACTCTGCCAGTGCCGCTGACCGTCTTCAGCGGGTCGGACGACACTGTCGTGGCCCGTCATAAGTTGGACCGCTGGCCCCAGCTGACGCACAACTTCCTCGGGACGCACACCTATTCGGGAGGGCACTTCTATCTGAACGACCACCGTGAACAGTTGGTCGCGCGCATCACCGAGACGGTACGCGCGCTGCTCGGCTCCCGGCCGGGCGGCGGATAGCCGAAGTCATGGCAGCTGAGAGGCCCCGGACCTGAGGTCCGGGGCCTCGCGCCCGCGTCGGACGGCTTGTCAGTTCTGCTCTGTCCAGCTCGGGCTCTGGGCCCGGCGGCGTACGACGAGGAGGGTGCCCGCACCCGCGACCGCCACCGCGACAGCCGCGCCCGCGATCGGCAGTGTCGCCGAGGAGGAGCCGGTGGCGGCCAGGTAGCCGCCGGTCGTGCTCGATCCGCTGTCACCGGCGGACGAACCACCGGCCGAGCCGTCGGAGCCGTCGGTCGAACTGCCCGTCGAGCCGGTCGAACCCGTGGACCCGGTGGAGCCGGTCGAGCCGGTCGAGCCGGTCGAGCCGGTGGAACCGCCACCCGTCACGTCCAGCGTGATGGCGGCCCTGTCGTTGGTCTTGTCCGGGTCGAACGGCCGGTCCTCGGTGCTCAGCGCCACCGAGCCCTTGGCGCCCGCCACCTTCTTGTCGATCTTCAGCTTGAAGGTGTAGCTCTCGCCCCCGCCCTCGTCGACCCACCTCTGGCTGGTGCCGCAGGCGTACGCCTTGCCCTTGGGCTCGCAGAATCCGTGGGGCTTGACGACCGACGTTCCGGCGGGCGGCGTGACCAGGACTTCGACGAGCGGGTCCCCCTCCCTGGTCAGCACCCAGGCGGGCCCGGTGTTGTTGAACTGCGCCTTCAGCGTCACCGTGTCGCCGACGTCGCCCGTCAGGACGGCTCCTGTCACCTTGTAGTCCGCGGTGTTGAGGGAGGTCACCGGCACGTCGACGGCCTGCTCGGTGCCCGCTCCCCCGGGCCGGCGCTCCACCAGCTTCACCGCCGGCGCGGTGCCGGCCACCGGAGTCGTCGCGGACTCGTCCAGCACCGGATCGCTGTCCCCGACGCTCACGCGCAGGTCGTCGTTGAGCGCGCGGTCCAGCGCCTTGATCACGAGAGGCTTCTCGGGCGCGTAGCTGACGCCGGGCTCCACCGCCTGGTCGAACTCGCACACCACGTTCGACTTGGCGGTCATCTCGTCGTAGGAGGGGACCTGGTGCGTTTCGCAGTTGGAGGGAACGTCCGCGAAGTCGAGTCCCCGGGTCACGGAGTAGTAGACCCAGACCTTGTCGGCGGCCGTGGTGCCCTTGTTCGCCACGGTGACCGACTGATCGAGGCTGCTGCCCGGCCGCACGCCCTCGATCGGGGCGATGTCGCCCACGACCAGCTCGGCTGCGGCCTCGTCGGCGAAGGCGGCGGGGGCCGCACCCAGCGCGATCAGGCCGGCGGCGCCCAGCGCGGCGACAACGGTACGGGAGGCGCGACGGTTCTGTGGGCGAATCGGCATGGAGAGAACCTCTGTTGGGACGTAGGCAAACGCATGGTGTCCATCAGGAGAACTGTTCTTCCCTTGCTATGACTCTTGCCGATGCGGAACGGTTGTACGGGCAGGAGGCGTTACGACGTCGGCCGACGCGGACCGCGAGGCCGGTTGACCACCGCGTCGGCGGTCAAGCACCGGCCGGGTGGTTGGGCAGCCGGCCGCAGAGCCAGTTGCCCCGTTCCGTCGGGTCGTCGCTGATCCAGAACTGGCGCCACAGCAGCGCGAACTCCTCGCGGCCGAGGTGCCCGTCGCCGTTCAGGTCGAGCAGTTCGAAGACGCCCGTCATGTCCACGGACTGCCCGTTCCACGTCTCGACGAGCCTGCGGTGTTCCTCCGGGGATATATGGCCGTCGCCGTTGGCGTCCACGGCGTCGAAGATCGTGTCGGCGGTGGCGGTGACGTCCGCCATCAAGGCGGGCAACCGGTCGACGAGCGCGAGCAGTTCACCCATGTCGACACCGCCGTCACCGTTGGCGTCCCCGGCTTCCAGGAGCGCCGTCCACCAGCCCATCAGCAGCGTCTCGACCCGAGCGCGCAGCTCAGTCCCCGCGTCCACTCCGGGCAGCCGGCCCCAGCGAGCGACGAGCGCCCTGAAGTCCTCCTCGCGCAGATAGCCGTCGCCGTCCGCGTCGAACGCGGCGAACATCCCCCTGAGCTTGAGCTCCTGAAACGCGCTGGCCATGAGCGACCCCCTCGACGCCGAACCGAATCACGAACGGTGCGGCCACCCGCCCTCCGGGATGACGGACACCTCGTCACTAGGCGTAATCATAGGTCGCGACACGCCCCAGGTCACGCGGGCACATATGTACGAAGAGTCACCCAGGAGCCCGACCCTGAATGAATTGACAAAGCGGAACGATGCTCCGTATGTTGAAACGGAACGATGCTCCGATTTATTCTCGTCGAACGGCGGATACGCGTCATGAGCGAACCGACTTACCCGGCCGGCACCTTCAGCCCGTCCTCTCCCGTCCTCTCGGTCGGTCCGGTGGTGCTGCCGGCTCCCGGCAGGGCCCTGGATCTGGAGGTACGAGTCTCCGCACCCGTGACCGGGAGCGACCTGCCGGTCATCCTCCTCTCGCACGGCCAGGGCTACTCGAACCACCTCTCCTCACTGAACGGCTACGCTCCCCTCGCCAATTTCTGGGCGGCGCACGGCTTCGTCGTGATCCAGCCCACCCATCTCAGCTCCACGACCCTGAGCCTGCCTCCCGAGACTCCCGGGGCGCCTCTCTTCTGGCGATCGAGGGCCGAGGACATGACGCGCGTCCTCGACCGGCTCGACGCGATCGAGGCAGCCGTCCCGCAGCTCCTCGGGCGTCCGGACCGGAGCAGGGTCGCCGTCGCCGGGCACTCGATGGGCGGGCACACCGCGAGCCTGCTGCTCGGCGCCAGGCTCACCGATCCGCACGACGGGACGGAGGTGAATCTGGCCGAGCCCCGGATAAAGGCGGGTGTACTGCTCGCCACGACCGGCAGCGGCGGCGACGCCCTCACCGAGTCCGTGGCCGAGAACCTTCCCTTCCTCCTGACCACGGACTTCTCCAAGATGGCGACACCCACGCTCGTGGTCGCCGGCGACAAGGACGCCTCCACCCATCTCACGGTCCGGGGCCCCGACTGGCACACCGATCCGTACGTCCTCTCCCCCGGTCCCAAGTCCCTGCTCACCCTGTTCGACGCCGAGCACGGGCTCGGCGGGGTGTCCGGATACGACGTGGCCGAGACCACCGACGAGAACCCCGAGCGGGTGTCCTCGATCCAGAAACTCACCTGGGCCTATCTCCGCACGGAGCTCTACCCCGGAGATCCCGCCTGGGAGTCGGCACGTGAGGAACTGGCCGCCGGCCCGAACCCGCTCGGACGGGTGGAGTCCAAGGCCTAGAGGGTGTCCCGGCCGCTAGACACGGTCGGCCGCGATCAGGACGTACTGGAAGGAGCCGTCCTTGTAGGAGTTGATGAACGCCTCCTCGATACCGGTGACCAGTGAGGACGTGGCTCGCAGCTCCCAGTAGGGCAGAGTGTCGGGAGTGAGGTCGATGACCGCCTGCGGTACGAGGCGGTTGTCGGCCATGGCCCGCAGATACTCCCGGCGGGAGTGGATGTTGCACTCGAAGTGCGCGTTGATCTGCGACACCCACTTGGACGGCTGGCCGTAACGGGGGTTCCAGCACCCGGTGATGGTGACGTAGCGACCACCGGCCCGAAGGACGCGGGAGTGCTCGGCGAAGAGGTCGTGCAGGTCGACGTACATGCTCGACTCGTTGTTCCACGAGGCCGCGGCCTGCCCGGACTCGAAGGGCATGTCCAGCATGTTGCGGACGCGGGCCTGGACATGCTCCTGGATGCCGAGTTCGCGGGCGCGCCGGTTGCCGAAGTCGGCCTGCTTCGCGGAGAGTGTGACGCCCTCGACCTTGCAGCCGAAGCGCTGGTGGGCCATGACCATCGAGCCGCCCCGGCCACAGCCGGCGTCCACGAGCGTGTCGTCGCGTTCGATGTGGCCGAGGTGGTCCAGGAGGAGTTCGGCCTGCGCGGACTCCAGGCGGTGCAGTTCGGCGATCAGTTGCTTCTCGTACGCGCTGTCCTCGGGCCGGCCGAGGGCGGCGTGGTCGACATCGCCGATGCCGTAGTGATGGTGGTACAGCCCGTCGACATCGCCGAGACGCAGGTTCACGGGCCTCGCCTCGTGGTCCCAGTAGCGCGCGATGTCCCCCTGGTAGGGAGTCACCGGAGAGGGAATGAACACGGAGGTTCCGGGGGAGGCGGCGACGGTCGTGCGGTCAGTGCTGGTCACAGATGAGTCCATTCCTCTTACCAGAAGTCGGGCAGGCTGTAGCGGTAGGTATTGGTCCGGTGCCAGTAGTGGTTGCCGTCGACCCAAACGGCCACCCCGCGCAGAAAGCGGTGCACGCTCGGGACGGGGCAGGCGGCGGCGAGAGCCGCTGCTTCGGCCTCGAAGTCGTGCATGAGGTCGTTGTGGACCTCGACCGCCTTCAGATAGGCGTCGCGTTCGGACAGGTCCTCACGTTCGGCGAGCACCACGGGCAGGTTCAGATGCCGGCCGGGGCCGGCGAGTTCCTTGGTGTACGAGTACAGGTCGTTCACGATGGTGGTCGCGTTCGACGCGAGCGCGATGACCCGCTGCATGGCGGGCTGGGCGTGCAGGTCCGCCGGCAGTTCGTACCCCCCGACGGTGTCGGTGATGGTGGGACAGGGGCGAAAGTTGTTGAACTGGCGCATCGCCAGGTACTCCCACACCTCCGGGACGTGGTCCAGCTGCGCCCAGGCGCCCTCGGCGAGGTAGCCCATGTGCAGACGGGCCATGTCGTGCCGGAGGCGATCGGCCTGGGAGGGGCCGGCCTCCTGGGTGAAGTACTCCATGGCGGAGCGGTAGGCGCGGCGGGGCGCGTCCGACTGAAGCGACAGGGCCCACTGCGGCTGGTACTCCTGCGTCGTGTGCAAGGCGTCGAGGGCGGTGTGCGCCAGCAGAAGACGCCCGCCGAGGCCGATGGGTGAGCCTCCGTGGTCCTCGCAGTAGCAGTCGTCCACCGCGTTCTCGGCGACCATCAGACGCGTGGCGAGCATCAGATGGTCGACGGTGGGGGCGTCCGGATGGCAGGCGACCATGTAGCGCCCCACGGAGAAGCCGTCGAACTGGTCCTCCCAGTCGTCGGGATACAGGTCGACCTCGTCCAGCGCCCAGGACTTGATCCTGCTGCTGACCTCCGCCACCCGTACGGGGTCCGGCTCCGGCACGGAGTGGTGGTAGAGACCAGGGATCGGAATCCCTTCGGCCGATGCCGATGCCGACGCGGCCGGCTCCGGCTCCGGTTCCGGTTCCCGCTCTGCGCGGCGGGCGAAGAACAGGCCGGACGTGCCCAGGCCGCTGGGGCCACGCAGGATCCGTTCGAGGCCGGCGGTGGGTGTCCGCACCTCGGGGACAGGGACGTCCACGGAGAGCGCCGCGGCCGGCGGCGAAGGCACCGGGGCCGGGGCCGGGGCCGGGCCGCCGGTGACGGCTCTGACATCACAGGCGCGCGCGGCCGCGTCGGCGAGGACGTGCGCCCCGAAGTGGGACGCGGCCGCGGGCAGGCTCGACTGCGGAGGAGAGAGCTCAGGGTCGGGCATCCATGGCTCCTTGGTGGGGGTGGGTGTGCCGTGTCCGGGCACGCACGGCCGACCCGGGACGCAAGGGCTGTCGTGACCGCCGGGTACGAGAGGCGCCAGGGGGTACGGGAGTTTCGAAACACGCCCTGGGGCGTGTGGTGAAAGTAGCGCGGTCCGCCCGCAGGGCGGGGCTCACGCCCGCCGCGGAGCGGCTGACGACTCGTTGGTGCGTGCGATCGCAAGGCGCAGGATCGGCGTGGTGGATGGACCGTGCGTACTCGGGCGACCCGACAACGCCACGAGCGCGTGCCAGCCGCCGTGAGCCGGACGGGCCTCTCACCACACGCTCTAGCCGTGCCGGCCGGCGATCTGCACGTTCTCCAGTACGCCGAGGGCGTCGGGCACGAGGACGGCGGCGGAGTAGTAGGTGGAGACGAGGTAGGAGATGATCGACTTCTCGTCGATGCCCATGAAGCGTACGGACAGGCCCGGTTCGAGCTCGTCGGGCAGTCCGGTCTGGCGCAGCCCGATGACCCCCTGGTTGTCCTCGCCGGTACGCATGACCAGGATCGAGCTGGTCTTCTCCCTGGTGATGGGGATCTTGCCGCAGGGCAGGATCGGGACGCCGCGCCAGGCGGGGACCTGCTGACCGCCGAGGTCGACATGGTCCGGGTAGAGACCGCGGCGGTTGAACTCACGGCCGATCGCCGCGATCGTCTTGGGGTGGGCGAGGAAGACCTTGGATCCGCGGCGGCGGCAGAGCAGTTCGTCGAGGTCGTCCGGGGTGGGCGGACCCGAGTGGGGCTGGACGCGCTGCTTGAAGTCGGCGTTGTGGAGCAGACCGAACTCCCGGTTGTTGATCAGCTCGTACTCCTGGCGTTCGCGCAACGCCTCGACGGTGAGCCTGAGTTGCTCCTCGGTCTGGTTCATCGGCCCGTTGTAGAGGTCGGCGACCCGGGTGTGGACCTTCAGGACGGTCTGAGCGAGGGAGAGTTCGTACTCGCGCGGTTTCAGTTCGTAGTCCACGAACGCGCCGGGCAGTTCGGCCTCGCCGGTGTGGCCGGCCGACATCGCGATCTCGGCCTCGCCGTGACGGTTCTGCCGCTGGAGAGGAAGTGAGCTGAACCGCCGGACGTGGGCCTGGAGGCCGGGCGCGGCGGAGACCACGGCGGCGAAGTCGGCGCGGTCCAAGGTGAGCAGCGTGCCCGCGGTCTCGGCGGTGGCGGTGCAGTCCCACCTGGCGTCCGCGTCCAGCAGCGCGTTCTCACCGAACTGGTCACCGTCGGCAAGTACGGCCACGGCCGTCTCGTCGCCGTACTTACCGACGGAGGTCTGGTTGATGCGGCCGTGCGCGATCAGATGGATCTGCTCGGCGGGCGTACCGCGCTCGGCCAGCGTCTCGCCGGCGCGGAAGTCGCGCTGGACGCACCGGTCGGCGAGCGCGGTCAGCACTTCCACATCGTCGAAGCCGTGCAGCACGGCCAGTTCGCCCAGTTCCCGGGGGATCACCCGGACATCGGCACCGTCCTGGACGAACTCCACCCGCCCGTCGCCGACCGTGTAGCTCAGCCGGCGGTTCACTCGGTAGACGCCGCCCTTGGTCTCCACCCAGGGGAGCGTCCGCAGCAGCCAGCGAGAGGTGATCTCCTGCATCTGCGGGGCGGACTTGCTGGTGGTGGCAAGGTTACGGGCAGCCGCCGTGCCCAGGCTGGACCGCGGAGGCGAATCCAGCTGCGCTTCGGGGCCGGTGTCAACAGTCATCGAGCGAAGTCTCCTTCGTAAGGGCGGTGGCCGGCACGCGGGCGTGACTGACACCGGGAAAGAGGATGAAGCGGGGCATACATCCGGGAATCCGTCCAGATACCGTGGAACAGTAATCGCGGTGCACCAGGTCGGCCCCGAGAAGCCTTCGCCATTAGCTCGATTCGATGATCTTGCCGCCAACAAGGTTTGCAGGGGCGGCGGTTGGTATCCGTCGGTGACTGTCGCGCGGCCTCTACGCCCGCACCGGGAAGGACGCCTGGAAGTTGAGCCGGTGGTCGGCTCCGTCGCCTATGTGCGCGAGCAGTTCGTCGAGTGCGAGGTACTCCTCCCACCGCTGTCCGCCTGTGGCTTGTGCCAGCCGCGAGATCACGAGGTCTTCGAGTTCCTGGACGCGCTTGTTCTTCCAGATCTTGTCGGCCGTACTCACCAGCAAGTCTTCGAGTGTCGTACCGGGATCCGTCCAAGAGGCGTGGGTCCCGGCGAAGCGGGCGAGATCCGGGCCGAAGCCGCGGGCCAACAGCAGCTCCCGGCCGGCCTCTTCGTGCGACGAGCCGGGCCCGGACAGTTCGGCGACATGCACGGCCTTGCCGATGTCGTGTGTCGCCGCACCGAACAGAACCGCCTCGCGGTCGACGGCGATGTCCGGGTAGCGCCGCTCCAGCCAGTCCACCAGTTGAACCGCCACGTCGTGGACGGCACGCAGATGGGCGGCCAGCCGGGGCGGGGCGTTCAGGGACCGGAGCAACTCCACCACCCGATCCGGCAGCGGCCGAAGTGGCGGATCGGCGGGTACGTGCAGGGCTTGGGCGAGGACGTCCGGTGGTGTCACCGGTTCAGATTACTGACGCCGCCCGCCGACACCGGGTCCACCGGAACGGCTGAAGAGGGTCTGAACGCGACCCTCCGGCTGCTGGGCCTGCCGCCTGCGGGCGGGCCCCCGGCACCATGCGGGGCCCCCGCCCGCAGGCGACACCACGAGCGCGCGAGCGGCTCGGGGAGCCGTCAGCGGGCGCGGTCGTAGATCAGGGCCGTCTCGCCCAGGTCGCCGGTCTCCTGGTGTGTGAGCGTCCACTTCGACGCGGGCAGGCCGTCGTCGAACAGGCGCCGCCCGCCCCCGGCGATCTCCGGGCAGATCATGAGGTACAGCCTGTCGATCAGGTCCGCCGCGAGCAGCGCCTTGATGACGCTCGCGCTGCTGTTGACGAGGATGTCGCCCTCGCCCGTGGCCTTGAGCCCGGTGACGACGTCGGCGGCGGGGGCGTTCACCACTCGGGCGCGTTCCCACGGCGCCTTGGTCAAGGTGGTCGAGAGGACCACCTTCTCCGCGTCCGTCAGCCACTTCGCGTATCCGCGGTCACGTGGATCCGCGTTCTCGTCGTCGGCGACCGGCGGCCAGAACCCCAGGAAACCCTCGGCGTTGAGCCGGCCGAGGAGCGCGGTCGTCGCGCCCTCCCAGATGCGGGTGAGATGGTCCCGCGCGACCTCCGTGACCGCGTACGGGACGATCGCGCCCAGATCACCCGGCCCCCCGGGACCGCTGTAACGTCCGTCCAGGGTCAGGTTGATGTTCGCTCTCACCCTGCGGCCGGTCGAGTTGGTCATGTCGTTCATGTCGTGCGTTCCTTCCGGTCGGTACGTCTTGTCAGGTGCCTCGGACGTGTGTCGGGCCGTGCCCGACGGTGTCGGCGAGGTTGTCGAGCACCTGGCCCCAGCCGGTCTCGATCCCGGCGATGTAGGGCATGGCGTCGACGGTCGTCTCGGTGATGCGCAGGACCAGACGGAGTCGGGTGCCTTCCGGCGCCTCGGCGAAGGTCAGGTCGTAGTGGCCGGTGAACGCGACCGCCCCCGCGCCGTCCAGCACCGACAGGTCGAACACGAGGTGTTCGTGCTCCTTGGCGGCGTGGACCGTGCCCGCGGAGCGGTAACGCCCTTCGGCATCCCGGTAGTCGAGGACGACGCGGCCGCCCGGCCTGGGCTCGATGGCGCCGTCGATGACCGTCATCGACGGCGGGGCCCACCAGGAGGCGAGCAGGTCCGAGTCGATCCAGTGCCGCCAGACGGCGTCGGGGGGCGCGGCCAGCAGGCGCTCGAACGAGAAGGTACGCCCGTCCGCCCACCGCTCCCCGTCCGCGACCGCGGATTCCGCTTCGATGGCGGCGCGATAGCGCGCGACGACGTCTCGCTCACCCTCGTGCGCGTCCGCGGTCCCGACCAACTCCAGCAGCCGCCGCGAGAGAGCCACCAGGGGCGCCGTCTCGACCGCGTACACGCGACGTTGCCCGAGGGGGAAAACCGTGACGAGGCCGACGCGGGCCAGGGTCTGGAGGTGCTTGGTGGTCTGCGGCTGCCGCAGACCGGTCAGCTCGGCCAGTTCACCGACAGACCGGGGCCGCTCCGCGAGGAGCTCGACGATGCGCCACCGCGCGGCGTCTGCGAGTGCTGATGCGATCCTGTCCATGACCAAAATATTCATCACAGGGAATATTCTTGTCAAGGAATGCTTCTGGCGGACGTGGGACGGCGAGGCCGCGTTTCCGTTGTCGCCTCGCGCTTCGTATGAGCGCTCACCCGAAGGAGTGATCGACGAACTGCCATCTGTCGCAACGGTGAAGCGTTTTGTAGCGTCTGACCTTCCAGGGGAAGGGGGCGCGATGAACGCACAGTTGGAGTGGAGCGCACGGGGTGCCTGCCGGGCGGTCGACCCGGACACCCTGTTCGTGCAGGGCCAGGAGCAGAACAGGGCGAAGTCCGTGTGCCTGGGATGTCAGGTGCGTACCGAGTGCCTGGCCCATGCCCTCGACAACCGGGAGGAGTTCGGTGTCTGGGGTGGCATGACAGAGCGGGAGCGCCGGGCGTTGCTACGGCGAAGGCCGACCGTCACGTCCTGGCGGCGTCTCCTGGAGACCGCCCGGAGCGAACACGAGGAGCCCGGGGAAGGCGAGGGCGAACACATGCCCGCCAGCGGTTTCTAGGCCCTGTCCAGGGTCGCGAGATGCCGCTTGGCCAAGCGCCGTACCTCGCGGGCCTCGCGGCGGCGGCCGACCCCCTTGAGCATCGTGGCCAGGGAGTCCGCGACCCACAGCAGCCGCTCGCCGTACTCCTCGCGATCCTCGGTGGTGAGTGCACGGGCCAGATCCAGGGCCTGTTCCATCGTCTCGACGGCCTCGGATCGCCGCCCCGCCCACCACAGTTCCCATCCGAACTGCTTCAACTCCATGAAATACGCGGGCTCGTGGGTGACGGGATCGGCGTCGGCGAGGCGGAGGCCGATCTCCAGGGCCTCCGCCAGAGTGTCCAGATCCGGCGTCGGCCCTCGCCGGGCCCGGGACCGCAGCAGTACGGCGAGTTCGGGGCCGTGGACGGTCAACTCCGCTACGCGGAGGTGCCGGTAGAGAACGATCACCGCGTCCTCCGCGACGTCGTAGGTCCCTTGGCCGTACTCCACGCGTTCCGGGGCGCCATGTGTCCGCCTGCGGGGATCGCTGCGCTCCTCGAAGACCGCCGCCTCACGGGCGGTGGTCCGCGCCTCTTCCGGCATACCAATGGCCTGCTGCACCGTGCTGAGCACCTGAAGGGCGCCGGCCAGGTCGGCGTCGAGGGCGGCCGGATTCGCGCGGGCCCGACGACGCCCGATCTCCACCGCCTCGGCGGCCGCCTCCAACGCCTCCCCGCGCCAGCCACTCGTCCTGAACAGGTCCTCCGACGGCGACAGCCCGTGATTCCTGATCAGATCCTCTTGCGGTTTTCCGACGTCCACCAGCATTTGGGCCTTGTTGGTGAGTGCCCGGGCCAGCCCTCCCTCGTGAGCGGCGGGCGCGCTCCGGGCAAGGGGACGCAGCATGAAGACCGCCCGCCGGGTCGCGGCCAGCGCGGCGTCGAGGCGTAGCGCGCTGCTCAGGGAGCTGCCGAAGTTGAGCAGGGTGATGGCCAGGTCACCGCCGTACTCGCCGGGCCGGGACGCCGCCAGCCCGGCGTACAGTTCCAGGGCTTCACCGTCGACTGTCAGCGCTTCGAGCCATCGGCCGACACGTCCCAGGTTGTTGGAGTAGTTGGACAGGGAGAGCGCCAGATCGGCGATGTCGGCGTGCTGGTCGGGCCGCAGGCGCCGGCGTCTCAGCTCCACCGCCGACTCCATGGCGCGTACCGCCTCGTCGTAACGGCGCTCCCGGCTCAGACTGCCCGCGTGGTTGTTCAGGGCGCGGGCCAAGTCGGCTTCGTAGACGGCTGGTTCGGCGCGGGCGAGGTCGCGGTAGAGCGCGACCGCGCGTTCCTCGGCGGCCAGGCTCTCGTCGTAACGGCCGGCCCCGCCGAGACTCCAGCCGAGGTTGAGATGGACGACGGCCTGTTCCGCCGGGTCGTCCGTCACCGCCAGCCAGTGCTCCGCGAGGCGCACGGCCAGCACCGCGGCGGCCGGGTCCAGGTCGGCGTCGTCGCGGCGGGGCAGGTACGCGTTGATCTGCTCCAGTAGCCCGATGTCGATGTCGTCCAGGCTCACCAGCGTGCCGAGCGCGGCGCCGCCGGCCGCGACGGCCAGCCAGGGCGCCTCACGGAGCAGCGGGTACAGATGCAGCGTCCCCAGATGCGGCCAGCGGGCGGCTCCGCTCGCCAGGACGGTCACCGCACGGGGCAGCCAGGGGGCCGGCGAGGCGCGGTCCGTGTGCGGGAGCAGTGCGTTCAGCGCGGATGGCGCCCAGTCGTACGCCGGGTAGTCGGCGACGTGGCCGGGCAGGGTGAGGGCGACGAAGTCCTCCGCCAGGCGGTCGGGCGTCAGCGGTTCGAGCACCGTGCCCGGCGCGAGGTCGGCAGGGCCCGGGGGTTCCGTGGATCCGGTTGGTGGATAGCACACCGCGTGGTCGGCGAGCACGGTCTCGGCGGGGAGCGGCAGCCCGAGCGAGGTAACCGCCACGGTGCCGGTGGGCCGTTCCACCGCGCCGGTCAGCGCGGCGGCGAAGACGGCGCGGTTCATGATGGCGGGAGGCGTGCGATGGCCCGGTGTGTCGGAGAGCCGGGCCCAGTGCCGCTGCTCACGGTCGAGCAGGTACGTCGTCAGGCCCGCCGCGTCGGTGGGCGGATGCCGTCCGTCGCGGTGGGCGTCGACGGCGGCCAGCGCCGCCATGTGCACCGTCAGGGTGAGCCCGAACTCGGGTCCCGCCAGCGGCACGGGCGGTCCGACCGTTTCGGGCGCCGGGAGTCCGTACCGGGCCGCGAAGGCATCGCGCGCCGCACGGAACATTCCCGTACGGTCGTCGCGCCCCGGCTCCCCTTCCTCCTCGCCTTCCCCTTCACCCGCCAGCGGTTCCAGCGTCTGACGCGAGGTGGCCGCCTGCACGTCCGCCAGCGTCGCGCGCACGGCGGGCCACATGGTGGTGTCGCGGGCCAGGAGCAGCACCCGGGCGGGCAGGGCGTCGTGGTGGAGCAGCGCGTTGCTGAGGAGCCAGGACAGGTCGGGCAGCGGCCAGTGGTCCGCGTAGTCCACGATCAGCAGTACCCCCGCGGCGTTCTCGGCGCGGAGGTCCTGGCTGCCCGGCGGTGGCAGTACGGTCCCCGGCCCGCGTACGGCGGCCACGACGAGCCAGCCCTCGGCGGCCGACTCGGCGGCCAGGCGTGCGGCGAGCCGGCTCTTGCCCTGGCCGCCCGGACCGTGGAGCCAGCGTGCCGAGAGCCGCCGGGGCGCGTCGCGCCAGCCGCGCAGCTCCGCGAGGTCGTGGGCGCGGCCGGTGAACGGCACCACCTCGTGCCGGGCGCTCAGCATCCTGCTGGGCAGTTCGCGCAGCCACTCGGGGTCCGACTCGGGCGCGCCCCGCCAGTTCCGCAGGACGTAGACGGGACGGCCGTCGCCGAACACATGGATGTCCGCGCCGATCACTCCGTACGCGAACCCGCCTTCCGCACGCACCACTTGGCGGGCGGAGGGCCCGGGGTTCGAGCCGTTCGGTGCCGGCCCGCTCACACCGAGGAGCCGTCCCCGGAGGCACCGTCCCCGGGCGCGCTGTCGCCCGACGCGGCCTCCTCGGGCGTGATGTGCCGGTGGATATGAACGCTGCTGCCCGGTCCCTGGGTGGCGAACGCCGTACCGCCGGAGTGCGCCGTGACGTTCTGCGTCCAGTGGTGCTCGGTACGGGGCAGCCCCGCCGCGACCTCTTCCACCACGCGCCGCAACTCCTCGGTGGCTTCCGGGTGTTCGCGCAGGAGCGCCGCCAAGCGCCGGGCCCAGGGCCGGATCAGCTCCTCGCGTACACCCTCGGTGTCCTCCTCGTCGGCCACCAGGTGCGCGTCCCCGTCCAGTTGCACCGCGATCGCGGTCGCCTCGTCCTCGCCCCGGCGCCGGAACAGCTCCGCGACACGGCCGCGCGCGCCCTCCCAGGTGCTGGTGGCCATGGCGGCCACGATCGTGGTCGCGCCGGTCATCGCCAGCACCGACATCGGATCCGTCATCGACATTCCCCCTGAAGTCCCCGTGTGTGAAAGTCAGCGTAGTGCGAGGTGGCAGGGCACGGAATCATGAATGCTCCGCCCCCCGGGCGGAGTTGACGGGAAGGCGGGGTGGGGTATGGCCGGGCGCGCCATCTGGGACGACGCCGCCGGGATCGACCGGCAGGCCGCCAGACACCTCAGGCCCAGACACCGGAACGTACTCGGGGAGCTGATCGCCTCGGTGCCGTTGGCGGACGGTGTCCGGCTGGCGAAGCGGTACGCCGATCTCTTCCCGGCGGACCACGACGACGCCCCTTTCCTCGCCCGGCTCGCAGCGGCGGACGAGGAGTTGGTGGCGCGGGTGACCGCGACGGCGGCCGACGCCTCGCGTTCCGTGCATCCGCTCGTCACCGGCGCCGCCGAGTGGCTGTCCTTCGGGGTCGACGCTCCCGTTCTCACCCTCACCGGCTACGAGGCCGACGGTCTCACCCGTGTCGCCCTGCTGTCCGACGGCTCCTGGCGGGACATCTACCTGGGTGAGCTCCACCATCACGCTGTCGCGTGCGTGGACGAGGAGAACGTCGTGGCCGTCCGTGACGAGCCCGGGGGCGGGCGGGCCCTGGTGCACTACCGGCGTGGTGCCACCCTCCACGTCTCGCACGGCAGGGCTCTGACGGGTATGCGGCCCGCGGGCACGGCCGCCGGCTTCGTCGCGGGTGCCGCGCTGCAACCGGTCGCTGCGGTGGCGGGACCCCAACTCGGCCCCGGCGTCGTGGATTTGAGTCCGTTCGGCATCGACACCGCCCACCGTCTCGCCGTCTCACCTGACGGCGGCGCGGTCGCGTTCGGCGGCAGCACGGACATCGTGCTTCTCGACGCCGGACTGGAGCGGCTGATCGGGCGTACCGTCCTGCCGGTGCCGCACGGGCCGGTACGGGAGCTGACGTTCACGGGAGCCGGCGAGCTCGTCGCCTGCGGCATGGACGGCGGGCTCAGCCGGTGGCGTACCGAACCGCACGAGGCGCTTGTCCTGGAGGCGGTGGGCAAGGCTCCCCTGCTCACCGGCCTGTTCGCCGTCCCGGCCTGGGGTGTGCTGGTCGCGCACGTGGGCAGTGAGGGGCGGCATCGGTTCTTCGACCAGGTCACACTCGGGCCTGCCGGCTGGCCTCGTCCCCTGATGGAGCTGCGGGACCGCCCGGGGGTCCTGCGTACCGTCGCGGCTTCGGCCAACGGCCGGTTCGCCGCAGTCGGGACGCTCGACGCCGGGAAGGGCTCCGCCCTCACCGTCCACGACTTCCATCACCCGCTGGCCCGGCTGCTTCGCCCGGTGGCGTCCCTGACCGAGGAGGATCACGCGGCCGTCGGACGGGCCCTCGGCGGGAGCGGCCAACTCGGCCCCGGTGAAGGGACGGTGCTGGAGTTGCTCGACGCTGCCGCAGCGCACCGGCTCAGGGCCGCGCCGCCCGAAGCGGACCGCGACCCCGACGACCGGGTGCCGCGCCACCAGGACGGGGATGGCGAGCCCGGCGCCGAGCCGGTGTCGGGCGGCCTGGTCCGGCGGACGGATCCTCCGCGTCCGGGGACCGGTGGGTGAGTCGACGGGGCCGCGCCGCGGAGGCCGGGCCCGGCAGGAGGTCGCCGGACGAACAGGGCTCCGTGATGTCGTCAGATGGCCGCCTCCGCGGTGGGGAACCCGGTGGAGCCGCTGACGTCGGCCCACAGCGCGGCCTCGGCGGCACGTTCCTTCGATGCCTTCTCGGCGAAGGTGACCGCGTCGGCGCCCAGCAGAATCCGCAGCGGGGGCTCGGGGCTGTTGACGATGTCGATCAGGACGCGGGCGGCGCGGGCGGGGTCGCCCTGTTCCTTGCCCTCGTTCTCCCGGCGGTAGGCGTGCATCCGTCCGACGGTCTGCTCGTAGTCGGGGCCGGGCTCATGGAGAGTCATGGACGAGCCACCCCAGTCGGTGCGGAAGGCGCCGGGCTCGACGATGGTGACCTTGATGCCCAGGGGGCCGACCTCGGTGTTCAGGACCTGGGAGAAACCCTCGACGGCGAACTTGGCGGTCTGATAGGCGCCCATGCCCGCGGTGCCGCCCACGCGTCCGCCGATCGAGGAGAACTGGAGGAAGTGACCGGCGCGCCGGACCCGCATGTGCGGCAGCGCCGCGCGGGTGACGTTGACGACACCGAAGAGGTTGGTCTCGATCTGGGCCCGGAAGTCCGCCGGGTCCATGTCCTCGATGGACCCGGAGTTGGCGAAGCCCGCGTTGTTGGCGACCACGTCGAGCGAGCCGAACGCCTCCACCGCGGTGGCGACGGCGCCGCGGGCGGCTTCCGGGTCGGTGACGTCAAGTGCGACGGTGCGGACGCGGTCGCCGTAGGTGCCGGCGAGCTCCGCGAGCTGTTCGGGCCGGCGCGCGGTGGCGACGACGTTGTCGCCGGCCTCCAGTGCCCCCTTGGCCAGTTCGTGCCCCATGCCCCGGGAGCTTCCCGTGATCAGCCAGGTATGGCGTGCCATGATGCGCTCCTTGATACCTACGTACTAGTTGGTCGGTACTTCCAGCGTGCCTCGTTCCGCACCAGTTGGCAACCTACTAGTTGGTAGGTAAGCTGGGGTCATGCCCCGCAATCCGGACGCCACACGAGCCCGCATCATGAAGGCGGCGACCGACGAGTTCGCCACGTACGGGATCGCGGGCGCCCGCATGGACCGCGTCGCCGAGCGCGCGGCGAGCAGCAAGGAACGCATCTACACCTACTTCGGGAACAAGGAACAGCTCTTCGACGCGGTCTTCAGCAACTACGTCAAGGAGTCCCTCGCCGAGGTCGACTTCGACGCCCACGATCTGCCCGCGTACGCGGGCCGTATGTTCGACCACTTCGCCGACGCCCCCGAACGGCTGCGGCTGTCGACGTGGTACCGCCTGGAGCGCGCCGGGGCCACGCCGCTCCAGGCCCTGATCGACACCAACGACCTCCGGGTCCGCCGCATCGCCGCCGCGCAGGACGACGGATCGGTCCCGTCCCACTTCACCGCCGTGCAGCTGCTGGCGCTGATCCAGGCGCTCTCGACGTCATGGGCGACGATGAACCCGGAGTTCTCAGCCCTGGCCGCGCCGATCAGCCGCCGCGAACGGCGCCGTACGGTGGTCGAGGCGGTGGCACGCGTCGTCGGCGTCACCGCCGACGCCCCTTCCGACGCCCCTGACGACGCCGGCTGACGGCCTCGTCCACGCCCGGTTCGAGTCCCTCACCGAGCAGACCGGGACACCGCACCGACCCGGGCCCCGCCCGACTGCCGGACACCTCAGGCCGCCCGGACGGCCAGCCTCGTACCCAGCTCCAGGATCCGCAGGGAGCGCTCCGTGGCGTCGGCGAGGATCTCGCTGCTGCCCTCGATCGCCTCGGGCAGCGACATCGGGGCCGGCAGGATCGCGCTGTACGCGTCGACGCCGATCGCCCGCACCATGTGCGCGCCGGGCCCGATCGTGCCCGCGAGGACGAACACCGGCACCCCGGCCGCATACGCCCGGCTCGCGACCTCGGCGGGGATCTTGCCCCGTACCGTCTGGTGGTCGAGCGCCCCCTCCGCCGTGATCACCAGATCGGCGCGGGCCAGCCTGGCGTCCAGGTCGAGCCGGTCGAGCAGGACTTCGAAGCGGGGCAGGAGCTGTCCGCCCAGCGCGGCGAGTCCCGCTCCCAGACCACCGGACGCCCCGGTGCCGGGGGCCGTCCGCAGATCGATCCCGGGCGGCAGATCGCGGGTGAGGACCGCCGCCCAGCGCTCCAGGGCCGTCGACAGCACCTCCACCCCGAAGGGGGTCGCGCCCTTCTGTGGTCCGAACACCCGCGCCACGCCGTGGGCACCGCACAGCACGTTGAAGGGATTGCAGGCCACGAGCAGTTCGGTGTCGGCGAGGCGGCGGTCGAGTCCGGACGCGTCGAGGCGGTCCAGTTCCACGAGCGCCGCGCCACCCGGCGGAAGTTCGCGGCCACGGTGATCGGTCAGCCGCGCGCCGAGCGCCTGGAGTGCTCCGGCACCCCCGTCCGACGTGCCGGAGTCCCCGCAGCCGACGAGCACGCGCCGCGCTCCCATGTCCAGGGCGGCCCGGATCAGCTCGCCCACGCCGTACGTGGTGGTCTCCGCCGGATCGCGCCGGTCGGCCGGTACGAGGGAGAGACCGGCGACGGCGGCCATCTCCACGACGGCGGTGACGGGTCCGGGGCCGTCCTCGCCGAGCAGGCCGAAGTGCGTGCTGACGGGCCGCCCGACCGGACCTGTCGCGGTGCGCCGCACCAGCCGGCCGCCACCGGCGAGGGCCAGTGCCTCCGCTGTCCCCTCTCCCCCGTCCACCAGCGGGATCAGATCGATGTCGGCGTCGGGGATCACCCGCAGGACGCCTTCGGCGATGGACTCGGCCACCTGGGACGCGGAGAGGCACTCCTTGAAACCGCTGGGGGCGATGACGATGCGGTAGCTCATGGCTGGGTCTCCAGATGGACGGGCACGCCGAGCAGCGGCCAGACGGCGAGGGCGAAGAGCAGCACGAGTGCCGCGGTGAGCGGCGCGAGTACGGCCGAGAGCCGCAGGAGGTCGCGCGGGGTGTACGTGGGGGTTCCGGCGGGCAGGTCGGCGAAGAGCGCGACCGGCTTGGCCGACGCGGGGAGCGTGTGGCAGAAACCGGCGGCGGCGGTCGAGGCGAACGCGGCGGCGACCGGATTGACGCCGGCGGCGAGCGCCGCGGCGATCACCAGTGGGACGAGCACGGACGACCTGGCGGAGCGGGACTGGAGCGCCAGGTGGGCCGCCGTGCTGACCACGATCACACCGGCGAGAAACATCCACGGCGGCATCGACTCACCGCCCGGCACCCACCCCACCAGCCAGTCGGCGGCCCCCGATTCGGCGAGCGCCACGCCCATCGCCATGGTCGCGGCCATGAAGAGGAGCAGCGGCCAGGGCACCGTACGCAAGCCCTCCTTGAGGCGCACCGTGCCCAGCGCCGGTGAGGAGGCGACGACGGCACCGATGAGAGCGACGACCGCGGGAGACACACCGTGCAGCGGCTCGCTGCACCACAGCAGCACCACGGTCCCCAGCAGAAGGAGACACCGGGCCTCCGACGGGGTGAGGGGTCCTTCGACCGGTGCGTCGGAGTGCTCCTGGATCTGTGCCGTGGTGATCCGTACGGGCCCCGTCCGGTCGGCCCGTCGGGTCGTCGTCACCAGCACCAGCTCGGCGGCCAGATGGGAGGAGACCACGGCGAGCGGCAGCCCGAGGATCAGCCAGGTGACGAAGCCCAGTTCTTCCCCCGTCTGCTCCCACAGCACGCTGACGGTGATCAGATGCGCGCCGGCGCCGATCAGTGTGGCGACGGCGGAGAGGAGGATCACGGTCGGGAAGAGGAGCGCGAGCATCACCACCAGCCGGGTCCGGTCGGCGAGCGCCTTCGCGAGTGCCAGGAATACCGGCAGGGCGAGCGCGGCGCGGCCCGAGGTCGCCGGCACGGCGAAGGCCGTGACGACCAGCCCGGCCGTGGTCAGATGCGCCAACTGCCGTACGGTGCCCGCCCCGCCGACCAGAAAGGCGGCGGCGCGGCCCGCGAGTCCGGTCGTGGTGACGGCGGCGGCCAGGACGAACGCGCATATCAGCAGCCACACCGTCTCGTCGCCGAGAGTCGCGAAGAGCGTCTCACTGCTGATCACCCCGGTCGCGGTGAGCGCGAGTCCGGCGCCGAGTGCGACGTAGGTGTCGTCCACCGAGGTGGCGATCCAGATGTACGTGGCGAGGGTGAAGACGACGAGCGTGAACCGCGCGTCGCCGCTGAGGCCGGGGAAGTTACCGGGCACGGCGAGCAGGGCACAGAGGCTGAGAACGGCGCAGAGGCAGATGGTCTGCCGGAGAGACAGGGGCACGACGATCAGCCTGGGGGCGGGCCGTGAGGTCCGAATGAGCCGTGGGTGAAAGCCGCTTCATGTGCGTCTCGGCGCCGTCGGCCCCGCGCCCGCGTACGTGTACGCGGCCGGGCATCGTCCTCCGGCTTACGGCATGCGGTAGCCCATGCCCCGTATCGTCTCCAGCCGCTCCGCCCCCAACTTCCGCCGCAGCGCCCGCACATAGACGTCCACGATGTTGGAGCCGGGGTCGAAGTCGTAGCCCCACACATGCGAGAGGATCTGCTCGCGCGACAGCACCTGGCCGGGGTGGCGCAGGAACATCTCCAGCAGGACGAACTCACGCGCCGTCAGATCCACGGTCCGCTCGCCGGCCCGTGCGCGCCGCGTCCTCAGGTCGAGACTGAGGCTGCCGCTGCGCAGCATGGTGACCTCCGGCGCGCGCGCCGCCGTACGCAGCCGAAGCCGGACCCTCGCCAGCAGTTCCTCGAAGCGGAAAGGCTTGGTCATCCAGTCGTCGGCGCCGCCTTCGAGTCCCGCCACGGTGTCGCGTACGGAGTCCCTTGCCGTCAGCACGATGACGGGCAGCGTGACGCGTGCCTCACGCATCTCCCGCAGGACGGTGAATCCGTCCCGCCCCGGCAGGCCGATGTCGAGCAGCACCAGGTCGAATCCGCCGGACACGGCGTGGTGCAGCGCGGAGTCGCCGTCGTCGGCGACGGTGGTGGTGAAGCCGTTGGCCCGGAGCCCCTTCTCCACGAAGGAGGCGATCCGTTCCTCGTCCTCGGCGATCAGAATGCGATTCATGAGCCCGTCTCCAGGATGAGTACGAAGGTGGCGCCGCCGCCGTCGGTACGGCGCAGTTCGACCCGGCCGTGGTGGCCTTCCGCGATCGCCTTGACGATGGCCAGTCCGAGTCCGGCGCCACTGGTGCGGGTGCCCCGGCGGGCCGTGCCGCGCCGGAATCTCTCGAAGATCACCCCGGCGTCCTGCGGCGGAATGCCGGGGCCGTTGTCGGCGACGTACAGCTCGATCCGCCCGCCGTGCGTCTGTGAGCCGATCCGTATGCGCTGGCCGGGGACGGTGTGCTGGACGGCGTTCTGCGCGAGCTGGACCATGGCCTGGGTGATCCGCTGCGGATCCAGCGGCGCCTCGCGGTCGGCGACCGAGTCGAGCAGCCACTCCCGCTCGCCGAGCGTCCGCGCCTTGACGAAGACGTCCGCGGTCAGCTCCGCGAGCTGGACCGGCTCCGGGCGGACGAAGTCGGGACGCTCGGCCCGGGCGAGCAGCAGCAGGTCCTCGACGATGCGGCTCATCCGGTCGAGCTCGTCCGTGACGAGGCGTATCGTCTCCTCCCGGTCGGCCGGATCGTCACCCATCAGTTCCAGATGCCCGCGCACGATGGTGATGGGAGTACGGAGTTCGTGCCCCGCGTCGTCCACGAAGACCCGTTGCGCGGCGAACGCCTGCTCAAGCCGGTCGAGCATTCCGTTGAACGTCTCCGCGAGCGCCGCGATGTCGTCGCGTCCCTCCACGGGGATACGGCGCGTGAGATCCCGCTCGGTCAGCTCGGCGGCGGTCTTCCGTACGACCCGGACAGGGGCGAGGATATGGCCGGCGACGACCCAGCCGATGCCGCTCACCAGGATCAGCGCCATACCCGACAGGGCCAGCAGTGTCCAGAACGTCTTGTCGGCGACGGCCCGTTCGCGGTCCGCGTGGAACGCGACCACGAAGGCTCCCGGCGGAGCGTCACCGAGCGGGCGGATGGCGACCTTGGCCCACCGCAGTTCGCCCCGTGCCCGGTGCAGTGTGCCGGAGGAGTCCTTGGACGCCAGGATCCGGGAGAGCGCGACCTCGTCCCGCCACAGGGCGATGCGTTCGGGGAAGTCACGGCGCTGCCGGATGACGTCGGGCGTGCTCACGGAGGAGTGGGGCAGACCCAGCAACTCCTCGTCCCTGTCCGCGTACTGCCGTCGCAGAAAGGTCTGGAGCAGCCTGCGGGTGTCACCGAAACTCCGGCCGGTCTCCGGGTCAACGCCCTGCTCGACGAAGTTGGCGAACTCGCCCGTCTCCTGTGACAGCAACTCGCCTATGCGGTGTTCCACGTCCCGGTGGAGGATCGAGCGCACCGTGACGGCCACCGCCCCGAGGGCCACGGCCATCACCACCAGGAGCCACAGCAGGATCCGCACGCGGGCGGAAACCCTCGGAAGGTCAACCGTCATCACCGAAGTCGTCGTCATCGTCGTCACCGTCGCCGGCGGACGGTCCGGGCACGATGTCGCCGCCGGGTGAATCGTCCGGCGAACCGGCGGGTGGCCCCGTGGGCGAGCCGGTGGGCGAAGGCTCTCCAGGTCCGGTGCTCGGCGTACCACTCGGGGTGCCGCTCGGCGTGTTGTCGAGTCGCACTCCGGGGGGCACCTTGGGCGCCTCAGGACTGTCGGTCATAGCGTAGCTGGTCGCGGCGATCCCCAGAGGGACGGCGACGACGGCCGCCAGGGCCGCCAGACGAATTGAGAAGGCCATGCCGCCCATCCTGGCGACCGGGACATTCACCAGCATGAAGCCGGGATGAGGATTTCTTCATGAGGGGTGAGGGATCGGCGCACCGCTCCTCGGGTGGTGCGTCCGCGTCCTTGGGGGGAGCTTGGAAGGTGCGGGTGCTCGTGCCGTACGACGCACGGGCCGCCCGCGACGTGGTGGACAAGGAAAAGCTGGTGGTCAATCGTGCCGAACTCGTCCGGACACCCGCCCCCGCGCCCGCGCCGTGTCTCCGTCGACCGCGACGGGCCGGTCCTCGTGGAGGGCCCCGTGGAGGCGGTCGACGCAGCCGGGAACACCTGCGTCTCGAACCGTTTCGTCGTCGCCCTGTGCGTCTGCCGCCGCAGCCGCTCCTACCCGTGGTGCGACGCCAGCCACCGCCGCCGGGTGCGCGGGGAGGCGCGCTCGGGCACGGCGGACGGTCGCGGAGCGGAGAGCGAAGCCCGGGAGGAGGGAGGACGCGGCGTTGACGACGTACCGTGAGTCGCGCGCGGCGAGCCCGCCGCTGCCGGAAGCACGGGGCGCGGTCTCGGCCTCCGTACGCACGGCACTGGGCGAAGGAACGGCCATCGCGCTCCCGCCGGGGACCGTGGCGGCCACGGACCCTTTCGGTGACGATCTGCAACTGGCGCTCTACGTCCTGTACGAGCTGCACTACCAGGGATTCGACGGGGTCGACGACCGGCGGGAGTGGGACCCGGACCTGCTGCACCTGCGCCGCCACCTGGAGGACCGGTTCCTCGGCGCCGTACGGGAGGCGGCCCCCGGCGGCGAGGGCGACACCGCGGACGAAGCCCTGGCCGGGCTGCTCGTCGAGCCCCGGGGCTACGACCCGACGAGCATGACCCACTTCCTCCAGCGCGACGGCACCCGCGAGCAGCTGCGCGAGTACGCGGCGCTGCGCTCGCCCTACCACCTCAAGGAAGCCGACCCGCACGCCTGGGTTCTGCCCCGGCTGCACGGCAGGGCGAAGGCGGGCATGGTGGCCGTCGAGTTCGACGAGTTCGGCGCCGGCCGTCCCGAGTCCATCCACGCACGGCTCTTCGCCGATCTCATGGCGGATCTGGATCTGGACATCCGCTACGGCCACTACGTGGACGCGACCCCCTCCGAGGCCCTGGCCTCCGTCAATCTGATGTCCGCGCTCGGGCTGCACCGGGCGCTGCGGGGCGCCCTCGTGGGTCATTTCGCCGTGGTGGAAGTGACGTCCTCACCCGGGTCCCGGCGGTTGGCGCGGGCCATGCGCCGGACCGGCGCGGGGCCCGCCGCCGAGCGCTTCTACGACGAGCATGTGGAGGCCGACTCCGTCCATGAACAGGTCGTCCGGCGCGAGGTCGTCGCGGGGCTGCTGGCCGACGAGCCGCACCTGGAGCCCGATGTCGCCTTCGGCGTCCGGGCCACCGTGCTCGTGGAGGACCGGCTGGCGGCCCGCCTGCTGAACGCGTGGCGCGCCGGCCGGAGCGCTCTGCGGCGCCCGCTGCCCCCCTGAGGCGAGGGTCGTCCTCACGCCACCGGGTGGCGTTCCCGCAGCCGGCTCAGCAGCTGGTCTCCGATACGGGCCACCTCCGGCCGGTACGGGGTGTCGGAGAGGACGAAGTGCGTGATGCCGAGTTCTCCGTACTTCCGCAGCGCGGCGGCCACATCGTCCGGGGAACCGACCAGCCAGGTGGTCCCGGCGCCACCGCCCCCGACCCGCCCGGGGGCGGTGTAGAGGCACGAGTCCAGCACGTCGCCGCGCTCCGCGAGGTCGTAGAGCCGCTGCTGGCCGACGGCTCGACGCCGCCCGTTGTCGATCGTCGAGTCACGGACACCGGCCAACTGGGCCACCTTTGCCTCGGCGTCGCGCCAGGCCTCCTCGGTCGTGTCTCGGACCAGCGTCGTGATGCGCAGTCCGAACTCCAGCGGCGCGTGGGTACGGCCGAGGTCGTCGCTCAGCTTCCTGAGACGGTCGATGCGCTCGGCCACACCGTCGAGCGGTTCTCCCCAGAAGAGCTGGACGTCCGCCTCGGTGGCCGAGACGGCCTCGGCCGCGGCTGAGGCGCCGCCGAAGTAGAGCCTGGGGGTCCGGCCGTGCTCGGCGCCGTACGGGCGCGGGCTCGCGGTGGAGCCCTCCACGCCGAAGAACTCGCCCCGGAAGGTGACGTTCTCCTCCGTCCAGAGCCGGCGCACGAGTTGGAGGAATTCCCGTGTGCGGTCGTAGCGGCGGGCCGGGTCGCTCTCTCCGTCGCCGTACGCCCCGGCGTTGTCGAGGCCGCTGACGATATTGACCAACAGGCGCCCCCCGCTGAGCTGGTCCAGAGTGGCCGCGGCGCTCGCGAAGTGCGCGGGCCCCCAGTAGCCGGGGCGTATCGCCACCAGCGGTTTGAAGGTGGTGGTACGGGCGGCCAGCGCGGTCGCCACCGTGAAGGTGTCAGGACGGCCCCACCCCGTACCGATGAGGGCTCCGCCCCAGCCGTGGTCCTCGGCGGCGCGGGCGATCTCGGTGGAGAAGCCGAGCGTGCCCCACCCGTCGGTGGTGTCGTCACCGCGGTGTCCGGGCTCGACCGTGTTGGGGATGTACCAGAGATATTCGTCGCTCATGTCAGTCCTCCGATTCACTGTCGAGCGGGGCGGCCTTGCTCGCCGTGTCCGCCGGACTCGCCGTGCTCGCTCAGTGGGAAATCACGCGCGCCGCCGCGCGCGGGCGGCCCACGTCAGAGGGCGACCCACGGCGAAGCACGGTGCGGTGAGAAGAAAAGGGCCACAGAAAAGGGGATACGGGCCGCGTTGTTCGGGGCCCCGCCGAGGACGGACCCGGGGCGATCGCGATGCCCGCGCGGCGTATGGACGCGAGCCGGACAGGGCCTGAGCGTCAGGTGGCACTAAAGACAGAGGGCACTGGCCGACCGCAGAAGGTCGACATGAATGCGCGTCACGAGTCTTACACCTGGATGCACAGTGCAACGGTAGGCGACGCGAAGGCTCCTGGCAATGCGCGAACGCGCGAATCCGCAGGACCGACGCGGCCGGGAAAAGCCCTGTTGTTGCAGGGTTGTTGCCGTACGTGGCGAGGACACCGATGGAAAGTCGATACGCTCCCGATTGACTTCGGGGCATCGGCAGGAGCTGAGCTGCCGTAAACAGGGGATGATCGCCATGACCAGTACACCTTCGGCCAACCTTTTCAAGCCGCTTGAGCAGAGCGACCCGACCGTCGTCGGTGGCTATCGGCTCGCGGCCGTGCTCGGCACAGGCGGTATGGGCAAGGTGTATCTCTCCTACACGCCGGGCGGCCGGCCCATCGCGATCAAGGTGATCCGGCCCGAGTTCAGCGAGGACCCCGAGTTCCGGCGGCGCTTCCAGCGGGAGGTCCAGGCCGCGCAGCGGGTTCAGGGCCTGTACACGGCGCCGGTCATCGACTCCGACACCGAAGGCTCGCAGCCCTGGCTGGCCACCGCGTATGTGCCCGGTCCCTCTCTGGCCCACGCCGTGGCGCAGCACGGCGCGCTGCCGCTGCGGAGCGTGCTGCTGCTGACCGTCGGGGTCGCCGAGGCCCTCCATGTCATCCACGGCGCGGGCATCGTCCACCGTGACCTCAAGCCCGCGAACGTGCTTCTCGCCTCCGACGGCCCTCGCGTGATCGATTTCGGTATCGCCCGCGCCGCGGAGACCACCGCGCTCACCGGCACCGGGGTCAGCGTGGGCACCCCGGCGTTCATGGCGCCGGAACAGGCGGCGGCCGGTACGGTCGGCCCCGCCACCGACATCTTCGCCCTCGGCCAGATCGCGGCCTTCGCGGCGATCGGTTCACCGGCCTACGGTGAAGGGTCCTCGCACGCGGTGCTCTACCGGATCGTGCACGAGGATCCCGACCTCAGCCGGGTGCCCGCGGAGCTGCTGCCCCTGGTGACCCGCTGTCTGACTCGCGACCCGGAAGGCCGGCCGAGCCTGACGGAGATCATCGAGTTGTGCCACGAGATCTCGCCCGAACCGCTGCGCCAGGGCGAGGACTGGCTGCCGCGGTCGGTCGCCGGATCGATCACGGAGCGGCTGCGGCTGCCCGAACCGGCGAAGACCCCGCCACCGCAGCCCACCGTGGCACCGACGCCGACGCAGTTCTCGCCGCAGGGACCGGGGCCGGTCAATCCCAACCCGTACGCGCCGACCGCGTTCTCCCCGTCCGCCGCGCCGACGCAGAACGCGCCGGGCGTTCCCGGTCCGGTGCCTCCGATGCCCGGCCACCCGATGCACCGCACGCCTGCGCCGGGCTACCACACCCCGCCGCCTGTGGTCCACGCTCCCTACGTGCCCCCGCAGCAGCCCAAGCCGAAGCGGACCGGGCTGATCGTCGCCGCGTCGGTCGTGGGCGCGATCGTCGTCCTGGCGGTCGTCGGGTCCCTGCTGCCGGACGGCTCGGGCGGGGACGACGAGTCGAAGTCGCCCGGCAGCGGCACCAGCAGCAGCGCCAGCGGCAGTGGTTCGAGCGGCGATGCCTCAGGTGGCGGGAAGAAGCGGGCGGACCCTCAGCCGGTCTCGTACAAGGGCATCGACCTGACGGAGGGTTACGAGCTCATGCTCGCCGACAGCCCGCCGCGCCCGGTCGAGAGCGAGGACGCGGCCTACGGCAACGGAGATCTCTACTTCAACGTCATCGACTACTTGGAGGAAGCCAACATCGGCACCGCCAACGGGAAGTTCGTCCTGCTGAACAACACGCAGAAGGGCTCCCTGGAGACCTGCCGCACGGAGACGCGCTTCACGGAGAAGATCGGCCTCGACCAGCTCAGCAACGGGTCGGAGATCTGCGTGCTCAGCGACGCGGGCCATATCGCGGTGGCGACGTACCGCGGCAAGTCCGGCGAGGACGACCCGGGCCAGTACGTCACGATCGACCTGGAGATCTGGCGCAACGCCGAGGACCCCTCGGAGAGCTGACGCGGCCTCCCGGCTCGGGGCCGGTCCGCACTGACCTGTCCCACTGGCCTGTCCGGACTGTGGCCGGTCCGCACTGCCCGGTCCGCGCCGTAGGTGCGCCGGACGGGTGAGCCGGTCCCTGGGAGCGGCTCGGCGTGGTGCGGGCCGGGCCCTCGCACCGTATTGGTGGCCTCTTCGGGCAGCGGACGCGGAGGCGGTGTTACGGGGTGTCGACGACCGAACCGGTGCGTCCGGGGCGCGCCCAGTGGGGTGCGCTGATCCTGTTCGCCGGGGTTTCGGGCGCCGTGGACGTGCTGGCTTTCACCGCGCTGGGACGGGTCTTCGCCGGGGTGATGACCGGGAACCTGGTGCTTCTGGGCCTGTCCCTGACGGGGACGGGCCACGAGGGCGGGCCTACCGCGCCGCTGCTGGCTCTGGGCGGGTATGTGGTGGGGGTCGCGGCCGTGGCGCCGTTCGCCCGGCGCCGGCCGGAGGAATCCGCGACGCGCTGGCCGAGTGCGGTCGTGCGGTGTCTCGCCGTCGAGGTCGTACTCCTCGCCGCCGTGGCCGCGGGCTGGGGCGCGGCCGACGGGGCGCCCGCGCAGCCGTGGCTCGATGTCGTGCTCGTCGCGGTCGCCGTCGCCATGGGGATTCAGTCCGCGGCGCTGGCCGGAGCGGGGGCGGCGGGCGGACCCGGAACGTACTTCACCGGCACCCTCACCCACGTCGTCGCGCACGCCGCCGGGCCGCCGGGCGGACGCCGCGCGGATCTCGGTTCACTGGCCCGGCTCGTCGCGCTCACGGGCGGCGCGGCCGTGGGCGCACTCGTGTTCGCGGCGTCCGCGCCCTGGGCGATGGCGGTCCCGCTGGTGCTGGCGGTGGCGGCGCTGGCGTGCGTGGCCACCGCCCCTGGCCCGGACCGGCCCATGCCCGCGGCGACAACGATGACGGGAGACACTTCATGAAGGCCGTGGTCTACGACGGCACCCGCCGGGTGTCCGTGCACGACGTCGAGGACGCGGCTCTGCTGGAGCCGACGGACGCACTCGTACGCATCACGTCGAGCGCCTTGTGCGGCACCGACCCGCACATGTACGACGGCCGAACGGGCGCGGAGCCGGGCCTCGTCCTGGGTCAGCTGTTCGACCGGGGTGTCCACGTCGGTTTCGGCCGTACCCACGACCGGCGCTACACACGTCTGTTGCGCGATCTGGTGCTGGACGGCAGGGCGCATCCCGAGAAGGTGGTCACCCATCACGGTTCGCTGACCGACGCGCCGCGGATGTACGACTCCTTCGACCGGCGCGCCGACGGCATCGTGAAGGCGGTGCTCCGGCCATGAGAGCGGCCGGGTTCCGGCGGGTCCGCGGCGCGGCACGCGCGGCGGGCGCCGGAGAGAGGTCGTTCCGGCCGCGCCCGTCGGAGCGCGGCCGGGGTTCACGCCTGGACCGCGGCCCTCTCCGGCTCGGAACTCGCGTGGGTCTTCTCCAGGCCGGTGGCGGCGGTGCGCACCGCCGGGATGACCGCCGCGATCGCGGCGGAAAGGAGAGCGACGCCGCAGCCGATCAGCAGGCCCGTGCGGAAGCCGCTCTCGGAAGTGACGCCGAAGCCGCCGACGCCGGTCGTCATCTGGGACAGGACCATGCCGATGACCGCCGCGCCGATGGACGTGCCGAGTGAGCGCATGAGGGCGTTGAAGCTGTTCGCGGCGGCCGTCTCGGAGAGCGGGACCGAACTCATGATGAGCGCGGGCATCGAGCCGTAGGCAAGGCCCACGCCGCTGTTGATCACCATGATGGCCAGCATGATTCCCCAGGCCGACCCCATCAGCGCGAGTGACAGCCCATAGCCCGCGGCGATGACCAGGACTCCGCCGAGGAGGGTGACCTTCGGGCCCCGGGCGTTGGTCAGTTTGCCGCCGAGCGGGGAGACGATCATCATCATCACGCCGCCCGGGGCCATCCACAGGCCGGCGGCCAGCATCGACTGCCCCAGTCCGTAGCCGGTGGCCTCCGGGTACTGGAGCAGCTGCGGGATCACCAGCATGCTCGCGTACATCGCGAACCCGACGAAGATCGACGCGATGTTGGTGAGCAGGACCCGGGGACGGGCCGTCGTGCGCAGGTCGACCAGCGGGTCGCTCGTACGGAGTTCCCAGGCGCCCCAGCCGACCAGGAAGACGACGGCGGCGGCGAACAGACCGAGCGTGGTGCCCGAACCCCAGCCCCAGTCGGCGCCCTTGGAGATCGCGAGCAGCAGACTGACCAGCCCTGCGCCGAGGGCGACCGCACCGACCGCGTCGAACCGCTGCCCCTTGGCGCCCGCCGGCACGGTCGGGATCAGGAACCAGATCAGCAGGGCGATGATCGTGGCGAGCACGGCGGAGCCCCAGAAGAGAACACGCCAGTTCGCGTACTGGGCGACCGCCGCGGCGATCGGCAGGCCGAGGCCGCCACCGATTCCCATGGAGGCGCTGACCAGCGCGATGGAGGAGCTCAGCTTCTCCGTGGGGACGACGTCGCGCAGCAGGGCGATGCCCAGCGGCACCATGCCCATACCCATGCCCTGGAGCCCGCGTCCGATGATCATCGGGAGGACCGAGGACGAGAGCGCGCACACCACCGAGCCCGCGATGAGCGGCACCGAGCAGACGAGAAGCATGCGGCGCTTGCCGATCAGGTCACCCAGGCGGCCGACGACCGGAACGCAGACGGCCGCCACCAGGAGGGTCGTCGTGATCACCCAAGTGGCGTTCGACGCACTGGTGTTGAGGATCTTCGGCAGGTCGGCGATGAGAGGGGTGACCAGTGTCTGCATGATCGCGGCCGTGGTGCCGGCAAGCGCCAGCGTCGCGACCACACCGCCCGAGCGGGATCTGAGCTGTGGGGCGTCCATGAAAGGTGACTCCTAGGGCTGTCGCATCCGAAAAGATCATGTGCATCATACATATCATGTGTATCGGGCACTTTACGTGCGCGCTGCACAAACATGAGAAGATGATGTCCGGGCCGTGCGGACGTGATGCGACAATGGCCCGGCGAGAGAGGCAGGAGGCGACACAGGCATGGTCGGGGCCGCGCACGAGGTCGAGTACGAGCAGATGCTGCTCAGCCGCCACACATTTCTGCACCAGAAGGGCGGGCGCCGCAAGGACGGCGTACTGGAGCGCAGCGCCTACATCCTGCTCAGCCGCATCCGCCTCCAGGGACCGATGTCGATCGGCGAACTCAGCGACGCCTTCGGACTCGACGCATCCACCCTGAACCGGCAGACGGCGGCGGCGATGCGCGCGGGACTCGTGAAGCGCATCCCGGACCCTGACGGCGGCATGGCCCGTAAATTCCGTATCACGGACGAGGGCGCGCGCGTCCTCGACGAGGAGCGGGAGGCCAACGTGCGGTCCCTGGACCGGGTCATGTCCGAGTGGCCGGAAGAGGACATCGCCGCGTTCGCCGCGTATCTGAGGCGCTTCAACACCGACATCGAACGGCTCGGCGGAAGGCCCTGGCCGCGCCTCTGAGCGGTGGCCTGCCGGGCCTGCCCGGCGGGCAGCGCCACTCGCCACTCGCCTGGGTTCATCCGTATGGAGTAGCCACGCCAGGGGCGGCGGGCACCGCCTGCCGGGCAGGCCAACGGCGCGGGGCACAGTCGGTCCGGCGGGTCCGGTGGGATCAGCCCAGCTCGTTGAGGTGCGCGTCGTGGGTCGTGGTCGCCAGTCTGGAACGGAGTACACCGTCACACCCGACCGAGTCCGCCGAGCCGGCTCGGCAGACTCCGCCGACAAGGAGACCGCCCATGGCCACCTGGACCAAGGACGAGCTGAACAAGATCGAGCACGCCGACGAACTTCTGATCGCCCCCTTCGGCAGCGACAACACACCGCGCCCGCCGACGACCATCTGGGTGGTCCGAGACGGAGACGACCTGCACGTACGCGCCTTCCGCGGTCGCGGCGGCACCTGGTTCCGCGCCGCCACCGCGCGGCACGCGGGCCACATCAGCTCCGGCGGCGTGGACAAGGACGTCACCTTCGTCGAGGAGGACGACCCGGCGCTCAACGACCGGATCGACCGGGCCTACCGCAGCAAGTACGGCGGCTACAGCGACAGCTATGTCGATCCCATGGTGGCCGACGGCCCCCGCGCCGCGACCCTCAAACTCGTCCCTCGCTGAACCCGCGGCCGTTAGGCCGTGCTCCGGCGGGCCGCCGCCGCGACTCCCCGCGCCACTCGCCCTCACGACAAGGACCCCCTATGACCACCATCGCCATCGTCGGAGCAGGCAGCGGTCTGGGCGGCGCCGTGGCGCGCCGCTTCGGGCGTGAAGGCTTCGACGTCGCCCTCGTGTCCCGTACCAGGGAGCACGTCGACGCCCTCGCCACCGAACTCGGCGGTGAAGGCGTGAACGCGCGCGGGTTCGCCGCCGACGTACGCGATCCGGCCGCCCTCTCCGCCGCCCTGGACGCGGCCGCCACCGAACTCGGCACGGTCGAGGTCCTCCAGTACAGCCCCATCCCCCACCGGGACTTCATGAAGCCGGTCCTGGAGACCGCCCCGGCCGACATCGAGGCCCCGCTGGCGTTCTCCGTCTTCGGACCGATGACAGCCGTCCGCCAGGTTCTGCCCGGGATGCGTACCCTCGGCCGAGGCACGCTGCTGTTCATCAACGGCGGCACCGCCGTCCAGCCGCATCCCGATCGCGCGGGGACCTCGATCGCGTTCGCCGGCGAGAGCGCCTACGCGCAGATGCTCCACGACGCCCTCGCGAACGAGAACATCCACGCGACGCAACTGGTCATCCCCGGCGCGATCACCCCCGGGCATCCCCGCAAGGACCCGGCCGTCCTCGCCGACACGCTCTGGGGGATGCACCGGGACCGCGGGGAGTTCCGGCACTACGCCGAACCCCTGGAGGCCTGACCCGCCCACCCGCCGGCCTCGGGTCGCGGCCCGAGGCCGGCGGGTCAGCCGGTCAGCCGGTCAGCACACCCAGTCCCTGCTTGACCTGGCGCGTCAGCTCGTCGGCCAGGATCTCCGGGGTGCCCTTCTCCAGCGCCTCCAGGACCTGGGCCGCGACGGCCGCCGGGTCGGTCTTCTGCGAGGGGTCGACGTACTCGGCCATGTCGGTGTCCATGTAGCCCACGTGCAGGGCGGACACCTGGATGCCGCGGGGCTTCAGCTCCTCGCGGACCGAGTTCGTCAGCGCCCAGGCCGCCGCCTTGCCCGCGCTGTAGGCGCCGTATCCGGCCGGGTGGACCCAGGACAGCACCGAGAGGACGTTCAGGATCGAGCCACCGCCGTTGCCCTCGATGACGGGCGCGAAGGCGCGGGTCACCTGAAGGGTTCCGTAGAAGTGGGTGTCCATCTCCAGCCGGACCCGGTCGAGATCGCCGGCCACGAGGGGCGTGCGGGTGGAGACGCCCGCGTTGTTGACCAGGAGCGTGGCGTCGGGGGCGGCAGCGGCGGCGGCACGGACGGACTCCGGATCGGTGATGTCCAGACGCAGCGGTACGGCGCCGGGCAGGTCGACCGTCTCGGGGCGGCGGGCTCCCGCGTACACCTTCGCGCCGCGCTCCAGCAACTGCTCGGCGACCCGTCGGCCCAGCCCCCGGTTGGCGCCGGTGACAACCGCTACGGCGTTGTTCAGCTCCATGGTCCTTAATCCCTTCATCAAGGCGCACGACCCTCTTCAGGTCGTGCGTCCGGATTTAGATTACATGCATCATCTAAAAAGGGAAGCGAGAGGCGCGTATGATAGATGTCATCGAACATTTATCCCAGGGAGGTGGCTGATGGGCCGCGTATCGAAGGAGCAGGCACAGGAGAACCGCCGTCGGATCGTCGACACCGCCTCCCGTCTCTTCCGGGAACAGGGCACCGACGGTGTCAGCGTCGCCGACCTGATGAAGGCGGCCGGGCTCACCCACGGCGGCTTCTACAAGCACTTCGACTCCAAGGAAGCCCTCGTGGACGAGGCCACAGCCCGCGCGTTCGACGGCGTCGAGGAGCAGCGCGGCGCCACGACGGAGGCGGACGACGGTGATCCGGAGGCCGCGCCCGGCGCGTTCGTCGACTACTACCTCTCCCCCGAGCACCGCGACGACATGGCGGGCGGCTGTCCCACGGCCGGCCTGGCCGTGGACATGGCCCGCGGCTCCGCCGGCAGCGCCGCGCGCCACACCTACAGCGAAGGGGTGCGGGCGTTCGCGCGGCAGATGGCCGCCGACGACGGGACGGCCGACGGTCTCGCCCGCCTCAGCACGATGGTCGGAGCGCTGATCCTTGCCCGCGCCGTCCGCGACGACCCGCTCTCCGACGAGCTCCTCGCGGCGGCGCGGGCCGAGGTGTCGCGGTAACCACTCCCCTCGTCATCGCCCCGGCCCCGCCACCGGCCCCACTCGCGACCGCTGGCGGGGCCGGGGCGGACCGTGGTTCAGGTGCGCGGCCCCAGCAGGCGGATCGCGTCGGCGGCCACCGTGCCGTCGGCGTCGTTGGTCAGCTCGACCGACGTGCCGAGACCGGCCCGCAGCCGGTACGTGCCGAGCGAGACCCATGAGCCGCCGCGCGGATCGGCCGCCCCCGCCACCCGCTGGTCGATCCGAACGGTGGCGGTTCCGCCCACGTGGGCAACCGTGTACGGCGCGTTGCCCGCGCGGCCCGCGCCCGGCGGGTACGACGTCTGGATCTCGTACACACCGTCCTGGGGCACGGCCGGGCGCCAGCGCACCATCCGCTCGCCTGAACCGGCGGGCGCTGTGCGGTAGTTGCCCGCCCAGAAGCCGGGGCCGGCCGTCGCCGTCGGCCAGCTGCCGGTGACCACCGCGAAGCCCAGCCGGTCGTTGTCCACGACCACCTCCGCGCGGACGTCGGCGGAGCCTGGCGCCTCGACCAGGCTGACCGAGTCGAGACCGAGCAGGGTCCCGCCGCCCCTGCCGGCGCCCGTCACCGCGCACCGCACGGTGTGCCGCCCGGCGCGCAGCCGGGTGGTGCCGATACGAGCGAGGTCGAAGCCGTCCGCCGACTGCGCGGTGGTGTCGATCACATAGGCGGGCAGCTCGGTGCCGTTCACGGTGAAGGTGGCCAGTGCGCCGTCCGCCGAGCGGTAGTGGCGCAGGAGCAGTTCGTACTCGCCGGTGCGCGGCACCCGGAAGGTGAACTCGGCCGCGCCACCCACCTGTTCGGGGGTGAGGACCAGTCGCTCCCCGCGCCGCGCGAGCGGGTCCGCGACGGTACTCACCATGCCGCCGGTGACCTTGCGGTCCGTGTCGGACAGTGCGATCACGGTCTCCCGGTGACGGGGGCCGCGGCGAAGGCTGTCGCGGCCACGGGTCAGCCAGTCGAGCGAGAATCGGCAGACGTTGACCCGGCGCGGGGCACTCGCCAGGTCACCGTCGCAGCCGTAGAGCAGCACGATGGTGCCGTCGGAGAGCCGGGCGAGATCCGAGTAGAAGGAACGATTCTCGTTGATGACCCGGCGGTACCGGTAGGAGATGCCCTCGTCGTAACTGACCGACACCGTCATGTTGTATCTGACGGGCGAGTCCGGACGGCTGAAGAGCACCCGGTCGGTGTCGCGGCTGCCGGGTCCGCCGGTGTAGCGCAACAGGCCGGCGTCCACCGCGTTGAACGAGCCGGTGCCGCCGTCGAACGCGGGCTGGGACCAGGTCGTACCGTCGTCCGAGCTGACCGAGACGATGCGCTGTCCTTCGCCGCCCGCCGCGGCGCGGCCGTTCACGAGCACGGTGCCGTCGGAGCGCTGCACCATCCGCGCCTCGTTTATGGGGTACTTGACCTGCACGGGCACCTCACCGGTCGCCTTCCAGGTGGCGCCGTGGTCGTCGCTGTAGATCGGCGCGACGCCGTAGTACCGCTCGGCCACGGTGTTGCCGACGATCACCCTGCGGTGCGAGCAATTGAGCAGCAGGCGGCCGGACTTGAGCTGGAGTCCGTGGCCGGGACCGGGGCCGTGCAGCGCCCAGTTGTAGGGAAATCCGTCGAACAGCCCCGCCAGGTTGCGCACTTCGCCCCAGGTCCGGCCGCTGTCCCGGCTGGAGATGACATAGAGGTCGCCGGAGTCGCCCGAGCAGGAGGTGTTCTGGGGGAGGCGGAGCGAGAGCATGTAGAAGAGGAAGACCTCCCGCGTCTCGCGGTCCACGACCAGCGCCGGGTTGCCCCAGGACTCGCCGTCGGCGGAGGTGACCAGTGAGCGGCTCGCCTCCCAGGTTCCGCCGCCGTCGGTACTGCGGCGCAGCAGCAGATCGCGCGGCCCGGCGTCGCACACCTCGTGGCGGCCCTCGGTGACGGCGAGGATGGTGTCGTCGGGAAGAACCGCGAGCGCGTGGACGTGGTAGTTCACGAGCGGGCCCTCGACGGAGTCCCAGAGGGTCTGCTCGTGGAAGAAGGAGCCGTGCCGGCCGGGTGCGGACGACCGGTCGGCGGCGTGTGCCGTGGATCCGAGGGCCGCGGGGCTGAACGCGGCGGTCGCCGAGACGCCGGCGACGCCCAGGGCGAAGGATCTGCGGTTCATGGCGGTGCGCTTGGGTCCGGTGTCGGACATGGTGGGCCACCCCTTTCGGGCGGTACGGAGGAGAGGGATCCGGCGCGGGGCATTACGGTCCCGATCGGGACGTACTGGACAGATCAGGGACGTGCTGTCCTGGTCAGGGGCCTGTGGCGCTGATCAGGGACGTACTGGCCCGGCGGGGGCGCGCTCGATCCGGCACGGACCGGGTCGGGCGCGCCCCCGCGCGGGGTCAGGCGCGTATGAGGTGTGCGTCGAGAGGAGCGAGCAGGTCGAGCAGCGCGCGGCGCTCCTCGTCGGAGCACGGTGTGAAGGGCGCCGCGATGTGCGGCGGGCAGAGCCCTCGTGCGGCCAGGACGGCCTTCACCGCCGGCACGCCGGGCCGCACGGTGTGGAGCGCGAGCACCTTGTCGAGCAGCTGTTGCGCGCGCCGCGCGTCGTCGTCCCGTCCCTCGCGGTGGGCCCGGAACAGTTCAACGGCCGCTCCGGGCGCCAGATTCGCCACTCCGGGGACCACACCGTCGGCTCCGAGCCGCAGCGCGTCGAGCGCCTGCCCCTCCGCGCCCTGGCTGACCCCGAAGTCGTCGCGGCGGCGGGCCGCCGCGACGGCGTGGCCGAACAGCGCGAGGTCGCCCGAGCTGTCCTTGATGCCCACGAGATGCGCGAGCTCCGTGACTTCGTCGAGCAGGGCGGGTGTCAGCGGATTGCTGTAGCGGGGGGCGTTGTAGGCGACGACGGGGACGCCGAGGCCGGCCATGGCCGCGTAGTGGGTGACGATCTCGTCGTGCCGGTGGTGGAAGTAGATCGGCGGGCTCAGCACCAGCGCGTCCGGCCCGGCGGGCAGGACGGCCTCCGCCCGCGCCAGCGCCTCGGCGGTGCCGGGGGCCGTGACATTCACCAACACGGGCCCGCCGTCGGTCAGTTCACGCCAGCGCTCGGCCACCCCGGCGGCGAAGTCGCCCAGTTGCGCCGTGGGCAGCAGGGGTCCCTCGCCGTTGCTGCCGAAGAGCATGAGGCTCCGGGCGCCCGCCGCCGCCAACGCGCCGAGCAGGGCGTCGGCGGCCGGGGCCGACGGTTGTCCCGGCCGGTCCATCGGTGTGACCAGCGGGACCATGACACCGGCCAGCAGGGCGCGGCCGCCGGCCGGTCCTCTCGCGTCGCGGACAGGTCCCGGCCGGCAACCCGTCATGTCCCGGCGGCTCAGTCTCTTCCCGACGGTACCGCCGTCCTGACTGCCCATCAGTACCCCTTGACCTCGGGCCAGGCCAGTTCGACCCCGGCGCGCGTGAGTTCGTCCTGGAAGCGGCGCAGACACTCGCCGTCCTCGTACACCTGCTCGACGTCGAGCCGGTTGTCGAGGCAGTACGCCGCGAGCGAGCCGGCCGCCTCGCCGATGTTCCACTCGACGGGGTGCAGCCGGTAACAGCCGTTGGTGATGTGGGTGGTGCCGATGTTCTTGCAGACCGGCAGCAGGTTTCGCAGCCGCACGGGGAGCAGTGCGCCCAGCGGAATCTGGAAAGGGCTGCTGGCGACGTCGATGTAGGTGTCGCCGCCGGTGGACGGATGCAGGTCGATCCGGTACATCCCGATGCCGACGGAGTCCGGGTATCGCACCGCGCCGTGGTCGCCCCTGACGGTCAGCGACAGATCCTGTTCGACGATCTGTCGCCGGGCGACGATCCGGCGTGACTCACGGATGTACGGTGCCTTGGCCAGCCCGTCGGCCGTACCGAACACATCGCCGCGCAGCCGCAGTCCGGGCCAGCCGGTGCCGCCGTCGGGGCGCGGCGCCTCGGTCTGGAGCCAGTAGAGCATGCTCATGCTCAGCTCTCGGGCCCCGGCCAGATGCCGGTCCCGCTCCTTGTCGTCCACCCCGATCAGCGGTCCCGGCAGATAGTCGATCATGGGCCAGTTGACGATGGTCACATCACTCGCGACGAAGCCGGACCGGTACAGCTTCCGGGAGACCACCCGGCGGAACTCCCACAGCTCCTTGTCGCCCGCGTCCTTGCTCTGGTCGGCGACGACCGGCCCCGAGTCGGCGTTCGGCGTGAAGCCGCGCGGCACGGTCTCCAGCGTCCTCGGGTCGGGCGCGCTCAGGCTCAACAGCCGGTTCGGCCACTGCGGGGGGTGGTAGGCGGCCCAGCCTTCGTAGCCGGCCGGCCGGTCCACGGTGTGGTCCTCGCCCGCCAGATGGTCGACGGCGAACACCCAGGAGAACGCCTGCATGTTGGCCGGCTGTGCCTCGTCGGGCGCGCTCGGCTCCCCCGTGTCCCGCCGCGACTCGAAGCCCGTGACATGCTCGGCGCCGGTCAGCGGCAGCAGGTCGCCGAGTTCCGTCGCGTCCAGGACGTACGGCGCCGACACCTCGACGCGCGTACCGTCCGGGCCTTCGACGACCACGGACCGTACCCGGTCGCCGTCCACGGAGGCGGCCACCGGCCGGTGCCCGTACAGAATCCGCAGCCGGCCCGCGGCCACGTACGGCGCGACCATGGCCCGCAGAACGGCTGCCGCGACACTCGGCTCGTGGCACAGCGCGCTCACGCGCCCCTCGCCGGGGTTGAGATACCGGCGCCGCCTGGCCTCGTCGGTGAGCGGATACCACGTCCGGTAGTGGTCGCGGATCGCCTCACGCAGCGCCCGGTAGGTGCGGGTGGCGCCGAACTGCTCGATCCACGCGTGCTCGTCGGGCGGCACGCCCTGGCTGGTGAGCTGGCCGCCGATCCAGTCGGTCTCCTCCGTGAGCAGGACCGACCGCCCCCGGTCGAGGGCGGCCAGCGCGGCGGCCACACCGCCGAGGCCCCCGCCGACGACGAGGATGTCCGTGACCGCCGACGTCTCCGCGCTCATGTGCCGCTCCCCTCGCGTGCGTCACCCGCACTGTCCGCGTCGTCGCCGATCGCACCGCCGGTCGTGGCCGGAGCCTCACGCTTGGCCGGCCCTCCGTCCGGGCCGAACGTGAAGCTCCGGGGTCCGCCCTGTACGTCCACCGGCACGGGCGGGCCACCGCCCGGCGGTGTGACGAGCAGGTCGCCGGTGCCCTCGGCGGTCCCGGTGACGCAATCGGCGGTCAGCCGGTAGCCCCGTACGACGACGCCGGGCGCCATGTCCAGCAGGACACGTCCGTCCAGAGCGACGGTGAGCCGGTCGGCCGCCCGGACGTCGAGGCGGCCCTCGCCGAGCGGCAGGTTGCACAGCTCGGCCGGCTCGCCAGGGTGGGCGAACCGCCAGCCGTCGGACCGCGCGTCGGCCAGTTCACCGAAGGCCAGATACGCCAACAGACCTCCCCAGGCCATCAGCCCGTCCGAACGCTTCTGAAAACCCGTCAGATTCTCCCCGTCGACGGCCGGATAGTTCTCCCTGACATGGCCGTACTCACGCCATTCGTCGAGAAACAGCCGCAGCAGGGCCCCCACCACCGGCCGGCTCAGCTCGGTCAACTCATAGCGCCGCAGCCCCCGCACGGCGAGATACGCCATCGGCGCCCAGATCCGGCCGCGCCAGTAGGTCGCCGCGAATCCGGGGTCGTTCCGGGCCACGCTCGGCAGTGGCCGTACGCCGCCCAGCGCTTCGGGGCGCAGCAGTTCGGCGGCCACGGCCGCCGCACGGCCGGCGTCCGGCAGCCCGCCGAGGAGCGCGTACAGCATCGTCGGCGAGACGTGCGGATCGTGCGTGCCCGCGGTGGTGAGATTGCGGTAGCCGCCCCTCTCGCCGTCCCACAGCAGCCGGTCCGCGACCTCCTTCGCCGCTTCCGCCTCGGCGCGCAGCCGGCCGGCCGTCGCGCGCTCGCCCAGGATGTCGGCGATCTCCGCGAGTGTCTCGGCGTCGGCGATGTGCAGCGCGTTCAGCCCGACGTCGGCCAGGTCCATGGTGTGGGTCGCGGGGTCGTACAGCGACTCGTCGTACATCGGCGAATCGTCCAGGCCCGACTCCCGTTTGGCCCGGTCGAGGGTCGCCGACGCGGGGTCGCCCGCGATCGGGTCGGAGCCCCAGGCCAGCAGCCCGTGCGGTCCCCGGCGGGCGCGCGGCCACCAGTCGTGCCAGGCCAGCAGCGCCGGGAAGGTGTCTTCGAGCAGCGCGGTGTCGCGGGTCCCGGGCGACAGGCCGCCCGCCAGATAGGCCTGATACACCGTCAGCGCGCCGACCGGTGGCTGCGAACGGTCACCGGTGCGGCCCCCGTCGTCCGAGATCCGGTTCGGGATCATGCCGGCCTCGTCCGCGTGGGGAAGGATCTGCCCGAACACGCCGCGCGCGTAGTCCCGGTCGACGGCGCTGGCGGCGAGGCCGGTGAAGAACGTGTCCCAGGCGTGCAGGGCCCACGTGCCGTAGAAGCCCTTCCGCTCGGCGCAGACGAAGTCCCGGGAGGTCGGGGTGAGGACGCGGTCGATGTCGGGAGCGTGGATGGTGTTCCAGGTGACGGCCCTGGTCAGGGCGGAGGCGGCATCGCCGAGCCAGCCGCCCGACCGTAGCCGGGTGCGGTCGGTGGCGGTACGGCGCGCCGCGAGTACGCCGCCGGTCTCCGCCACCGTGCCGGACGCGCGCTCCGGTGCGATCCGCAGGTCCACGGTGGCGGGGCCCGAGTCGTCGTTCGTTCCGCCGCCGGTCTCGTCCCCGGTCCGGGTGTCGAACGCCAGCACCAGCGCGTGCGCCGGGCCGTCGATCCTGCGGGCCGGCGACGAGGCGGTGACCGTCCAACGAAGGCCGCCCGCAAGGACGGTGCCGACCCGGAAGATGCCGCTCGGCGCGGCCCCGGCCGGGTCGTCCGGTCGGCCCGCACGGTCGTCGACGCCGTCCAGGCCCTCGACGGAGAGCACGACAGCGCCCGTGCTCTCGGCGCGTGCGTGCAGGACCTCGCCGGGTCCGCCCGCGAAGACCAGCCGCAGCCGGTGGCCCGCCGCGCGTACCGTCACCTCGGCGAAGGTGCCGTCCACGGTGTGGTGCCCCAGCCGCTCCAGTCCGTCGCGCCAGGTGAAGCCGTCGAGTACGGGGCCTTCGGGGCCGAGTACGCCGAACCGCGCCCGTGGTCCGGACGGCAGCAGGCTCATACCGGTGTGCGTGCGGACGTCCCAGGTGTTCCAGCCGGTCGCCGCCGGAGTCACACCGGCGCGCCTCTCATTCGTACGACTCCCGCTCATACGACCGCCTTGTCGTCGGCGGTGCCGTCGCCCGGCACCGAGTCGTCCAGGTCCAGGGCCGCGTCCAGCAGCGCCCGGGTGTACGGGTCACGCGGCGCGGTCAGCACCTCGCCGGTCGGGCCCTCCTCCACGATCACGCCCCGGTGCATCACCGCGACCCTGTCGGCGATCTGGTGGACCACCCCCAGGTCGTGGGAGATGAACAGCATCGCCAGCCGGTGCCTGGCACGCAGATCGATCAGCAGCCGCAGGATCTGGGCCTGGACCGACACGTCGAGCGCCGACACGGCCTCGTCGCACACCAGCAGCCGGGGCCGTACCGCCAGCGCTCTGGCGATGCTCACCCGCTGGCACTGACCTCCCGACAGGTCCCCCGCCCGCCGCGACGCCACTTCGGGGTCGAGCCCCATGTCGGCGAGGAGCCGGTGCAGCGCCTCGGTACGGTCGCCCGTGGGCGCGGTGACCGGATGGGTGCTCCAGACCTCGGCGATGACCGAGGCGACCGTCATACGCGGATTGAGCGACGACCGCGGATCCTGGAACACCATCTGTACCGCGCGCCGCAACTCCGGCGGCCTGCGTCCCGCGCGGCCGAGTGGCCGGCCGTCGAAGGTGAGCTTCCCGGCGCCGGGCCCGAGCAGTCCCGCCACGCACCGGGCGACGGTCGTCTTGCCGGAGCCCGACTCGCCGACCAGACCGAGTGTCTCCTCGGGTGCCACCGACAGGCTCACGCCGTCCACGGCGATCTGCCCTCTCCGGCGGCCCCACCCCCGCCCGCCGTAACTGACGCGCAGACCGCGCACATCGAGCAGTGCGCGTTCCGGTGGGACCGCGCGCTCCCCGAGGGGTTCGATGTCCCGTTCGCTCTCACTCACGATCCCAGCACCTCCTCCGCGAAGTGGCAGGCGCTCCAGCGCCCCGGCGCCACCTCCCGTACCTCCGGCACCTCACCGCCGCACCGGGCGCGGGCCAGTGGGCAGCGCGGATGGAACGCGCAGCCGGCCGGCCGGTTCGCGGGTGTCGCCGGGGCGCCCGGCAGCGGATCGGCCGGCGCGGTACGGGTTCTGACGGCGGGCACGCTGCGTACCAGGGCGGCGGTGTACGGGTGCGCGGGCCGGCGCAGTACGTCGCGGGCGGGCCCGCGCTCACAGACCCGTCCCGCGTACATCACCACGACCCGTTCGGCGACGTGCGACACGACCCGCAGGTCATGGCTGACCAGGAGCATCGCCAGGCCGTCCGCCGCCTGGATGCCGGCGAGCAGCCGCAGGATCCGGGACTGCACGGTGACATCGAGCGCCGTCGTCGGCTCGTCGGCGAGCAGCAGCGAGGGCTCTCCGGCCAACGCCAGTGCGATCATGGCGCGCTGGCGCAGGCCGCCGGAGAGTTCGTGCGGGTAGGCGCGCATCCGCCGCTTCGGCTCCGGCACGCCCGCCCGGTCGAGGAGTTCGACGACCCGGCGGCTCACCTCGGCGCGAGGCAGCCGGTCGCGGCGTGGGATCTCGCCGACCTGACGGCCGATCCGCTGGGTCGGGTTGAGGGCGGCCAGCGGGTCTTGGAAGATCATCGCGATCTCCCGGCCGCGTACCGTACGACGCCGTACCGGATCGGCGGCGATCAGATCCTCGCCGTGCCACAGCAGCCGGCCCGACAGGGTGGCGCCCTCGGGCGGCAGGCCCAGGATCGCCTCGGCCGTCATCGTCTTTCCGCTGCCCGACTCGCCGATCAGTCCGACGGTCGTGGCGCGTGGCACGTCGAAGGACACACCGTCCACCACCCGCACCCGGGTGCCGTGCGAGCCCGGCAGTTCCACCACCAGGCCGTCGATCCGCAGGGGCGGCCCGTCGGTCGCGGGCGCCGGTTTCGTGGGGCCGCGTTCGCGAGCGGTTCCGGCGGGGGTCACGACCCACCGGTCCGTACGGTGGCGAAGTCCGGCAGGCCACTGGCGTCCGGGACGAAGCCCTTGAGGTCGTTGTTCCAGGCGTACGCGATGCTCACCGACATCGGGTACATCCCTACGGCGTCCCGCCAGATGATCGCGCTCGCCCGGCCGTAGAGGTCGGTGCGCTTCTCCTCGTCGGCCGTGGCTCCCGCCGCCGCCAGCAGACCGTCCAGTTCCTTGTTGCAGTAGCCGTTCCGATTGGCCTCGCAGGTGTAGAGGCGGCCGAGGTTGCTGGCCGCGTCGTAGCTGGGGGTGGCCAGCTGCTGGAAGTTGATGTCCCATTTGAGCGCGATCAGATCCTCGGTGAAGGTGGCCTGCTCCTTCTCCAGCGGCTCGGCCAGTACGCCCACCTTCCGCAGGTCCGAGACGACGGCCTGGATGAAGGGCCGGAACTCGGCGTTGGCGAACTGGAGGCGGAGCTTCTTCGAGAAGTCGAAACCCGCGGCGGTGAGCGCCGACTTGGCGGCTGTCGCGTCGTAGGCCACGGGCGGCTGCGGTACGTGGCCGAGGACGACGCTCGTCACGGGCGCGTCGGCCGGCTTGCCGGTCTCGGGGTAGAGCTTGCCGATGATGGTCTCGAAGTCGACCGCCTGCCAGATCGCCTTGCGTACCTTCGCGTCCGCCAGCGCGGGCGTCGAGGAGTTGAACCACATGGTGAACTCGGCGCTGCTCGGGACCGTCCGCACCGTCAGCTCCTTCTCGCTCTCCAGCGAGGCCAGTTGGTCGTCCGGGATGCCCCAGACGATGTCCACCTCGCCGGTGCGCAGGGCGGTCATGCGCGCCGACAGCTCCGGGATGTTCCGTACGGTGACCCGGCTCGGCGCGGGCTTCTCGCCCCGGTACTCCTTGTTGGGCACCAGGACCAGCGACTCGCCCGGGGTGAATCCGTCGACGGTGAACGGGCCCGAGCCGACGGGGTCGTTGAAGAAGGCGGTGTCGTCCTTGCCGACGTCCGACGGGATGACGTAGAAGGTGCCGAGCTTCCCGGGGACAGACGCGTCGGGCGCCGGGCTGCTGAGCACCACTTCGGTGGCTGAGGTCTTCCTCATCGTGGAGCCCGTGAAGTTGCCCGCGTTGGGGCCGTTCAGGGTGATCATCCGCTGGAAGGAGGCGACCACGTCGTCGGCGTCGAGCGGGGAGCCGTCGGAGAACGTCACGCCGTCGCGCAGCGTGAACGTCCAGGCCGTGACATCCCCGTTGGGCTTCCAGGAAGTGGCCAGGTCTCCCTTGAGCGTGCCGTCCGGGTCCGGTTTCACGAGTCTGCTGAAGATCTCCTGCCCGGCCAACTGCGTGCCGGTGGAGGCGCCTTGGGCTCCGTGCGGGTCCAGGCTCTCGATCGGGTAGGTGCCCGCGGCCGTCACGTCGCCCGAGCCCCCGGAGCCGCCTCCGTTGTCGTCGTCGCCGCCCGATGTCGTCGAACAGGCGGCGAGGAGCGCCCCGGTCGCCGTGGCGGTGGCGGCGAGCCGGAGCAGCCGGCTCCGGCCGTACACGCGCGTCTTGGTCATGGTGGTGCTCCTGTCTGCGAACGAGGGTCGGTCGTCGTCAGTCGGTGCGGCCACGCCGGTAGCGGGCGGTGAGCTGGTCACCGAGAATCCCGACGTTGATGATCAGGAGGGACAGGGCGATGCCGGGCAGGGTGGAGATCCACCACTGCGGTTCGAGGTACTCCTTGCCGTTCGCGATGGTCTGCCCCCATGACACGGTCGAGGGGGGCAGGCCGATGCCGAGGAAGCTGAGTCCCGCCTCCGCCAGCACCACCAGGGCGAATTCGAGCGTGGCGAGGGCGACGATCGGCCCCGCGGTGAAAGGGAGTACATGCCGGGCGAGGATGGTCCGGCCCGGCACTCCCAGTACCCGCGCGGCGTCGACCCAGGGTCGTTCCCTGATGGAGAGCGCGACGCCACGGGTGACGCGGGCGAAGGTGATCCAGCCGGTCGCGGAGAGCGCGACGACGACCAGCAGGACGCTGCGCTCGAAGGCGCCCGCGATCACGATCGCCAGCAGGATCGCGGGAAACGCCAGGAGGATGTCGAATACCCGGGCCAGTACGGCGTCGACGCCGCCGCGGATGTAACCGGCGACGGCACCGAGGACGACCCCCACGAGACAGGAGATCGCGACCGTGGACACCCCGATGACTACCGATGTCCTGGCCCCGTAGACGATCTGGGCCAGCACGTCGCGGCCGAGCCCGTCCGTGCCGAACCAGGCCGTGCCTCCGGTGGACGTCTCGGAGCCGGGAGAGAGCAGCCGGTCCTCCAGGGACGTGCGCACCGGGTCGTAATCGATCAGCAGCGGTCCGATGAGGGCGACCAGCAGATAGAAGCCCACGACCAGAATGGGGATACGGGAGAGCAGCCGGCGCCTCGGCCTCGGCCGGGCCGTCGTCACCTTCTCGGGGGCGGCGGCGATGCCGGTCATCAGACGGCTCCCGTCCGGATACGCGGATCCAGCTGGGCGATGAGCAGGTCGGCCATCAGGTTGAGTACGACGACGATGCCCGCGATCAGGAGGGTGACACCCTGCACGACGGCGTAGTCGCGGTTGGCCACCGCGTCCACCACGAGCGATCCGAGGCCGGGCCAGGCGAAGACGTTCTCGACGATCACCGCGCCGCCGACCAGGGCTCCGACCTGGACGCCCACCACGGTCACGACCGGGATCAGCGAGTTGCGCAGGGCGTGGCCCAGCAGCACCTGACGCTCGGTCAGGCCCTTGGAACGGGCGGTCTGGACGTAGCCCTCGCGCATCGTCTCCGTGACGCTGGTGCGGGTCAGCCGGGCGATGATCGCGATGAAGGGGAAGGAGAGGGTGACGGCCGGCAGCACCAGATGCTGCGGAGTGCCGACGCCTGAACTGGGCAGCAGGCGCAGGCCGAGCGCGAAGACCAGCACCAGCATGATGCCGATCCAGAAGGTGGGGAACGACTGGAGGGCGATGGTGCAGGCCGAGACCACCCGGTCGAGCGGACCGCCCGGCCGTCCGCCCGCCAGCATGCCCAGCGTCAGTCCCACGGCCACCGCGATCGCGGTGGCCGTCAGCGTGAGGTCGATCGTGGCGGGCAGCCGGTCGAGGACCGCGTCCATGGCGGGCCTGCCGAGCCGGTGCGATTCGCCGAAGTCGAGCCGGGAGACATCACCGAGGTAGCTGAGGTACTGGGCGCCGAGCGACCGGTCGAGTCCGAGCGTGGCGCGCAGCTCGTCGATCCGGCTCCGGTCGGCGTCCGGGCCGAGCAGCACCGTCGCGGGGTCGCCGGGCGCGGCCCGGACGATGAGGAAGATCAGCGAGGCGGCGCCCCACATGACGAAAATCCCGATGAGCAGCCGTTGCACGATCATGCGGATCATGTCGTCGGCCTCCCGTCCGGGTCGGCGGCGACGGGGCGGGCCGGGACCGGGCCGATCGAGTCGCCCGGTACGAACTCGCAGGGCACCGTCAGCTGTCGCGGCTCATGGGTCTCCTGGTCGAGCAGTTCGATCAGTACCCGTACCGCCTCGCCGGCCATCTGGGCGCGCGGCAGCGAGAACCGCGTCCAGTTCCGCGACTCCGGTGTCCAGGAAGGCGGATCACCCAGGAGGGCCAGCGAGCAGTCCGCCGGGAATCGCACCCGCTCCGTGCCCGCCATCGTCGCCAGCGCCTCGGTGAGCCGGTTGTCCTCGGTGGGCTCGACCAGCAGGGACGTGATCCCGAGCCCGCCGATCCACTCCTCCAGATGGTCGATCGACAGGTCCGCCGGGTCGGCCAGGCGCCGGATCAGCGCCTCGTCCGGGACGATGCCGGCCTCGGCCAGCCCGCGCCGGTATCCCTCCTCGCGGTCCCTGGTGGGCTCGCTGTCCTCCAGGGCGCGCAGATACAGGATCCGCCGGTGCCCGAGTCGCGCCAGTTCGGCGACGAGTGCTCCGGTCGCCGATACGTAGTCGGCGGCCACGTACGACAGTTCACCGTCGTCCACCTCGCGGCGTCCGACGAAGACGAACGGGAAGTCCTCGCGGACCAGCGCCGACAATTCCTCGCGGCGGACGTTCCTGCCGAGCAGGACACAACCGTCCGCGATCTTGAGCCGGTTGGCCCCGCCGACATAGATCGACCGATCCGCCGACGGCGTACCGGTACCGGATTCGCCCCTGTCGGAACTGAACAGCAGCAGGTCGTAACCCTGCCGCGCCGTCTCTTCCGCGACGCCGAGCAGAAACGGGTAGTAGAAATCGCGCTGGTCGGTCGGGAAAACCGACTCGAAGGTGTAAAGCCCGAGAAGGCGGTTCCGGCCGCCTTTCAGACTGCGCGCGGCGACATTGGCCGCGTAGCCCAGTTCCTCGGCGGCCGCCAGAACGGCCCGGCGTGTCGATTCCGCGATCTGGGTACTCGCCGCGCCGCCGCTTATCACCAGCGACACCGTTGCCTGGGAGACGCCGGCGCGCCGGGCGATGTCCCGCTGGGTGGGCCGTCGACGCCGTTCGGGAGGGGCCATGAGCGCTCCCAACTAATACGTATTAGCAAGTGCCGCAAGACGCTACTCGGATGCCGCGAAACGCGTCAAGAGTCGTGAACTGCCTTTGTCACGCTTGTTTCTGACAGATGATCCGATCACGCGGCGTGACAGGATTCGCCATCCGTACGCACGGGCGAGCCATGGCACGCGGGCACGATATTCAGGAACATCGGGAACAGGACCGCATTCCGTTGATCCGGCGCCCCCGTGAGAAAGGGAATTCGATGACCGTCGACACCATTCCGGAGAACGCGACCCCCGCTTCCGCGTCTTCTGCCGCTCCCGCGGCCGACGGCCTCGCTCACCGCTTCGACCGGGACGGTTACGCCGTGCTGCCGGGCGTCCTGACGCCGGACGAGGTGGCGGAACTGCGGGCGGAGACCGTGCGGATCTGCCGTGGCGATCGGGGAGTGGTGGAGGGGGCGCTGCCGCCCGTCGCGGGCGAGAGCGACGACGACACCGTACGCAGATTCCTGTGCGTGCACTATCCGCACAAGCTGTCGGCGCTCATGCTCGACACCATGCGCCATCCCGCCGTCGTCGGCCCGCTGACCGAAGTGATCGGGCCCGACATCAAGTCGATGCAGTCGATGCTGTTCGTCAAGTCCGAGGGCAGGCCGGGCCAGGCGTGGCACCAGGACGAGATGTTCATCCCCACCCGGGACCGGTCGCTCACCGCCGCCTGGCTCGCCCTCGACGATGCCTCCGTCGACAACGGCTGCCTGTGGGTCCTGCCGGGTTCGCACGGGCCGGGCGTCATCTACCCCAACCGCGAGCACGACGACGCACGTTACGACTGCACGGTCGAGTCCTACGACTTCCCGTACGAGGAGTCCGATGCCGTACCTGTCGAGATCACCGCCGGATCGGTGCTGCTCTTCAACGGCTATCTGCTGCACAAGTCGCTGCCCAACACGGGCCGTCGAGGCTTCCGACGGGCCCTGGTCAACCACTACATGAGCGCCTCGTCCCTGCTCCCCTGGGCGCCCCCCGAGGCCGAACAGCCCATGGCCCAGGCCGACTTCCGGGACATCGTGCTGGTCGCGGGCCGGGACCCGTACGGCTACAAGGGCACCACGGACCTCCGTACGCCCCGGGTACGGCGCGACCGGTCCGGGGGCTGCGACAGGTGAGGACATGACGGAGGGACCGGAGCCCGTCCAGCCCGTGGCGCCGACACTGATGGCGCGGCTCGGTCCCGCGGTCGCCGACTATCCGCCCGGGTCGGTCTTCGGGCCCAGGGAGGCGGGTTCGTACGAGTTCGTCTGGCTGCTGCACGGCAGCGCCCGCTGGGTCTGCGGCGATCTGACCGTGCCTCTGGCGCCCAGCGCGCTGCTGCTCGTACGGCCCGGTATGCGCGACACGTTCCACTGGGACACCCACCGGCCCACCCGGCACGCCTACACGCACTTCCGGCTGCCCCCCGACGTACCGGGCGGTCAGGCACCCGACACCGACTGGCCGGTCGTCCGGGACCTGTCGGGGCGGGGCGACCCGATGGCCGCGCTCTGCCAGTACCTCCTGACACTCGGCGCGACACGCCCGCCGGCCTGGGAGCGGCACGCCGAGGAGACCCTGCGGCTGCTGCTCCTCACCTTCGTGCACGGCCCCGGCCCCGAGACCGGCCCGCATCCGCTCCCGGAACCCCTGGTCGCCATGATGGCCGCGGTCCGCGCGCACTGGTCGGACGGCGTAGCCCGGCCGCTCGCCCTGGAGCGACTGGCGCGGGCCGCCGGGGTCTCGGAGAGCACGCTCTGCCGTATCTGCCGGCGGCACATCGGCGTCAGCCCCGTGGAGGGGCTCGAACGGCTCCGGCTGGCGAGGGCCGAGCCGCTGCTGTGGCTGAGCAACCTCTCGCTGCGCGCCATAGCGGTCCAGTGCGGCTTCGCCGACGCGTACCACTTCTCGCGCCGGTTCCGCGCGGTCTACAAAATGGCTCCGAGCGCCTTCCGCGGGGTCCCGCCCGAGTCGGCACCACCGTCCCCGATCGCGAACGGCGCGCTGGCCGCGCTCCAGGCGCTGGTGCCGCCCTCGCAGCCGGGTCCCTGACCGGCGGAAGCGGCCGGAGTCGATTACCTCAGGGGTAATCGACCTGACTCCCCTCCCCCGGCAGGATCGAGGACATCGACGGGAGCCCGCGCGGGGATCCCGGCAGCAGCCACAAGGAGAACACCATGCCGGACAACTCCCCTGCCGGCACAGCGGCTTCAGTCGCCGACGCGACCCGGGCCGTCGTGCGGGAGTTCCTCACCGCCCGAGCAGCCGGAGACACCGAACGACTCGTCGCGATCTTCGCCGACGAGGTCGACTGGCTGCTCGCCGAGAACCCCGTCGTCCCGTGGATCCGCCCGCGTTCCACCGGACCCGAATGCGCGGCCCAGTTCACGGAGTTGATGGAGCACGTCGTGCCCGAGGACGCGCGCGCCACCGTCGATGCGTTCCTGGTCGACGGCGAGGACGCCGTCCTGACGGGGCACTTGGCGGGGACCGTACGCGTGACGGGTAAGTCCTTCGAGGGGCCGTTCGCGCTGCGCCTCACCGTCGAGGACGGCCGGATCGTCCGCCATCACCTCTACGAGAACAGCCTGTCGGTCGCGGAGGCCTGCACGGCGTGAGGACACCGGGCCGCACGGCATCGGGGCGCCCGAGATCCGGAGTCGGCGACGGAGACATGGATGCTGGGCCGCTGCACCACAGCCCGGCCGGAGCCGAACCGCCGGGATTCGAACCCGGGTCCCCTTTGTGAGAGAAAGAAGTATCCGTCACCTGCGCACCGGGCGCCCCGATGCCTGTGCCCCCCGAGATCAGGACGGCGTGCGGCGTATTTTCCCCGTAAGAAGTAGCCGCGGCCTGCGCACCGGGAGGTGCCGCGTGTGAAGTTGTGCGTCCAGAGACCGTCCCGTCAGGGCAACTCGCCTGCGTTCGGCTGGACTTGAGATGACAGTAGCCGACACCGGCCGATCGCCTCATCCGAATTTCCGCACGGCCCTGCGGGCGCTCGGGCGACCCTCCCGGTGCCGTAGGTCTCCGAAGCTGTTTCGCCGGGGCGCCGCCTACGACGGAATCGCGCGTATGAGAGTCAACGAACCGTGCAGCGCGGGCTGTTGGCGCAGAGACCCGTGGCGCCGGTCCCAGGCGCCGGACTCCAGGTCACCCCGTAGCGCCCCGACATACCGCTCCCGCTCCTCCGCGGCGACGAAGCTCCACGCCGAGCAGGCCTGCCGCGCCCGAGGGTCGAGCAGCCGTTCGGGGCGCGCGTAGTAAGCCTCGTTGAAACCGTCCGTGCAGTCCACGGGGATCGGCACCGGCGCCACGGACACCTCGCCGCCCAGCGTCCGGGCGATCGTCTCGATCGACGGGTAGCGCCGGGCCTCGGTGTCCAGGACCGCCGGCGCGTACGCGTACAGCCAGAACTCCCGTACCAGATCCGGGTCGCAGGTCAGGATCACCACCGGCCCGCGCGCCACGCGGCGCATCTCGCGGAGGCCCGCTTCGAGGTCGCTCCACTGATGGATGCTGAACGTGGTCATCGCGGCGTCGAAGGTGTCGTCCCCGAACGGCAGATCCTCCGCGACCGCGTCGACGGCTGCGGGCAGATGCGCCGGCCGCTGCGCCCGCATGGACGCCGACGGCTCGACCGCGGTCACGTCCAGCTCCGTCGACTCGTACGATCCGGCCCCGGCACCGACGTTGAGGACCGTCCTCGACAGTCCGAGTGCCTCGGTGATCCTTGCCGCTATCCGTTCGTCGGGGCGCCGGTGGTCGGCGTAGCCGCCACCGATCGTGCCGTAGTCCGCGTCCCCCGCGCTGCCGTCCACTCCCCTTTTGTTCATGCCAGGAACATATCAAGCCGCTCTCAGACGTGAAAAGGCACCGAGGTGACCACGATCTTGCGCAGGGGTCGCAGCGCCCGGCGCAGGCGCGGGGCGGTCCGGCCGTGCAGGGCGCTGTAGCGCCGCTGGCACATGACGACCTCCGGGAGGATCACGGTGAGGGTGAGGTCGGGCCGCTGGTGGTGCAGCGCCTCGATGTAGTTGACCAGGGGCGCGATGACGGCACGGTACGGCGAGACGAGCTCCTGGAGGGGCAGATGGTCGCCCCACAACCGCCAGTGTTCGCGGAAGGTCTCGGCCTCCCGAACGCCGGTGCTGACGTGCACGACGAGCACCGGCTGTTCGAGCGACGCGGCGTACGCGAGCGCGCGCATACCGGCGCGGTCCAGCGTCTCGATCGGTACGAGGGAGAGATGCCGGATCTCCTCGGGCATCTCCTCGGTCTCCTCCGCCCCCTCCGCCTCCCCCGACTCACGGAATGCCCGCGGGTCCCGCACCTCACGCCCGTCGGCCGAACCCGGTGAGCCAGGCCCCCCGGGCGACCCCGGCCGGTCGGACGAGTCGGGGGAGTCAGGGAGCACGTCGGGCGAGCCCTGGACACCCTCGGCCGGCGCCGCCACGCGAGGCGCGACGGTGCGGCGCGGGAGTTCGATCGCGTGCCGTTGGAGCCGCAGGGCCGCCGCGACGGTGTCGTAGTGGCGCCGGATGCGCGTCGTGACGACGAGGAAAAGCCCGACCGCCACGAGCGCGACCCAGGCACCTTGGGTGAACTTCGTGATGCCCGCCGTGATGAGGACAACCGCCGAGAGAACCCCGCCGGTCGCGTTGAACAACAGGCTCTTGCGCCAGTGACGGTCCCTCAGACGCCACCAGTGGACCACCATTCCGGCCTGCGACAGCGAGAACGCGAGGAAGACGCCGACCGCGTACAGCGGGATGAGTGACGCGGTGCGGCCGTCGAACGCCACGTACACCAGTCCCGCCGCGACCGACAGCAGGATGATGCCGTTGCTGAAGGCGAGCCGGTCACCCATCCGCGCGAAGAGGCGCGGCGCGTGGTCGTCGCGGGCCAGCAGGGACAGGACACGCGGGAAGTCGTTGAACGCGGTGTTGGCCGCGAGGAGCAGTACGGCGGCGGTGGCGGCCTGCGTGTAGACGTACATCGGGCCCGAGCCGTAACTGCTGTGGGCGAGTTGGGACAGCACCGTCTCTCCGGAGCGCGGCAGGATCCCGTCGAAGTGGACGAGGGCGATGATGCCCGCGAACAGAGTGACGAGGAGCCCGACCATCCAGGTCAGCGTCGTACGGGCGTTGCGCCACTCGACGGGCTTGAACGCGGGGACCGCGTTCGAGATCGCCTCGATGCCGGTCATCGCCGTCGCGCCGGAGGCGAACGCCCGCATCACGAGAAGGATGCCGAGCCCCTCGGTGGCGTTGACGGGCGGATCCGGCACCGGGTCGAAGCCCCGGCCGCCCGCGTCGGCGAGGCCGACGGTGATCAGCGCCACCATCGCGATCACGAAGGCGTAGGTCGGGGCGGCGAAGATGGCGCCGGCCTGCCGGATCCCGCGCAGGTTGCAGGCGAGGAGAACGGCGATGGCGGCGACGCCGATCAGTACGGAGGAGGGCGCCAGAGACGGCAGGGCGGAGGTGATCGCGGCGACGCCGGCGGCGATGGAGACCGCCACGGTCAGGATGTAGTCGGTCATCAGCCCGGCGGCGGCGACGAGTCCCGGAACACGCCCCAGGTTGTCGCTCGCCACGATGTACGAGCCGCCGCCGTGCGGATAGGCGCGGATGGTCTGGCGGTACGAGACGCCGATGGCCAGCATCAGGAAGACGATGGTGGCCGCGATGGGGATCGAGTACCCGATTCCGGCGGTCCCGGCGAGAACGAGGACGGCGAGCATCGCCTCGGGCCCGTACGCGACGGAGGAGAGCGCGTCGGCGGACAGGACGGGCAGGGCGACCAGCTTGCGCATCCGCTCGCGGGCGATGGCCGTGCTCGCCAGCGCGGGGCCCAGCAACAGGCGTCGTAGCCGGGGGAGACCTCGGGGCCGGTCGACCGGGGACGGTGGGCCCTCCTCCGGGGCGCCGGCGGGCAGCCGCGGCGGCGGGGTGCCCAGCACCGTGGGGCCGAACGGGGAGACCGGGACGACCCGGCCGAAGCGGGCGGGCGTGATCTGGGCCGGTGTGGGGAGAGCCCCCAGATCCGGGTCCACCGGCAGCGCGCGCCGCCATACGTCGCGGCCCGCCGACACCCGCCGCCATTCCCGTCCCACGCCGCGCAGCACGTCCAACTGCTGTGCGTCGAGTGCCCGGAGGGGGGTGCTGCCCGGTACCGCCGCACTCCGCGTGCTCTTTGCGTTCGAGGTATTACCGTGAGTGCCCGACATGCGGAAAGTCTCGCCGAATGCCCCACTTCGGGGTGGGAGTGACGCCGGGAGGTTCCCGGCCGAAGCCGACACAAGAACAGGGGCGGACTCACCTACAGGTCACGGCCGGTCGGGACCGGCGTGCCTCATGACCTGCCGCGGTGTATCCAGTGGGCCCGGCGCTGATGCCGAAGGGCCGGAGGAGTCGCCGAAGGCGACCGGTCCGACGGCTGTGCGGGCTGTGCGGGCGCCTCCTGCGCGGGGGTGCGCTCGGCGGGGCGCTGGAGGGTGTCGAGGGCGTAGTTCGTGGTGGCGATGCAGTTCACGAGCTGTTCCTCGGTGAAGTCCTCCGACCCGGGCACATGGGGGACGAACCCGATCAGGGCTCCCTCGTTGACGATCTCCGCGTCGAGTCCCGCCGCTCCGTCCATGTCCCAGAGCGCCTCGATCCTGTCGTCGAGGACGACCCGGATGCCGAACTCGTAAACACCCGCGTGCACCAGGTGCGCCATGACTCCGCGGTCACGAAGTTCCGCGGTCAGGCGCTCGGCGCGATCCGCGTCCATACGGAGCACCTCTTCACCTACGACGTTCCTGGGCCCGGACCACCCTCAGGGGGTCCTGAAGCCCTCGTCCTTCCAACGGTACCGCTCCCGCACGCGGCACGCCGAACCTCCATGCCCCCCTCCACGGCCGTTCCCACGCCCGTTCCCACGCCGCGGACGCCCGTATCGGTACCTTCCGCCGCCCGAGCAGGGGGCCCTTTCTCCAGTGGGCCCGGGAGTGGGCCCTGAGGCCCTGCGTCTGGGCCCGGGACACTCCTTACTCTCCAGCCCCAACAAGTGAACCGGTCAAGGCTTGGACGAGGAGCTCGGATGAACGGCAATGATCATCGTCGCAGAGCGTACGCGCACGCCGAGACGGGCCAGGGCGGCGTCGAGTACGTGGCGATGATCGGCGTCGTCGCCGCGGTCGTCGCGGGGATCGTGGCGCTGACCGTCCCCACCGACACGGCCGTGGCTCTGGAGGACGCGGTCTGCCGGATCGTCAACGCGGGCGACGGCGGCGACGGCTGTGACTCCGGGGAGGGAGGCGGGGGCGACGACGGAGGTGGCGGCGGGGAAGGCGACCCACCGGAGGGACCGCCCGGCGACCCGTTCCAGCCCGCGAAGTGCCTGCTCTCGCAGGATCAGACCAAGGAAACCGTCGTCGTCCAGATCCTCTTCATCAAGATCAGCAGCTCCGAGCAGATCAAGCTCCAGCAGTGGTCCGACGGCACCGTCACCCTGGAGCGGATCACCGAGTCCGGAGGCGGCGTCACCGCCAGCATCTCCGCCGGCATCCCGGGTCTGAAGGACTGGGGCGGCAGCGCGTCGCTCAGCGGCAGCTACATGAAGGGCAGCGGCAGCGGCGGCCAGTGGCTGTTCAACGGCAACAAGACCGGCGACCCGCAGAAGGACCTGGAGCTCAATCTGGAGGACGCCAAGCAGTTCACCGAGTACCTCAAGCAGAATGACGGTTGCCGCTACCAGAGCGGCTACAACCCCGGGGCGGCGATGGGAGCCTGCCAGCAGGACGCGGCCTCCAAGAAGCCGGACCTCGAACCGGAGAAGGCGCCGGACGTCGACATCACCAAGACCAGCACCGAGGCGGCGGGCAGCGTCAGCTTCGGCAAGTCCTTCACCAAGGGCAAGGGCGGCAAGGACAAGGACGGCAAGCCGACCGAACTCGGCAACATATCCGGTGAGTTCGGGACCGGCACCATGACCGAGGACGTCGTCGTCATGCGCGCCAACACCGGCCCCGACGCCGGCAAGATCACCTTCATCTACACCTTCAGCGTCGACGCCAAGGGCGGCGAACTCGCCCAGGGCAAAGCCACCCGGATGCAGCAGGTCGCCGTCACCTACGACGCCGCCACCTACGACCAGGAAGAGAAGGACGGCAAGGAACACCGCCCGGAGAAACTCGTGATCACCACCAGCCAGGAGAACGGCGCAGGCGCCGGCGTACAGGCCGGAGCGGGCGCCAACATCCCCGGAACACCGGTCACCATCGACGTCGGCGGCGGTGGCGGCACCATCGAGTCCAAGATCCACACCGAGTCCGCCGAACTGGTCCTCGACAACGACGGCGACAGCGAACTCGTCGAGGACTGGCTCCGCGACCGCGGCGACTTCCCCGCCAGTGACGCCCTGCCCACCCCCTCGGAAGCGGCCGAGGCACCCGGCAGCGACGCCGGACCACTGGAACGCCTCCTGCACGACAAGGCCAAACTCTCCCGCCTCGACTACAACGCCAACACCGACTGGTGGAACGCCTCACTCGGCATCGGCTTCGGCATCTCCGCCGGCCAGGTCACACTCGGCTTCAAACTCTTCGGCATCGACATCACCCACGAAGAGAAGAACCAGACCATCACCGGCGACCCCACCTACGCCACCGGCCCCAAGAACGGCGGCGCACGCCCCTGGGTCGAGTGGAAGAACTGCACGCAGACAACACCGATCGCCTAGGGCCTGCCGTTGCCCCTGGGCCGGACATGCCGGCCCCGGGGCATCGCCGGGACGGACCGTGGAAGGGCCGCACGCCGCACCCGTATCATCCGCCGGGAAACGGGAGGGGCTTGGTGGCGCCGCGCGACAACTGGCCCGGGACGACCATCCGGAGAGAGCACAGAGATGAAGGTCAGTCAGTGAAGGCCGCCGTACGCCGCTGGGCCCCATACGTGGCACTGTCGTTGGCACTCGCGGTCGCCGCCGGCTACGGGTGGTACCGGATGAGCGACACCGGAAAGGGCTGGCGGTACGAGGAGCGTCTGAAGACGTTCTGCGAGGGCCTGATCCCGTACGAGGAGTCCGCCGGGTTCACGGGTAAGGACGGGGCACGTCTCTCGCGGGACTACCGCGCGGGCGGGTCCGAGGGGGACTACGACTCGTGCACGGTCGCGGGTCTCGACCTCACCATAGGACGGCTCCCCGACTCCACCTCCGACAGCGACCGCCCCGACGTCTTCGACCGGCTGGGCGAGGTCGACGCGGACTCCCCGCCCGTACCCCTCGGCGGCGGGTGGCGCGGCTACACCGACCTCGTCAACACAGCGGTTGTCCTCGCCTGTGACAACAAGCCCGGGTCGGTTGTCGTGACGGCGCACGACGACGACGCGGCGGACGCGTCCAGAGCCCAAGGAATCGCGGAGTTGGTGGCCGCCACCGCGGTCGAGGCGGCCGGTCGCTGGGACTGCGGCGTGAAGGCCGGCGGCCGGATCCCGAAGCCCGCCGCCGAGCCGGAGCGCGCCTCGCGCTTCCACGCGACGGGGACGTGCGAGGGGATACCGCTGGGCGATCAGGACGACGTGCACTGGATCAAGGAAGGTCCGGCGAGCGGCACAGCGCCCCTGGAGGAATGCGCACTGGGCGAGACGAAGGCCGAAGCCGTCAACCTGTTCGAGTTCGAGGCGGCGTTCGGGCCCTTCGCGCAGCGCCTGCGCTCGGACGATTCCGACCGCGGCGATTTCGAGCGGGGAGCGGGCGGTTCCCAGGGCTTCTTCTGGGCGACCGCCCGCTGCCCCGGTGACGGCGCCCGGGCCGTCTTCTGGGTCGATCCGACGGAATATGCCTACGTCGACAAAGAGGCGAACGAGTTCGCCAGGATGGCTCTCAGCACGTTCGCCGAACGCAGGGCGGAGCAACACGGCTGCACCGACCTGACGTTGCCGACGGCATCGTCGTAGGGGCTCTGCGCATCGCACGCGCACCACACCGGCCGCGCCGCCTGCGTCCAAGTCCGTCGCTGATGGGGAATGCTGACGGTCTGGCGGTCTGACGGACCGAGGCGAGGAGCGGTGTGGTGCGAGAGACGGACGTGATCGTCGTCGGCGCTGGTGCGGCCGGTCTCTCCCTCGCGTACAGGCTCCGCACCCCTCCCCCCGGCCATCCGGTTCCCGACGTGACCCTGGTCGACGCCCCTGCCGGTCCCTTGAGGCCGCCGGAGCGCACCTGGTGCTTCTGGGAGGCGTCCCCCGGGGACTTCGACAGCGCGTTGACCGCCTCCTGGGACTCGCTGCGCGTACGGGGGCGGGACGGGGCGGCAACTGTCGGGCGGCCCGCCCCCTTCCACTACAAGATGCTGCGGTCCGGCTCGTTCGAAGCCCTGCTGGCCGGGCGGCTGGACGTGCCCGGGGCGCCGCGCCGGGTGGTGGCCCGCGTCGACGGGATCAGGGACATGGCGTCCGGCCGCGGCGCCGAGGTGACGGGCGTCGCCGCCGACGGGAGCGTGCTGACACTGCGGGGCCGCTGGGTCTTCGACTCGCGTCCCCCGCGCGCCCTGCCACCGGCGCGGACGACGCTGCTCCAGCACTTCCGTGGCTGGTTCGTCCGGACCGACCGGCCGGTGTTCGATCCCACGACCGCCGATCTGATGGACTTCCGGACCCCGCAGCCCGTCAACGGACTGTCGTTCGGATACGTCCTGCCGACGAGCGCGTACGAGGCGCTGGTCGAATACACCGAGTTCTCCCGCGCGGTGCTGGACGACGCGGGATACGCCCGGGCGCTCAGGCAGTACACCGAGCAGGTCCTGGGGCTGGGCGCCTTCGAGGTGACCGCGACCGAGCAGGGTGTCATCCCGATGACCGACGGCCGCTTTCCCCGGCGCGCGGGCCGTTCGGTGTTCCGGATCGGGACCGCCGGCGGCGCCACCCGCCCGTCGACCGGTTACACGTTCGCCGCCGTGCAGCGGCAGGCGCGGGCCGTCGCCGACGCGTACCACACCGGACGGGTGCCCGAACCGCCGCCCGCCTACTCGGCGCGCGCCAGGGCGATGGACGCCGTTCTGCTGCGCGGGCTGGACAGCGGCCGGGTCGACGGCGCCGAGTTCTTCGAAGGGCTGTTCCGGCGCGTACCGATGGAGCGGCTGCTCCGTTTCCTGGACGGCGACACCCGACCGTACGAGGACTTCACGATCGGCCTGCGCACCCCGGTCCGGCCGATGCTGCGCACCGTCGCCGAACTGCCCTGGCTGCTCAGACGGCGGACCGGGACTCCATGAAACCCAAGAGACCGATGTGACCGACGAAACAGGTGGCACCGAAAGGAAACGGCCGTCAGATGACGCTCCTGCACGACGCGGAACTCTCCGCCGCCTTCGACCACGCCGCACTCGCCTACGACCGGCTGGTCGGCGTCAACCCCGGCTACCACGCGCATCTCAGGCGCTCCGCGCGGCGCCTGCGGCCGCCCCGTGGCGGCGCCGGGCTCCGGCTGCTCGATCTGGGGTGCGGGACCGGAGCGTCGACGGCCGCGCTGCTCACGGCCGCCCCGCACGCCGAGATCGTGGCGGTGGACGCCTCGGCCGGGATGCTGGAGCGAGCGGCCGCCAAGCCGTGGCCCACCGGCGTCTCGTTCGTCCACGCGCCCGTGGAACGGCTGGCGGAGGCGGGCGTCACCGGTCCGTTCGACGCGGTCTTCGCCGCGTACCTCTTCCGGAACGTCACCGACCCGGACCGGACACTCGCTCTCGTACGGTCCTTGCTCGCGCCGGGCGGCCGGCTCGGTGTGCACGAGTACGCGCTCGGTGGACGCGCCGTGGACCGCGCGGTCTGGACAGCCGTGTGCAAGGGCGTCGTCCTTCCCGCCGGGCGGCTGGCCGGTGACACGGACCTCTACCGTCATCTGTGGCGCAGCGTGGTCGAGTTCGACACCGCGTCGGCCTTCGGCGACCGGCTGCGCCGCGCCGGGTTCGCGGATGTCCGGGTGCTGCCGATGCCGGGCTGGCAGACGGGTATCGCGCACACCTTCGTGGGCCGCCGGGGCTCGCGGTGACCGCCCGGCACGGGACGGGCCGGAGCGACCTGGCCGTCCCGCGCCGGGGCCGGGACCGCCGCGCCCGGGTGATCCGGCATGCGCCGGGGCGGGACCGCTTCGGCGGTGACGCCCCTGACGTCGCGGTCGTCGGGGGCGGTATCGCCGGGCTCGCCGCCGCGACCGCGCTCGCGGAGCGCGGTGCGGGCGTCACGCTGTACGAGCGCGAACAGGGCCTCGGCGGGCGTCTGACCGGGTGGCCCGTCACGCTGGCCGACGGTTCGGCGGCCACCATGAGCCGGGGCTTCCATGCCTTCTTCCGGCAGTACTACAACCTCCGGGGCCTGCTCCGGCGTGCCGATCCCGGCCTCGGCACGCTGACCGGGCTGCCGGACTATCCGCTACGGCACAGCGCGGGCGCGTACGACAGTTTCGCCCGTGTTCCCCGCACACCGCCGTGGAGCGCCCTGGGATTCGTCGGGCTCAGCCCCACGTTCGGATGGCGGGATCTCGGCCGGATGGATCCGAGGGCCGCGCTGCCGCTGCTCGATGTGCGGGTGCCTGAGGTGTACGAGGAGTTGGACAAGGTCAGTGCCCAGGACTTCCTGGCCGGGATCCGTTTTCCGGAGGCGGCGCGGCATCTGGCGTTCGAGGTGTTCTCCCGCAGCTTCTTCTCCGATCCCGCCGAACTGTCCGCGGCCGAGCTGGTGTTGATGTTCCACATCTACTTCCTGGGATCGAGCGAGGGCCTGCTCTTCGACGTACCGGACGAGCCCTTCCCCACCGCCCTGTGGGAGCCGCTGGGCTCGTATCTCGCCGGGCACGGCGTCGAGTTGCGTACCGGAAGGCCGGTGGACGAGGTGGCACCCGCGGCCGGCGGTGGACTGAAGGTGACGGCGGATGGGCGGCCACGGCGGTACGACGCGGTGGTGCTCGCGCTGGACAGCGGAGGGCTGCGCCAAGTGGTCGCTCAGTCCCCCCGGTTGTGCGACGCGTGGTGGCGTGCGCGGATCGGACGGTTGCGCGAAGCCCCGCCGTTCCTGGTGTCGCGGCTGTGGCTGGACGGCCCGGTGGCCGCCGACCGGCCCGGTTTCCTGGGCACCAGCGGATTCGGCGGGCTCGACAACGTGAGTGTGCTGGACCGCTGGGAGGGCGAGGCGGCTCGGTGGGCGAGCCGGACCGGCGGCTCGGTGATCGAGCTGCACGCGTACGCCGTCGCTCCCGGCGCCGACCGGGCCCTCCAACAGAGGCTGCTGGTCGAGCAGTTGCACCGGGTGTACCCGGAGACGCGGGACGCGAGGACCGTCGACGCGCGGCACGAATGGCGGTCGGACTGTCCGCTGTTCCCGGTGGGGGGTTACGGCGACCGGCCCACCGTACGCACACCGGACCCGGATGTCGTGGTGGCGGGCGACCTCGTCCGTACGGATCTGCCGGTGGCGCTCATGGAACGCGCCGCGACCACGGGCTTCCTGGCCGCCAACGCGCTGCTGGAGAGGTGGGGCGTACGCGGTCAGACGCTGTGGACCGTACCGGACAGGGGACGGTCGGCCGGGCTGCGCGCGCTCGTACGGCTGGCCCGGCGCTGATCCGAGCGGCGGTGGCCGGTCCAGGTCCCCGGTCATCCGCCGTACTGTGCGCACTCGCTGTTGTCGCCGCCGCTGCGGCAGCCCACGGGCCCGCTCGGTGCGGGGACGGGGCGATTCCGCTCGTCCTCGTGGGACTGGAGGGCGGCTCCGGCGAAGAAGGCGCAGGCGATGAGCAGGGCCGTCGCGCCCTGGCTCACCGCGGTCACGGTCGCTCGCGCGCGGGACGCGACGACGGCGGCCAGGAACGCCACAAGGCCGACTCCGCCGAGGGCGGGCAGATAGCGCCAGAGGGATGCCGACTCGGCACTGGCGGCCGGGTCGAGGTCGAAATGGTCGAAGAAGGGCCACAGAACGACGATCACGGCCACGGCGACCAGCTCGACGAAGACGAGTGCGCAAGAGGCTCCCACGTCGGGGCCTCGCTCCGTGCGGGACTTCACCGAGGCGTCGAAGGCCGGGGGCGCGAGGGGCAGGTCGCTCATGTCGAACACACTGCCGGTCGGCGCGGCGCGCGGGCATGAGTACGGATACCTAGGGGCGTGTCCGCGAAGGAGCGCCGGCCGCCCCGGGGGGGGGCAGGGCCCGCGGCGGTTGGTGCGGTGCGTCGCGAGACGGAGGACCGGTCTCGTACCGGGCGTACTCGGCCGACTGAGGACAACGCGGCGGGTGCCGTGCCAGGCGTCGCGGGCCGGGCGGGACTTCGCGGACACGGCGTGGCCCTGTCGCCGCCGGGGCGAACGCTCCCCGGTCCCGCCTGATCCAAACGACAGACCCTAGCCCGGAAAGCGGCCCGTGCTGCGCAGGTGCCAGCGGCGTTCCGCGTACGCGAGGTCGTCGCGCCACAGGCGCCCGGCCACCGCGCGCATCAGCGGGCGCAGTGCGGGGGCGGCGGCGCGGGCGGCGGCGAAGCCCGGTCGGTCGGAGGCGGCGACGACCGCCTCGACGACGGCGGTACGGGGCCGGCCGCGGTCGTCGTGGCCGAGCGGGGTGGCATGGGTCTCCACGACGGAGCCCCGGCCCTCGCCCTCCGTGATGCGCATGACGACCGTGCGCGGCTCCGGCGCCGTGAAGACGGCGCGCACGGGCACCACGGCCCGCCCGGCGACCTTGAAGGAGACGTCCACGGCGAAGCCGTCACCCGCGTCGGACCCGGCGTCGGGGCTCTCTCCACCGCCCTCCGGGCTCGACAGGACTGTGAGATCCACGAAGGAGTACGGGTGCAGCCAGGCGCCGTGCCAGGGGTCGAGCCGGTTGGCCACCACGTCCTCGGGCTCGCACACGCCGAAGCCGGTGTAGACGGCGTCGACGGATCCGGCCGCCTCGGGCCGGGGCGGGACGACCGGCCGGTCCAACGGGCTCTCGCCCCCCGCACGGTCGAGCCGTACCCAGGCCAACACCCCGTCGTCGTACGCCGGGTAGGGCTCCCAGCCCGTGAACGGCCCGCCGTCCAGGGCGAGTCCGTGCCAGTGGCAGATGAGCGTGCCGCAGTGCACCCGGCTGTCCTTGAGCGGCGCGCCGAGGTGCGGACAGGCACCCGGGCCGGCCACCAGTTTCCCCGACTCGTCGCGCCACAGGACCAGTTCGACGCCCGAGATGGTCCGTCCCAGCGGGCGGCCGGGGCGTACGTCGCGGGCGGCGCCGGCGACGTACCAGTTGCCGGACGGCCGGGCGAGCGCCCGTCGCAACGCGCCGGCGATGACGCCCGGCCGGGCATCGCGCCAACTTGGCTTCTGCTGCGTCCAGTTGACGGCACGTCGGCGCAGCTGTAGCGGGTACCGTCCACGCTCCCCGCCGCGCACGGGTCGATCCCTCACGCCACCTCCTCGTGCACGGCGCCCTGACGCGCCCGCGTCGCTCGTACACCGGTGGACGCGGCCGGCGTACCGGGCACCCGCGCGACGACCCTCGTCCGGGCCGCCCTCGTCCGGGCCGCCGCCACCCGTACCAGCCCGTCGACGGCCACGGCGGCCCGCCGCCGGCGCGGCACGACGGCACGGCGGTGCAGTACGGCGTACCCGTCGTCGGCGACGGCGTCGAGGATCCCCCCGTACAGCACGAACGCCGCGCGGATGCAGGGCCGCGACTGCGGGGCGAGCATGGCGAGCCCCGGCGCCGCCCGCCGGTAGACCCCGCGGGTCAGGGCGACGGCGGCCTTCACCCCGGCCGTGATCCGCGGGTCACGGGCGCCGGTGGTACGACTCCACTCCAGCAGCTCGCGGTCGACTCCGTGAGCGGCGAGCAGATCCGCGGGGAGATAGATCCGGCCGCGATCGAGGTCTTCGCCGACGTCCCTGACGAAGTTGGTCAGTTGGAAGGCGACGCCCAGCGCGGCGGCGTGCGGGGCCGCCTCCTCGCGGGGGACGACGGTGCCCAGCACGGGCAGCATCTGGAGGCCGATCACGGCGGCCGAGCCGTACATGTAGCCGTACAGATCGTCGTAGGTGGCGTAGTCCGTGACCGTCAGGTCGCTGCGCATGGAAGCCATGAAGGCGGTGAACAGCCGGTGGTCGATTCCGTAGCTCGCCGCGGTGTGGGCGAGCGCCCCGACCACCGGTTCGCGACTGCGTCCCGAGCGCAGCCCGTCCTCCAACCGCGCCTGGAGGGTGTCCAGTTGGGCGGTCCGCTCGGCGGTGGTCGTGGCCGGGTGTTCGAGGTCGTCGACGATGTCGTCGGCCCAGCGGGCGAAGCCGTAGAGGGCGTGCACGGCGGGCCGCCGTTCGACGGGCAGGAGGCGGGTGGCGAGGAAGTAGGTCCTCCCGTGGCGGGCGTTGAGCCGACGGCACCGCGCGTAGGCGGCGCGCAGACAGGGGTCGGCGATGCCGGCGGCGTCGAGTTCGCGTTCGGTCATGCGCGCCGTCCTTTCGGTACGGGGACGGTCTCCAGGCCCCCGGGGCCGGTTCCCGTGACGCGGGCGGCGGCGAGCTTGCCGGAGATCAGGACGGTGGGGACGCCGACTCCGGGTGTGGTGCCGCAGCCGGCGAGCACGGCGTTCGTGGTGCCGCGCACCAGGTTGCGCGGGCGGAAGGGGCCGGTCTGCGCGAACGTGTGGGCGGCGGAGAAGGGCGTGCCCGCCGCGTGTCCTTCGGCGGCCCAGTCGGCGGGCGTGACCAGGCACTCCTCTTCGATGGCGGCACCGAGTCCGTCCAGTCCGCGCCGTTCGAGCTCGGCGAGGAGGCTGTCGCGGTAGCGCGGACCGAGGTCCGCCCACTCCTGGACGCCGGGTCCGATACGGGTGTTGGGGCAGGGCGCCAGGATGTAGTGGAGGTGGCGGCCCGGTGGTGCGAGGGAGGGGTCGGTGGCTGTGGGGCGGGTGATGAGCAGTGAGGGATCGCTCATGAGGCTCCCGGTGTGGGTCAGTTCCCTGAATGTGCCCTTCCATGCCTGTCCGAACGAGATGGTGTGGTGGCCGAGCGCCGGCCAGGTGCGGTCGGTGCCCGCGTGCAGGACCACCGCGGACGGTGAGAACCGCAGCGGGACCGTACGGTACGGCCGTCTGCCGAGCAGGCGATAGGTGACGGGCAGGTCGGGTGTGAGGACGACCGCGTCGCAGGGGATGCGTACCCGGTCGTCGCCCCGGCCGGTGATGACGGCCGTGATCCGGTCACCTGATCCCTTGTGGGATCCCCCTCCGGCTCCCCCGCCCGACCGTTCCAGGCGTGTGACGTCGTGGCCGTAACGGAAGTCGGCGCCCGCGTCGGCCGCCGCCTCCGCCATGGCCCGGGGCAGGGCGTGCATGCCGCCACGGGGGAAGTAGACCCCGGCGACGGTGTCCATGTAGGCGATGACGGCGTACGCGGCCAGTGCCTTGGCGGGCGGGACTCCGGCGTACAGGGCCTGGAAGGAGAAGATCCGGCGCAGGCGTTCGTCCGCGAGGAACGACCCGACGCGGGCGTCCAGCCGGCCGAAGCCGCCCAGTGCCGCGAGACGTGCGAGGTCGGGGTGGAGCAGTCGCAGGGGCGAGTCGAAGTTGGCGTCGATGAAACGCCGCATCTGTACCGCGTACAGCTTCTCCAGCCAGCGGCGCAGCCGACGGTAACCGTCCGCCTCACGGGCGCCCGCGAAACGCTCGACCTCGGCCGCCATCGCGTCGGCGCCGGTGTGGACGTCGAGCGCGCTGCCGTCGGCGAAGCGCGCCCGGTAGGCGGGATGCAGCGGGATGAGGTCGAGCCGGTCGGCGAGCTTGTCGCCGACCGCGGCGAAGACCTCCTCGACGAGGTCGGGCATGGTGAGGACGGTGGGGCCGGTGTCGATCCGGTAGCCGCCGCGTTCGAGATGGCCGGCGCGGCCGCCGGGCCGGGAGCCGCGCTCGACGACGGTGACGGCGCGTCCGGCGCCGAGCAGATGCAGGGCGGCGGAGAGCCCGGCGAGCCCGGCTCCGACCACGACGACGTGGTCGGTCGGTCCGTCGACTGTCTTCATCGGCCGCTCCCCCGGCCGACGCCGGCGATCGGTGGGGCGACACGGACGACGACGCGGCAGGGCGCGGCGCCGTGGGCGGGGGCGCGGTCGGGGGCCCGGTCAACCAGGGCGGTGGGCCTGCCCTGCCGGATGTCACCGCCGCCGGGGTCGCCGGTACGCCTCGGATCGCCGAAGTCGCCAGGCAGGTCCTCGCGAAGCCGGATGGCGTCAGCGGCGCGGTTCGCCGGGCGGAGCCCGTACACAAAGGTATTGAGGCCCCCGGCCCGCACCGCCCTCGTGACGGCATCCGGCCGCCAGACGCCTCCCCGCTGTCCTCCGGAGGGTCGTGCCCCGGTCCTGTTTCGGCCCATCGCGTTTCCTCTCCTCGTGTCGGACGGCCGTGTTCACCGTTCATCCGGATCGGACGGGGAGTTCGGAGGCGCTGTCCCCGGCGAGTTCTGGTGGCGCGCCTCAGTCCACCACGGTCGTCGGCCGCACGTCGGTCAGCCGCGTCAATGGTGCGCCTCTTCGGGTGACACCGCACCGCTGAGCGTCGCCCGGCCGGGTGCCGTCCCGCCGCGCCTTTCGCCGATACGGCGGAAAGACCGACGTCGGCGCGCCGTCACCCGGCCCGGTCACGTCGTGGGCCTATAGATACCCCTGACGGCCCGAACGGAGCGAACCGCGGGCACGAGTGAGCACCGTTGAGCGGAAGGAGCACCATGACCGTCTCGGTCGTCCTGTTCACCAGCGACCTGCGCCTGCACGACAACCCCACTCTCCACGCCGCCCTGGCCGGCGCGGACGAGGTGGTGCCGCTCTTCGTCCTCGACGAGGCCATCGCATCGGCCGGGTTCGCCACGCCCAACCGGTGGGCGTTCCTCGCGGACTGTCTGACCGATCTCGACGCGGGACTCCGGGAGCGCGGCGGCCGGCTCGTCGTACGCACCGGCGACGTGGTGGCGCGGGCGCGTGAGGTCGCCGCCGAGGCGGGCGCGGACGAGGTGAGGACGGCCGGCGGCGTCAGCGGTTACGCCCAGCGGCGCGAGGAACGGCTGCGGCGCGGGCTGGAGTCCGACGGCCGCCGGCTCTGTGTCCACGAGGCCACGCTCACCGCGCTCCCGCCGGGGGCCGTCACACCGGGCGGCTCGGATCACTTCGCGGTCTTCACCCCGTACTTCCGCCGCTGGTCGCGCGAGCGCCCGCGCGACGTACTCGCGGCTCCCCGGACCGTACGAGTGCCGGCCGGGATCGGTTCCGGCCGTGTCCCGGCGCGTGCGGACACCCCGGGAGTCTCGGAGGGTCTCGCCGAGGGCGGAGAGACGGCGGGCCGGAAGCGGTTCGCCGCCTGGAAGCGGTCCGGCCTCGCGGCGTACGAGGACGGTCAGGACGACCTGGCGGGCGACATGACCTCGCGGCTCTCGCCGCACCTGCACTTCGGCACGCTCTCCCCCACCGAACTCGTCGTGCGGGCGCGCCGGGCGGGCGGTGCGGGTGCCGAGGCGTTCGTACGGCAGTTGTGCTGGCGGGACTTCCACCACCAGGTGCTGGCCGCCCGGCCCGACGCGTCGGTGGCCGACTACCGCACCAAGCACGACCGTTGGCGGTCGGAGGAGTCCGCCGGTGCGGAGATCGAGGCATGGAAGGCGGGCCGTACGGGCTATCCCGTGGTGGACGCCGCCATGCGCCAGCTGCGCCACGAGGGGTGGATGCACAACCGGGGGCGGCTGCTGACCGCGAGCTTCCTCACGAAGACGCTGTACGTGGACTGGCGTGTGGGCGCGCGTCACTTCCTGGAGCTGCTGGTGGACGGCGACATCGCCAACAATCAGCTCAACTGGCAGTGGGTGGCGGGGACCGGCACGGACTCGCGCCCCAACCGGATGCTCAACCCGGTGATCCAGGGCAAGCGGTACGACCCGGAGGGGCGCTATGTACGGCGCTGGGTACCGGAGTTGAGCGGATTGGCGGGCTCGGCCGTCCACGAGCCGTGGAGACTCCCGGGGCCCGAACGGGCCGGGTACGACTACCCGGACCCGCTCGTGGAACTGGCCGAGGGCCGCGACCGCTTCCGCCGGGCACGCGAGAAGAGCTGAGCGTGCGCCGGGACAGACCCTAAGGCGTGTTCGCCGGGCCCGGACGCGCCGACGGTGACAGATGGACGCGGCAGTCGCTCAGGCCCGGCAGGTCCGGGATCCGTTCGACCCGCCAGCCGCGCGCGTACGCCGGTGGACGGGCCTGCCCCGCCACCACGAACGCCACCGGCCGCTCGCTCGCGACGGCCACGAGCTGGGCCGGGGTGATGCTCCCGTCGTGGCCGCCTGTCTGCCGTGACGCGCAGCCCGCCCGGAAGGCCACCCTGATCGCCTCGGTACCGCTGATCACACACGGCGGTCTGACACCCTGCCGGGCCAACACCGCTGCCACACCGCTCAACTTGACCCGGTCGGCCCGGCTCCGTTCCGCGCGGTCCGCGACGACGGAACCCTGGACCCACAGATGCGCGACCGCCGCCGTCACGAGGAGCCCGACGACCAGCCGGCGGGGCCGGGCGGTCCGGACGAGCCAGACCAGAAGGAGAGCGGTGGGCAGGGCGAACAGCGCGTACACGGGGAGCAGGAAGCGCGGCGCGGCGTATCCGATCAGCAGCAGGTACTGCACGGCCATCGACAGACCGACCAGCGTCGGCACCAGCACGAGAGGCAGCCGTCGCAGGCGTGCGGCGACCAGCACCCCGCCGAGGGTGAGCAGCGGCAGGGCGAACCACCAGATCGCGGTGGCCGGCCGACGCCACCGGATGTCGCAGGGGCGGCAGAGCAACCGCCCGTCGAGCGAGCGCATGTGGTCGCCGAAGACGAGGTGCCAGCCGAGGTGTCCCTGGATCTCGCTGGCGCGCGCGAGCCGCGTGAAGAGCCCGCCGTAACTGACGTACGCCTCGATGATCCACTCCGCGCAGCCGATCGCCCCGCCTGCCGCGAGCGCCGTCAGCAGGGCCCACCGCCGCCACCGTCGGACGGCGAGGGCGACGAGTGCGAGGGGCGCGCTGAGCCAGAAGGCGTCGGTGGGACGCATGAGCGCGACGAAGGCCACGGCGACGCCGAGACCGATGAGAGCCGTACGGTCGGTCCGGTCGAGCGCCGCCCTGACGAAGAAGCCGACGGCGCCGAGGCAGCCGAGGGCGACCCAGAGGTTCGGCATGACCTGCGGCCCGTAGAAGAGCGTGATCCACAGCCCTGCGAACAGGGCGCCCGCGAGGGCGAGTACGGAGGCGGGAAGCAGCCGTCGCCAGACACCGAGGGCGAGGAAGAGTCCGGCGCCCGAGAGCAACGCCAGATAGGCGCGGAGCACTTCGACGGATGAGGTGAGCGAGGTGACCGGGGCGATGAGGAAGGTAATGCCGCGCGCGCGTGGGGCGCTGAAGAACGCGGTGTCGGAAGGGGCGCGGCTGACTTGGCTGGTGTACACGGTCTCGTCCCAGCCGAGCCCGGATCCCGGTACGAGGAAGACGAGTTGAACAATCGTGTACACGCTCGCGACGACCGCCGGCCAGAGGAGACCGCCGTCGGCCGTCCAGTCCCGGCGGGCCGGGCGGCTCGTCTCTCGCAGGCCGGTCGCGACGGCCTTGGTCTGTGTCATGGCCCAAAGCTGCCTGGCCGGGACGTACCGGGCCGACGGGACACGCCACGAGACGAATATTAAGAAATCGCATCTAAAGCATACGATTCACTCGATGGGCGTGTATCCGAACGTGGGTGCCTCGCCCGGCGAGGAGACCATCCGGCGCGCCAACTGCACGATATGGGCGCGCAGATCGGTGTCGTCGCCGGCGGCCGGGCCGAGAATCAGCCGGGTGATCTGCGGGAACGCTGTCGGCAGGATGGCGAGGCCGATGAGCGCGAGGAGAGTGCTCGCCGCCTCCCCGTCGGACTCGGAACCCAGGGTGTCGGAGAGCGTTCCGACCATGTCGCGGTAGTGGGCGGTGCGCGGCTGTTCGTTCGGCAGGCCGCCTCCGTCGTAGTGGAGGGCCTCCCACATCATCAGGCGCAGCAGTTGCGGGTTGCGCCGGTGGAGGTCGTAGATCCGGCCGGCGTAATCGGCGGGGTCGCCGGACGGCGGCCCGAGCAGTGTGGCGTGTTCGGTCAGGGCCTCGGAGATGACGGCGGCGAAGAGCTTCTCCTTGCTACCGAAGTAGCCGTAGATCCGTTCCTTGCTGACGCCCGCCTGTTCGGCGATACGGCCGACGCGTGCGCCGCCCATGCCGTGGGCGGCGAATTCGTCGCGGGCGGCGGCCAGCAGCCGGGCGCGGGTTCCTGCCAGTTGATCGGTGCGAGGCATGGTGGAACCCTACATTGCCGACCAGACGGTTGGTTGGCTACGGTGCGGATCATGACAACGACACGAGGAACGGACACGGACGCGGTCACCGGTTCGGACACGGAGGTCTGGGTGACCGGGCTCGGGGCGACCACGCCGCTGGGTGGTGACGCGCCGTCGACGTGGTCCGCGATGTGCGCCGGGGAGAACGGGGTCGGCGCGCTGGACGACGACTGGGCGGCGGAGCTGCCCTCTCGGCTCGCGGCCCGGCTGCGGGTGGACCCGGCGACGGCGCTGCCGCGGACCGAGGCCCGCCGGCTGGACCGGTGCGAGCAGGCCGCGCTCGTCAGCGCCCGCGAGGCATGGGCCGACGCGGCGCGCCCGCAGGCCGATCCGGAACGGATCGCGGTCGTGATCGGCACGGGAGTCGGAGGCGTACTCTCGCTGCTCGGCCAGGACGACATCCTGGAGGCGTCCGGGCCGCGCAAGGTCTCGCCGCACACCGTGCCCATGCTGATGGCCAACGGGCCCGCCGCCTGGGTGAGCATCGACCTGGGCGCCCTGGGCGGGGCGCACACGCCGGTGAGCGCGTGCGCTTCCGGGGCCGAGGCAATCGCCACCGGGCTCGACCTGATCCGGCTCGGCCGGGCCGATGTGGTCGTGGCGGGCGGGGCGGAGGCATGTCTGCACGCGCTGCCGCTGGCGGGGTTCGGGCGGATGATGGCGCTGTCCACGGCCAACGACGATCCGGCGGGGGCCTCGCGGCCGTTCGACGCGGGACGCGACGGCTTCGTGCTGGGCGAGGGCGCGGCCGTACTGGTGCTGGAGCACGCGGAGTTCGCCCGCTCGCGCGGCGCCCGCGCCCACGGCGTGCTCGTCGGCGCCGGGGTGACGTCCAGCGGGCGGCACATCACCGCCTCGGACCCGGCCGGCCAGGCGCGCGCCATCCGAACGGCCCTGCGGTCGGGCGGGCTCACTCCGGAGGACGTCGGGCTCGTGCACGCGCACGCGACGTCCACCCCGCAGGGTGACGTGGCGGAGGCGGAGGCCATCGCCGAGGCGGTCGGCAGGCACCCGGTCGTCACGGCGACCAAGTCGATGACGGGTCATCCGCTGGGCGCGTCCGGGGCCCTGGGCGCGATGGCGGCGGTGCTCGCTCTGCGGGACGGGACGGTGCCGGCCACCAGGAATCTCGACACGCTCGACCCGGCGATCGACCTCGATGTCGTCTCCGGCCGTCCTCGTCAGGGGGCCTGGACGGCGGGGGTCGCCAACTCCTTCGGCTTCGGCGGCCACAATGTCTCGCTGGCGTTCACGGCGGCGGGATCGAACGCGCGTACGGCCGGGGGGTTCTGACCTGTCGTTGGACACACCGCGCCGCCACACGGATTATATATGGGTAAATAGCCCTTTTCGTTCAGTGAGGACGCAGTGCCGATGCCGCAGCGCACCATGCGAGGATTCTCGGTCGGATATCTCGGCGCCGCGATCGTCTTCGCGATCGGCATGCTGGGTACGACGCTGCCCACACCGCTGTACGGGCTCTACCGCGAGGAGCTCGGCTTCTCCGAGTTCATGGTGACGGTGGTCTTCGCCGTCTACGCCTTCGGGGTCATCGCCGTGCTGCTGCTGGCCGGCAACCTCTCCGACCAGGTCGGCCGCCGGCCCGTTCTCTTCATCGGGCTCGGACTCTCCGTCGCCAGCGCGGTGTGCTTCTTGTCGGAGGGCGGACTGCCCCTGCTTTTCGCGGGGCGCCTCCTGTCGGGCTTCGCGGCCGGGCTGTTCAGCGGCGCCGCCACCGCCACCGTGATGGAGCTGGCACCGCCGGGCCGTGCCGCACGCGCGGGGCTGGCCGCCACAGCGGCGAACATGGGCGGGCTGGGATGCGGTCCGCTGCTCGCGGGGCTGCTCGCGGAGTACGCGCCGCTCCCGCTGCGCCTGCCGTTCGCCGCGGCACTGGGGCTCGCGATCATCGGGATGGTCCTGACGTGGTTCCTGCCCGAGCCGGTCGAGCACCGGACACAGCGGCCGAGGCTGCAACCGCAGGGACTGAAGGTCCCCCCGCGGGTGCGCGGGATCTTCCTGCCCGCGGCGCTGGCCGGGTTCGCCGGTTTCGCCCTGCTGGGGCTGTGCACGGCGGTGGCGCCGACGTTCATCGCGACGACCCTGGGCGAGCCCAATCTGGCGGTGTCGGGCGCCGTCGTGTTCTCGGTCTTCCTGGCCTCCACCGTCGGACAGTCCCTGATGGGCCGGGTGGGTGCGGCCGGGGCGCTGCCGGGCGGCAGCCTGGTGCTGGTCGCGGGAGTCGTACTGGTCGGCACATCCCTGTTGGTCGAGTCGCTGGCACTGCTGGTGATCGGCGTGATCTGCGCCGGGCTGGGGCAGGGGCTGGCGTTCCGCGCGGCCATCACGTCCATCGGCGAGGCGGCGCCGCCGGAGTCGCGTGGCGGCACGATCTCGGCGTTCTTCGTCGTCGCCTACGTCGGCATCTCCCTGCCGGTGATCGGGATCGGCGCGCTGACGCTGCTGCTGAGCCTGCGGGTCGCGGGGCTGATCTTCACCGGCTGCGTGGCGGTGCTGGCGGCGTGTGTCGGGCTGTACGAGCTCCGTGAACTGCGGGTAAGGCGGAAGGCCGGCGCGGCGTCAGACGGCTGAGGCGCTGGTGGCTTGGGTGGGGCGGCTCACCGTACGCGTGCGGCGCCGACGTAGAAGCCGCTCTCCTCGTTCGCCGGGGCGGGCGTGTCCTTGTACCACTCGGGGGCGCGGACAAGACCGGGCTCCACCATGTCGAGCCCGTCGAAGAACCGCTCGACCTCGGCACGCGTGCGTGGGCGCAGATTGATACCGCCGGACCGGTAGGTGCCCGTGATCTTCTTCGCCTGCTCGGGGTCCAGGAAGTCCGCGGTGCCGTGCGAGATGATCAGAAGGCTGCCGGACGGCAGGGCGTCGACGAGGGTCCGGGTGACGCCGTAGGGATCGTCGTCGTCCCCGAGGAAGTGCAGCACCGCGACGAGGGACAGTGCGACGGGCCGGCCGAAGTCGAGGGAACCGCGGGCGTGTTCGAGGACTTCTCGCGGTTGGCGTACGTCGGTGTGGAGGTACTCGGTGGCCCCTTGGTCCGTGCTCACCAGCAGGGCCTCGGCGTGCCGGAGAACGATCGGGTCGTTGTCCGCGTAGACGATCCTGGCGGCCGGGACGATCTTCTGCACGATCTGGTGCAGGTTGGGCTCGGTGGGTATCCCGGTGCCGATGTCGAGGAACTGGTCGATACCGCTCCCGGCCGCCCATGCCACGGCTCGGTGCATGAACTCCCGGTTGATCTGCGCCCCGCGCTGCGCCCCCTTGGCCAGTTTCTCCGCCAGCTCCCGGTCGACCGGGTAGTTGTCCTTGCCGCCGAGGTAGTAGTCGTACAGCCGGGCGGGGTGGGGCTTGCTGGTGTCGATCTGGGGCTTGGGGGTGCCTGATGTCATGCGCGGGATTATGTCATCGCGAGCGCACGGCCGATGACCCGGCGCCGCGCCTGGGGTGACGCCAACTCGCCTGGCACGTGGGCCTGTTCATGGCTCCGACGGTCAGCTGACGGCCAGTCGGTAGACCTGACGCGAGCCGCCCTCCGGACCGGCGTCGGTCGCCTCGGCGGGGCTGAAGCCCAGCCGCTCGTAGAAGACGCGGGCCCCACTGACGACGGCTCCGGGATGGTCGGCCCCGAAGGTGACCACCTCGATGGTGCCGGGCCCCGTGACGAACCGCTTCATCGCGTCGGCCATCAACGCACCGCCGACGCCCCGACCGCGCGCCCGCTCCGACACGACGAGCCAGTGGATGCGAAAGGTCGGCGCGTCGGCGCCGAACAACAGGCTGCCGAGCAGGGGCGGTTGCCCGGCCTGCTCCCTGTCGACGGCGACGAGAGCTTTCGAGCCACTGATGTGCTCGACGACGGCCCGGCTGAAGCCGGGATCGTCGACCATGGGACCGAACCAGTGCTCGACCTGGCCCGCCAGGCCGAGAAAGCCCGGCAGATCATCCTCCCGCGCGAGTCTTACGATCATGGGGGCATTCTGGCATCGCCCGGACGCCGGGCGGCGAGCGGTGACGTGACCGGCCTCCGCCCGGCTCGTACGACGCCGATCGATCCGGCCGCGCACACGCTGGGCCACGACTCGTTCGACCGGGTGGCGGTCGCCGCGCCGTGGATCGAGGTCGACACCACCGACGGCTACGACCCCGGCCTCAAAGCGATCGTGGACCTCGTCAACGCCCGGCGATGAGCGCGTCCGCCTCCCCCGTGCGGGCCGGGCGTGAAACCGTACGGGGGGTGACCACTTTCCTACCCCCTCCGGCGACCGCGGCATGGGCGCACGAGCACGCGCGCCAGGGCTTCGAGGTCGTGTACTTCCGGCCGTCGGGCGACGGGCGGCACATCGTCGGGTGCACCACGGCCGTCGAGGACGGCCGGACCTGGACGGTGGACTACGACATCACCCTGGACGCCGACTGGGTGACCCGCCGGGCCGTCGTCACCGGGCGGTCCGAGGACGGGACCCGCTCGACGGTGCTCCAGGCCGACGGCGTGGGCCACTGGCAGGTGGACGGGGCGGCGGCGCCGTACCTCGACGGGTGTCTCGACGTCGATCTGGAGTCCTCGGCGATGACCAACACCCTTCCCGTGCACCGTTTCCGGCTGGCTGTCGGGGCGTCGGCGGCGGCTCCGGCCGCGTACGTACGCGCGCTCGACCTCTCGGTGGAGCGGCTGGAGCAGGACTACCGGCGCGTCGCCGACGAGAATTCGCGGCAGCGCTTCGACTATTCCGCCGCCGTCTTCGGCTTCCGCTGCCGGCTGGTCTACGACGAGGCAGGTCTGGTGCTCACGTACCCGGGGATCGCCGTCCGCGCGGCGTAGCACGGCCCCGCCTCAACGCGTCACGCGTCACGCGTCACGCATCAGCCTGACGCCTCATCGGATCGGGAATTCCACTCCGTGTTCGCCCTCGGGGCGCGCGCCGAAGACGCGCCGATCGGACTCCTCGATCCGCAGGTCGTTGATGCTGGCCTCGCGGCGGCGCATCAGTCCGTTCTCGTCGAACTCCCACAGCTCGTTGCCGTAACTGCGCCACCACTGCCCGCCGCTGTCGCGGCACTCGTACTGGAACCGCACCGCGATCCGGTCGCCGTCGAACGCCCACAGGTTCTTGCGGAGCGCGTAATCCAGCTCGCGCGACCACTTGCCGGTCAGGAACTCGACGATCGCCGGGCGGCCGGTGACGAAGGTGTCGCGGTTGCGCCAGACGGAATCGACCGTGTACGCGCCCGCGACACGCTCCGGGTCGCGGGTGTTCCAGGCGTCTTCGGCGGCCTGCACCTTTTTGAGTGCGGCGGCGCGGTCGAAAGGCGGTACGGGCGGACGGACGGTCATGGGCCATCTCCTGAGAACGGTCATTCTCTGACTCGCTGGTAGTCTAGAAAACGATCGTTCTCCACGTCAACGTGCCACGCCCCAGTGAGGTTTCGTGTCCCTCGTCCCCGTGTCAGATGATCCGGACCGGGAGGTCCGGGAGCAGTTGCTCGACGCCGCCGAGAAGGTCTTCTACGCACGCGGCATCCAGGCCGTCGGCATGGACCGGCTCCGTACGGCGTCGGGCGTCCCGCTGAAGCGCATCTATCAGCTCTACTCGTGCAAGGACGACGTGGTCTGCGCGTTCCTGCGGCGGCGGCACGACCGGATGATGGGCGCGATCGAGGGGTACGTCGCCCGCGCCGAGGGGCCGGACCAGCGGGTGTTGGCGCTGTTCGACTGGCTGTACGACTGGTTCGGCGAGCCGGACTTCCGGGGCTGCGCGTGGATGAACGCCTTCGGCGAACTGGGCCCGACCAACGCGGCCGTCGCGGCGGAGGTGCATCAACACAAGGACGCTTTCCGGGAGTTGCTGACCGGCACCGTCCACGACGCGGGGTATCCGGCCGTCGTGGCGGACGCCGTCTACCTCCTGGTGGAGGGCGCGGTCGTCGCCGCGCAGCTGCGGCAGGACGCCGAACCGGCCCACGAGGCGCGGCGGGGTGCGGAGATCCTGCTGCGGGCCGCACGGGGCTGACCTTTGGGGACCATGGCCGAATCCGGCCCCGGCGGGCGCCGGGGGTGGCCGATGTCGGCCACCCCCGGGGAGTTGAGAGTCGTCAGTAGACGGACAGGCCGTAGATCGACAGCAGGTCCACGACCGGCTGGTAGTAGGTGACCCCGCCCGAGGAGCAGCTTCCGCTACTGGCGATGATGATGCCCAGTGCGGTGGTTCCGGAGAACGCGGGCGCGCCCACGTCGCCGCGGTCGGAGCAGATGTTGGAGCTGAACAGTCCGCTGATCGTGCCCTCGGGGTAATGCACCGACACGTTCACGGCCGTGACCGTTCCGCAGCGGACTCCGCTCACCGGGCCGGCGTGGCACAGGGACTGACCGACCGTCGGGCGTGCGGCCCGGACGATGTCCTGCGCACCGCCGGAGCCGAGCGAGACCTCTCCGGGAAAGACCACCGCCGTACTCATGTAGCGGATGACCGCGTTGTCGTCGTTCGGGAAGCTCGATCCGGCGGTGACGCCGACGAACACGCTCCTGGCGGCGTCGGCGTACCAGTTGGTGGCGCCCCGCACGCAGCGGCCGTCCATCAGGCCGTAGGAGGTGCTGCCGCTGCGGGTGTTGAAGCCCACGGTGCAGCGGGTCCCGATGCTGCTGTAGAGGACGTCACCGCCGCGCACCTCGACCGCCTTGCCGTCGCCCGCCGTCGCGATGGTGGCCGGTGCGGCCGTCTCCTGTGCGTACGCCGTCGATCCGGTGGCGGTGAACCAGCCGAGCAGCAGGGCCAGCGCCGCCACGGCGGACGCGGCTGTGCGGAGCAGTCTGCGCAAGGGTCTTTCGGTGCGGTACGGACTCATGTGCCCTCCCCGTTTTCCCGGTCATGACATGTCATGCGCCTGCCATTGTGGGGTCGCGGGGAGAACCGCGTCAGTCGTAAAGAGGCCATTCGCCCGCGATCAGGCGGCCGCCTCCAGAGCGAGGAGTACGGACTTGGCGGCGGCGCCGCCCGCGTAACCGCCGAGGCTTCCGTCGGCGCGCAGCACGCGGTGGCAGGGGACGACGACGGGCAGCGGGTTGGTCGCGCAGGCCGTACCGACGGCGCGGACGGCCTTCGGGTTGCCGACGAGCCGGGCGACCTCGCCGTAGCTCAGCGTCCGGCCGTAGGAGATCTCCGGGAGGTGACGCTGCACCAGCTGCCGGAACCCGTGGGAGAGCGACATGTCCAGGGGCAGGCCGAACGTCCTGCGCTCGCCGCTGAAGTACTGGTCGAGTTCGCGGGCCGCGCCGTCCAGGCGCTTGGGGGCGCGCAGCACCCGGGGGCTCAGCGTGGTGGCGAGGCTGTCGAGGACCTTGTCGTGGTCCTGGTTGGTGAAGGCCACGCGGACGAGGCCCTTCTCCGTGGACGCGAGCAGGAGTCGGCCGACGGGGCTGTCGACGACGGTGTACGCGACGTCCAGCAGGCCGTCGCGGGTCGCCGCGTCCTCCAGCCTGGTATGCAGCCCGGCGAGGGTCTTGGCGTCGGTGGCGTCGTCGGTGGCGCGGTCGAGGAAGGTGCGGATGTCCGGGCCTGCGGCGGGGTCCTTCATGGCGTTGCTCCTTTCAGGACGCGATCCGCGTCGGGGTCCGGATCGGGGTCCACGAGGGTGGTTCTGAGTGCCCTGATGCCGTCCGACGCGGCGCGGCGCGCCGCTTCCGGGGTGCCGCCGACGATCTCGGCGACGTCCCGGTAGGGCAGTCCCGCGAAGTGGTGGTACGCCACCGCCTGCCGCTGTTTCTCGGGAAGCGCCTTGACGGCCTGCCAGAGGTCGCGGTCGCTCCCGCCCGGCAGTCCGACGGCCGAGGGGCGCTCGGGCACGTCCGCGACGGGGACGGCTCGGCGCTGTCCGGCGCGCGTGATGTCGATGGCCTTGCGGTGGGCGATGGTGACCAGCCACGCCTCCACGTTGGCATCGTCCGGCAGGTCCGGATAGGCGCGCATCGCCGCGAGGAACGTCTCCGACCAGGCGTCGTCGGCATCGTGGACGCCGACCACCGCCCGGCACACGCGGAGGACGGTGGCCGCGTGTGCCTCGACCACCCGCTCGAAAGGCTTCTTCATGTCCATCATTCTGTAGACGTCGGAGCCCTCCGGAACGTGAGGCCGTGCGTACGGCCTCCTGTGTGCGGGCTCCGCGTTCGGATCGCGCGTCCCGGCTCCGCCTTCGGATCCGGGATCAGAAGAGCCTGGCCTCCTTCATCGCCTCCGGCTCCTCGATCTCCAGCAGCCGCTGCTTGCGCTTGAGACCGCCGGCGAAGCCCGTGAGCTTCCCGTCGCTGCCGACCACCCGGTGGCAGGCCACGACGATGGAGATCGGATTGCGGCCGACCGCCTGGCCCACCGACTGCGCGAGTGCCTTGTTACCCAGCCGTTCGGCCAGTTCGCCATAGGTCGTCCTCTCGCCGAACGGGATCTCCCGCAGCATCGCCCAGACCCGCTCCTGGAAGGCGTCCCCGTTCGTCCGCGTCGGCAGGTCGAACGTGGTCCGGTCGCCGTCGAGGTACTCACCGAGCTGGGTCGCGGCCCGGGTGAGCAGGGCATCGTCCTGGACGTCGACGCGCCTGCCCAGCCTCTCCTCGGCGGGCATGTACCAGTGGTGCGGGAAGTAGAGACCGGTGATCGCGTCGCCCGACGCGACGACCGTCAGGCCACCGAGCGATGTCTCCACGAGCGCGTACCGTGTCTCCGTACGCGGGTCCATGTCGGTCTCCCTACTCCTGCGACGTCCTCGTTCAGTAGGTAGACGCGCGGGAGCGGCGGAACGTGAGGTCGCGCCTGCGATGGTTTGACGGGGGATTCTCGGCTGCGCTCCGTTACCGATCTTTCGTCTCTCCGTGGACATTGAGCGTCGGAACGCTGCGAAAGAAGGTTTCCGGAAGGGCCGTGAACAGCCATTTCTCGCCGCTGAAGTGCCGAAACTCATCCGTCAAGGTCAACAGGCCCGCTCGCCGGATTCTGCTCACACTCCGTAGCCATAAGGCCGGAACCGGACACCCATCGAGAAAGTTATTGTGATCTGGGGCACAGCTTCCGGCGCGCGCTGGTCGCCGAGCGGCGCGGGGTCGTCCATGTCACGTCCGCGAGCACGTCGGCCGAACTCGTGGACCCGCTGGCGGAGTTGCCGAAGGTGGGCGCCTGGCTGACGGAGCTGCTGGGCGGTCTGCGGGCGCGGATCGGTGATCCGTCCGCGCTCGGCGATCCGCGGTTCTCGCCGCACGGCGTGATCGCCTTCACGGGGCGCGAGTCGGTCGGCGACAAGCCGCTGCCGAGCGACAACGTCCATCTGGTCGGCCCCGCCGTGGCACCGCGCGCCGGGAGTTCGGACTTTCCGTGGGAGCTCCTGGACCCGGCGCGCCGCCTGGTCCTGGTCTCGCTGGGCACGGCCAACGCGGATACCGGAGGCCGCTTCCTCACCGAGGCGGTGACCGCGCTCGACGCGCTCGGCGACCGGGTGCAGGGGGTCGTCGTCGATCCCGGCCGCACCCTCGGAGCCGTACCGCCCGGGGTGATCGTGCGCCCGCACGCGCCCCAACTCGACCTGCTGGCACGGGCCGACGCCGTCGTCTGCCACGCCGGCCACAACACGGTGTGCGAGTCGCTGTGGCACGGACTGCCGCTCGTGCTCGCACCGATCCGCGACGATCAGCCCATCGTCGCGGGACAGGTGGTGGACGCGGGCGCCGGTGTGCGGGTCCGTTTCCGCCGCGTGGACGCCGCCCGGCTCGGGGCGGCGATCAAGACCGTGCTGGACGACGCGGGTGGACACCGCACCGCCGCCGAGTCCATCGGCCGGTCGCTGCGCGCGGCGGGCGGCCGGTCCGCCGCCGCCGACCGTCTCGAACGGATCGCGGCGCGCCGTGCCCCCGTCCCCGCGTCCGGCTGACCCCCGCCCCGCCGCCCTCTCCCCGACCGCTACCACGGGACCCCCCATGACTTCGGCTTACGCTCCCCCGACTCCCGCACCGAACCACCCCCCGGTGACCCCCTCGTGATTGACGGCCCGTCAGGTACGGCTCCGCTGCGGGTCCTGCTCGGTTACGCCAGGCCGCACCGCCTCGTCCTGTTCGCCTCGCTGCTGCTCCTCCTGGCGGCGAGCGGGGCGGGCCTCGTACAGCCGCTGGTGGCGCGGTACGTGCTGGACGGGCTCGGCGACGGCACCGGGGTCATGGGACCCGTACTGCTCCTGGCCGCGCTCGTCGTCCTGGGGGCGGTGCTCACCGGACTCCAGTCGTGGTGGCAGCAGCGCACCTCGGAACGCGTGGTGCGGCAGATCCGGCGGGATCTGGTGTTCCGGCTGATCCGGCTGCGGGTGCCGGAACTCGACCGCCGCGCGCCGGGTGATCTCATCTCCCGTGTCACGTCCGACAGCACCCTCGTCCAGAACGCCGCGACCGGGGGCCTGGTGATGGTCGCCAACGGTGTGCTCAGCATCCTGGGGCCGTTGTCCTCATGGGGCTGGTGCATCTGGGGCTGCTCGGGGTGACCATGGCGGTACTGCTCGGCGTCACGCTGGTGATGGTGCTCATCCTGCCCCGGATCCGTGAGGCGGTGGCCCGCTCGCAGGAGTCGATCGGTTCCATCGGCGCGGCGCTCGACCGGGCCCTGGGTGCGGCCAGGACCGTGAAGGCGAACGGCGCCGAGGGCCGGGAAACGGCTCTCGCGTACCGGGCCGTCGAGGGCGCCTACCGCGCGGGGCTGGTCGGCGCCCGGTACGTGGCGATGGTGAAGGTGCTGTCCGGCGTCTCCATCCAGGCCGCGTTCCTGGCCGTGCTCGGGGTGGGCGGCGCGCTGGTCGCCTCGGGGAGTCTTGAGGCGTCGGCGCTGATCGCTTTCCTGCTGTACGTGTTCTATCTGGCGAGCCCGATCGGCTCGCTTGTCGCGGGGCTGGGGATGCTCCAGCAGGGGCTCGGCGCCGTGGAGCGTATCGAGCAGGTCGGGCGGATGCCGATCGAGGACGAGGTCGACGAGGTCGACGTGGCTGCCGACAGGGGCCGTTGGGACGGGAAGGACGCACCGCCGGTGGAGTTCCGGGACGTCCACTTCTCCTACCCGGACCGGTCCCCCGCGTTGCGGGGCATCTCCTTCACGGTGCGCGGCGGCACGCAGAGCGCCCTGGTGGGTCTCTCGGGTGCGGGAAAGACCACGATGTTCGCCCTGCTCCAGCGGTTCTACGAGCCGGTGGCCGGCCGCATCCTGATCGGCGGCGTGGACATCGCCTCCCTGCCGCGCGCCGAGGTGCGCCGCCGGATCGCCTATGTCGAGCAGGAGTCGCCCGTCATGGCCGGCACGATCGAGGACAACCTCACGTACGCGGCGTCGGACGTCACGCACGAGGAAGTCGCCGAGGTCCTGCGGCTGACGCGGCTCGACTCGCTGATCGAGCGGCTGCCGCGGGGGCTTCGGACGGAGGTCGGCACCCGGGGCCTCGCGCTGTCGGGCGGTGAGCGGCAGCGGCTCGCCATCGCGCGGGCCCTGCTGCGCGGTCCCGAGGTGCTACTGCTCGACGAGGCGACGGCGCAGCTCGACGCGAACAACGAGCGGGCGCTGCGCGAGGCCGTGGAGCAGGCGGCGCGGCGCTGCACCGTGCTGCTGATCGCGCACCGGCTCTCGACGGTGACAGGGGCGGATCAGATCGTGGTGCTGGAGCACGGCCGGGTACGTGGCACGGGGACGCACCGGGAACTGGTCGAGGCCGACGTGCTGTACCGCGAACCGGCCGCCTCCCAGATGCTGGTCGGCGACGACGGCGACGGAGCCGGCGCCGCCGGTGCCGGCGGACCTACGGAGGAGCCGGTGCCGGTGATTCGGTGAAATGCGGTGGGGGCATTCCGCTCGTTCGCGGAATGCCCCCACCCGTTCTCAGTCGCTCAGTTTTTCTCGATCAATGCGATCCGGTCAGCCGGTAATGGAATTCAGGGCTGCCAGATAACCATCCCTGTGGCCTTCCACATTCGGGTGGTAGGACTCATTGATCTTGTCCCATTCCAGGCTCGTGACCCATTCCGAACCACCCGAGCAGAGGGCGTGCGGGTCAAATGCGGGGCGAGGATCCAGGAAGGTGAATCCAGCCTCCGCCGCGCGGCTCGCCATGATGTCGTTCAGTACGTCGGCCGCCGAATTCATGGCCGACCGTTCGGCGTCGCTCAGACCGAGGATTCCGCAGGAACCGCGGATCTTGACGACGTCGGCCGTGGTCGCGCCGGAGCACGAAGCCTCGACGAATCCGACGGACGGGTGCTGGGCGGCCCAGAGCCGGGGGTAGGTCGGCGGGCCGCGCCGGCACGGGTCGTCGGGATTGTCGTAGGTGCGGGTACCGGGGGCGACCGCGTAGGAGTCGCCGATGGCCACGTACTTACCGTCCGCCTTCGGTGCCGCGGTCGCTGTGGGGGCGACGGTTGCGGCTACGACCATTGCCAGAACAGCGGCGATGAGTGGTCTTTTTGAGCGCACGAGAAATTCTCCGATGAGTGGGGTCATGGACTCCTATGTAAATAGCACCACTTGATGCCCCGCGGCATACCGGTCCATAAAATATCTGATGGCAATTCACCGACTCCCGACCGCCCCGCCGCCCACCTGTCCCCGGGTTACGGCTGGAGGCCGCTCACCACGTTCGCGGTGGAGTCGATGCCGTCCTGGATGGTGGGTGCCATGCTGGTGCCCGCGAGGAAGAAGCCGAGTAGTACGCAGATGATCGCGTGCCCCAGCTTGAGTCCGCTGTTGCGGACGAAGATCACGGTGAGAACCAGCAGTAGTAGGACCAGTGAGATCGAAATGGCCATCGCCAACCTCCTCCGCCGCGCCGGAATTGCGGCATTCGGCCGTCAGTCTGGCGGAGCGGAGGGGCAGTTCGAGCAACTGGCGTGTAGGCCGTACGGGTTGACTACCGGTTGACTTGTCCGCCGCCCACCGGCTACCGGTCGTTCTTGGCGAGGAAACTCTCCAGGCCGGCGAGGTCGTCCGTGTTGATGTGGTCGACGCCCGCGTCGAGCAGCTCGGTCCAGACGGCGTCACGGGCAGGCCCGGCCGCCTCCGGGGTCGCCCAGAACCGGACGCGCCGGCCCCCGCTGTGGGCGGTCCGGACGACGCGGTGCAGTTCGGCGCGTTCGGCGGCGGGGAAGGCGCCGACTCCCAGCCAGGTGAAGCTCGTTGTCCAGTTGCTGCTGATGAGCGGGATGAACGAGGCGCGCGCGGTGCCGCCGAGGTCTTCGAGCCGGCCGTCGTAGAAGGCGTAGCGGGTGCGCTGGGCCTCCATCGGGACGCGGGCGGCGCGGTCGCCGGAGATGACCGGGGTGACGGCCCCGTGCCGTACCCCGCCGTGGGAGTAGGTGCTCAGCATGGAGCGGTAGGCGCGCAGCTGGTCGTGGAGCTCCAGGTAGGCGGCGGCGCCGTCCGTCTTGATGTCGATGAGCAGCTGTACCGGCCGCCGGTAACCCCGGTACACGGCGCCGCCGTTGGCCCTGACGCGGTCGCGCAGCGGGTCGAGGTAGAGCGAGCGGAGCGTACGGGTGGGGTCGAGCGTCGCGGGCTCGTGGGCGACCAGCAGCTCGCCGTCGACCAGGAAGACATCGGCCTCGACGCTGGTGAAGCCGTGGGACAGGGCGTCGTGGAGGGGGCGCTCGTGCAGATAGTCGTTGTGCGCGTGGGCGCGGCGCAGCGGCTGGGGGCCGTTGCCGCGCTCCGTCGCCTGCGCGTAAGAGGGTACGGCGACTGCTCCGGCGAACGCGGCGGCGATGGTGGTCACCGCTCTGCGTCGGGTCGTGAGGGCCATGATGCCTCCGAGATCTGTGGGGCGGGGACGAGGCCGAGTATCCGCCGCCACCTGCCTCAAGGGGCAGGGTCTTACGAAGAGTTCGACCACCCGACGGCTGCGATTCAGACGGCCTCGGCGATCTCCGGCCAGCGCACCGTACGGTCGCACCAGCGCTCCAGCAGCACCCGGTCGTGGCCGACGGCCAGCAGTCCGGCACCCTCGGCGCGCCGGTACTCCTCGACCACCGTGACCAGCGCCGCCGTGGTCGACGCGTCGAGCATCGCGGTCATCTCGTCGCAGACCAGCCAGCGCGGGCGCAGTACCAACGCGCGTGCGAGACAGGCGCGTTGGAGCTGACCGTCACTGACCTCGTGGGGCCTGCGGCCGAGCAGGTCGTCGGTGAGTCCGACGGTCCGCGCCAACGCGCCCACGCGGTCGGCCACTTCGTCGCGCCGGCCGTTGGCGCGCAGCGGCTCGGCGATCAGGTCAGTCAGCCTGAGCCGGGGGTCGGCCGCCAGTCGGGGCTGCTGGAAGACCACCCCGATCGCGGTGCGCTGAGCTCTCGGGGCTCGGTGGCGCCAGCCGGTGACGCGTGCGCCGTCGATGGTGACGGTGCCAGCGTCGGGCCGGTGCAGCAGGGCGGCGACCCGGGCGAGGGTGGACTTGCCGCAGCCACTGGGGCCGAGGAGCCCCAGCGACTCGCCGGGGGCCACGGTGACGGACGCGCCCTTGACGACGGGGGCGCCGCGTTCGTAACCGGCGGTGATGCCGAGGAGTTCAAGCATCGACGCGCCCCTCGGCGTGATGGCAGGCGACGGACGAGCCGTGCCCCGGTGTCAGGGCGGGCAGCGTGGCGCAGATGCCGGTGGCGCGCGGGCAGCGGGCGGCGAAGGCGCAGCCGTCGGGGAGATCGCCCAGCTCGGGCGGCATTCCGGGGATGGCGGTGAACTCCCGCTCGGGCAGGGCGTCCAGGAGCCCGCGCGCGTAGGGGTGGCGTGGGCCGTCATCGCCGAAGAAGCTTCCCGCGTCCGCGAGTTCGACGATCCGGCCCGCGTACATGACGGCGACCCGGTCGGCGATCCGCTGGGCCGCCGCCAGATCGTGGGTGATCATCAGGAGGGCCCGGCCGTCGTCGGTGTGGCGTCGCAGTTCGTCGGCCGTACGGTCGACCAGGTCGCGGTCGAGTCCGGTGGTCGGTTCGTCCGCCAGCAGCAGCGGGGCGTCGCCGATCAGCGCGAGGGCGGTCGCGGCGCGCTGCGCGAGGCCGCCGGAGAGTTCGTGCGGATAGCGGTCGAGATGGTCGGCGGGGTAGGCCGCGCGTTCGGCCGCCGCCTCGACGGCCTTCGCGGGCGCCGGACCCCGGGCGCCTGTCAACTCGCGCAGCACCTCGGCGAGTTGGGACCGCACGGTGCGCACCGGGGTGAGGTGCGCCGCCGGGCTCTGCGGTACGAGGCCGACGCGCCGGCCTCGTACCGTACGGGCCAGGGTCCGTTCGTCGGCGGCCGGCAGGTCGACTTCCCCGGCCGGCCCACGCGCCGCCAGCAGGGCGGACCCGGTGGTCTGCGCGTTGCCCGGCAGCAGCCCGAGCAGCGCCGACGCCAGCACCGACTTGCCGCAGCCGCTCTCACCGACGAGCGCCAGGCACTCCCCCACGGCCAGGTCGAAGGTGACGTCGGTGACGGCCGCGACATGCCGTCCGCCGCGCATCCGGAAGCGGACGCCGAGGCCGCGCACCGACAGCACGGGCGACGGCGCGGGGGGCGGTGCGGGGGGCGGTGCGGGGGACGGTGCGGGGGACGGTGCGGGGGACGGTGCGGGGGACGGTGCGGTCGACTCGGGCGTGGTCACAGCATCAGCTCCGATCGGCGGCGCGGATTGATCCGTTCCCGCCACACCCCGGCGAGCCCGGCGATGGCGAGGGTCGGGACGATGAGGAACAGCCCGGGGAAGAGCGTCGGCCACCAGTCGCCCGCGAGCAGCGAACCTCGCGCCGTCTGCGCCAGATTGCCGAGGCTCGCCCGGTGGCTCGGCAGGCCGAGACCGAGGAAGGAGAGCGCCGACTCGTGCCACATGGCGTGCGGCACCATCAGTACGGCGGCGAGCCCCGCCTGCGGCAGCACCCCCGGCAGCAGATGGCGCACCGTGATCCGCCACCGCGAGGAGCCGCCGGAGACCGCGGCGTCCACATACGGTCGCGAGCGCAGCGACAGCACCTCGGAGCGGACGATCCGGGCGGTGGAGAGCCAGTGCGTCAGCGCGACCGACACGATCACCGGCCAGACGCCGGGCCGGAACATCGCGACGATGAAGATGCCGAGGAGCAGGTGCGGCACCGACGAGAACGTGTCGACGAGCCGCATGACGATCCGGTCGGTCCAGCCGCCGAGGGCCGCGGCGGCGGCGCCCACGGCGGTGCCGATGACGGTGGCCACGAGGGCGGCGACCAGTCCGACGAGGAGCGAGACGCGGAGCCCGTACACACAGCGCAGGAGCAGGTCGCGGCCGACATCGTCGGTGCCGAACGGGTGGTCGAGGGACGGCGGTTGGAGCTTGAGCGCGAGATCGACCGCCTGCTGGTCGAGCCGGACGACGGGCGGGACGATCAGGACGGCCAGCGCCACGGCGCCGACGACGACGGCCGAGGTGACGGCTCGGACGGTGCGGGTCGAGCGGCGGCTGCGTCCGCGCGAGCGCCAGTGCGGGCCGCCCGCCGCCTTGGGTGCGGTCAGGGGCGTGGTGTCATCCATCGAAGCCCACCCTCGGGTCGGCGAGTCCGTACAGCAGGTCGGAGAGGAGATTGCCGAGGAGCACGGCCGCCGTGGCGAGCACGGTGAGCGCCGCCAGCAGCGGGAAGTCCACGGAGGTCGCCGCCTCGACGGTGGCCGCCGCGATCCCGGGCCAGCTGAAGACCGTCTCGATCAGCAGCGCGCCGGTGATGAGTTCGGGCACGCGCGAGCCGATGAGGGTGAGCATCGGCAGCATCCCGGAACGCCAGGCGTGCCCGAGCAGCACGGTCCGCTCGCTCAGTCCCCTGGCGCGCGCCCCACGTACGGGGTCCTCCTCCAGCGCGTCGGCGACACCTTGCCGTACGTAGAGGTAGAACCACGGCATCTGGGAGACACCGAGCACGGCCGCCGGCAGCACCAGATGCGAGGTGACCTGGCCGAAGGTGACGATGTCGCTCCCCGAGTCGGTGAGACCGCCGGCCGGCAGGACATCGAGCCGCAGCGCGAAGAACCAGATGGCGAGCAGCCCGAGCCAGAACGCCGGCGCGGCTTCCAGGGTGTACGCGACCGTGCTGACGCAGCGGTCGAGGAGGCCACCGGGGCGGCGGGCGGCCGCCACGCCCAGCGCCGTACCGAGCAGGATCGCGAGGAGGAACGCGGTGGTGGCCAGGAGCACGGACCAGCCGAGGCGTTCGGTGATCACGTCGGCGACGGGCCGGCGCATGACGCTGGAGTCGCCGAGGTCGCCGGTGACGGCCGACGTCAGCCACTCCCACCAGCGCGGGACGAGTGCCCGGTCCACGCCGAGATTGGCGCGCAGTTGGTCGAGGGTCTCCCGCGAGGCGGTGAGACCGGCGGTGCCGGCGTATGCCTTGACCGGGTCGAACGGGGAGGCGGCGGCGACGGCGAAGACGCCGAAGGTGACGACCAGCAGGACCGGGGCGGCGAACAGCAGTCGCCGCCCCGTCATACGGGCCATCGCCCCCCACGGGAGGCGGCGGCTCACGGCGTGCGGGCCCACTGCTCGACGTTCCACCAGGGGCCGGACGCGAGGCCGTGGTCGTGCGGTTCGACCTGGGTGGTGAGGGTTCCCCAGGTGTCGTCGACGACGTAGATGTGGTCGATGTGGGTCAGGAAGGTGTAGCCGGGGTTCTTCACCAGTTCGCGCTGGACGGTGTCGTACGCGGCCTTCCGCGCGGGCTTGTCCCCGCTCTCGCGGCCGGTGTCCAGGGCCTTGTCGACGGCCGGATTGTCGTACCAGGCCATGTTGTTGAAGCCGTCCCCGGCGAGGCCGGAGTTGAGGAGGCCGAACTGGTCGAAGTCCGGGTCGCCGGGCGCTCCGCCGCCCGCCAGGACGGCGTCCACCTTCATCCGGGGCTCGATGACCTCCCACGTACCGGCCTGGGTCTTGATGTCGATGCCGGCCTTCTTGGCGTCGGACGCGTAGGCGAGTGCGTGGTCCTGGCGGAGCTTGTCACCAGTCAGATACCAGAGCGGGAAGCTCGCGCGTACGCCGTCCTTCGTGCGGATGCCGTCCGGGCCGGTCCTCCAGCCCGCCTCGTCGAGAACGCGCTTCGCCTCCGCGAGGTCGAGGGGGCGCTCGGTACCCTTGGTGAACCACTCGCTGTCGGTGGGGACGGGGCCGTAGGCGGCCCTGCCCGCGCCGTCGAGGATCTTGTCGACCATGGTGTCGCGGTCGACGGCGACGTCGAGGGCGCGGCGTACGGCGGTGTCGCCCGCGACCTTGTTGTGGGTCGGGAGGGTGACGGTGCGGTAGTCGTACGTCGTGGCGGTGTAGGTCCGCTTTCCGTTGTCGTTCTTGAAGCCCTTGGCGAGGTTGGGCGGCAGGATCGCGCCGTCGAGGTCACCGGCGCGCAGCCGGGTGGCGCGTACGTCGTCGTCCTTGATGATCGCCATGGTGAACTTCTTCACCTTGGGCTCACCGCCCCAGTACTCCGGGTTGGCCCTGAAGCTGATCTTCTCGCCCTTGGACCAGTTGGTGAGGAGATACGGCCCGGTGCCGACGGGCTTGCTGGTGAACGGCCCGGAGTTGACGTCCTGCTTGCCCGCGACGTGCTCCGGCGCGATGGGGAGCACGGTCCGCTGGGCGAAGGGCGCGTAGGGGTACTTCAGGGTGAAGACGACCGTGCTCTCGCCCTTGGCGGTGACGTCCTTGATGGCGGCCAGCTCGGTCCTGGACGGGTTGTTGGTCTTCGCGTCGAGGATGGTGCGGTAGGTGAAGACGACGTCCGCCGCGGAGAAGGGCTTGCCGTCGCTGAACTTCACATCGTCGCGCAGCCGGTAGGTGTAGGTCATGCCGTCCGCGGCGACCTCGGGCAGCGCGGAGGCGAGGGCGGGCTTCAGATTCATGGAGCCGTCGACGGTGAGAAGTCCGTCGAAGAGCTTGGAGTTGCCGTCCTTGCCGTAACCGAGCAGCGGGCTGAGGCTGTCCGGCTCGTAGGCGATCCCGACGACGGCGGACTCCTGGTCCCCGCCGCCGTCGCCGGAGCCGCTGTCCGGGTTCGAGCAGGCCACGACGGTGAAGGCCAGCGAAGAGGCCAGCGCCGCCGCGACCGTGCCACGTATGGAACGGGCGGTCATGGATTCCACACCCCTACTGAAGATCAACCGTTATTGCGAATAGCTCGCAATTAAACAGTATCCAAAGGGGGGCTTGTCCAGGTGGTATGCCGCTCGAACCGGTGGCAGGAGCTACCTCGTCGGCGCGCCCGGCGCCGGCAGAGCGGTCAGCTCCGCGAGCCTCTCGCGGTGCGATCCGGTCGAACCCAGCGCGATCTCATCGGACTTGGCCCGCTTGAGATACAGATGGGCGGGGTGCTCCCAGGTCATGCCGATACCGCCGTGGAGCTGGACGCACTCCTCGGCCGCGTGAACGGCGACCCGGCCGCAGTAGGCCTGGGCGACCGCCACGGCGAGCGGTGCGCCGGGGCTCTCGGTGGCCAGCGCGTCGGCGGCGTTGCGTGCGGCGGCGCGGGCCGAGACGACCTCCAGCCACAGCTGGGCCATCCGGTGCTTGAGGGCCTGGAACGAGCCGATGGGGCGGTTGAACTGGTGCCGTTCGCGGGTGTGCCGCACGGTCTCCTCCAAGCACCATTCGGCGAGGCCGAGTTGCTCGGAGGCGAGGAGTCCCGCACCGGCCAGCAGTCCGCGGCGTACGGCGGCCTCGGCCGTGTCCGCGTCGGCGATTCGGCTCCCGGCGGTGAGTGCGGCGGCGTCCACGGTGACGGTGGAGAGCGGGCGCGTGAGGTCGAGCGGGGTCTGCGCGCGGACGGTGACACCGGGCGCCGCCGTCTCGACCGCGTACAGCCCGTCGTCCCCGAGGACGAACAGGACGTCGGCGATCGCGGCGTCGGCGACGGCCCTGATCGGGCTCCCCGGGACCGTGTTGGGGAGCGGGGCGTCCGGTCCGGTGGAGAGCGGGACGGCGAGAACGGCGACCGTACGGCCTTCGGACAGCGCGCCGAGCAACTTCGCGGCGGCCCCGTCGCCGTCATCGGTGCCGCAGGCGAGCAGCGCCTGTGTCGCGATCACCGAACTGGTCAGATACGGCGCGGGGGTGGCCGCCCGCCCCAGCTCCTCCAGCACCACCGCCGCCTCGCGGTGGCTCGCGCCCTGCCCGCCGAGCGCTTCCGGCACGAGCAGCCCGGCCGCGCCGATCCCGGCGGCGAGCGATGTCCAGAGCGCGGTGTCGTACGGGGCGCCCGACTCGGCGCGGGCGAGCGCGGCGGGGACATCGCCGCGGCCGGTGAGCAGGGACCGTACGGCGGCGCGCAGGTCGTCCTCCGCCCCGGAGTACAGCAGGTCGGGCGCGTCATCCACGGTGCTCATCGGGTGAGGTCCTTCCATGCGACGTCCTTGTCGTCGCGCGGCTCCGCGGGCAGACCGAGGACGCGTTCGGCGACGATGTTGAGGAGTACCTCGCTCGTGCCGCCCTCGATGGAGTTGCCCTTCGAGCGCAGATAGCGGTAGCCGGCCTCGCGGCCGGTGAAGTCGACGAGTTCCGGGCGGCGCATCGTCCAGTCGTCGTACAACAGGCCCTCGTCGCCGAGCAGTTCGACTTCGAGCCCGCTGATCTCCTGGTTGAGCCTCGCGAAGGAGAGCTTCAGGCCCGAGCCTTCGGGTCCCGGCCGTCCCACGGCGAGCTGCTGGCGCAGCCGTTCGCCGGTCAGCCGCGCGACTTCGGCGTCCACCCAGAGCGCGAGAAGGCGCTGGTGCAGCTCGTGGGTGCGCAGTTCGGGGTGTTCGCGCCAGGTCCGGGAGACCGTGCCGATCATGCCGCCCTCGCGCGGGAGACGGGCGCCGCCTATCGAGACGCGTTCGTTCATCAGCGTGGTCCGGGCGACGTTCCAGCCGTCGCCGACCGCGCCGAGCCGGTGTGCGTCGGGGATCCGGACGTCCGTGAGGAAGACCTCGTTGAACTCGGCCTCGCCGGTTATCTGCCGCAGCGGGCGGACTTCGACGCCGGGGGCGGTCATGTCGCAGAGGAAGTAGGTGATGCCCCGGTGTTTGGGCAGGGCGGGATCGGTCCGGGCTATGAGGATGGCCCAGCGCGCGAGATGGGCGCTGGAGGTCCACACCTTCTGCCCGTTGACGATCCAGTCACCGCCGTCACCGTCACCGTCACCGTCACCCTCGCCCTCCCGCACCGCGCGGGTCCCGAGCGCGGCGAGGTCCGACCCGGCGCCCGGCTCGCTGAAGAGCTGGCACCAGACTTCCTCGCCGACCCACAGGGGCCGCAGGAACCGGCGCTTCTGCTCCTCGGTGCCGAACCCGAGAATGGTGGGCGCGGCCATGCCCAGGCCGATGCCTATGCGGCGCGGGTCGTTGTCGGGGGCGCCCGCGGCGGCCAGTTCGGCGTCGACGACCGACTGGAGGGAGCGGGGGGCGTCGAGTCCGCCGAGACCGGCCGGGAAGTGCACCCAGGCGAGTCCGGCGTCGAAGCGGGCCTTCAGGAAGTCGGTCGGTTCCGCCTCGCCCGGCGGGTGCGCGGCGAGCAAGTCCCCCGTACGGCGGCGCAGTTCGGCCGCGTCGATCGCGTGAGCCGCGTCTGTCGCACCTGCCGTGCCTGTCGCGTTCATCGGGCCCTCGCCCCCGACGCGAGGGCGGGAAGGACGATGAGACGGCCGGTGGTCGTGCCGTCGGCGACGCGCTGGACGGCCGACGCGGCCTCCGCCATCGGGACGCGCGCGCTGATGAGCGGCTTCACGACGCCCTTGGCGGCGAGTTCCGTCAGCTCCTGGTGGCAGCGCAGGATCGCGGCGGGGTCCTTCTGGGTGTACAGGCCCCAGTGCAGACCGACGATCGAGTAGTTCTTCACGAGCGCGTGGTTGAGCGCGGGGCTCGGGATCGCGCCGCTCGCGAATCCGATGACGAGGATGCGGCCCTCGAAGGCGACGCACTTGGCGGACTTGGCGTACGCGTCACCGCCGACCGGGTCGTACACGACGTCCGCGCCGCGCCCGCCGGTGAGTTCCTTCACGGTGGCGACGATGTCGTCGGTGCGCCGGTCGATGACATGGTCGCAGCCCAACTCCCGTGCCACGCGGACCTTTTCCTCGCCGCCGGCCACCCCGATGACGGTGGCGCCCGCGGCCTTGCCGAGCTGGACGGCCGCGCTGCCGACGCCTCCGGCGGCGGCGTGCACGAGCAGCGTCTCACCCGCCTGGAGGTGCGCCCTGCGGTGCAGGCCGAACCAGCCTGTCTGGTAGCCGATGTGCAGGGCCGCGACCTCGGCGTCGTCGAGGGCCTCGGGCGCGGGAAGTACGGCGGCCTCGTCGGCGACGACGTACTCGGCGAGTCCGCCGTGGGGCAGTGCCGGGGTCGCGATGACACGCCGCCCGTCCTCGGTCTCGGCGCAGACCTCGACGCCGGGTGTGAAGGGCAGCGGCGGGCGGACCTGGTACTGGCCCCGGCAGAGCAGGGCGTCGGGGAAGTTGATGTCGGCGGCCAGGACCTTCAGCAGGAGCTGCCCGTCCCCCGGTGCCGGCCGGTCCACCTCGTCCAGGCGCATCACCTCGCTCGGCTCGCCGTTCCGGTGCACTCGCCATGCCTGCATGGGGGGCCTCCACAGATGAGGGTCGGTACGCGCTCATCCGCATACTAAGCGGTCGCTTGCCCCCTGGGAACAGCCCTGCGAGGGCGGGGCCACCTTCGCCGGGTCACCTCACCACTCCGGCGCCGCCGAGCCCGCTTTTCCGTTCAGCCACCACATCACGGGCGAAATGTGCTCATCGCGGGGGACGGCAGCCGCGATATCGCGGCGCAGCGCGATTCCTTCCTCCATCACGCCGTCCTTGTGGTCCGGGAAGACCATCTCGGACCCCCGCGCGGGACTCGTCAGAGCTCCCCGCGTGCCAGGCCGAGCAGCCGGTCGAGCACCCGTGGGCCCGAGACCCGGACGCCGTCGTGCTCGTACTCGTCGGTGACCCAGGTGCGCAGCCCCCGGACGGCGCGCGCCGTCCGGAGCGCGTGGGCGGTGTCGACGTACATGTCGTCGTGGTAGACGGCCGCGGCGACCGGGACCTCGTTGGCGGCCAGCCGGCCGGCGTCGTACAGCGCGGGCCAGTCCGTGCGCGCGGCCAGCAGCTCGGCGGTCTCACGCAGCGGGCGCAGCGCGGGGTCGCCGGTGAAGTGCCAGGGGTGGATCGTCTCTCCGGTGAAGAGCAGCGGGGTGTCCCCTGCGAGTGTCCGCTCCGCGTCGAAGCGGGGGAATTCCGCGCGTACCCGCTCGGCCGACCATGCGGTGGGACGGTCGTCCTGGGCGTAGATCGCCTCGTGGACCAGCGCGTAGAGGGGGTGCCCCGCGAAGGAGAGTTCCGCGGCCACCTTCTCCTGGAAGGCGTCGGACAGCTCGTGCCCGGCCGCGGTCTTCACGAACGCGTTGTCCAGCAGCTGGTGCAGCTGGTGGGTGCCGTCGCCGGTGCCGAGGAGGATGCCGAGCGACTGGAACGCCTCGGGCGTCAGCGTGTAGCCGTTCGGCAGGACGGGACGGTGCTCGGCGATGTGGGCGACGATACGGCGGGCCCGCTCGACGTCCTGCGGATAGCGGGCGTAGTGCGCGGCGACCTTGCGTTCGATCCGCGGGTAGGCGGCGCGGTAGATGTCGTCGGGCCCCGCGTCGAGCGAGGGCAGACCGCCGGTGATCAGTACGGTGCGCAGGCCCTCGGGCGCGGTCGAGAGATAGCGGACGGCGCAGAAGCCGCCGAAGCTCTGGCCGAGCACGGTCCACGGGGCGCCGCCGGTCAGCTGCGGGCGGATCGCCTCGCAGTCGCGCACGATGTTGTCGGACCTGAAGAGGGCCAGGTGGTCGGCCTGTTGCTGCGGGCCGCCGAGCGCCGGGAGGGTCTGGCGGTTGAGGGGGGTGGAGAATCCGGTGCCGCGCTGGTCGAGGTGGAGCACCCGGAACTCTTCGAGGGCCCGGCCGAGCCACGCCTGCTTGCCGATGAAACGGCGGGCGCCGAAGCCGGGGCCGCCTTCCAGATAGACCAGCCAGGGCAGGTCGGCGTCGGCCTTGGAGGCGGCGACGGCCTCACGTCCGTACAGCTCGATCCGCTCCCCCGACGGATTCGCGTGGTCGAGCGGGACGGAGAAGCGGTGGTCCGTGATGACGACGCCGGGCTGGCGGTAACTGGTCAAGGGTGCTCCTGGTTCGTTACTGGTCCGGTCACCTCGGCCGGGCCTCCCCAGACGGTACGACGGCCCGATGCCGGCTCGCCGGACGGGCCGCACCACGGCCCGTCCGGCGAGGGTGGGTCAGGCGCGTGCCACCGCGATCGAGCCCTGGAGGCGCTCACCCGCCTCGTAGATCATGTACGGCACCCCCCGGTCGGTCCCGAAGCTCGGCGAGGCGCTGCGCCCGTTGTCCGGGGCGCTGTTGGCCGAGTCGTAGAAGAGACCGAGGTGATTACGGCGGCTGAAGTCGTTGCCGACCTCGGTGATCAGCAGATTGCCGCCGTTCTCCTTGCTGGTGTTGTAGACGACGTACGTGCTGCCGTCCCGGCTCAGCAGATGCGGGCCGCCGACGTTGTTCGCGCCGACGTCGGAGTGGCGCACGAGCGGTGTCTGGTCGAACGTCCAGTTGCGGCCGTCCTTCGACCAGCCCCAGGCGATGTCACGGTGGTTGGACTGGTTGTTGAGCATGAAGAGCATCACGTAGCGGGCGTCGCGCGAGGGCAGGTCGTGCCGGAAGACGCGCGCGTACGAGGTCTCGTTGCTGCCCGCGGGCATCATCGCGGTGGTGAGCACCACCTTGTCGTACGTGAAGGTGATGCCGTCCTTGGAACGGGCGAGGCGGGTGGTGCCGTTCTCGCCGTGGAAGTAGAGCCACAGCTCCTTGACGTCCTCGTTCCACAGGACGTGCGGCGAGGCGACATGGCTGACGTTGTAGTGCGGCTGCCAGTTGTTGGAGACGATCGGGTTCGCGGTGTACTCGGTGAACGGCCCCTCCAGCGAGTCGCCGTAGGCCAGGCAGATTCCGCCGGGCGCGTCGTGCGGGCCGTAGTAGAGGTAGTAACGGCCCAGCGGGTTCGCCAGCTTGTCGTAGACACCCCTGACGCACGGGAAGATGATCTCCCCGGTGGGGTTGTACTTGAGCTGAGAGGGCGTCAGAAGCGTCTTCAGATAACGGTAGTCGGGGAAGCCGCCGGGTGCGGCGGCGGCAGCCGGTGCCCCGGCCGGCGCGGTGGCGGCGCCCGCGCTGCCCGCCGTCACGCCGGTGGCCACCACACCGGACGCCACGGCGGCGGTCGCGGCCGCGGCGCGCAGGAATATCCGCCGGCCGGGGTTCCTCGGCTCGCCGCTGTCGCTGTCGTGCCGCTTCGGGTCGCTGTCGTGCTGTGTCATGTCGTTCTCCGTCCCGGGGAGTTGAGAGATCACAGATAGGTGGCGGCGGTGACGCAGAACCCGCCGAGCGCGACGGCCCAGACGTACGGCAGGGTCCGCAGCATCACCTGCTGCGGTGTGACTCCCGCGTACTGCGCGCTCCACACGGTCTGGGTGCTGGTCGGGTCCGACACACCGAAGACCTGGTTGTAGGAGGTGGCGATGCCGAGCACCGCGACGGCCGGGTAGATGCCGGCGGCGATGAGGACACCGGCGATGCCCGCGCCGAGACCGTAGACGTTCAGCGGCCCGCGGTAGAGGCAGAGCGGTACGAGCAGGGTGAAGACCACGACGAACAGCACCGGGTTCTGCGGGCTGACCGCCTTGATCAGGGGTTCCAGGGCCTCCACGGCGCCGGGCAGCTTCACCGCGGCGAGCAGGATGCCGATCGCGACGAACAGCACGATCGGCGCCGCCGCGATCTCGAAGCCGCCGTACAGGGTGCGCAGGAGCCGCTTGCTCATCTCGCCCGGCCGGGTGGTGGTGACCAGCGCGTACAGCACACCGGCCAGCATCGACGGCAGGATCGCGATGTCGAGGCCGAGGGCGAGGATCAGCGGTACGAGCGGGGTGAGCAGCGCGTACCACGGGGCGTCGCCGAGCTGCTTACGGCGCGAAGCGGGCTTGGCGGACGCGGACTTGAGCGACCAGGCGTGTTCGACGCCGCGCCGCCGCGTCTCGATGAGGACGAAGAGGATGGCGGCGGCCAGCGCGAACGGGAACAGCTTCAACATGAAGCCGCGCACGGTGTCCACGGGCAGTTCGAGCGCGGTGGAGAAGAACTGCCAGATGGGCAGCTCAAAGGGCATACCGGCGGCGATGCCCATCAGGATCGTGCCGGCCGCGGTGACCTTGGGGATGCCGACGGCGATCATGGCGGGGATGCCGATGATGCCGGCGAGCATCGCGGCGGGCGCCGAGCCCGTGACCGTACCGACGAGGGTGGAGACGGCGAGGACACCGAGGGCGACCACGACCGGCCGGTCGCCGCCGAATTCGACGATCTTACGGACGAGGGTGCCCGCGATGCCGGTCTCGTCGAGGAGCTTGCCGAGCCAGGAGCCCAGCAGGATCGCGATCATCGTCGCGGCGAGAGCCGGCGCGCCCTCCTGGATCACCGTGTCCAGGACGCTGTTCTCGCCGGTCAGCGGGGCGCCCGCGAGGAAGGCGATGACCACGGCCAGGATGACGAGGGCGAAGGCGGTGGGAAGCCTGCGGGTGAGCATCGCGGCGACACCGGCCGCCATGACAAGAAGGATGACGACGCCCATGGCGTTACTTCTTTCTTCCGTGCGGGGAGCCTTGCTGCGGATCGGCCGCGACGGCCAGGGCGGCCGTCAGCAGGAGTGGGCTCCGGCCGAGGCCGCAGACCGTGCGGGCGTAGGCGTGGGCGGCGATCTCGTCGGCGCCCGCGACATGGCCGTACAGACGGTGGCGTCCCGCGCGCAGCACGACATGGCCGAGGGACCGCTTCAGGGCGGCCTTCGCCGGTCCGTGGTGGAGCTGCTCGTGCACGGCCTCGTGGGCGATGGCCGCTTCGCGTACCGACCCGGCCGGATACCAGTGGCGCCAGCCGAGCCGGTCGATCAGCTCCTCGGCGAGGGCCAGGGTGTCGGTGAACAACTCGACGGTCGGGACCGGCCGGGAGGTGTAGCGGGCCAGCAGACCCCTCTCCAGGCCGTCGCCGCTCTCCACGACCCGTGCTGTGGGGGTGACATGGGCGAGCGCGGCGCCGAACTCGTCGGCGGTCCGCGCCCATTGGCGCAGCAGGGCGGGATCACGGCTCTCGTGGGTGGGGGTGTTCGCGAGCAGCCGGACGCCGAACTCGACGTCGTCCGTCGCTTCGAGTGCCTCGATCGCCGCGAGAGTGGCGCGGTCGAGCAGTGTGGTTGTCATGAGCGCACCTCCAGTACGGCGATGACCGGCTCGTCGGCCGCGCGTGCCCGCAGTTCGCTGCGGGCGAGCGCGAGCAGCGGCTGCGGGTCGAGTACGCCGGAGAGGTCGGCGATCCGGGAGCCGATGAGCAGCCGCAGCGCGGGGGCGCGGACGCCGCCGTCGCCGTACGACGTGGCCTCCCCCACCAGCCCGGCGAGTACTTCGGGCGCACGGCCGACGGTGGTGGACTCGACGCGGGCGTCCGGCGCGTGGAGCCGTACGACCCCGTCGGCGTCCACGACGCGCACCGGGTGGCGGTCCGCGCGGAACCGGCGGTGCACGTCGGTGCCGTACACGGTGTGCGCGGGGGTGCCCGCGAGCACCCGCACCGACGCCGGGTCGGTCTTGAGACTGTCGGCGGCCGCGCGCAGCCGTTCGGCGTCGTCGGCCCGGTGGGCGCGGTCCTGTGTACGCAGTTCGGTGGCGCCGGTCGCGACGGCCCGCACGGTGCTGGTCTGCGGGTCGACGGTGACCTCCACCTCGACGCCGTCCGCGGCGGCGCCCTGGGCGACGACGGCGGCCTCGGCCTCGGCCCGTACGGCGAGGATCTGTTCCTCGCCGGCGCCGGGGATGATGCGTTCGACCTGCTCCCGGATGAGGGCGAGGGCGACGCCGATGGGGCTGATCACCTCGTTGTGGCGGGCGATCCTGCCCTCCTGGCCGGTGACCGCCGCGAGGTGCGGGGTGACGGTGGCGGCGCCGCCGCCACCGCCGACGAGCACGGCGGTGTCCTTGTCCAGGCGGTACTCACGGATCATCGCGTCGACCACGGACTTCACCTGGTCGGTGCCCGCGTCCAGGACACGGGCCGCCGCCGTGGCGACGTCCGTGCCGAGCGCGGCGGCCAGGGGGGCTATCGCGGCCTTCGCCACCGCCGGATCGCAGTGGGCGAAGTCCCCTTCGGGGACCCGGCCCAGCGCGTTGGCCGCGCAGGTCATGGTGATCGCGAAGCGTCCGCCGGCGGCGTCGAGCACCGCGTAGTCCGCCGGGTCGTCCGCCATCGGCCGGATCGTGGTGACCTTCGCGTCCCGCAGGTCGTCCAGGGCCGCGAAGCAGGCGTACGGCAGCCCGGCGATGTGCGCGCTGCGCGGTCCGGCGCCGGTGACCCTGCCGCCGCCGATACGGACCATCGAGCCGCCGCCGACACCGACGGTCCTGACGTCGAGCGCCGACAGGTACGACGTCTTGCCGAGGATCGTGGCGTGCCGGACGGCGACCTTGCCGCGCCGTACGACGCTGATGTCGGTCGATGTGCCGCCGGTCTCCAGGAACAGGCCCTCGCTGACGCGCTCCTGCATGAGCGCGCCCGCGACACCCGCCGCCGGGCCGGACAGCACGGTGAGCAACGGCCTGCGCCGCATCTCGTCCAGCGACATCACTCCGCCGTCGCAGCGCATCACCATCAGCGGCGCGCTCACGCCCGCCTTGGTGATGGACGCGTCGACCAGGTCGGCCGTGGCGAGCATGCGCGGCAGGATCGCGGCGTTCACGACGGCGGTCCTGGTCCGCTTGTGGAGCCCGTAGAGCGAGGTGATCTCGTGCGCGGCGGTCGTCGGCAGTCCGCGCTCCCTGGCCACGGCGACGACCGTGTCCTCGCCTTCGGGACGGTCGACGCTGAACGGCTGGCTGGCGACGACGACTTGGGCGCCCTCGCGGACGACCGCGTCGACGGCGGCGCGCACGGCGGGCGCGTCGTCCGGGTCGGCGACATGGGCGTACGCGAGCGGAAGCCGCTTGGCGGGGGTGAGTTCGAGCTTCCGGAAGGCGGCGAGCCTGCGGGTGAACCCCGCGCTCGGACCGGCGCCGACGCCGATCAGACCGACCGTGGCGACGTCTCCCTCCAGCAGGGCATTGGTAGCCTGGGTGGTGCCGTGGGCCAGGAAGGCCACGTCCTTCGGGGCGTGTCCGGTCTGCTCCAGCAGACGGTCGAGAGCTTCCACGATGCCGTGGGCGACGCCGTCCTCATGATGGTGGCTGGTGGGGACTTTCACCTGCCCCAGGAGTCGCAGGGTCGTGGCGTCTACGGCCACGGCGTCGGTGAAGGTTCCGCCCACGTCGATGCCGACGCGGATGCGGTGGGTGTTCATGGCTTGGGCACCTCCTTGTGCACAGTTGGCATGGTGCGGGCGGTAGGCCGGGCGGGGCAGGTGGAGCTGCTCCTGCCCGGCTGTTCCACCCCGTGTTGCTGGGTGTCGTCAGTAGCCGCGTACGTCGGGCCAGTGGCGCTGAACTCCTTCGCGGTCGAGCAGCCGGGCGAATCGGTCGAACCGCTTGTCCTCGGCCTGGACCTGGTGCGGTTCGACGCCCTCGGCGACGCAGTGCGCGGCCAGCGCGCCCGCGACCTCGCCGATGTTCCATTCCACCGGGTGGAGCCGGTAGCAGCCGTTGGTGATGTGGGTGGTGCCGATGTTCTTTCCGGCGGGCAGCAGATTGCGGACGCGGCGCGGTACGAGCGCGCCGAGGGGGATCTCGAAGGGCACCGAGCCGATGTCGATGTAGTTGTCGCCGCCGGTCGAGGGGTGCAGGTCGATGCGGTAGTTGCCGACGCCGACCGAGTCCCGGTAGCGGGTCCCGCCGTAGGGTCCGACGATGTCGATCGCGACATCGTGCTCGGTGACGGTGGTGACGGCCTTGATACGGCGTGACTCCCGTACGTACGGCGCCTTGGCGAGCCCGTCGGCCGTGCCGGTGACATCGGGGCGCAGCCGCAGGCCGGGGAATCCCTTGCCGCCGTCGGCGCGCGGTGCCTCGGTCTGGAGCCAGTACAGGACGGAGAGCGACAGCTGGCGGGCCTCGGCGAGCGCGGCGGCCGACGTCTCCTCACCGGCGCCTATGAGGGGCTTCAGCCAGTAGTCGTTGAGCGGCCAGTTGACGAGGGTGATGTCGGAGTCGAACGCGCCCGGCCGGTGCAGCTTGCGGGCGAGGATCCGGCGGAAGCCGAACAGCTCCTTGTCGCCCGCGTCGGCCGACTGGTCGGCGGTGACGTCGAGCGGGTCGAGGTCCGGGTTGGGCACGAAGGTGCGCGGTACGGCCTGAAGGGTGCGGGGGTCGGGCGCGAGGAAGCCGAGCAGCGGTCCGGGCCAGAAGTCCGGCTGGTACGTGTGCCAGAAGTCGTAGTCGGCCGGGCGCTCGATGGTGTGGTCCTCGCCCTCGTGGTGGGAGAGCGCGAAACACACGGTGATGCCCTGCTGGTTGAGGGGCTCTGCCTCCTCGGGGGCGTGCGGCTCGTCGAACTCGCTCCGTGCCTCGGCGCCGATCACGTGCTCCACACCGGCGAGTTCGAGCAGTTCGCCGGTCTCGGTGGCGTCGATCACGTAACGGGCGCCGATCGTACGGCGGCTGCCGTCACGCAGGTCGGTGAGCGTGACGGACCGTACGGTGTCGTCGTCGCCCGCCTCGGCGGCGACCGGGCGGTGTTCGGTCAGCAGCGTGAGCCGGCCCGACGAGCGGTGCGGCGCGAGCATCGCCTCCAGCACGGCGAGCGCGACGCGCGGCTCGTGGCAGAGCTTGCTGACGCGGCCCGCGCCGGGATTGAGATCGGTGAGGGCCAGCGCCTCGGAGCGCAGCGGGTACCACTGGCGGTAGTGGTCCCTGATGGACTCGCGCAGTCTGCGGTACGAGGCGGTGGTGCCGAACTGCTCGACCCACGGGTGCTCGTCCGGCGGGACGGCCTGGGAGGTGAGCTGGCCGCCGATCCAGTCCGTCTCCTCGGTGAGGACGACGGTGCGTCCGGCACGGCAGGCGGCGAGGGCGGCGGCCACGCCGCCGAGCCCGGAGCCCACGATGAGGATGTCGGGTGCGGATGTCACGGATCTCCTTCAAGTGCCTTGTGGTGCTTGGTGCTTGGTGCTTGGTGTGTGTTCGGTTCGCTGTGCGTTCGGGTGCGCTGTGCGCCCGGTCGGGATCAGAGGCGGGCGGGCGGTGTGCCCGCCGTCGTGCCGGGTCGGAAGGCACAGGCCACCAGCGGTTCCATGGCCTGCTCCCCCGCCACCAGCGCGGCGAGCATCCGCACGGCGGCGGCGCCCAACTGGGTCCGGGGGATGTCGAATCCGGTGGGCGTCGGCCCGTCGGACAGGTCCGGCGGCGGGCTGCCCAGCAGCGCGAGCGACGCGTCGCGCGGGCAGTCGATGCCCACGAAGTGCGCCGCGCCGTGCAGCGCCCGCCAGGCGTCCCCGGTGTCGGTCTCCTCGGCGACGAACGCGGTGACGCCGTCGTCGAGCCAGCCGCGCAGCCGCTCGGCGGTGAGGTCGTGCTCCGGGTCCGCGGAGCGGAAGACGGCTGCCGGGCCGCCCGGCAGCCCGGCCTCCTCCAGACCTTTGAGAAAGCCGTGCTCACGGTCGGTGGACGCGGCGGCCTCGTCGTCCTCCCGTATCAAGACGATCCGCCGGTGTCCGAGCCCGGCGAGGTGCGTGACGACCTCCTTGCTGGCGCTGACGTAGTCGGCGCCGACCCACGCCAGTCCCTCCAACTCGTCCCTGCGGCCCAGGTGGACCACGGGGAAACCGTCGGCGACCAGGCGCAGCAGTTCGTCGGCGGGCGCGTGGCGGCCGAGGAAGAGACAGCCGTCGGCGAGCCGTACCCGGTTCAGGGCGTGCGGTCCGGCGGCCCCCGCGCCGCCGGTGCTGGAGCCGGTGAAGAGCACCAGGTCGTAGCCGCGTGCGGCGGCTTCCTGCTCGACGCCGACGAGGAACGGGTAGTACGAGTGCTGCACGTCGGTCGGGAAGGTGGAGGTGAAGCTGAAGACCCCGAGCAGGTTGTTCCTGGCGGCGGCGAGCCGGCTGGCCGCCGGGTCCGGGACGTAGCCGAGGCTGCGTACGGCGTCGAGCACCTTCCGCCGGGTCTCCTCGGAGATCGTCGCCCCCTGCTTCCGGGCCCCGAGCACCAGCGAGACCGTGGCCTGTGAGACCCCGGCGAGCCTGGCGACCTCGGCCTGGCGCGGCCTGGACGTACGGCCCGTGGGTGCGGGGGTCCGGCCCGGCCGGGCCCGCTTCCTGGGTTCCTCCACCGTGTTCCTCCGGATCGTTAATGCGTATTAGTAATGCGCATTAACGAGTACTGTGGACCTCCGGTGCGGCGCCGGTCAAGAGATCGCCAAAACTTCTTTCGCGCACCCCCGCGGCTCCTGGACGACCCCGCCTCGTGTCTCCTTCAGGCCCTTCAGGGGCACTTCTGCGACCGGGACGCGGGACGTACGGTGTGATCGTCCGCCCGCGAAACCCGAGGTGATACCGCACATGGCCTTGTTCGATCTGCCCCTCGACGAGCTACGGAGCTACCGGAGCCGCTCCGTGGAACCGCCCGACTTCGACGCCTTCTGGGCGACGACTCTCGCCGAGGCCCGCACCCACGATCTGGAACCGGCCTTCAAGCCCGTCGAGACGGGTCTGTCGACCGTCGAGGTGTCCGACGTGACCTTCGCCGGCTTCGGCGGGCACCCGGTCAAGGGCTGGTTCGTCCTGCCGGCGGGGACCCGTGAACCGCTGCCCCTGGTGGTCGAGTTCGTCGGTTACGGCGGCGGGCGCGGGCTTCCCCACTCCCGGCTGCTCTGGCCGTCGGCCGGCTTCGCGTACTTCGTGATGGACACGCGGGGCCAGGGCGCCGGATGGGGCGGCAGCGACACCCCGGACCCGGTGGGCAGCGCGTCCGCGTTCCCCGGCTTTCTGACCCGGGGCATCGAGGACCCGCACGAGTACTACTACCGCCGGGTCTTCACCGACGCGGTCCGCGCGGTGGAGGCCGCCCGCACGCATCCGCTCGCGGACGCCTCCCGCACGGCCGCGATCGGCCGCAGCCAGGGCGGCGGGATCACGCTGGCGGTGGCCGGACTGGTGCCGGACCTGGTGGCGATCGCGCCCGACGTGCCGTTCCTCTGCGACTTCCCCCGGGCGACGACACTCACCGACAAGCACCCGTACCGGGAGGTGGGCATGTACCTCAACACCTACCGGCGCCGGGGCGAGTTGGTCCGGCGAACGCTCAGCTACTTCGACGGGGTCCACTTCGCGGCGCGCGGCAGTGCCCCCGCGATGTTCTCGGCGGCTCTGGAGGATCAGACCTGCCCGCCGTCGACGGTGTTCGCGGCGTTCAACGCCTATCCGCACGAGGACCGGACGATCGAGGTCTACGAGTTCAACGGCCACGAGGGCGGCGAGCAGTACCAGGAAGAGGCCCAACTGGGCTGGCTGCCGCGCCGCCTGACGGCCTGACACCTCCTGGCAACGGGTCGTCTCGCCGCCGCCCCGGTCATTCCGGCGCGGCGTCCTCCGGTGTGCCGCGCGCCAGCGTGGCGAGGAGGTCCAGGGCGTCGGTGAGCGTGGGGTGGGAGGGGGTGCCGAGGGCCAGCCGCACGGCGTTCGGGGCGCGCCCGGTGCCGACGGTGAACGCCGCCCCGGGCGCGATGGCGATGCCGTGGCGGGCGGCGGCGGCCACGAATGTCTCGGCGCGCCAGTGATCGGGCAGTTCCCACCAGCAGTGGTAGGCACGGGGGTCGGCGTGGATGGTGAAGCCCGCCAGGCTCTCGGCCCTGATCCGCTGGCGCTCCACCGCGTCGGCGCGCTTGGCCCGGCCGATCGCGGCGGCGGTGCCGTCGCTCGTCCACCGCGTCGCGGCGTCGAGGGCGAACCGGCCCGCCGACCACGCTCCCGACCGCAGGGCCGACGCCAGGCGCTGCTCGAAGCCGGGTGGTGCCACGGCGTAACCGAGCGTCAGACCGGGCGCGAGCCGCTTGGACATGCTGTCGAGGACGATGGCGCGTTCGGGGGCGAGGGCGGCGAGCGGCGGCACGTCGTCGCGGAGGAATCCGTAGATGGCGTCCTCGATGACGTGCAGATCCAACGCCCTCATCGTTTCGACGAGTTGAGCTCTGCGGCCGGGCGGAGCCGTCATGCCGAGCGGGTTGTGGAGCGTGGGTTGCAGATAGACGGCCCGTAGCGGCGGCGCGTCGGCCAGGGCTTCCGGCAGGAGGCCGTCCTCGTCCATGGCGAGCGGGACCAGGGTGATCCCGAGGCGGGCGGCGATGCCCTTGACGACGGGATAGGTGAACTCCTCGACGCCGAGCCGTTCCCCGGCCGGGACACAGGCCGCGAGAGCCGCCGCGATCGCCTGGCGGCCGTTGCCGGTGAAGAGGATCCGCTCCGGTTCCGGTGCCCAGCCGCCGCGCGCGAGGAGCGGCGCGGCGGCCTCGCGGGCGGCGGCGGAACCGGAGCCGCCCAGCGGGCGCAGGCTTGCCGCGAGCACGTCGGGGCGCTGCATGCGCGCCATACCGGCGGCGAGCAGTTCGGCCTGCTCGGGCAGTACGGGGAAGTTGACCTCCAGGTCCACCCTGGCCTCACTGGGCTCCGTGAGCGTCGGCTGCGGACCGGGCGGCGCGGCTCGTACGAAAGTCCCGCGGCCCACCTCGCCGACGGCCAGTCCGCGCCGGATCAGCTCGCCGTAGACCCTGGCCGCCGTGGAGTTGGCGATGTTACGGCTCCGGGCGAACGGCCGCTGGGGCGGCAGCCGCTCCCCGGGGCGCAGGCGCCCGGTCCGGATGTCGGCCGCCAGTTGGTCGGCGATCAGCCGGTAGTCCTCCATGGCACCCCTTCCCATATTGCACCGAGGTCAATTTCATCATTGCATCGAGATATTGCACCACTTAGCATCGAGGCGCAAGCCGGACGGCACAGCGGCCGAGGCCCGAGCACAGAGCACCGAGGCCCGAGGCCCGAGGCCCGAGCACAGAGCGAAGGACGCTTACATGAGCACCACGACGCCGCACGACATCACCATCACCTACGACGACGCGGGTGGGGACGGGAATGAGGGCGGCGCCGAGGTGTTGGTCCTCGTACACGGCCACCCGTTCGACCGCTCCATGTGGCGCCCCCAGATCGAGACGTTCGCCGGCCCCGGGCGGCGGGTGATCGCCGCCGATCTGCGCGGCTACGGCGGGTCCACCGTCGTGCCCGGCACGACGACGCTCACCACCTTCGCGTGGGACATCGCCGCACTCCTCGACCGGCTGGGCGTGGACCGTGCCGTGCTGGGCGGCCTGTCCATGGGCGGCCAGATCGTCCTGGAGTTCTACCGGCTCTTCCCCGAGCGGGTCCGGGCCCTGGTGCTGGCCGACACCTACGCCGCCGCCGAGACGGAGGCGGGCAAGGTGGCGCGCAACGCGATGGCCGACCGGCTCCTGCGGGAGGGAATGGGGCCGTACGCGGACGAGGTGCTGACCAAGATGGTGGCGCCGCGCACCGTCGGGGCGCTGCCCGCGGTGGCCGCGCACGTACGGGACATGATGCGCGGCGCGCCGCCCGAGGGAGCGGCGGCGGCCCTGCGGGGACGGGCCGAACGGCCCGACTACGTCGCCATGCTGGGGCGCGTGACGGTGCCGGCGCTCATCGTGGTCGGCAGCGAGGACGAGTACACGCCGGTCGCGGACGCGCGAGTGATGAGCGACGGGATACCCGACGCGACGCTCGCGGTCATCGAGGGCGCCGGGCACATGCCCAACCTGGAGCGGCGGGCGGAGTTCGACGCGGTGCTCGGTGCGTTCCTCGGCTCCCTGCCGCCCATTACCTCTCGGGTAATCGACCAGGACGGCGGCTTCGAGAACCATCAGGGGGGTCAAGCCGCTTCCCCGAGGAGGAACCCATGAGTTCGTCGGATTCGTTCGGTGTCCCCGCCCCGTCCCGGACGGCCGCGCCCGCCGATTCCACCGCCGTGCACGGTGACACGGGCCTGTTGCGCTTGGCGCTGCGGCTCGACGCCGCCGCCACGGGCGCCGTGGGGGCCGCCGCGCTGATCGGCTGCGCCGCGCTGGACTCGGCGCTCGGCCTGCCCGCCGCGTTCCTCGCCGGGACCGGTGCCTTCCTGGTGCTCTACGCGCTCTTCGTGGCACGGGTCAGCACCGCGCGGGCACCGCACCGCACGGCGGTGCGGTTGGTGATCGGCAGCAACCTGGCGTGGTTCGCGCTCGGCGTCCTCACGGCCGCCGCGGGGTGGCTCGATCCGACCGGTCTGGGTACGGCACTGATCGTGGTCCAGGCGGTGGCGGTGCTGGGATTCGCCGATCTCCAGCTCTACGCGCTGCGCAGAGCGCGCAAGTCGCTCTCCTGACGGGTCGTACCCCTCCCGCCGTGTCTCTCCTATGCTTTGGCGGCGCGCTACCAGGGCCGCAGTCCGGAATGGAGATGCACATGCTCAGCAAGCATGAAGCCGCCGAAGCCGTTCGCGAGGCCAAGGTGAGGACCGGGATCACCTGGGCCCAACTCGCCGAGGCCGTCGGCAAACCGCTTGCCTGGACCACGGCCGCGCTCCTCGGCCAGCACCCGATGGAGAAGGACGACGCCAACACGGCGGCGGCCCTCCTGGAACTGGGCGACGACGTCGCGGTCGCCTTCCAGCTCCAGCCGTCGCGAGGGGCGCTGGACGCGGCGGTGCCGGTCGACCCGACGATCTACCGGCTGTACGAGGTCGTCCAGGTCTACGGGCCGACGATCAAGGAACTGATCCATGAACAGTGCGGCGACGGCATCATGAGCGCCATCAACTTCCGGCTCGACGTCCAGCGCGTGCCCGACCCCGCCGGTGACCGCGTGGTGATCACGCTCGACGGAAAGTACCTCCCGTACCAGTGGTGACGGGTTTCCCTAGGCCGGCGTCCGGACGAGGGCCAGGCGTGCCACGGTGTCGGGGCCGTAGAGGCGGTAGCCGGCCGGGGTGCGGCCGGCCGGCGGCACGATCCCGCGGTCGGAGTAGAACCTGATGGTCTTGACCGTCAGCCCGGTACGCCGGGCCAGCTCGCCGATCGGGTGGAGCGTCTCGCCGTCCATGACCTCGGCTCTCCTGTCTCCCCCGACGGAAGAGTCAACCAAGTGGGACCCGCCCCAGCACGTACGCCTGGATCGCCGTCACCGCCGCGCCGCGCGCCCAGAGGCCGAAGTCCACCGGCCGTACGTCGAGCGAGACGGCCGCCGCCCCCGGATCGCGGTCGTACGCCAGGCCCTCGCGCAGCGCCTCGTGGGCCACCTCCGCCAGCCGTGCCCCCTCGCCGGTCAGGACGATCTCCGTGGTGAGAGTGAGGTTCGCGACGGCGGCGATCAGCCGCCCGAGCGCCCGTCCCGAGGCCATGACCAGTGGCGCGGCCACCGGGTCGCCGGCCGCCGCCAGATCGAGGCACTCGTCGTACGGGACGTCCCGCCGCAGTCCGACGGAGGCGGCGGCACGGAGGGACGCCATCGACAGCATGGCGGTCGCGCAGCCGCGATGCCCGCGCGGACAGAGCGGTCCCAGGGGGTCGAGCGGGAAGTGTCCGAGCAGGCCGACCCCGGCGTCGGCGCTGTCCACGACGCGGTCGTGCACGACGAGGCCGTAGCCGATGCCCGCGCCGACGGTGAGGACCGCGAAGCGGTCGTGCCCGCGTGCGGCGCCGAACCAGTGTTCCGCGCGGGTGAGCGCGAGCAGGTCGTTGTCGACGGCGGTGGGCACCCCGAGCGCGTCGACGAGCAGGCCACCGAGCGGCACGTCGTCGTCCCACTCCAGGAACGGCGCGGCGGTGACCGTCGCGTGGTCGGCCACACAGCCGCCCAGGCTGACGCCGGCGGCGGTGATGTGCGTTGTTCCCGGGGCGAGTTGGGCGGCGAGTTCGGCCGCGAGTGAGCGCAGGACGGCGACGACCGTGGCCGGGTCGCGTCCCGGCAGGTCCGCCCGCGCGGAGGCGACGACCTCGGCGCGGAGCGTGGTCAGTACGGCGTGCACGTCCTCGTGGGTGATCTTGGCGCCGATGAAGTGGTGCGCGCCGGCGGCGATGTCGAGCGGCCGGGTGGGGCGGCCGGCGCGTGACTCGTGGCTGGTACCGGACTCGACGAGGAGCCCGCTGTCGAGGAGCGGTTTCGCCAGCCGGGTGAGGCTGCCCGCGGACAGGTCGAGCCGGCGGGCGAGTTCACTGCGGGACAGGGGGCCGCGCAGCAGCACCTCCAGGGCGACGGCGTGCGTGGCTCCCGAGAGCGGGGTCCACGGCGCTGGGGTCACGTACAAGGGAGGGGCCTTCCGCGGCGGGGCGACGCCGGACACTCGCTCATCCTGCCAGGCGGGCTCAGTTACTTCTACACCGGAAGTAAACATGCCTTGACAGATAGGTTTCCGCCACACCGGACAACACCGCACCCACCTATTGACGGGCGGAAACTTCCACCGCGAAACTAAAAAGGCTTACGAGTTCACACACGGGCCGACCGGCGGCCGATGGACGACGGACAACCCGAGGAGTCGTATGCGGACCGGCGCCACCCGTGGCCACCTCCACCTCCGCGCCCCGGGTACGAGCCTGGTCCTGGACTGCACCGGCGACCGGCTGCCCCGCGTACTCCACTGGGGCGACGATCTCGGGGACACCGGGGACACCGGGGACACCGGACTCGCCGAGCTGGCCACGGCGAGCGCCGCCCGGCAGATGTCCAACACCCTCGATCTGCCCGTCCCTCTCTCACTTCTGCCGGAGCACTCGGCCGGCTGGCTCGGCACGCCGGGCCTCACCGGGCACCGCGACGGGGCCGACTTCTCCACCTCCTTCACCGTGCGCTCGATCCGTACCGTCCGTACGCCGGACCTCCCCGAGGCGCACCAGCTCACCGTCGACGCCGTGGACGAGCACGCCCGGCTCGGCCTCGTGCTGGAGATCGAGCTGACCCCCTCCGGGCTCGTACGCCAGCGCGCCACCGTCACCAATCGCGACACCGGCGAGCGCCCGTACGTCCTCGACGGTCTGCTGCTCACCCTCCCCGTGCCCGCCCACGCCACCGAGATCCTCGACCTCACCGGCCGGCATGTGCGCGAACGCAGCCCGCAGCGGCACGAGTTCACGCTCGGTACGCATCTCCGCGAGAACCGGCGGGGCCGCACGGGCACGGACGCGACGCTGCTGCATCTCGCGGGCGAGCGCGGCTTCGGATTCCGTACGGGCCAGGTGTGGGGTCTGCATGTGGCGTGGAGCGGCAACCACCGCACCCTCGCCGAACGCACCCCCGCGGGTGTGTCCCTCCTGGGCGGCGGCGAGACGCTGCTCTCGGGCGAAGTCCTGCTGGCGGGCGGCGAGTCGTACACGAGCCCGTGGATCATCGGGTCGTACGGCCATGGGCTGGACGAGGTGGCCGGGCGGTTCCACCGGCATCTGCGCGCGAGGACGTACCACCCGAGGCGGCCCCGGCCGGTCACCCTCAACACCTGGGAGGCCGTCTACTTCCAGCAGGACCTCGGCAAGCTCACCGCCCTGGCCGACGCCGCCGCCGAGGTGGGCGCCGAGCGGTTCGTCCTGGACGACGGGTGGTTCAAGGGCCGCCGGAACGACCGCGCCGGGCTCGGCGACTGGTACGTGGACGAGACGGTCTGGCCCGACGGGCTGCGTCCGCTGGTCGACCATGTCCGGGCCCTGGGGCTGGAGTTCGGGCTGTGGGTCGAGCCCGAGATGGTCAATCCCGACTCCGACCTCGCCCGCGCCCACCCCGAGTGGATCCTCGCGACGGGCGGTCGTCTCCCGCCGGAGTCCCGGCAGCAGCAGGTGCTCGACCTCGGGCACGCCGGGGCGTACGACCATCTCCTGGAACGGCTCGACGCGCTGGTCACCGAGTACGCCATCGACTACCTCAAGTGGGATCACAACCGGGATCTCGTGGAGGCCGGACACAGTCCGACGGGCGCCGCCGGGGTCCACGCGCAGACGGCCGCCGCGTACCGGCTCCTGGACGAACTGCGCGCCCGGCACCCGGAGTTGGAGATCGAGTCCTGCTCGTCCGGCGGTGGCAGGATCGACCTCGGCATCCTGGAGCGCACCGACCGCGTCTGGACCAGCGACTGCATCGACGCGCTCGAACGCCAGCAGATCCAGCGCTGGACCGGGCTGTTGCTGCCGCCCGAGCTCCTCGGCGCTCATGTCGGCTCGCCCGTCGCCCACACCACGGGCCGCGCCCACGCGCTCGACTTCCGGGCCGGGACCGCGCTCTTCGGGCACTTCGGCATCGAGTGGGATCTCACCGCCGCCGACCCCGCCGAGCGCGCCGGGCTCGCCGAGTGGGTCGCCGCGTACAAGGAGCTCCGGCCGCTGCTGCACACCGGCACGGCCGTCCACGGGGATCACCCCGATCCGGCGCTGTGGGTGCACGGAGTGGTGGCGCCCGACCGCTCGCGCGCGCTGTACGCCCTGGTCCAGACGGCGACGAGCGTGATGTCTCCGGCCGGCCAGGTCCGGCTGCCCGGACTCGACTCGGACGCCCGCTACCAGGTACGGCCGCACCGGCCCGGCGACCGGCCCGAGGGGCCCCACCGGTCCGACCCGCCCTGGTGGGAGCGCCCGGACGGGGTGGAGCTGACCGGGCGGATGCTGGCCGTCGCCGGGGTGCGGGCACCGACGCTCTTCCCGGAACGTCTCGTGCTCGTGGAGGCGCGCAGACTCTGACCCCCTCCAGCGAACACCGAGATCATGCGAGGTTCAGGCACGTGAGCACCGACTCCCCCTCTTCCGGGCCCTGGTGGAAGTCCGCGGTCGTCTACCAGATATATCCGCGCAGCTTCGCCGATTCCGACGGCGACGGCGTGGGGGACCTGCGCGGCATCATCGACCGGCTGGATCACCTCGCCGAACTGGGCGTGGACGTCCTGTGGCTGTCGCCGGTGTACCCGTCCCCGCAGGACGACAACGGCTACGACATCAGCGACTACCAGGACATCGATCCGTCCTTCGGCACGCTCGCGGACTTCGACGATCTGCTCGCCGCCGTCCACGTGCGCTCCATGAAGCTGGTCATGGACCTCGTCGTCAACCACACCTCCGACGAGCACCCGTGGTTCATCGAGTCCCGGCGGGGACCGGACAGCCCCAAGCGCGACTGGTACTGGTGGCGGCCCGCCCGGGAGGGTGCCGCCCCCGGCACCCCGGGCGCCGAGCCGAACAACTGGCGCTCGTTCTTCTCCGGCTCCGCCTGGGAGTACGACGAGCCGGGTTACGCGTACTACCTGCATCTCTTCTCCCGCAAGCAGCCGGACCTCAACTGGGAGAACCCGGAGGTCCGTTCGGCCGTCCACCGGATGATGAACTGGTGGCTCGACCGGGGCGTCGACGGCTTCCGGATGGATGTCATCAACCTCATCTCGAAGGACCCGTCTCTCCCTGACCGCACCCACCACGGCACGGGGCCCCGGATCCATGAGTTCCTCCAGGAGATGCACCGCGAGGTCTTCGCCGGGCGTCCCGAACGGCTGCTCACCGTCGGCGAGATGCCGGGCGTCACCGTCGACGAGGCGAGACTGTTCACCGATCCGGCACGCGCCGAGGTGGACATGGTCTTCCAGTTCGAGCACGTCGGACTCGACCACGGCGACGGCAAGTTCGACGTACGGCCGCTGAATCTGCTCGACCTCAAGGCGTCGCTCGGCCGATGGCAGGACGGCCTCGGCGGGACCGGCTGGAACAGTCTCTACTGGAACAACCACGATCAGCCGCGTGTGGTCTCCCGCTTCGGCGACGACGGACCCGGCAACCGGGTCAGGTCCGCGACGATGCTGGCCACCGTCCTGCATCTGCACCGGGGCACGCCGTACGTCTACCAGGGGGAGGAACTGGGCATGACCAACGCCCCGTTCACCTCCATCGACGACTTCCGCGACATCGAGTCGCTCAACCACTACGCGGAGGCGGTCGACCGGGGCACCGACCCGGCGCGTGTGCTGGCGGGGCTGCGGGCGATGGGGCGCGACAACGCCCGTACGCCGATGCAGTGGGACGCCTCCCCGCACGCCGGATTCACCACCGGAACCCCCTGGATCCCGGTCAACCCGAACCATACGGAGGTCAACGCGGAAGCGGCGTACGCCGATCCGTCGTCCGTCTTCCACCACTACCGGGGGCTGATCGCACTGCGGCACTCCGAACCGGTGGTGGCGCACGGCGACTTCACCATGCTGCTGCCGGAGGACCCGCGGGTGTACGCGTACACCCGACGGCTGGTGGAGACCGACGGTACGGCGACCGAGCTGCTGGTCCTCGGCAACTTCACCGGCGACACGGCCGCGGTCGATCTGCCGGACGACGGCTGGCGCGACGCCGACCTGCTGATCGGCAACGTCCCGCACCCCGAGCCGCTGGGCACGACGCTCACGCTCGCGCCCTGGGAGGCGAGGGTCCACCGCCGCCACCGTCCGGCCTGAACCATGGCCCCGGACGATGGGTGGGCCCCGAGGAATGATTCCCTCGGGGCCCACTCGGCGCCGCCGTGCGTACGACGCCGCCCACCGGCCGGCTAGCGGCCGATCGTGAAGGTGTCGATGTCGAACAGGGCGCCGCCGCCACCGGTGAAGGTGAGGAACAGCGGGCCGGTCGGTGTGCCCGTCAAGGTGGTGGACACGCCTCGGAAGGTCTCCCAGCCGCCCGTGTTCGGCACCGCGACCGAGCCGACGACCGGGCCGGTCGCCGAGCCCGAGCGAATCTGGACGGTGCCTCCCGCGCCCGCCGACGAGACACTCGCCGCGAAGGTCTTCGCGCCGGTGAGCGACACCTGGGAGTAGCCTGCCCAGTCGCCGTTCTCGATGTGGCCGAGGGTGCGGCCGCCGCTCGCCGGAGCGTGGTCGGCGGGCTGGACGCCCTGGCTGGAGGTGTAGGACTCCCCTTCGTAGGTGGTGGTCTGGGGCGGGTTGGTGCCGCCCAGTTCCTTGATCCTGATGTTGCGGAAGGACACGTCGTCACCGGTGCCGTGGTTCTGGATCCCGATGTGCCCCTGCTGGAGCGAGCGCACCGGGTCGGTGTTGGTGAAGTCGTTGATCCGTACGCCGTTGAGGAAGACCTGGAGCCGCTCCCCCTCCACCCGGATCTCGTACGTGTTCCAACTCCCCGGCGGGTTCAGGGCGTTGTCCCGGGCCGCGATGTCCGCCGCCTTGAAGCCGTAGACGGACCCGGTGGTCCGGTCGGCCGCGTCGGTGGAGTCGATCTGGATCTCGTAGCCCTGGTTCACCGATGTGTTGACATCGTCGGAGGCCGGGAAGCCCACGAACACACCGGAGTTGTCGTCCCCGGCCATGCGCCAGTCCAGCTTGAGGGAGTACGAGGCGTACTCCTTCGTCCGGTACCAGTACAGACCCATGCCGCCCTGCGAGTTGAGCGTGGCGTCGGTGTTGGTGAAGCTGCCCGGTCCGGCCTGGGACCAGCCGGTGGTCGAGCCGCTGTAGAGCGGGGTGTAGCCGGTCTCAGCGCGGCAGTCGGCCTTGGCGAAGCCCGCCGCGTACCGGATGCCGCCGAGCAGCAGCGACCGGAACGCGGGGTCGGCGTACGACTCCTGGGTGTGGCCGAGTCCGGTGTAGAAGGACCGGCCGTTGCCCTGCGGGTGGCACCAGGTGATCGGGTGGTCGCCGCCCATCTCGCCGCCGCTGTAGCTGGACTCGTCCAGGCTCTGGAGGACGCGGACCTGCGGGCGGGGATTGGTGCGGTAGTTGTACCACTCGTCGACGCGGGACCAGGTCTGGCCCAGGTGCGAGGTGGCGGCGTGGGACCGGTCCTCGTTCTTCACCGTGGCCCGCGGGGTCCCCGGCGGGTGGCTCTTGAACCAGGCGCCGACGAGCTGCTGGTACTGCGGCCACTCGTACTCGGTGTCGGCCGCGGCGTGGACGCCGAAGTAGCCGCCGCCACCGTCCACGTATCCCTGGAGCGCCGACTGCTGGCTGGTGTTCAGCACGTCGCCGGTGGTGGAGAGGAAGACGACGGCCTTGAAGTTGGCCAGGTTGGAGGGGGTGAAGGCGTTGCTGTCCTCGGTGGCGGTGACGGTGAAGTTGTTGGCCGCGCCGAGGTCGCGGATGGTCTGGGTACCGACGGGGATGGAGTCGTGCCGGAAGCCCGCCGTCTTGGAGAAGACGAGGACCCTGTAGGCGGGGTCGGCGGCCTGGGCCGCGGTGGCCGGTGCCAGGAGTGACGCGGCGAGGCCGAGGGTGAGTGCGAAGGCCGCCGCGGCGGTCTTCGGCAGAGAGCGGAGCTGACGGAGCATCACTGTCTCCTTGACTCGCGTCACTTGGTGAGGGTGAGGGTGTCGACGTCGAAGAGCGATCCGGCCCCACCGCTGAAGGTGAGGAACAGCGCCCCGGACGATCCGGTGCCGGTCAGCGCGGTGGAGACGTTCTGGAAGGTCTCCCAGCCGCCGGTGTTGGGTACGGCGACGGTGCCGAGGACGGCTCCGGTGGCCGAGCCCGACCGGATGGTGATGGTGCCGCCGGCGCCGGCCGAGGAGATCTTCGCGGAGAAGGTCTTGGTCCCGGCCGTCGGGACGGAGGCGTAACCCGCCCAGTCGCCGTTCTCGATGTGCCCGAGGGTCCTGCCGCCGCTCGCCGGGGCGTGGTCGGCCGCCTGGACGCCCTGCCCCGAGCTGTACGACTCGCCCTCGACGGTCTGGCTCGAACCGCCGGTGCCGGTGGCGAAGGTGAAGGCGTCGACGTCGAAGAGGTTGCCCTGGCCGGTCACGCCCTTGAAGACGAGGAACAACTCCGTTGTCGCGGCGGGTGCGTTGGTGATGTTCCCCGAGACGTCGACGAAGTTCTCCCAGCCGCCGGTGGGTGCCACCGCCACCGAGCCGAGCAGCGTGCCGGTCGCGGACCCGGCCCGTACCTCCAGGGTGCCGCCGACGCCGCCGGAGGCGACCCTGGCGGTGAACCTGTTGGCGTTGGCCAGATTGTACGGCTTGAAGGAGATCCAGTCGTTGTTGTCGGTGAAGCCGACGGTGCTGCCGCCCTCGGCGTTGGCGTGCGCGGCGACCTGGATGCCGCCGGACTGGGCGGAGAAGTGCTCACCCTGGCGGTGCCGGGGCTGGAGGATACGGGCGCTGTGCGTGGTCAGCCCGGCGCCGTCGGTGTACTCGGCGTCGAAGACGCCGTAGATGTTGGCCGCGCTGTCGTGCTCACCGTCGGCGGGCACGTTGAGGTTGCCGGAGCAGCCGGTGGCCTGGGTGATCTGGTGCCGGTGCTCGTCGTGGCCGAGCAGATAGGTGACCTTGACCTTGGAGCAGTCGATGGTCCCGTCCTCCGGGTCGCTGACGGTGACCTGGAAGGGCACGGTGTCGCCGAAGGAGAACAGCTGACCGTCCTTGGGTGTCTGGAGTGTCACGGTCGGCGCGGTGTTGCCCGCCGTGACGACCAGACTCGCGGTGCCGGTCAGACCTTCGGGATCGCGCACCGTGAGCGTCGGCCGGAAGGTGCCGTTGGTGGTGTAGGTGTGGCTCGGGTTGGCGGCCGTGGATGTGGCGCCGTCGCCGAAGTTCCACGAGTACGTGAGGGCCTTGCCCTCGGGGTCGGAGCTGCCGGCCGAGGAGAACGCGACGGTCAGCGGGGTGGGTCCGGACACCTTGTCGGCTGCCGCCTTGGCGACCGGGTTGCGGTTGGCGGCGCCGACGTACTCGACGCGGTACAGGGCCTGGTTGTTGCCGCCGGTGCCGTAGTCGAGGACGTACAGCGCGCCGTCCGGGCCGAAGGCCTGGTCCATCACCTGGGTGCCGGTCCACGGGAAGGCCTCGATGACGCCGGGGGCGCCGTCGGCCTTGACCTCGATGGCCTTGATCCACTTGCGGCCGTACTCACCGGCGAAGAAGCGGCCGTCGAGCGACTGCGGGAACTTCACGTTGGAGTTGAGATTGGCGTTGTAGCGGTAGACGGGGCCACCCATGGGCGACTCGGAGCCGCCGCCGAACTCGGGCGGGGAGCCCGCGTCACCGCCGTACTTGATCCAGCTCGACTTGGCGGCGGGCAGGGTCGGCAGGCCGGTGTTGCGGAACGAGTTGTTCGCGGGCGCGGCGCAGTTGTACTTGGCGGCGGAGGGGCCGCTGGGGAAGGTGAACTCGCTGTACGTCTCGTTGGCGGTGTTCGTGCCGGTGCAGTACGGCCAGCCGTAGTTGCCCGGTGCGGTGATGCGGTTGAACTCGACCTGGCCGCTGGGACCGCGGCTCGCGTTGGTGACGCCCGCGTCGGGGCCGTAGTCGCCGAGGTAGACGATGCCGGTGGCCTTGTCGACGGACATCCGGAACGGGTTGCGGAAGCCCATCGCGTAGATCTCGGAACGGGTCCGCGCGGTACCGGGCGCGAAGAGGTTGCCCGAGGGCACGGTGTAGCCGCCGGCCGCGGTCGGCTTGATCCTCAGGACCTTGCCGCGCAGGTCGTTGGTGTTGCCCGAGGAGCGCTGGGCGTCGAACTGCGGGTTACGGTCGCCGCGTTCGTCGATCGGTGAGTAACCCGACGACTCGAACGGGTTCGTGTCGTCGCCCGTCGTCAGGTAGAGGTTCCCGGCCGCGTCGAAGTCGATGTCACCGCCGACGTGGCAGCACTGGCCACGGTCGTTGGGGACTTCGAGTACGACCTTCTCGCTGGCCAGGTCGAGCGTGTTGTCGGCCTTGAGCGTGAAGCGCGAGAGGTTGAGGTGGCCCTTCCACGGCTCGAAGGCCGCGGCGTTGCCGGTGACCGGGGCGTCGCCACCGGGGGTGTTGAGCTTGGGCGAGTAGTACAGGTACAGATACCGGTTGGTCTGGAAGTTCGGGTCGGCGGCTATCCCCTGGAGACCTTCCTCGTCATGGGTGTAGACGTCCAGCTTGCCTGCCGACTTCGTGTTGCCCGCGGGGTCCGTGTAGCGGACCGTTCCGTCCCTCGCCGTGTGTACGACGGCACGGTCGGGCAGGACCGCGAGTGACATCGCCTCGCCCAACTCGGCGGAACCGAGCGCGAGTTGTACCTGCTGGTAGTCGCCGGCCGGAATGACGGCGGGTGCTGCCTCGTGGCCGGGGTGGCCAGGGTGAGCGGCGGCGGTGGGGACGCTGATCGCGCCGCCACCCACCACCAGACCCAGTACCGCGAGCCACCTCAGCCACTTCTGTCTCGGGCGCGGCCGTCCTGAGAGTCCTGACATCGAGCTTCCTTCCTTACCTGATCATGGGGGGTGAGACAGGCGGAAGCGCGGGCGAGCGCGCCACCGTGTCTCACTCAGGGAGGAACCTGCCGCCCGGGTGATGTCCCGTCACCCGGGGAGCAGCCGTACTGATCCGTGCAAGGGCATGTGATGCGGCACCGAACATTCGCGGGAAACCCGCGAGAGTTTCGCATGCTGGCAACGGGCCCCTAATTTGTCAAGGGTCTATCCAAATTGCCGTGGACTGCCGTCGCGTCGACAGACGGCGAAGAGCGGCCCGGCGGAGGAATCGCGGCTACTGACACTCACCTGGGATTGCGTTCGCACACTGAACAAATGCCGCGGTCGTGGCAGGCGACGAGCCGTCATGACGGCGGCTCCTGAGGACAGCCTCAGTGTCGCGGTGGAGGTGGCTACACCCCACGATGTGCCGTCCAGCCCCCCTGATCTCACGGCCCCGAGGGATCAAGCTCGTTTTATCGGCCGGGACGTGCCGGGGGCCGCGTACAAGGAGGGATTCAACCATGAGCCGCGAGATGACCGCCGCAGCCACGGAGACCGAGACCAGGACCGAGACCGAGAGCGGCACCAGGACCGGGACGGCGGCCCCGACCTGGCCGCGTACCGGCATCGCCGTCACCGGCGGCGGACGGCACGGCCGTCGCGTCGTCGCCGCCGCGCTGCTGGCGCCCGCGCTCTTCGCCACCGCCGCCCCCGTCGCCGCCGCGCGGGAGGCCCGTCCCGGCGGCGTACAGCACCAACTGGACCTGCTGGTCGAGCGGGACGGGGTGCCCGGCGCGCTCGCCCACGCCGACGGCCGGACGTACACGGCGGGGACGGGGGCGCTCGGGACGGACGGGCCGACGGCCGACGCCGACGCACGCTTCCGACTGGCCGGGGACACCAAGGCGTTCACCGCCGCGGCCGTGATGCGACTGGTGGCCGACGGCAAGGTACGGCTCGACTCGCCCGCCCGGCGCTATGTGCCGCAACTGGCGGAGAACCCGGTCACCGTAAGGGAGTTGCTGAAGCAGCGGAGCGGACTGCCCGAGTACACCACTCTGATCGACTGGTCGGGCGGCCCCTACACGGACGAGGACTTCCTGGCGCTCGCGCTGGCCACGGACCAGGACTTCGAACCGGGCACGGACTGGGGGTACTCCCACACCAACTACCTGGTCCTGGGCCTCCTGATCAACAACACGTCCGGCGAGAACCACCGCGGCTACATCGAGCGGACCGTGCTCCGCCCCCTCGGCCTCGACAACACCTACTGGCCCGCGCCCGGCGAACCGACCCCGCGCGGCCCGCACGCCCACGACTACGCCGGCGGCCCGGTGTCCACCCCGAAGGACCTCAACACCTTCTGGGAAGGGCTCTTCGAGGGCCGGCTGCTGCCCGGCTGGGCGGTGCGGCAGATGACGAACGACACGACGGACGTCGGCGGACGGGACGTCTATCCGCAGGGCAGCCGTTACGGGTACGGGGTCGCGAGCATCCCGCTGAGCCATGTGCGGGGAGCGGTGGACGCGGCGCTGCGCGCGGGGCGCAAGGGCGTGTCTCAGTAGGGCCGTTCTCGTCGTTCCGGATCACACGACCGTTCGGCTCCACGATCGCTCGGATCAGACGATCGCTCGGCTCAGACGATCGCTCGGCTCAGACAGTCGTTCGGATCGGGCGGCGCCGCTCCCGTGCAGGAGCGGCGCCCGCCGTCAGCCGGCCCAGGGGTTGTCGACGGACCAGGTCGTGTCTTCCGTGAACGTGACGGGGTTGTCCCAGGCACGCGCACCGCCCCGAGTCGCCATCCACACCTCCGAGTTGATGTGCCGCAGATAGGCGCCGGGCATGTTGTACGCCGCCAGCCGCACTCCCCCGGCGGCGGGCAGCGCGCAGAAGGTGGCGTCGGCCCGGAAGAGCGCCGATCCGTCGCCCGCCTCCTTGTACACGCGGAAGTCGCGGTGCCGCAGATACTGTCCGGAGAAGTTGCGGGACTCGAAGGAGTAGCAGCCGCTGCCCGCGAGCCCGGGGACGATCTTCCAGGTGGCGTCGTTCTTCAGGAGGGCGTCGCTGTTCGCGTCGACGGGCGCGGTGAAGGCGAGTCCGTCCTGATGGCGGAGGTACTTGCCGGTGTGACCGGGCGTCGTCACCCGCAGCGACTTGTTCTGGCCGGTGGGCAGCGTCACCGGTGGCGGCGGGTTGCGCGAGGCTTCGACGAGCGCGAGGTTGGCGGCCCGGAGCCGGACCGCGTCGACCTTGACCACCTGCCGGTCGTACGTCAGCAGGCCGTTGGCCTCGTTCTCGACATCGGTGATCTCGGTGTAGACGGACGCGGACAGTCCGCTGGGCATCTGATTCTCGCGGATGGTGTCGATCAGCCCGACGAGACGATTGTTCAGCGCGGCGACGCTCGCCTGGTCCTCGTAACTGAAACCGCCGCCGGGGTACCACTCGTGTCCGGGCACCTTCCAGCCGAGCCCGCCGAACTCGCCGAGGACGGCCGCGCGGGTGTCCGTCGGTGTCGTGGTGCCGGGCCCGACGTAGACGTGGTTGTCGATGACGTCGCCGTTCCCGCCGTCGACGGAGCCGCAGCAGTTGACGCCGCTCATGTTGTTGACGAGGCGGGAGGGGTCGTACGCCTTGACCTCGTTCGCGATCCGGGCCTGGTCGTACTGGCCCCAGCCCTCGTTCTGATTGACCCACATGACCAGTGACGGCGAGCTGCGGTGCTGGTCGATGATCCGGTCGTACTCCGCCTCCCACTGCACACGCGCGGCGCTGTCCGGGGTCCGGGTGTCCATCGCCGGCATGTCCTGCCACACGAGCAGCCCGAGCCGGTCCGCCCAGTAGAACCACCGCTGCGGCTCCACCTTGATGTGCTTGCGGACCATGTTGAAGCCGAGGTCCTTGTGCTTCTGGAGGTCGTACCGCAACGCCTCGTCACTGGGCGCGGTGTAGATGCCGTCCGGCCAGTAGCCCTGGTCGAGTGTGCCGGTCTGGAAGACGAACGCGCCGTTGAGCAGCGGGCGTTGGACGCCGCCGACCTTGCCGACGGAGATCGAGCGCATCCCGGCGTAGCTGCCGACCGAGTCGACGGTCGTGCCGCCCGTACCCGACAGCAGGTCGGCCTTCACGTCGTACAGGAACGGATCCTCGGGGGTCCACAGGCGCGGGTTCAAGATCGCCACCGAGAACTGGCTGTTCACGGGGCCGGTGGCGGTGGACACGGTCGTGCCGCCGGAGGAGACCGTCACCCTCGCGGTCTGGCCGGCGATGCCGGCGCCGCGGACGGTCACCTTCAGCGTGCTGTCGGAGAGGCTGGGCACCAGGTCGAGCCGGGTGATGTGCGCGGAGGCGGTGGGCTCCAGCCAGACGGTCTGCCAGATGCCGGACGCCGCGGTGTAGAAGATGCCTCCGCCGGGGTGCGGCGTGACGTCGTTGATCCGCTGTTTGCCGACGGCCTGGCCGCCGGTCTGGGAGGGGTCGAATACGGAGACGACGACGGTGTTGGTGCCCGCTGTCAGGAGCGGCGTGATGTCGTAGGTGAACGCGTCGAAGCCGCCGCTGTGGGCCGCTCCGGCCTGCCGGCCGTTGACCCAGACCGTGGTCTGCCAGTCACTGGCCCCGAAGTTCAGCTGGACGCGGCGGCCGTTCCAGTCCGCCGGCACGGTGAAACTCCGCTTGTACCAGAGCTTGTCGCTCTGGGTGATCTTGCGCTGGATGCCGGACAGGGCCGACTCGGCGACGAACGGGACCCTGATCTGCTCGGGGAACGTGGCGGGCTGACCGGCGTTCGCGCCGGTGACCGCGAAGTCCCAGATGCCGTTGAGGTTGACCCAGTCGGGGCGGGTGAGCTGGGGGCGCGGATACTCCGGCAGCGGGTCGTCGACCGGCACCTGATTCGTCCACGGGGTGGTCATCGGGGACGGTTTGGGCTCCCAGGCGGCGGGCTTCGCCTCGGCGGGGCCGGCGGCCATCACCAGGCTCGCGCACAGAAGCAGCAGGGCGCCGAGCCAGGCGGTCCCGCGGTTCCGGGGACTGCCGGCATTCCTGACACTCCTGACGGTGGGGGTGCGGGGAGCTGTGGGGGTGGGGCGTGGCAGCGAGGCGTACGGGTCGTACGAGGCATGCATGGTCGATTGCCCTCCTCGGTCATACGGGCGAGGACGGTGCTGATGCGGCCCGTAGGCATCTTTTACATCGTTGGAAGTGGGCTGTACACCCTCCTCGCGGGCCCGGTTCCGCCGGGCTGCGGGGCGCCGCGGCAGGCGTGATGATGGCACTGCCCGAGGCACCGTCCGTGCGGCGGGCGGTGCCATCGACGTACACGCGACCACCCCAGTCACCAGGAGGACCACTCATGAGCGTCATCCCCGAAGACCCGACGGTCGCCGCGTTCGTCTCGGCGATCAACGCCGGCGATCGCGATGCGCTGTTCGCCCTTCTGACCCCGGACGCCACGATGTCCGACGACGGAAGCGAACGGGACCTCGCGGGCTGGGTGGACAAGGAGATCTTCTCCGCCGACGGCCGCATGGATGTCGAGACCGCCTCGGACGAGGGCCGCGCCCTGAAGGCCGCGTTCACGAACGCGACGTACGGCACCATGCGGACGCGCTGGGCCTTCACCGTCACCGACGGCCGTATCAGCCGCTTCGAGACGGGTCAGGCGTAGAGGGTCCGTCTCGTCGGTCATGCCAACAGCTTTCGGCCTCCGTCGCGGTTGAGGCCGAGCGCAACGATGAGTCCGGGACGGTTTCCGAGTCAGTACCGCCACAGGGGCAGCAGTGCCGACGAACCGCGAAGAGGAGAAACCGATGCGCCATCCGACACCCCACCCCGCGCTGAGCCGCCTGGACGCTCTCGTGGGCGAGTGGGACATGTGGGCGGCCGGGCACCGGGCGGGTCCGGTGCGGACCGAGTTCGCCTGGCTGGAGGGCGGCGCTTTTCTGGTCCAGCGCGCGGACCTGGGGCCCTCGACGGCGCTTCCGCCGGAGTGGGGAGAGAACGCACCGTTCCCCACGAGCACGATCATCGGCTACGACGACACCGCCGACGAGTTCACGACGCTGTACGCCGACGGCCGGGGCGTCGCGCGCGTCTACCGTACGAGCCTGACCGCCGGCGTCTGGAAGCAGTGGCGCGCGGCACCGGGCTTCCACCAGCGGTTCACCGGGACCTTCGACGAGGCCGGCGAAACGATCAGTGGCGGCTGGGAACGGTCGGAGGACGGGGAGTTCTGGGCGTCCGACTTCGACGTGACGTACGTCCGGCCCGGGGTCCGTCCGCCGCCGTCGTCGTCGGACGGCCCGGCATAGGGCGTACGGTCCGGGACGGCGGCGAACGCGCGAGCGCCGTCAGGCGCCGAGTCGGTGGCCCGTCGTCGCGTCGACATGGTCCGGGATCTCGTCGTGCCGGTCGCCGACCGTCGACGTCCCGGAGGGCTCGAACATCATGATCGCCGTGGGGGAGGCGGCGTACGGCTTGTGCTCCGTGCCACGGGGGACGGTGAACACCGCTCCCCGCGGCAGCACGACCGTGCGCTCGCCCGCGGGCTCGCGCAACGCGATGTGGAGTTCCCCTTCGAGTACCAGGAAGAACTCGTCGGTGTCCTCGTGGACGTGCCAGACATGCTCGCCCTCGACCTTGGCGACGCGTACGTCGTAGTCGTTGACGCGCGTCACGATACGAGGGCTCCACAGGGCGTCGAAGGAGGTCAGCGCCTTGTCGAGGGAGATGGGCCGGTCGGTTTCATCGCTCATGCGTCCATGCTCGCCGGTTCCGCGCCGCCGAGGTGAGTGCTAGGAATTGCATATGGCGAAAGATTTCTCGCAAGGCCCGCGCTCGGGCGGCCCTCGGCGAACTCACCGGGTCGTGGTGATCGTGGACGAGAACTCGAACCCCTTCGAGCTCGGTTGCGCGACCGAGATCTTCGGCCTGCGCAGGCCCGAGATCGGGCGTGATCTCTACGACTTCCGCCTCTGCTCCCCCGAGCCGGACACCCTGATGCGGGACGGATTCTTCACGCTCACCGGGGTCGCCGAGCTGGCGGTGGCCGACACGGCGGACACCTTGATCGTCCCCAACCGGCCCGACGTCGAGGTGCCCCGCCGCACGGCCGTGCTCGACGCCGTGCGGCGGGCCCACGCGCGCGGCGCGCGCCTTGTCGGCTTCTGCAGCGGCGCGTTCACCCTGGCCGAGGCCGGAGTCCTGGACGGGCGCCGGGCCACGGCGCACTGGCAGTGGGCGGACTCCTTCCGGGCCCGCTTCCCCTCCGTATCGCTCGAATCGGATGTGCTGTTCGTGGATGACGGCGACATCCTCACAGCGGCGGGGAGCGCCGCCGCGCTCGACCTCGGGCTGCATGTGGTCCGCCGCGACCACGGCGCCGAGGTCGCCAACTCCGTGAGCCGGCGGCTGGTCTTCGCGGCACACCGGGACGGCGGGCAGCGGCAGTTCGTGGAGCGTCCGGTGCCCGACCTGCCGGACGAGTCGCTGGCACCCGTGCTGGCCTGGGCGCAGGAGCGGCTGGACTCCCCGCTCGCGGTGGCGGACCTCGCGGCGCGCGCGTCGGTGAGCGCCGCGACGCTGCACCGCCGCTTCCGGGCGCAACTGGGCACGACGCCGCTGGCGTGGCTCACCGGTGAACGGGTCGCCCTGGCCTGCCGGTTGATCGAACGGGGCGAGTCACGCTTCGAGCTGGTCGCGCGGCGCAGCGGCCTCGGCACGGCCACGAATCTGCGGACACTGATCCGCCGCGAGACCGGCCTGACACCGTCGGCCTACCAGCGCCGCTTCGGCACCGGCCCGACCTGACGCCGGCGGTTCCGCGCACCGCCCCCACCCGCCGGACGCCCACCGCGTCACCGACCCGCAGCGTCGGCCCCGTCGCCGTCGCCGTCGAGAAGCTCCGCGATCAGCTCCGCGAACTCGTCCGGCGAGGCTATGCGCGTACCGAGCTGTTCGGCCTTCTCCCTCTTGGATCCGGCGTTCTCTCCCGCGACCAGCAAGGACGTGCGCTTGGAGACACTGGAGGAGGACTTGCCGCCCGCCCGCTCGATCAGTTCGTTCATCTGGTTGCGCGAAAGCTTCTCCAGGGGTCCCGTCATCGCGCCCGAGACGACCACGGTCATACCGTCCAACGGTCCGCCCCGGGCCGCGACTTCGCCGTCCTCGGAAACCGTCGGATCGTCGGACGGGGGCGTGGCGCCGGGCTCGATCATGTTGACCCCGGCGGCGCGCATCTTCTCGATGAGCTCCGCCAGCTCGGCCAGCTCCGCCACGATCGTCGGGGCCTTCTCCACCCCGATCCCGTCGACACGCCGCATCGCCTCCTCGTCAGCGGAGCACAACAGGTCCATCGAGGCGAAGTGCCGTGCGATCCGGCGGGACATGGAGCGGCCGGTGCCGCGTACGCCGAGGGCGGCCAGTACGCGGGACAGCGGCTGCCCCTTGGCCCGCTCGATCGCGTCCAGGAGATTGTCCGTACTGGTCTCGCCCATCCGGTCGAGGCCGAGGACCTGCTCGCGGGTGAGGGTGAACAGATCGCCGATGTCCGCGATGAGACCGGAGTCGACGAGCTGGACGACGCGGGTCGCGCCCAGCCCCTCGATGTCGAACTGGTCGCGTCCGGCGGCGTACGAGATGGAGGCGACGACATGGCAGTCACGGCCCCGGACACAGCGCCACCGCTGCTCCGAGGTGTCGATCTCCGAGCCGCACTGGGGGCACACCTCGGGGAAGACGATGGCCTTCTCGTCGCCGGTACGCAGGTGCGCCACGGGCGCCTCGACCCGGGGGATGATGTCGCCCGCCTTGTACACCATCACGTGGTCGCCGATCCGCAGGTCACGGCGGGTGATGTCGTTCGGGTTGTGGAGGGTGGCGTAGGCGACGGTCGATCCGTCTATCTCGACCGGTTCAAGGACGGCTCGGGGCGCGATGGTGCCCGTCCTGCCGACGTTCCACTCCACCTCCAGCAACCGTGTCACCTTCTCGACCGCCGGAAGCTTCCAGGCGATGGCCCAGCGGGGCGCGCGGGAGCCCGATCCGGCGGCAAGCTGGTCCGCGGCGGCGTCGGCCTTGATGACGATGCCGTCGATACCGAACGGCAGCTCCGCCCGGAGGGCCGCGATCTCCTCCACGCGGACGCGTACGGCCTCGGCGTCGGTCACCGTCCTGGGCGGAACGGTGGTGCCGGCCGTCGTGTGCACGCCCAGACCCGCCACGTACGTGAGCACCTCGCCGTGCGGCAGCTCGGCGAACGAGGCTGCCAGGTCAGCACCGATTTCGGCGAGGGGCAGGGCCGCGTACGCGAAGAACGTCATCTCCACCTGGTACGGACGGTCCTTGGCCCTGACGCTGCCGGCCGCCGCGCTGCGCGGGTTCGCGAACGGCGTCCCGCCGTGGCTCGTGCGGAGCGTGTTGGCCTGTTCGAACTGGTCGGTGGTCATCAGGACCTCGCCCCGCACTTCGAGCGTGAGGGGCTCCGTGAGCCGGTCGGGCAGGCCCATGATCATCCCGATCGCGTGCGAGACGTCCTCGCCCGCCAGCCCGTCCCCGCGGGTGATGAGCCGGGCCAGCCGGCCCTCCTCGTACCTGGCGGCGACGGCCAGGCCGTCCAGCTTCGGCTCGACGCTCCAGCGCTCGACCGGGCGCCCGATCCGCCGCTCCACCGACGCGGCCCAGACGGTGAACTCGTCACCGCCGAAAACGTTGTCCAGGGACAGCATCGGCACCGTGTGCGGTACGTCCCCGACGACCGCGCCGCCCGCCACCTTCCCGCTGGGCGAGTCGGCGGCGATCTCGTCGGGATGGGCCTCCTCGTAGGCGGCTATTCCCCGCGCCAGACGGTCGTAGGCGTCGTCGTCCAGGGCGCTCTCGCCCGTCGCGTAGTAGGCGGCGGCGGCCTTCGTCGCGGTCTCGACCGCGACAGCGTAGGCGGCTGCGTCGACAAGTACGGCTGCGGGTGTCGTCATGTCCCTCATCTTGCCGCCCACCACTGACAATGCTCCTGCCCGAGCTGCGGCCAGGGGTCCGACCAGGCGCTCTGGCAGTGATGGGCGCCGACGACGACGCGCGAGAGGGAACTCAGTGCGCGATCGAGTCGATCAGCTCGCGCGCCCCCTGCCGGAGCAGGGCCACGGCCACCGACGTGCCGAGGGTCGCCGGATCGAGCGGGCCCGCCCACTCGTGCGCGTTGAGGACCGTCTTGCCGTCCGGGGTGAAGACCCGGGCGCGCAGGGAGAGCCCGCCGCTGCGCTCCGCGTGCGCGAAGCCGGCGATCGGGCTGTTGCAGTGCCCCTGGAGGACATGGAGGAACATCCGCTCGGCGGAGGCTTCCTTGTAGGTGTCCGGGTCGCCGAGCGCGGAGACGGCGTCGATGGTGTCGGTGTCGTCCTCGCGGCACTGGAGGGCGAGGATCCCGGCGCCGATGGGCGGGCACATGAGATCCACCGGAAGGGCTTCGGTGATGGCGTCGGTGCGCCCGATCCGCTCCAGGCCCGCGACGGCCAGCAGCAGGGCGTCGGCCTCGCCGGCCGCGAGCTTCTCCAGCCGGCGGTTGGCGTTCCCGCGCATCGGCACGCAGATGAGGTGCGGGTGGGAGGCGGCGAGCTGGGCGACGCGCCGGACGGACGACGTACCGATCCTGGTGCCCGCGGGCAGTTCGTCGAGGGTGCGTCCGCCGGGGTGGACGAGGGCGTCGCGGATGTCGTCCCTCTTCAGGAAGGCGGCGAAAACCGTCCCTGCGGGCAGCGGCCGGTCGGCGGGCACGTCCTTGACGCAGTGCACCGCGAGGTCGGCCTGCCCGGCGAGGAGGGCGGCGTCGACCTCCTTGGTGAAGGCGCCCTTCCCTTCCACCAGCGAGAGGTCGCCCATCCACTTGTCGCCGGTCGTCTTGACCGGGACGACCTCGGTCGCGATGCCGGGGTGGAGCGCGGCCAGTTCGGCACGCACTCGCTCCACCTGTGCGAGCGCCATCGGCGAGTCGCGGGAGACGATGCGGATCAGTTCAGGGGTGGACATGGCGTTCACCCTAAAGCGTCGGGAGGGCGCTCCCGGCACCCGCCCCGGCCGCCCATCGCACCCGTGCGGAGCCCGCGTTGAACGCCTCGGTCAGGTGTACGAGCGAAGCGGCCCGCGCTCCGGCGCGTTCGCGGCCCCTACCACCCCGCCGGGCGCGCGCCGTGAGACTCCGCGGAGCGCTGTAAAGGCGCCATAAGCAGATGGCCGAACGTATGACGACGTCTCTTCGAAGCCCGCACACGGTGTCGGACCGAGTGTGCCCGAGTCCGCCGGTTACCCGTACAGGTGAGCTTGGCATCGCCGCGCATGGCGTCACTCCCCGCACGGAATGAACTCAAAGTTGCCAACGTCACCGTGAGTGACCATCCTTGCCGTGGGAGTGCTGTGATGACCGGCGTTGACTCAGTACAGACCTGTCCCTTCCGCCATGACGAGGCCCTGGAACCCGACCCCTTCATGACCCGGATGCGCATCGAGGCACCCGTCGCCCGTGTGCGTATGCCGTACGGCGAGGGCGAATGCTGGCTGGTGACCCGGTACGAGGACGTGAAGACCGTCACCTCGGACCGCCGCTTCAGCAGAGCCGCCCTGGTCGGGCGGGACTTCCCCCGGATCACTCCGGCGCCCATCGCGCAGTCCGAGTCGATCAACCTGATGGACCCGCCCGCGCTCAACAGGGTGCGCAAGCTGATCACCAAGGCCTTCACCACCCCACAGGTGGAGGCGCTGCGCCCGTGGACCCAGCGGACCGTGGACGCTCTGCTGGACACCATGGAAAAGAGCGGCGCTCCGGCCGACATCGCCGACCACCTCGCCGACCGGCTGCCGCTGATGACGATCTGCGAACTGCTGGACGTCCCGGAGGCGGACCGCCCCCAACTGCGGCAGCGCGCGATGGACATGATGTCCATGAACGCCGCCGACCGGAATTCGGCGGTCGAGGCGAAGGCATGGCTGCGGGCCTACTTCTCCGAGCTGACGGCGGAGAGGCGGCGGGCGCCCGGCGGGGACCTGATCAGCGGCCTCGCCACCGCGCGCATCGGCGACGAGATGCTCGACGCGGACGAACTCGCCGTGCTGGCCATGCTCCTGGTGATCACCGGCCACGACACCACCACGTACAACATCAGCAACATCGTCTACACGCTGCTGACCCAGCCCGAGCGCGCGGCCGAGCTGCGCGCCCGTCCCGAACTGCTCCCTCAGGCCCTTGAGGAGCTGCTGCGTCACATCCCCTTCCGCCAGGGCGTCGGCATCCCCCGCGTGGCGACGGAGGACGTCGAGTTCGACGGCGTCGTCATCAGGGCCGGCGACACGGTGCACGTGTCCTATCTGACGGCCAACCGTGACGAACTCGCCTACGACCGGCCGGACGAGCTCGACTTCCACCGTGAGAACCCCGCCGTGCACATGACCTTCGGCTACGGCAGCCACCACTGCCTGGGCGCCCACCTGGCGCGCATGGTGCTCCAAGTCGCCATCGGCACACTGCTCACCCGTTTCCCCGACCTTCGTCTGGCCGTCCCGGCGGAGGAGGTGCGGTGGAACACCGTCTCGATCTGGCGATACCCGCTCGCCCTGCCGGTCACCTGGTAAGGAGCTGATCATGGCAACTCTGTGCAGGCCCGCCATCGCCGTCCCCGAGCACGTCATCACGCTGGAACAGACCGTGGAACTCGCACGGGAACTCCACCCCGACCACCCTCAGCTCGAACTCGCCGTACGGCTCATCACCAACACCGGTGTCCGGACAAGACGTCTGGTGCAGCCCATCGAGACGACGCTCAAGCATCCGGGCTTCACCACCCGTAACGCCGTCTACGAGGCCGAGGCGAAGACCCGGGTGCCGGAGGCGGTACTCCGGGCCCTGGACCACGCCGAACTGACACCGCGGGACATCGACATGATCGTCTACGTGTCGTGCACCGGCTTCATGATGCCCTCGATGACCGCGTGGCTCATCAACACCATGGGCTTCAGATCGGAGACCCGGCAGCTGCCGATCGCTCAACTGGGCTGCGCCGCGGGCGGTGCGGCCATCAACCGGGCGCACGACTTCTGCTCCGCGTACCCGCGGTCGAACGTACTGATCGTGGCCTGCGAGTTCTGCTCGCTCTGCTACCAGCCGACGGACCTCGCGGTGGGCAACCTGCTCTCCAACGGTCTCTTCGGGGACGCCGTCGCCGCCGCCGTGGTACGCGGCGAGGGAGGCACCGGCGTACGGCTGGAGCGCAACGGCTCCCATCTGGTGCCCGACACGGAGGACTGGATCTCCTACGCGGTGCGTGACACCGGATTCCACTTCATGCTCGACAAGCGGGTGCCCGGCACCATGTCCGTACTCGCGCCCGCCATGCGGGAGATGGCGGAGCCGCACAACTGGGACGTCTCCGGACTGGACTTCTACATCGTGCACGCCGGAGGGCCCAGAATCCTTGACGACCTCTGCCAGTACCTCGACGTGGGGGCGGAGATGTTCCGCTACAGCAGAGCGACCCTCACCGAGCGCGGCAACATCGCGAGCGCCGTCGTCTTCGACGCGCTGGACCGCCTCTTCGAGGACGGTGGTGCCGAGCACGGGGCGCGCGGGGTGATCGCCGGCTTCGGTCCCGGCATCACGGCCGAACTGACCCTCGGCACCTGGTCGGTGGGTGGTCGGGAGAGCGGTCGGATCGAGCGGGAAGTGATCCTTCCGACGCCGGTCCTGATGGCGGGCTCGGACGCGGCCGGCTGATCCGGGGCGGCATCCGGGCCGCTGACTTCCTCAGGTGCCGGACGGGACCAGCGTCCCGTCCGGCACCTCGGGGTGCGAGCCCAGGCGCGGCTATCTCTGGCCGCCCACCCTGAAGCCCCCTCCTGCCGACGGGTCGTCCCGGTCGTGCGGCATCAACTCGATCTCGATGCGGTGCATACTCTCGCGCGCCGCCGTCCCGCCCGCCTCCGCCGTGACGATGCCGATGTTCAGCCCGCCCTTGCCGGTGCCCTCGCGCCGTACCTGCACGGAGAATTCGACGTGCACCCGCTCCACCCGGAACTGGAGCCTGCTGTCACGGCCGCCCCGCTGTGCCTCTTCCAGCTCCTCGCGGATCCGGCCGATCACCTCGGCGAGACCGACGGTCTCCGCGCCGTCGTGCCCGCCACGCCCACCACGCCCGCCCATTCCGACCCCCTCGTTACACAGCGGGGGTCAGTTGTCACACCCCGTGGTTATTGTTGAGCAGTATGAGGCAGCTGGAGACCACGGCCAACTCCCCGTCGCTGGAGGACCCTTGGCGGGTCCGGCTGGTCGAGGGGGAGAACAGCGCGACCCCGCCGCTCGGCGCGGGCGTGCTGCTGCCCGGCGGGCTGGTACTCACCTGCGCCCATGTGGTGCTGTCCAAACCCCGCGGCAGGACGGACGGTTCAGCGCAAGCGAGCCGGCGCGACGATCCGCCCCGGCCGGTCGAGCCGCTGTACGCGGAGTTCCCCGGCACTCACGCGGACCCACCCCTGCGGCTGCGCGCCGAGGTGCTGGCCGACCAGCTCAGACCACCGACCTCGAACTTCAGCGCCGACATCGCACTGCTGCGACTGGCCTCCGTGCCTCCGGTGGAGACGGCCGTCCTGCACCGCCAGATCCCGGCGCTCAACGAACTGGTGCACTCCGTCGGCTATACGGACGAGCTGCCCGGCGGCGAGACCATCAACGCCCGGCTCATGGGGCGCGGCGGCCCCGCCCGGTATTCCGAGTGGGTCCAGCTCAATCCGGTCGACGAGTCGTTCGCGGTGCGCCCCGGGTACAGCGGCGGCGGTGTGGTCCACACCCGCACGGGCGGGGTCATCGGCATCATGACGTACAGATACAAGGACCACCGGTTCTCGGTCGACTACGCGTACATGATCCCGACCGAGACGATTCTGCGGTATCTGTCGGTCCTGCGGCCCCGGTCGGCCCATCACCGGGACGAGTTGAAGGTGACGGGGCGCGCAGCCCTGTCGCACACCATCCCGTTCGATCCGCCCAGGAGTGGTTCGAACCGCGCTGTCGCCCTGCGCCGCAAGGTGACCCACTGGCTCACCGACGCGGCTCCGGCGACGGGCGCGACATCGGCCCCCGCCCCGGTCTCGGACCCGGTGTCCGGGGCCGACCCGGCGGCCGGCAGGCGGACGGCCACGGAACCGGTGGAGCTGATCTTCGCCCGTGACGGTCGTCCCGACGACATCTCGGCGATCTACGCCACGCTCAACCTCGCCGACCGTGAACGCAATCCGCGGCCGGCCGACCGGGGCGACGCCACCGGACCGCCGGTCGGCTCGATCGACATGGCCGTGGACGCGCAGGGCCGGACGGCCGGAGAGCTCATCGCCCGCACCGCCGAGCGCATCGGCCTGGTGGGTCCGTCAGGACTCACCGGACCGGACGAACAGCACGGACCGTACGAGCATGAGGAGCGAAAGGAGCACCAGGGGCGAGAGGAGCGAGAGGGACCGGACGAGCACGATCGCCTGCTGGCGCGGATCGCCGGGGACAGCCCGCCGATCTCCGCCGCCTTCCTCTCGGTCGACAGGGCGGCCCCGACCGGCGAGGCGGCGTTGCCGCTGCTCAAAGCGTTGCGGAAGGGCCGGCTGACCCGGTTGCTGCTTGTCTTCCGCGACCCGGCGTCCCCGCTGCTCGAAGGCGTCGTGGACACGCTGCTCGACGACGCGTGGGCCGAGCGCCGCACGACTGCCGTCGCGGCGCGACTGGCCGTGCTCGCCGAGCTGGAGAAGAGGTTCCGCAGGCTGTACGCGCACTCCGGCGACCGAGGCATCACCGACGCGCCCCGACCGGTGTACCGCCAACTGTCCTCCCGGCTGGCCGAGTTGCTTACGGACGGCGAGGTACCGCACAAGAGCGCCGCCCTCGCGTACGACCTCTTCCTGCTCGACATCGCCGTCGAGGAAGCCGTCCAGGGGACCGGGGCCGCCGTACAGCTCCTCGACCGCCCCAATTCACCGGGGGAGTACGTCGTGAATCCGTCCGGTGGCGGCCTCACCGATCTGCCGCACATCACCGTCGACGATCCCGACGCCTTCGTCGAGCCCGAGCCCGAGGCCGACCCAAAGGCTCCGGCGGAGCCGGAGGCCGGTCTCGTACGCGGCCAGGAACTGCACCAGCAGTACAAGGTCGTCGGACTCCTCGGCGAGGGCAGTTACGGCCAGGTGTATCTGGCCCGCGACCAGATGCTGGACAACCGTCCGGTGGCTCTGAAGGGCGTACGGGATCCCGACGACCCGACCGACCGGTGGATCTCCCGTCTCGAACTGCTCCGGCTGGTCAGCCTCAACCACCCTTCGATCATCAAGGTGTTCAACTACGCCCGGCATCCCGGCCGCCCCGAAGAGCCCGAACACCCGGCGAACAAGGCCCGGTTCATCGTGATGGAGTTCGCGGACGGGGCGCCGCTCCAGTGGGTCGCCGAGCAGATCGCGCGCGACGCGGCGCCGTTCGACGGCTATCGCGTCCATGAGTTCATCGCCGGCTACGGACTGCTGATCCTGGACGCGCTCCGCTATCTGCACGAAGACGAGGGCTTCGTCTACGGCGACCTGTCCCTCACCAACGTCATCCACTGCGGCAACGGCATCAAGCTCATCGACGTCGCGGGCGTACGGAAGATCGGCCACGCCGGCCCGGTCACCTATCCGGCCCCCGAACTCGGCAGTTCCACCAAGGTGACGGTGGCGGCGGACCTGTACGCGGTCGGGGCCGTCCTCCAGGAACTGCTCGACCGGGTCCCCGCGCGCCCCGCCGACCTCGGCACGACCTCACTCCAGCGCGTCCTGCACCGGGCACGGGCTCCGCGCCCCGAGGACCGGTTCGCCGACGCGCAGGAGATGTCCGTCCAGCTCCGCGGCGTACTGCGCGAGTTGCGCTCGCTGCGCCTCGACGAGGAGACGTTCGAGCCGTCACCGCTGTTCTCGGTCGCGCCCGCCGCGCTCGACGGCGCACTCGGCAAGGCGCCACCCCTCGAACAGTGGCGGCACGGCGGAAACGACAAACGGCCCCTGGCCATACGGCCGCCGGAACCGGCCGAGGTGGCCGTCGGCCTTCCCGTGCCCAAGGTGAGCCCCCAGGACCCCAACTGGAAGGAGCTTCAGCGCACGTCGTACGACGATCCGGCCGGACTGCTCCAACTCAGCGCCGACTGGCAGCTCTCTCCCGAGCTGGCACTGCTGCGCTGCCGTCTCCACCTGGAGGTGGGCCGCTACCAGTCGGCCGACGCGGGCAGACATCTGGCGTCGGCCACGGCCGAGTTGAGGCGGGCCGAGGCCGCCGTCGGCAGCTTGGCCGAGTCCGACTGGCGGCTGCGCTGGCACCAGGGTCTGCTCCATCTCGCCGGAAACGACACAGCGTCGGCGCTGCGAGACTTCGACCAGGTCTACGCGGCGATTCCCGGCGAGTACGCACCCAAGCTCGCGCTCGGCTACTGCCACGAGGTCCTCGACCGCCCGCGGGAGGCGATGGTCTTCTACAGCGCGGTGTGGAAGCGCAACCACGCGCTGGGCAGCGCCGCCTTCGGCCTCGCCCGTATCCATCTGGCCGACGGCGACACCCGGCTCGCCCTCGGCCGGCTCGAAGCCGTTCCCGCCGACTCGCGGCATCGCACCGCCGCCCGCACGGGCATGGCGCGTATCCACGCGGACCTGCCGGCCGACGGCGCTCCGCCGACGGTGGCCGCCGCCAAGAAGGCGTGCGAGGCCCTGCACCGGCTGGCCAGATACGAGGGACTGACGGACCGTCAGGCACAGGAGCGCCTGCGCACCGACCTGTTGGAGCTGTTGCTCCGACTGGTCGCCACTGCCCCGGAGGACCCGGGACCGGATCCGCTGCGCACGCTCCGCGAAGCGCTGGACGAGGAGATCCCGATGCCTCGCACCGAGCACGAGCTGCGCAAACAACTGGGTGCCGCCTATGAGCGGCTCTCCGAGCAGGTGCCCCGCACCGCCCTGCGCGAGCACACGACGCTGGAGAGAGCCCTGCTCGACAACGCGTACCGCACCCGGCCGTTCGCGTTCGCCCACAGCAGGGGCGAGCAACGCCAGGGCCGGCTGCGGGGCTGGCGGCCGGGCCGGCTGGGCGGCCGGGCACCGGACTCGTCGGCGGGGGCGGACGCCGCCACCGGGGAGCGGTGATGGGCCGCCGGTTCACCGTGCCCGCGTCGCTCCGGTCCGCCCGGAGAGCCGGGCGGTCGGCCGCGCGCGCCGTGTGGCATTCGACAGGGCGGCCGATGTGGCGCTGGTCCTCCGGCCGCAGGCCCACCACGGGCAAGCGACGGCACACCGCCCCGTTCCTGTTCAGCCGCATGCTGCTGCTGCCGGCGCTCGCGCTGACCGTCCTGGCGCTGGCCGGAACGGCGTACCTCGACCTGCACAGCCGTACGCAGCAGCTGCGCGAGCGCTACGCCCCCGCGATGGTCGAACTGGCCCATGCCAGAACGTCGTTGAATCTCGCGGACGACGAAGCCACCCGCCGTCTCGGCGCCAACGGCACGGCTCCGCTGCGCCAGACCGATCTCGTCGGGCTCGGCGAGAGGTATCCGTCGCTGCTGACCGAGGCGGCACAGAGCCTCAACAACGCGGCCCAGACCAAGGCGCTGCGCACCGCTCAGGAGCAGGAGGTGCGTGTGGTCTCCGGGCTGGTCGTGGCCTACGACGACTGGATACGCTGGTCCGACAGCCATCACGAGAGCACGGCCCTGCGCACGGCGGGGCTGAACTACGCGGAGAGTCTGCTGAACGACAGAGGCAGCCCCGCCGAGCCCATAGGCGTGATCGACCGCATCAAGGCCCTCGAAGGAGAGCTGGACGCGGACGCGTCGGAGCTCTCGGGCTGGAGCGCGCTGTCCGCCGTGACGGCCTCGGGCGCTCTGCTGGCGTTGCTCGTTCTCGTATTCGCCGTCGTCGGCACCCTGGACTTCATCCGGGACCAGTTGCATGTGCGCAGCCTGCTGCTGGCGCTGTACGCGCTGCCGGTCCCGCTGGTTCTCGGCGTCCTGGTACTGGGCGCGGTCGGTCAGCACCGCGCGCAGCGGGAGGTACGGCAGGCGGGTGTCGAGCTGGCCGCGGTGCCCGCGACGACGGAGGCCGACCCGACGATCGAGGCTCTGGACGAGGAACTGGCCGTCGACCTTCGCGGCACTCACCCGGGCGAATGGGCGCTGGCGGCCGAAGTCGCCCTGACGATCGGCTCGGTGGGCGCGGTGGCGTCGGGCTTCACGCTGTTCCACTACGGCCGAAGACACTTGAAGATCTTCTGGAGGACGCCGTGAGGGCTCCGTACCGACTCTTCCGCACGGTGCTCGCGGGCGCCCTCTTCGCCGGGGCGGCCCTCCTCTCGGCGGGTTGCGCGGCAGAGGAGGAGCCGACGCTGGTGGTCCTCGGCCCGTGGACGGACGGTGAGGAGAAGCCGTTCAAGACGACGCTCGCGAAGATAGGGGAACGGACGGGCCGCCACTACGTGTACAAGGGCACGCGTTCGCTGCGCGAGACCCTGGTGGCGCAGCTGCGGACGGACGCCCCGCCCGACGTGGCGATCCTCAACGGCCCCGGCGAGCTGGCCGAATACGCGCGCAACGGGGACGCGCAGCCGCTTGAGGGGGACGTGGAGGACAAGGCGATCGCGCCGTGGGCACCACGTCTCTCCTTCACCACCGCCAAGGGCACGGAGGCACACGCGTACTGGGTTCCGATTCGGGTGGACCTCAAATCCATCGTCTGGAGCAGAGCGGGCGAGACGGACGCGGGGCCGGAGGAAGCCGTGTGGTGTCTGGGCATGGCCTCGGGCGCGACGTCCGGGTGGCCGGGCACGGACTGGATCGAGGACCTGCTGCTGCAACGGCAGGGCCACGGGGTGTACGAGGACTTCGCCACCGGCCAACTGCCATGGGACGGAAAGGCGGTGAGACAGGCCTGGCTGGACTGGGCCACCGTGCTCGCCACCGACGACCTGACGAACCGCTCGAACTCGCTCACCAAGGACTTCGAGAAGCTGGGCACGGGCAGGTACGGCCTGCTGAAAGGGAAGGACTGCACCCGCGAGCACCAGGGTTCCTTCATCGGCCGCCATTACGGCGACGACGTGCGGCCCGCTCCGACCTCCGAGTTCGTCGAGTGGCTGCCGAAGGACCGGAACGTGTTCGAGGTCTCTGGCGACATGGCCGCGGTGTTCAAGCCGAGCCCCGCGGCGTGGGAACTGATGCTGGAACTCACCTCGCCGCGGACGCAGGCCGACTGGGTCGAGGCGGCGGGCCCGGGGGAACGGCCGTACTTCCCGTCCGGTAAGACGGTCACGGCGGTCACGACGGGCAAGAACGCCCCGACCGGGGCCTCGGCAGATGTGCTGCGGATGTTCAACAACGCGGATCAGATCTGCGTCGACGCGTCCGACGCCATGCCGTCGACACTGCGGGGTGCCTTCCAGCGGGCCGTACTGGAATTCCTGGAGAAGCCGGATGACACCGCGGCGCTCGACGATCTGCTCGCGCAGCTGGAGGCCGAGCGGCTGTTGCAGCGCACTCCCAAGGCGTTCGCCCTGGACGATGTGTGCGGCGCACCGCCGGGCTGACAGCCCGGCGGCACGTGCCGGCGACGGGTGCCCGCGGTCAGGGGGTGATGGCGATGTTCGTCAGGCCGCGGCCGCCGGTGACCGTGTTGTTCGAGTGCACGGTCGTCCGGCAACCGGCGGTGTCGGCGGTGACGTTGATCGCGAGCTGCTTGTCGCCGGTGGCGCCGGTCAGATCCGACTTGTTGCCGCGGAAGACGGTGCCGCAGCCCCAGCCCGACTGCTGGGTGTGGGTCTCGAAGCCGTTGTTGGTGGTGTTCTTCCCGGTGTTGTTCTCCACGAGGGTGCTGTTGCCCTTCACATCGACCCAGGAGTCGTCGAAGTTGGCACCGGTCAGCCCCCGGCCGTCGAAGGTGTTGCCGATGATCTTCGCGCCGGTGGTGCCTTCCTTGATGTCGATGGCCTCGCCGCCGACGTCGGGGCCGATGGTGTTGCCGATGATCTGCGCGTTGTCGCTCTTGTCGGAGGTGCCGCCGGCGGAGCCGACGTAGACACCCTCGCCCATCCCCCGGCCGTCGTTGCCGGTGTCGTAGATACGCGAGTTCTTGATGACACCGTCGCGGCTCGTGTTACGGAAGTGGACCCCTTCCATGTCCAGGTCGTGGACGACGACGGAGTCGATGACGACACCGTTGGCACTGTCCGCCATGATGCCCTTCTGGGCGCCGGTGAGGGTGATGCCCCGGACGGTCCAGTACGAGGCGCCGTTCAGGTGCAGCACATAGCCGCCACCCGCGCTGAGCACGGCCTTCTCCGAACCGGTGAGCGTGATACGGGAGTTGGCGGTTCCGGCGACCAGCGCCTTGAAGTTTCCGGTGTAGAGGCCGTCGGCGAGCTGGATCGTGTCGCCCGGACGGGCGGCGGTGAGCGCCGACTTCAACTCGGCGGCGGTTTTCACGTTGATGACCGCCGCATGGGCGGGGGTGACCGTCACGGACAGCACGCCCGCCGTCGTGGCAACGGCGAGGAGGGTGGGGAGCAGCCTTCGAGCACGCATCGCAAGCGCCTTCCTGTGGAGTGTGGGGTCGCATATGCGAACAGGGGACGAGCTTGTGAACACTGGAGCTGACTGGCCACCGTAGGGACACCGACCAACCCCGTCAAGGTCCATACCAATAGCGGGACTTCGGTCTTCCTGTCCACGCGCCCCCTCGAACACCGCGGCTCATCCCGGCGCTTCGGGTGCCCCGGTGCCCGACACTCGCCCGACACTCCGGCGCGGCGATCGCTTGCAGTATGCGCACGATCGATCGTACTTTTATGCCATGACGACTGCGGCAAAGGCCCTCACCGAAGAGACCGATCCCTTCTGCCTCTCACCGGCGCGTGCCGCACGGCTCCTCGCCGGTGCGCCGTGGCGACGGTTCGCGGTGGCCGGCGACAGCCTGGCCGCCGGGACAGGGGACCCGAGCCCCGGCTACGCGAACGTGCCGTGGGCGGAGCGGGTCGCCGGCGTACTGCGCGGTGTCCGCCCCGAGTCGGCCTATCTGAACACCGGCACGATCGGGGCGACGGCCGCCGACACGCTGGCCCGGCAGATGGACGAGATCGTCGCCTTCGGCCCGGATCTGCTCCATGTCTCCTGCGGCGCCAACGACTTGTTCCGGCGGCGGCCCGACTTCGACCTCGTCGAGCGCACGGCGCGGCAGGTGTTCGAGCTGGCGGCGGGGACCGGGGCGCGGCTGACGACGTTCACGCTCGGCAGGGCGTTCGACGTACCCGCCATCCCCGACTTCCCGCAGCGGGTGCGGACGCTCAACGACATCACGCTCCGCCTGGTGGGCGAGTACGACATGGTGCTCGTCGACATGTGGGACCACCCGCTCAACGCGCGGCCGGATCTGCTGAGCGCGGACCGTATCCACTTCTCGACCTCCGGCCAGGCGGTACTGGCGTCGGAGATGGTCAAGGCACTCGCGGGCGTGGTCGACCCCGCATAGGCGGCGGAGGGGCGGCCCCTCAGGGCGTGCCGAAACCCTCGCGGGCGCGCCGTTCCTGGATGAGGCGGACCGCCATCTGGCCCTCGCCGACCGCCGATGCCACGCGCTTGACCGAGCCGCTGCGTACGTCGCCGGCGGCGAACACCCCGGTGAGCGCTGTCTCCAGCATCAGCGGGGCGGGGGTCAGCGACCGCCGGGGCACCGGGCTGGTCGACGCGACGGCGTCGGGCCCGCACAGGACGAAGCCGCGCTCGTCGAGGGGAAGCGTGTCCTTGAGCCAGCCGGTGTGGGGCCTGACTCCGATGAAGACGAACAGCGCCCGCGCCTGCGTACGGCTCCGCTCTCCGCTGCGGTTGTCCTCGACCGTGAGCCCTTCGAGCGAGTTCCGCCCGTGCGCTTCCCGGACCTCGGTGTGCAAACGCACCTCGACGCGTGGGTGGCGTTCGATCTGGTCCACCAGGTAGCGCGACATGGAGGCGCCCAACTCACCGCCGCGCACCAGAAGTTGGACACGGGGTGTGAACCCGGCGAGGAACAGCGCCGCCCGGCCGGCCGAGTCGCCGCCGCCGACCACCGCGACCGGATCGTTGCCGCACTGCCTGACCTCCTCCAGTGTGGCGGCGTAGTGGACGCTCGCGCCTTCCAGACGCTCGACGCCCGGGACGGTGAGCCTGCGGTAGTGCGCGCCGGTGGCCACGACGATGTGGTGCCCGGCCGCTTCCGTACCGTCCGCGAAGGTGACGACGTAGTGGCCGTCGCTCTCGCGCAGGGCGATCGCCTTGGCGGGCAGGGTGATGGCCGCGCCGAACTTCCGGGCCTGGACGACGGCGCGTTCCATCAGTCCTCCGCCCGAGATTCCGGTGGGGAAGCCGAGATAGTTCTCGATACGCGCGGACGTGGCGGCCTGACCGCCGGTGGCGACGCTGTCGACCGCCGCCGTGGTCAGTCCGTCCGACGCGGCGTAGACCGCGGCGGCCAGACCGGCCGGTCCGGCGCCGACCACCAGCAGGTCGCGCACGGTGTCGGGCGATACGCCGGTCGCGGGCAGGCCGATGAGCGCGGCCAGTTCCGCGTTCCCGGGGTTGCGCAGGATGTGCCGGCCGCCCCACAGGACGACGGGTGTCTCGTCGGGTGTGATGCCGAAACGGCTCAGGAGCGCGTCGGCGCCGGGGTCGCGCTCCAGATCGGTCCAGCGGTACGGCACCCGGTTGCGGGCGGCCAACTCGCGCAGCCTGCGGCTGTCGGCGGAGTACCCGGAGCCGATGATCCGGAAGCCGACGCCCTCACCGGCGTGCTGTTCGCGGCGGACGAGGCAGGCCTGGAGTACGAGGTCCCCGAAGCCCGGTTCGCGGACGACGAGTTCGCGCAGTCTCTCCACGGGGAGGGTCAGCACTTCCCCGGGTTCACGGGCGATCACGGAGTAGAAGGCCGCCCGGCCTTCGAGGAGACCGAGCTCGCCGAGGAACCGGCCGGGTCCATGCACCCGGATCTCCTGTTCGTCCGGACTCCCGGGCCCCTTCACCACGACGACCGAACCGCGCAGGATCACCAGGAACCGCTCGCAGGTCTCCCCCTCCACGAAGAGGCGCTCGCCCTCCTCGAAGGTGTGCCGGGTGCCGGACCGGTCGAGGATGTCGATCTGTTCGGGGCTCAGCCGGGGGTAGGCGCCGTTGAGATCTGGCGTCTCGTCGGGCGGCGGCCCGCTGCCGCGCACATCGTCGGCGCACATCAGACGAGTGCCTCGTGGAGATAGCACCAGCGCCAGCTCTCGCGCGGCGCGTAAGGCTCCACGATCGGGTGACCGTCCGCGTGCGCGTGGAGACGGGCATGCTTGAGCGGCGAGGAGTCGCAGCACCCGACGTGCCCGCAGGTCAGACAGAGCCGCAGCTGGACCCAGGGCGTGCCCAGCCGCAGGCACTCCTCACAGCCCTCCGGGGTCAGCGGCTCGACAGGTCGCACCATGGAGAGATGCGGGTCGACTCCGATACTCATGGTGCTCACTCCTTCTCCTGCCGGGCGGACTTCCTGTCGGCGATGGCCTGTCGCACCCAGGACCGCAGCGCCGGCGCGGACGCCGCGCCCGCCTGCCGGGCGATGACCTCCCGGCCGTCCATGACGAGCAGCGTGGGCACCGCCTGGACCTCGAACCGGGCGGCGATCCCGGGCGACCGGTCGATGTCGACCTTGACGAGTTTGATCTCCCCGGCCAGTTCCTGGGCGACCTGTTCGAGGGCGGGGGTGACGGTGCGGCAGGGCCCGCACCAGACGGCCCAGAGGTCCACGAGGACGTAGGGGCCCGGCCGCTCGGCGATCCGGGCGAAATCGTCGTCGTCCGCGTCCGCGATCCAGGGCAGCGCGTAGTGGCAGTTGCCGCAGCGCGGGGTGCCGTCGGCTTCGGCCGGCACCCTGTTCCTGCGTCCGCAGTGCGGGCAGACGGTGACCCGCGACTGACTGGTCCCGGCTTCCGTGACGGGCGATTCCATGGCGTTCACGCCCCCTGTCCCACGGTCTCCCGCTCCCGCGGCCTGCTGTCGGCGAACGTGACGACGAGTTCGCCGTTCTGGGCGTCGACCAGGATCGTCGAGCCGTCCTCGACGTCACCGCGCAGCAGCGCCCGGCCGATGAGGGTCTCGACCTCGTGGGAGATGTAGCGGCGCAGCGGCCTGGCACCGTAGACCGGGTCGAAGCCCTGGTGGGCGATGAGTTCGAGGGCCTGTTCGGTGAGGTCGACGCTGATCCGGCGCTCGGCGAGACGCCCGCGCAGTTCGTTGAACTGAAGCTCCACGATGCGCTCGATCTGTTCCAGGCCCAGGGGCTGGAACAGCACGATGTCGTCGACCCGGTTGAGGAATTCGGGGCGGAAGTGGGCCCGTAGCTCGCCCATCACGAGGTCGCGGGCGTCGGGCTTGATCTCGCCGTCGGCGGCGGCGCCGTCGAGGAGATGGGACGACCCGATGTTGGACGTCATGATGATGACCGTGTTGCGGAAGTCGACCGCCCGCCCCTGGGCGTCGGTGATGCGGCCGTCGTCCAGGATCTGCAGGAGGGTGTTGAAGACGTCGGCGTGGGCCTTCTCGATCTCGTCGAACAGGACGACCGAGTACGGCTTGCGGCGTACGGCCTCGGTGAGCTGGCCGCCCTCCTCGTATCCGACGTAACCGGGGGGCGCGCCGACGAGCCGGCTGACCGTGTGCCGCTCCTGGTACTCGCTCATGTCGAGACGGACCATGTTCTCCTCGGAGTCGAAGAGCGCGGCCGCGAGGGTTTTGGCGAGTTCGGTCTTTCCCACTCCGGTCGGTCCCAGGAAGATGAACGACCCGATGGGCCTGCGGGGGTCGCGGATGCCGGACCGGGCCCGGATGATCGCGTCGGCGACCAGCCGGACGGCCTCGTCCTGGCCGATGACACGCTCCTGGAGTATCTCGTCCAGACGCAGGAGTTTCTCACGTTCGCCCTCCTGGAGCCGGGCCACCGGGATGCCGGTCCAGGCGGCCACGATGTCGGCGATCTCGTCCTCGGTGACCACTTCGCGCAGCAGCCTGGTCTCCCCCTGTTTGGCCGCGAGTTGTTCCTCCTCGGCGTCGAGCCGGCGTTCGAGTTCGGTGAGCCGGCCGTAGCGCAGCTCCGCGGCGCGGTTGAGGTCGTAGTTCCGTTCGGCCTCCTCCGCCTCGCGCCGGACCTGTTCGAGTTCCTGGCGCAGGTCCTGGACACGGCGGATGGCCTGGCGTTCGGCTTCCCACTGCGCCTGCTTGGCGTCGGCCTCGCCGCGCAGATCGGCGAGTTCACGGCGGAGTTCGGCGAGCCGGGCCTCGCTGGCGGCGTCCGACTCCTTGGAGAGTGCGGCCTCCTCGATCTCCAGACGGGTGACCCGGCGGGTGATCTCGTCCAGTTCGGCGGGCATGGAGTCGATCTCGGTACGCAGCCGGGCGCAGGCCTCGTCGACGAGGTCGATGGCCTTGTCGGGGAGGAAGCGGTCGGAGATGTAGCGGTGGCTGAGCGTCGCTGCCGCCACCAGGGCGGTGTCCTGGATCCGTACGCCGTGGAAGACCTCCAGACGCTCGCGCAGTCCGCGGAGGATGGAGACGGTGTCCTCGACGCTCGGCTCGTCCACCAGCACCTGCTGAAAACGCCGTTCGAGCGCGGCGTCGGACTCGATGCGTTGGCGGTACTCGTCCAGCGTGGTGGCGCCGATCATATGGAGTTCGCCGCGGGCGAGCATGGGCTTGAGCATGTTGCCCGCGTCCATGGCCCCCTCAGGGCCGCCTCCCGCGCCGACCACGGTGTGCAGTTCGTCGACGAAGAGCAGGATCCGCCCGGCGGCGGCCTTGACCTCGCCGAGGACGGCCTTGAGGCGTTCCTCGAACTCGCCGCGGTATTTGGCGCCCGCGACCAGCGATCCCATGTCGAGGGAGAAGACGGTCTTGTCGCGCAGCCCTTCGGGGACGTCGCCCCGCACGATGCGCTGGGCGAGTCCTTCGACGATGGCCGTCTTGCCGACGCCGGGGTCGCCGATGAGGACCGGGTTGTTCTTGCGTTTACGGCTGAGGATCTGGGTGACGCGGCGGATCTCGGCGTCGCGGCCGATCACCGGGTCGAGGGTGCCCTCGCGTGCCTCGGCGACCAGGTCGCGGCCGTACTTCTCCAGGGCCTCGTAGGCCCCTTCGGGGGTCGCGGAGGTCACACGCTGGTTGCCGCGGACCCGGGTGAGCGCGGCCAGGAACGCCTCCTTCGTGAGGCCGTACTCCTTCAGGAGCCGTCCCGCGGAAGTGGCGGAGCCCTCATCGACGAGGGCGAGCACGAGGTGTTCGACGGAGACGTACTCGTCCTTGAGCCGGTGCGCCTCCTGTTCGGCGGCGTCCAGCAGTCTGCCGAGGCGCTGGGTGACGAAGACCTGGCCGGGCGCCGCTCCCGGGCCGGTGCTCCGCGGCCTGCGGGAGAGGTCGCTCTCCACGGCCGTGCGCAGGGCCCCGGTGTCGGTGCCCGCCTGGTCCAGCAGCCGTGGCACAAGGCCGTCCCGCTGGTCGAGGAGCGCGAGGAGCAGATGCTCGCCGTCGGTCTCGTTCTGCCCGAGGCGTACGGCCACGGTCTGGGCGTCCTGCAGCGATTCCTGGGACTTCTGGGTGAGGCGGTTCATGTCCATGGCTGCTGATCACTCCTGGTGTCTCGGCGGCGCAGGGCGGTTTCGAGGCGGCTGATGCGATCGAGAAGGTCGACCACCACGCCGAGCGCGGCGTAGTTGAGGCACAGGCCGACCCGCAGCCGTTCCATCCGGGCGAGTTCCAGCGGGGCGCTCTCGGCGAACCGGAGCCGGCCCGATGCCTCGCGCCGGGCGTCCAGCAGCCCGAGGGCGACGAACTTGCGGACGGCGTCGGGGTGCATGCCCGACCGGCGGGCGACGGTCTCCAGGGAGAGTCCGGGGAGCGGCGCCAGCGTGTAGACGGTGCGCGTCCGGGGGCGCGCCGGACGGCGCGGTGGAGGGGTCATCGCATCCTCCTCGGGTCGAAGTCGGAGACGTTCGCCAGCTCTTCGAAGAGGTCGCGCTCACGGTCGGTGGGGTGCGGCGGCACCATGATCCGCAACTCGGCGTAGAGGTCGCCGTCCTTGCCGCGTGGGTTGGGCAGTCCTTCGCCGCGGAGCCGCAGCCTGCGCCCGCTGGAGGAGCCTGGCGGGACGGACACCTTGGCGGTCCCGTGCGGTGTGGTGACGGGAAGGGTCGCGCCGAGCGCCGCCTCCCAGGGGGAGAGGGCCAGTTGGACGGTGAGGTCCCGGCCGTCGACGCGGTAGGTGTCGTGCGGTGCGAGACGCACCCGGAGATACAGGTCGCCCGCCGGTGCGTTGTTGCTGCCCCGGCCGCCCTGTCCGGCGAGGCGGATCCGCTGCCCCTCGGTGACGCCGCGGGGGATGTTCACCTCGTAGCTGCGACGGCCGTCGGGACCGGAGAGGGTGATGCTGCGCCGGCCCCCCTGGTACGCCTCCTCGACGGTGAGCACCAGTTCGGTCTCCTGGTCGGCGCCGGGCACGCGGCCCCGCGCGCCTCCGGCGCCGAAGATGCTGCCGAAGAGGTCTTCGAAGTCGACACCCGGACCGGCGGATCCGGCGGAGCCACCGAACGGGTCGCCGCCGTAGACCGGTCCGGAACGCCCCGGTCTGCCCCTGCCCGCTCCCCCTCCGGCTCCGGCCCCCACGCGTTCGTCGTAGTCCTCGGGTATCTTGCGGAAGTCCGGGCCGAACCGGTCGTAACGGGCCCGGGTCTTGGGATCGGACAGCACGCTGTAGGCCTCGTTCAGCTCCTTGAAGCGCTCCTCGGCGCCGGGTTCCTTGTTGATGTCTGGGTGGTACTTGCGGGCTCGGGCGCGGTACGCCTGCTGGATCTCCTCGGTGCTCGCGGTGCGCGGCACGCCGAGGGCTTCGTAGAAGTCGACTGCCATAGGCGCGTCACTCCTGCCGCTTGCTGACGACGGCGGCCATCGGCCGCAGCTGGCGGCCGGGAGTGCCGTAGCCGGGGCGCAGGCACTGGACGACGGTTCCCGGCTCGGCCTCGGGGTCCTCCACCACGGTGACGGCTTCGTGCCGGAGCGGGTCGAAGGGGACGCCGGTCTCGTCGTCCCTGGGGAAGCCGAGCCGGTCGAGGATGTCGACAGCCTGGTCCCGTACGGCCTTGACGCCCTGGATCAGGGAGTCGGTGCCGGACTCGGTGTGGGACAGGGCGAGTTCGAGGTTGTCCACCACGGGGAGCCAGGCGCCGGCGACGCGCGCGCGTTCGGAGTCCCGTTCGCGCGCGAGTTCTTTCGTCTGGCGTTTGCGGAGGTTGTCGAGGTCGGCGAGTGCGCGTCGCCAGCGGTCCCGCAGCTCGTCCAGCTCGGCCGCGGGGACCAGGTCCGCCTCGCCGGGCTCACCCGGCCCGCCGGGCGTGGGGGGACTGTTCGGCGGGCCGGGGGCATCGGGCTTCGGCGCGACCGGAGGGTTCGGTGCGGCGGGGTCGTTCGGCCAGCCGCCGCCGGAGCTGTTCTCGGCGGGCTCGGGCTCAGGTTCCGGAGAGTTGGTCATCGCGGCGGCTCAGCTCTTGTTGAATTCGGCGTCGATGACGTCGTCGTCGGCTGTGCTCCCGGGCCCGGGTCCGGACCCGTCCTCGGAGCCCTGTCCGGCCGCCGGTCCGGCGCCGTCTCCGCCGCCCGGACCGGGCCCGGCCCGGCGGGCGGCGAGCGCGGCGTGCATCTGCTGGAGTTCGGAGGTCAGCGATCTGGCCCTCGCCGGGTCCGCCTCGTCCTTGACCGCCTGATGGGCGTCGGTGACCAGCATCTGCGCGCGGGCCTTCTCGTGTTCGGGCGCGTCGTCGCCGAGTTCGGTGAGGATTCGCTCCACCTGGTAGGCGGCGGCGTCGAGTTCGTTGCGGGCGTCGACGGCTTCGCGCAGGGCCTGGTCCTCGCCACGGTTGCGTTCGGCCTCGCTGACCATCCGTTCGACCTCGGACCGGTCGAGGTTGGAGCCCTCGCTGATGGTGATGGACTGTTCCTTGCCGGTCGACTGGTCCTTGGCGGTGACATTGAGGATGCCGTTGGCGTCGATGTCGAAGGTGACCTCGATCTGCGGCTCGCCCCGGGGGGCGGGGCGGATGTCGGTGAGCTGGAACCGGCCCAGGACCCGGTTGTCGGCGGCCAGTTCACGTTCGCCCTGTACGACCACGACATCGACGGCCGGCTGGTTGTCGGCGGCGGTGGAGAACGTCTCGGAGCGCCGGACGGGGATGGTGGTGTTGCGCTCGATGATCTTCGTCATGACGCCGCCGCGCGTCTCGACGCCGAGGGAGAGCGGCGTGACGTCCAGCAGCAGGACGTCCTTGACCTCGCCCTTGAGAACACCCGCCTGGATCGCGGCACCCAGGGCCACGACCTCGTCGGGGTTGACGCTCATGTTGGGCTCTTTGCCGCCGGTGAGCCGGCGGACCAGGCTCTGTACGGCGGGGATACGGGTGGAGCCGCCGACCAGGATGACCTCGTCGATGTCCTGGTCGCTGACCTTGGCGTCGGCGAGTGCCTGCTGTACGGGGTCGAGGCAGCGCTCTACGAGGTCGGCGGTGATCTGCTCGAACGTGGACCGCATGACCGTCTCGGTCAGATGCTTGGGGCCGGACGCGTCGGCGGTGACGAAAGGCAGACTGACCTGCGTCTGGGTGACCGAACTCAGCTCGGTCTTGGCCTTCTCGGCCGCCTCGAAGAGCCGTTGCAGGGCCTGCGGGTCCTGCCGCAGATCGATGCCGTTGTCCCGCTGGAAGGCGTCGGCGAGATGGTCGACCAGCCGACGGTCGAAGTCGTCGCCGCCGAGGTGGCTGTCCCCGGCGGTGGAACGGACCTCCACGACACCGTCCCCGACGTCGAGGATGCTCACGTCGAAGGTGCCTCCGCCGAGGTCGAAGACGAGCACCGTCTCGTGCTCCTTCTTGTCCATCCCGTACGCGAGCGCCGCGGCCGTCGGCTCGTTGATGATGCGCAGCACTTCGAGGCCGGCGATCTTGCCGGCGTCCTTGGTGGCGGTGCGCTGCGCGTCGTTGAAGTAGGCGGGCACGGTGATGACGGCTTCGGTGACCCGCTCGCCCATGGACCGTCCGGCGTCCTCGGCGAGTTTGCGCAGTACGAGCGCGCTGATCTCCTCGGGCGCGTGCAGCTTGCCCCGTACGTCGATACGGGCGACACCGCCCTCACCCTCGACGACGTCGTACGCGACCGCCTTGGCCTCGTCGGATATCTCGTCGTAGTGCCGGCCGATGAAGCGCTTGGCCGAGTAGATGGTGCCCTTGGGGTTGAGAATCGCCTGACGGCGGGCCAGTTGCCCGATCAGGCGCTCTCCCGAGTCGGTGAAGCCGACCACGGAAGGTGTGGTGCGGGTGCCCTCCGCGTTCGGGAGCACGGTCGCCTCGCCCCCTTCCCACGAGGCGATTACGGAGTTGGTGGTACCGAGATCGATTCCTACTGCCTTGGCCATGGAAGCACTCCTCAGTACTGCCGCGCCCAGGCACTCGCCCCGCCACGGCGGGTGTGTCCGCGTCGCAAGCCAGGCCCGGATTCGGCGTAGCCGGGGGGCCGGAACCATCGATCAGACCTGTGCGACCGCGTCTGATCCCCTCTGGGAGTGGATGGTGATTCCACTCACCTTCGTCCAGTTTCACACCATTTGCACAGCTATGCGAAAGGGGCGCGCCTCGTGTGGTCAGCGGCGGTGCCCGGACGCGTTGGGCCGGCGTCCCGGCGGGTACTCGGGCGTCGGCGGTGCGACGAAGGACGCGATGGTGCGGGCCTCGGCGACTCCGCCGTGCAGGGTGACCGGCTCGCCGTAGTGGTGGATCCTCAGCGGGTCACCGGTGGAGATGGTGTACGTCGCGGTCGTGGCGTTGATCTCGACGCGCAGGTGCCGGTCGCGGAACTTCAGCGTGAAGGCGAGCCGTCTGATCTCCTCCGGCAGCCGCGGCGAGAAGTCCAGCCTGTCCTGGCTGTGCCGCATACCGCCGAAGCCGGCCACCAGAGCCGTCCAGGCGCCCGCGAGCGAGGCGATGTGCAGACCGTCCCGGGTGTTGTGCTCCAGGTCCTCCAGGTCCATCAGAGCCGCCTCGGTCAGATAGTCGTAGGCGAGCCGCAGATGTCCCGTCTCCACGGCCAGGACCGCCTGGCAGCAGGCCGACAGCGAGGAGTCACGGACGGTGATGGCTTCGTAGTAGGCGAAGTTCCGCGCCTTGTGGTCGGCGTCGAAGTACGAGCTGCACTTGTACATCGCCAGCACCAGGTCCGCCTGTTTCACGACCTGCTTGCGGTAGATGTCGAAGTAGGGGAAGTGGAGCAGCAGCGGATACTGGTCGGGCCTGGTGCGTTCGAAGTCCCAGTGCTGGTGCCCGGTGAAGCCGGCGTCCTGCTCGTGGACGCGCAGCTCCCGGTTGTAGGGGATGTTCATGGCGTCGGCCGCGTCCCGCCAGGTCGCGGACTCCTCCTCGTCGACGCCGAGTTGGGCCGCCACATCCGCGTGACGCTCCACGATGTCGGCCGCCGCCCGCAGATTCCTGCGGGCCATCAGGTTCGTGTACGTGTTGTCGTCCATGACGGCGCTGTACTCGTCGGGCCCGGTGACACCGTCGATGTGAAAGGCGCCGTGCGGGTCGTGGTGGCCGAGGGAGCGCCACAACCGCGCGGTCTCCACCAGCAGTTCGACGGCGCAGTCGCGCTCGAACTCCTCGTCGCGGGTGGCCGACAGATAACCCACCACGGCATCGGCGATACCGGCGTTCACATGGAAGGCCGCCGCGCCGGCCGGCCAGTAGGCCGAGCATTCCGAGCCGTCGATGGTCCGCCAGGGGAACGCCGCCCCGTGCAGTCCGAGTTGCCCGGCACGCTCCCGCGCGGCCGGCAGCGTGCTCTGGCGCCAGAGCAGGGCATGTGACACCGCGTCGGGTGAGGTGAAGGTGAGCAGTGGCAGGACGAACGCCTCGGTGTCCCAGAAGGCGTGCCCGTCGTAGCCGGAACCGGTCAACCCCTTGGCGGGGATGCCTCGTTGCTCGGCGCGGGCACCGGCCTGCAAGACATGGAAGAGGGCGAACCGTACGGCCTGCTGGATCTTCTCGTCGCCGTCAACCTCCACGTCGGCGCACTTCCAGAAGTCGTCGAGGTACGACCGCTGTTCCTCGGCGAGCCCTTTCCAGCCGACGCTCGCCGCACCGGCCAGAGCCGCGTCCACCTGGTCGCTCACCGCGGGCAGCGACCGGGTGCTCGACCAGCCGAACGCCACCAGCTTGTCGAGCCGCAAGGTCTTCCCCGGAGCCAGCACAGAGGCGACGGTCACCCGTGCGATGTCGTCGTGGGACTCGCTCTGTGTCGTGGTCGTGTCGGGCCCGTACACGAAGTGGTCCGCCGCCGCCCCGACGCGCAGACCGCTGCGGCGGGTGCAGTGGACCAGCCGCAGCCGGTGCCCGGAGGCGAAGTTCTCCTCCGCCTCCAGCGGCGATTCCAGTGCGACGGCGGCGCGGGGGTCGGTGTCGGCCCCGGGCAGTTGCTCGTTGGCGACCAGCTCCGACTGGATCACGATCCGTACCTCGGTGTCGACCGCCTCGACCTCGTAGGAGACGGCGGCGACGGCGCGCTGGGTGAAGGACACGAGCCGGGTGGAGCGCACCCGTACGGTACTGCCGGCCGGTGAGGTCCACTCGCATGTACGGTGCAGCAGACCGGAACGCAGGTCGAGCACCCGCTCGTGGGAGCGCAACTGCCCGTAGCGCACGTCGAACGGCTCGTCGTCGACCAGCAGCCGGACGATCTTCCCATTGGTGATGTTGATGACGGTCTGGCCGGACTCCGGGTAGCCGTACCCGGCCTCGGCGTACGGCAGCGGGTGCAGTTCGTGGACACCGTTGAGGTACGAGCCCGGCAGGCCGTGCGGCTCGCCCTCGTCGAGATTGCCCCGCCAGCCGACATGGCCGTTGGAGAGCGCGAAGACCGATTCGCTCTGCGGCAGCAGGTCGAGGTCGAGGTCCGTCTCACGCAGCGACCAGGGCTCCACCGCGAAGATAGAATCAGTGATCATTCCTTCGGCTCCTGATCGGCGAGGTCGGCCAGGTCGGTGACGACGGTGTCCGCTCCGTGCTCCCGCAGCGCGTCGGCCTGGCCCACCCGGTCGACGCCCACGACGTATCCGAAGTGTCCGGACCGGCCCGCCTCCATGCCCGCCAGCGCGTCCTCGAACACGGCGGCGGCCGACGCCTCGACTCCGAGATCCTCCGCCGCCGCGAGGAAGGGCGCGGGGTCGGGCTTGCCGGGCAGGCCGCGCTCCGCCGCGACGACCCCGTCGATCCGGACGTCGAGAAGCGCTTCCGCGTCGATCGCCCGCAGGATGTCGCGGCAGTTGGTGCTGGAGGAGACCACGGCGGTACGCAGACCGCTCGCCCGGACGGCCCGGATGTAGCGCAGCGAACCGTCGTACGCCTCGACGCCGCCGGCCCTGATCCTCTTCAGCAGGCGTTCGTTCTTACGGTTGCCAAGTCCCTGAACCGTGTTCCGGTCGGGCGGGTCGTCGGGCTCACCGCCCGGCAGCTGGATTCCGCGCGAGCCGAGAAAGGCCCGTACTCCGTCGGCCCGGGGAAGACCGTCGACGAATTTGTTGTAGTCCGCGACGGGGTCGAAGGGACGGAATTCCCCATCACCGCGCTCCCGCAGGAACTCGTCGAACGTCTCCTTCCAGGCGGCCGCGTGAACGACGGCGGTCTTGGTGATGACACCGTCGAGGTCGAACAGACAGGCCTGGATTCTGTCCGGAAGGCCGAGTTTCGTCATGCGGCGCACCTTCTCCGTGGAAGAGGGCTGCTTTCCGGGCAATCGTAGGGCGGCGGGCCTGCCGGGTCCTCGCGAACATCCGGCGGCGGCGGACGGCCGGAAAGCGGAAACGGGCGGCGGGGAAGCGGAAACACGTTGCCTCGCTCGGCGCCGGCTCGCACCCGCCCGCGCCGGAGCCGTACGGCCGTACGGGCGATCGAAGCCCTGCCGGGTCAGGGAGCGAGCTGGTCGAGGAAGCCGAAGAGGTTCGCGCGGGTGCGCTCTGTCTGCTCCTCCACGGTCAGGCTCTCCTCCATGCGTCCACCGGGGGCCGCCGCCTTCTTTCCGCGCGTATAGAGGGAGCAGGCGAGGTCGGTGCACATGTAGAGACCGACCGAATTCCCCTCCCGTCCCGCCCTGCCGCGCTTCCGTGCGGTCATCAGCGATACGCCGCCGCCCGGGTGCGTGGTCAGACAGAGGGAACACATGCTGCGGTGCAGATAGCCGCGGCGGCGCGACGGATAACGGAGCGTTACGCCGACGAGAGCGCCGTCCCTTTCGGCGACGAGATAGCCGCGGTCGGGCGCCGAGAGGTCGAGCCATCCCAGGAAGTCCAGGTCGTCCCAGGGGCGCTCGGCGAGGTCCCGCGGCAGCGGAAGGCGCGCCGCCTCGCCCTTGGAGCAATTGATGAACGACGTGCGGATGTCCTGTTCGGTCACGGCTTTCATGTATCGCACGCTAACAATGCCTAAAGCTATTAGGCAAATCATTACTGCCTCTAGATACACCGGACCGGGGCCTGCCGCGGGGACGGCGGCGCCCACTGGCGCCGCCCGACCTCATAGGGTTACGTGGCACGCGCCGGGACGACGGGCTCGACGTCCCGCGCGGCGGCCGACCGACCGACACGATTGGAGTTCGCCGATGGTGCACGACAGGGCCGGGCAGCCGGCGCAGCCCGGGGATCTGGTGGACGTGGCGCGGCTGGTGACGGCCTATTACGCGCTGCACCCGGATCCGGCCGAGCCCGCGCAGCGGGTCACCTTCGGTACCTCGGGGCATCGCGGCTCCGCCCTGTCGGCGGCGTTCAACGAGGACCACATCACCGCCACCACCCAGGCCATCTGCGACTACCGGACCCGCCGGGGCACCGACGGACCGGTGTTCCTCGGTGCCGACACTCACGCCCTGTCCGAGCCCGCCCGGGTCACCGCGCTGGAAGTGCTGGCCGCCAACGGGGCCACCGTCCTGATCGACTCGGACGACGGCTACACGCCCACCCCGGCCGTCTCGCACGCGATCCTCGACCACAACCAGGGCCGTACGGCGGGCCTCGCCGACGGCATCGTGGTCACGCCGTCGCACAACCCGCCGGCCGACGGCGGCTTCAAGTACAACCCGCCCAACGGCGGCCCCGCCGGATCCGACGCCACCTCGTGGATCCAGGACCGCGCCAACGCGCTGATCGAGGCGGGTCTGGGGGAGGTCCGACGGATCCCGTACGCGCGTGCGCTGGCCGCCGACACCACCGGACGGCACGACTTCCTGGGCCGGTACGTGGACGACCTGCCGTCCGTCCTGGATCTGGACGCGGTCCGGGACGCCGGGATCCGGATCGGCGCGGACCCGCTCGGGGGCGCCTCGGTCGGGTACTGGGGACGGATCGCCGAACGGCACCGGATCGACCTCACGGTGGTGAACCCGCTCGCCGACCCGACCTGGCGGTTCATGACACTGGACTGGGACGGCAAGATCCGGATGGACTGCTCGTCACCGCACGCGATGGCCTCGCTGATCGCGCGGCGCGACAAGTACACCATCGCCACCGGCAACGACGCCGACGCCGACCGGCACGGCATCGTCACGCCGGACGGCGGTCTGATGAACCCCAACCACTATCTGGCCGTGGCCATCCAGTACCTCTACGCGCACCGCGACGGCTGGCCGGCCGGCACCGGGATCGGCAAGACGCTGGTCTCCTCCTCGATGATCGACCGGGTCGCCGCCGACCTCGGGCGCACGCTCGTGGAGGTGCCGGTGGGCTTCAAGTGGTTCGTGGACGGTCTCTTCGACGGCAGCCTGGGCTTCGGCGGCGAGGAGTCCGCCGGCGCCTCCTTCCTGCGCCGCGACGGGCGGGTGTGGACCACCGACAAGGACGGCATCCTGCTCGCCCTGCTGGCCTCCGAGATCACCGCCGTCACGGGCTCCACCCCGTCCCAGCACTACGCGGCCCTCACCGAGCGCTTCGGCGACCCCGCCTACGCCCGCGTGGACGCCCCCGCGACCAGGGAGGAGAAGGCGGTCCTCGCGAAGCTCTCCGCGGACCAGGTCACCGCCGACGCCCTGGCGGGCGAGCCGATCACCGCGGTCCTCACCGAGGCGCCCGGCAACGGCGCGGCGATCGGCGGCCTGAAGGTCTGTACCGACAGCGCCTGGTTCGCGGCGCGGCCGTCGGGGACCGAGGACGTGTACAAGGTGTACGCGGAGAGCTTCCGGGGCCCGGAGCACCTGAGCGAGGTGCAGGCGGAGGCGAGGACCCTGGTCTCGACCGCCCTGCGGGCCGCGGGCTGACAAAATCTGACCTGCCGTCAACTCGGCCGCAGGGCAGCGCCGTTCAGTCGGCGACCGGTGCCGGTGCGACCGCCACGGAGAGATCGTTGTCCACCGTGTAGTACGGACGCACCGTCACCCCGCCGAGTGTGGCGGCCGGGTAGACGAAGACCGCCTTGCGGTCCGCGACGTCGTCCAGCAGCCGGGCGACCCTGATCCGGGACGCGCCGGCCGCGGGGCGGACATACACGTCCCAGATCTCCTGCTCCGCCCCGGCTGCGGGCTGTCCGCGTTCCGCCAGCAGGTCCTGGTAGTCGACGGTGAAGGAGAGGTCCCGCTCCCCCTCGGCCCGCAGAGCGATCTGCCGTACGGGGGCGTCCTTGCCCCGCGGGTGCAGCAGCGCCGCCGCGCCCTCCCCCAGCCGGGCGCCGAACAGTCGCGCCCGCGCGGTCATCGTGTGGCCGGAGAAGTCGATCCGGCCGGCCTCCGCGTGCGTGGCCCGCAGCCAGGCGCGTACCGCGAGACGGCCGTCCTTGGTCGCGTAGGGGATCCGGACCGCCAGGGGAGTCTCCCGGCCCTCTCCGCCACCGCCGGACACCAGCGCGCGCAGATCGCGCAGGCCGGGCAGCAGCGGTGTGCGCTCCTCACCGGGCATCCCCAGCACGTACGCGTCCCAGCGCCCCTCCCGCAATGCGGGCGCCGTCTCCAGGACCGCCCGCCACTCGTCATGCCCGACGTGCTCCAGCGCGGCCACACGGCCGGTCTCCTCCGACTGCCCCTTCTTCGGGCGCAGTTGGAGCAGCAGCCGGGGGCGTGCCGAGTCGGGCAGCGGCAGTCGTACGCGTACGACGAAACGCCCCTCCCCGTCCACGGTCGCGTCCGCCCGGGGCTTGGCCACCGGTCCGCCGTTCGTGCTGCCGTCGTCGCTCATCGCCGCGCCTTCCGCACTGTCCGCAGGACGTTGCCGGCCGCGACGAGCGCGGTGTCCCTGGCCGCGTAACCGCCGCTCACCAGGGCGTGGTCCGTCCCGCGTGCCCGCGGGCGGCCGTCTCTCCGGGCCGCCAGCAGATCCTCGAAGAGCTGCTCGGCCTGGGCGACCACGGGGCCGGGAGCGTAGCGGCGGGAGTTCTCCAGTGCCGTACGGCCCATCCGGCGGCGCAGCCCGTCGTCGCGTACGAGCTCCAGCAGGGCGCCGGCCAGCGCGTCCCGGTCGCCGACGGGGACCAGCCGGCCGTCCTCGCCGGGGGCGATGATCTCGCCGGGGCCGTACTCGCAGTCGGTGCTCACGACGGGCAGTCCGCAGCGCATCGCCTCGACGATGGTCATGCCGAACGGCTCGAAGTTGGATGTCGCGGCGCCGATCGAGGCCTTGACCCACTCGGCTTCCATCGGAGTCACGGCGCCCATCAGGAAAACGCAGTTGTGGAGGCCGAGCCGGTTTATCAGCGCGCGCAGCCGCTCGTGCTCCTCGCCCTTGCCGTAGATGCGCAGTTGCCAGTCGGGCCGCTCTGCGGCGACGGCGGCGAAGGCCTCGATCAGCAGGTCGAACCGTTTCACCGGCACCAGGCGTCCGGCGGCCATCACGACACGCTCGCCGCCGTCCGCCGGTGGGAGGGACGGGGCCGGGACGCTGTTGGGCAGGGCCTGCACCCGGACACCGGGCAGCCGCATCTTGCGCCGGTAGGCCGCGGCGTCGGCCTCCGTGACGGGGGTGAGCGCGTCCAGGCGCGGATACACCCGGCGCAGCGCGTTGCGCAGGCGCGGCGGGTGGTTGTTGAGCGTGAGGTGCTCCTGGCCGACGCGTACCGTCCGCGCGGGCGCCTGGAGGGCCAGGTGCACATTGAGGCCGGGCCGGGTGCCCACGACGACATCGGCGTCGAGCGAAGCGAGGGCTTCGCCGATGCGGTCGTCGGTGAGCGCGCTGTACTGGTGATAGCGGTATTCGGACGAGGGGAAGATCTTCGCCGGCGTCAGATGCCGCGGGTCGTTCTTCTCGTGCCGCAGATCCACCAGGGGCCGCAGCCGTACGCGCGGGTCGAGGTTGAGATTCGGCCGCTCCCGGTGCCGGAGAGCCGAGATGATCTCCACATCGTGCCGATCGGCCAGCGCGCGGGCCAAGTTGAACGTGGTGGTGATCGTCCCTCCTATCCCGTACGCGTTGTGAATGAGAAAAGAGATCTTCATGCCGTGGCAGACGGGTCAGGCATACAGAAGGTTGCCCGCAACCTGGAGATAAGGGGGACGCCACCTTGTCGTAACCGAGCCGTGTCTGACGCGCCGTCGGACCCGGCTCGGCGAAGGCTCCACTGGAGCATTTGCCGCATTAGGCTGTTTTACCGGCAATACGATCGGGAAGGCGGTGCTGTGCACCGCCCTGACCGCCCTCTCACCGCTGTCGAAGCACCATCCGAGGAGCCACCATGCACGCGGTACCCGACGTCATGCTCAACAACGGGGTGACGATCCCCCAGCTCGGCTTCGGCACCTTCAAGATTCCGCCGGCCGACACCCGGCAGGCGACGCTGACCGCGCTGGAGCTCGGCTACCGGCACATCGACACGGCACAGATGTACGGCAACGAGAAGGAGGTGGGCGAGGCGCTCCGCGACTCCGGGATCGACCGGGACGAACTCTTCGTGACGAGCAAGCTGAACAACGGTTTCCACGAGGCCGCCGCCGCGCGCGCCGCGTTCGACCAGAGCCTCGAAGACCTCGGGCTGGCCCAGCTCGACCTCTTCCTGATCCACTGGCCGCGGCCCAAGACCGGGAATTTCGTGGAAGCCTGGCAGACGCTGGAGGAGATCTACCGGTCCGGGCGCGTCAGGGCCATCGGCGTCTCCAACTTCCAGCCGCACCACCTGCGCCGCCTCATGGCGAACTCGGTGATCGTGCCCGCCGTCAACCAGATCGAGGTTCACCCGTATCTGACCCAGGACGAGGTCAGGTCGTTCAACGCCGAGCACGACATCGCCACCGAGGCCTGGTCCCCCCTCGCCAAGGGCAGGGTGCTGAACGACCCGGTCATCGTCCGTATCGCGAACGACACCGGCCGGACCCCCGCGCAGGTCACGCTCCGCTGGGCCATCCAGCGAGGGGACATCATCTTCCCCAAGTCGGTGACACGCGAACGCGTCCAGGAGAACTCCGCCCTGTTCGACTTCGAGCTGGGCGAAGCGGACATCGCCGAGATCTCGGCCCTCAACCGGAACGAGCGCACCGGGCCCGACCCCGACAACAACGGCTGACATCCGACCCGCCGCCCGGTCCGTAATGGATGTTCCAACTCCGCAACTCTCGGCTGAGATCCGCCGGTTCGTACGGCAAGATCGGTCGTATGACCGAACAGCGGGGCAGCGCACCACAACAGAGCGCCACGGACGAGACGGTAGCGGCCCTGGCGGTCCGCCTCCGCGCGGCGGACACCGGCGGCTGGACGTCGGACGCGACACGGGCGCTGATCGTCCGGCTCGGCTGGGGCTGGAGCGACAGCCCGACAGTGGTCACCGGCCGTTCCACCGGCGACGCGCGGCTGCGGCCCGTCGGGAAGTACGAGGAGCGGTACGTGGCCGGGGAGGCGTACGTCGAACTGGCCATCCCCGTACGGCACGCCGATCCGGACGCCGCCTCCCAGGCGGAGGCCTTCCGCATAGTCAAGGACGAGCTGACCGCCACATTCGGCGAGGCGTCGATCATGGGTGTGCACGGCAGGCTGGCGCCGTTCCTGCGCCCCGTGCAGAGCTGGGGCTCCCCGTATCTGCGGTGGCGGGGCGAGTCGGACACCCTCGAACTGCGCGCGGGTCCGGCGGGCCCTGAACTGGTGCTCCAGCCCACCGACCCGGCCGAGAGCTGGTTCGTACGTCAGGGCCACGACGACGACCACGCGATCAGCGGCTTCTTCGGCTTCCGGCCCGACGGGTCGAACGGCGGCCTCACCTTCCCCGGCGGCTGGCGGGTCCGCAGCTGGGAGACGATGACCAGGGCGCTCGCCGACTTCCTGACGACGCTGCCGGCCGAGACGACCGCGCTCCGGACCCCGATGTGGATGCCGATCTACGGCCGGATCGAGGGGAAGGGCGCGCCGATTCTGTTCGACATCGACTGCGGCGACCGGCTGATGCTCGCCTCCTTCGCCGACGAGTCCGTGAACCCGGCCTCGCTGGGCTGGGGCACGGCGGCCGAGCACCCGACGACCGGCAGGCCCTGGCCCGACCCGGACAGCCCGCGGCTGCGCATCGACGCGGGCGGTCCGGGCCGGCCCGACGGGCAGGCGCTGGCCGAGACGATCGTGGCGACGGCGCGCGCGATGGGCGTGGTCTCCCCCGAGGACCTGCTCATAGGCAACGAGGCCGGGGATCTGGGCGCGTACCGCGTGACCTTCTACGGCCTGGGTCTGCCGATGGCCTGAGCCGGCCGGAGGCGGCCCTCGCCCACCGCGGACGGATCAAGTCCCGGGCGCTGTGGCAGAATTCCCCGGACGGCCGGTGACGTCCGGGGAAGCCCGGCGACGGCGCGCGAACACGCCGTACCGCCTCCCGTCGTACCGCCACGCACCCATCGGAGCTTCGTATGACGGCAGGGACGCCCAAACCTCAGGTCGACACCAGCAGGCCGCACCCCGCGCGGGTCTACGACTGGCTGCTCGGCGGCAAGGACAACTACGAGGTCGACCGCCAGGTCGGCGAGCGGCTGCCGGCCGAATCGGCGGACGGCGCCCGCCAGAACCGGGCGTTCATGCACCGCGCCGCCGCCTGGCTTGCCGACAACGATGTCAGCCAGTTCCTGGACATCGGTACCGGCATCCCGACCGAGCCCAACCTGCACCAGATCGTCCAGGCGGTCATGCCGGCGGCCCGCATCGTGTACGCGGACAACGACCCCATCGTCCTGCGGCACGCCGAGGCCCTGCTCGTCAGCACGCCCGAGGGCACCACCGACTACATCCAGGCCGATGTGCGCGACCCGCAGGAAATACTGCAGTACGCCCGCGCCACCCTGGACTTCGAGCGGCCGATCGCGCTCTCCCTCATCGCGCTGATGCACTTCGTCCCCGACGACCAGGGCCCGTACGAGATCGTCTCCAGCCTGGTGGACGTGCTGCCGTCGGGCAGCTATCTGGTGCTGTCGCACGCCGCGTCCGACCTGGTGCCGGAGCTGTCGGACAAGGTCGTCGCGGAGTACGCGAAGGGCGGCATCAGGCTGGGATTCCGTACCCACGCCGGGGTCGGCAAGTTCTTCGACGGACTTGAGCTGATCGAGCCCGGACTGGTCACGGCGCCCGCGTGGTTCAAGGGCACGGACGCGCCCGAGCAGGAGATGAGCGGTATCTACGCGGGCGTGGCACGCATCCCGTAACGGGCGGCGCCAAATCCCCGACGTCGGCGGGAGCGTATCGACGCGGCCGGGTCGTTGCCTCGCGCACGGCCCGGCCCGGCTTACGCTGCGGTGGCCTGACCCGCCGCCGACGTGAGAACGAGGTGCTGTGCGATGCCGACGACCATGCGCAAGTGGGCATGGCTGCCAGTTCTCGCCGTCGGGCTTGGGCTGTATTTCCTGGTGCAGAGCACACTGGTCGACACCGGCAACGTCAACTACGTACCGTCCCTTATCCTGTTGGGCGCTCTCGTCGTCCCTCTCTCCTTCCTCACGTTCGTGGCCGGGCGTACGGGCGAGTGGCAGGTCGGGCCGTTCGTGCTCGGGATCGCGGCGCTGTTCGGCGGTGTGGTCGGGATCGTGACCGCCGGACGGCTGGAGTTCGAGACCCTGCGCGGCCTCGGCACGTCGTCCCTGATCGGCATCGGCCTGATCGAGGAGTCGTGCAAGCTGATCGTCCCGGTGCTGATCCTGCTGTGGCAGTGGCGGCAGGGCACCGTACATGTCGCGGACGGACTGCTGATCGGGGTCGCGTCGGGCATGGGGTTCGCCACGCTGGAGACCATGGGGTACGCCTTCACGGCGCTGCTGGAGTCCCAGGGGAACATCGGGGACGTCGAGGAGACCCTGCTGCTGCGCGGACTGACCTCCCCCGCCGCGCACATGGCGTGGACGGGACTGATCTGCGGGGCGCTGTGGGGGGCGGTGGGGGCGCGTTGGACCTTCGCCGCGACCACGCAACTCGTGGTCACCTTCCTGCTCGCGGTCGCCCTGCACGCGCTCTGGGACGGTGTCACCAGCCGGTTCACCTACTTCCTGCTGGCCGCGGTCTCGCTCGGCTGGCTCTTCTACGAACTCCACCGGAGCAACACGCTGACCTGGCACAACACACACCCGAACGCCCGGCGGGCGCCACGGCCGTGACGGAACGCTAGGTTGAGTTCATGTACTCGATCCTGATCTCCCGGCGTGTACGGGCACCGCGTGCCGCCGTCTACCGCGCCCTGCTGGACGCCGACGCCGTCGCGAGATGGCGGGCGCCGGACGGGATGAGCACCCGCGTGCACGAGTTCGACGACCGCGAGGGCGGGCGGTTCCGTGTCTCGCTCATCTACGACGCGCCGACGGACACCGGCAAGTCGGCGGCGCAGACCGACACGTACCACGGGCACTTCGAACGGCTGGTGCCGGACGAGCGGGTGGTCGAGGTCATCGAGTTCGAGAGCGACGACCCGGCGCTCCTCGGCAGCATGACCATGACGACCACGCTCAGGGACGTCGAGGGCGGTACGGAGGTCGTCATGGTGCACGAGGGGATCCCGGACGTGGTGCCGGTGGCCGACAGCGAGACGGGCTCGCGGATGTCGCTGGACAACCTCGCGAAGCTCGTCGAAGGAAACGCGGACGCCGGGTCCAACTGAGGCGGCGGCTACGTTCGCCTCACACCGAACCGATCCGGCGACGCCCGGCCGACCGAGGGAAAGGCACACACCAGCCATGTCACTTGCCCGCGTCCAGCACGTCTCCGTCTCGCTCGACGGTTTCGCCACCGGCGAAGGCCAGAGCCTCGACGCACCGTTCGGCCATGCCGGCGAACGGCTGCACGAATGGATGTTCGCCACCCGGTGGGGGCGAGGGATGCTTCGCCAGGCCGGCGGCTCGGAAGGTGTCGACGACGCCTTCCTGCGGCTGTTCACTCCCGGGGTCGGCGCCGAGATCATGGGGGCCGGGAAGTTCGGGTACCCCGGATGGCACGAGGACCCGGACTGGAAGGGCGCGTGGGGTGCCAACCCCCCTTTCCACACACCGGTCTTCGTCCTCACCCACCACCCCCGCCCGTCGATCGAGATGGAGGGCGGCACGACGTTCCACTTCATCGACGCTTCGCCCGCCGACGCGCTCGCGAGGGCCCGCGAGGCCGCGGGCGGCCTGGACGTACGCATCGGCGGGGGTCCCGGCATGATCCGCGACTTCCTCACAGCCGGGCTGATCGACCACATGCACATCGTGGTGGTCCCGATCCTGCTCGGCCGGGGCGTACGCCTCTGGGACGGGCAGGAGGGTCTGGAGAAGGACTACGAGATCGAGGCTGTCTCCACACCGAGCGGAGTCACGCATCTGACGTTCAGCCGTGCGGGTCGGTGAAGGGCCTCCCGGAGCGTCGCGGGGCACGCGGGACGTTGCGGACAGCCCTCAGGAGCGGCGGCCCGGTCTGCCGCGTCCGCCGCTCTTCGCGCCGCCCGCACCACCACCGGAGCCGGCGCTCCGGGGATTCCTGCCCGTCGACTTGTCGGCGGCGGGCTTCCGGCGGGCGGCGCCGGCCGCGTCCGAGCGCTTGGGCTTCGGTTTCGGCTTGGCCTTCGAAGAGCCCGGCTGCTCCTGCGCCGGGGTGGCGCGGCGGCCCCGTGAGCTGTTGACGGTGCGCCCACGGACGATCCCGATGAACTCCTCGACCAGATCGGTGGTCCGCTCCTCCGGCCACGACAGCGCGACGCGCGACTCGGGGGTGTCGGAGACCGGCCGGTAGGTGAGGTCCTTGCGGTGGTGCAGGCGCGCGAGTGACTGCGGCAGGACAAGGAGTCCCACGCCTGCCGCGACCAGTTCCACGGCGTCCGCCGTCGTGGCGGGTCGCTCCTTCGCGGGCAGTCCGGGCAGGGGCCCTTCCCAGTCGAGGGTGTCGTCGAGGGGGTGCAGCACGATGTCGTCGGCCAGATCCGCGGCGGACACCTCGTCCACCGCCGCGACGAGGTGGTCCTTCGGTACGAGGACGACCGTCGTCTCGGTGTAGAGCGGGATCGCGCTGAGGTCCGTCCGGTCGACCGGCAGTCGTACGAAACCCGCGTCGGCCTCCCCCGCGCGCAGCATGTCCTCCGCGTCGGCAGCGGTGATCGCGGTCAGGGTCAGCGGTACGTCGGGGAGCCGCTCGTTCCAGATCCGCACCCACTTGCCGGGGATCACCCCCGGTACGTACGCGAGCCGGAACGTGGGGGACGCGAGGGGTACCTCCGAGCCTGTCACTCAGCCAGGCTACCGGTCGTGGTCGGAGGGCCCTTACCCGCTCGATAGTCTGGGCACCATGAAGTCGCACCAGACCACCCAGACGATGAAGCCCGCCACGGCGGCTAAGAAACTGGGTGTGTACCTTGAGGCCACCCCAGCCGATTTCCAGGAGGGTGTCGTCTCACGCAGCGAGCTGAACGCGCTCCAGACGGACCCGCCCGAGTGGCTGCTGGAACTGCGGCGCGACGGCCCGCATCCCCGGCCGGTGGTCGCCGCCAGGCTGGGCGTCTCCATCGCGGGTCTGGCCCGTGGCGGCGTCACCGACGCGCTGACGACGGAGCAGATCGACGCGCTCAAGGAGGAGCTTCCCTCGTGGCTGCGGCGGGAGCGCGCCACGCAGGCCGAGGTCCGGAAGGAAGCAGCGCGCATCAAGGAGAAGAACGCGGAGCGGGGCGACCAGGCCCGCCGCCCGCGTTCCTGACCGAGGCCGGGGCGGTGTGACGACGGGGCGCGTCACGTGAGCGGCCGGGCAGAACCCGGCCGCTCGCGGTACGGACGGCTACCGCACCGCCGCCCTGGGGCGGTCGGTCAGCAGCGACCAGATGACGAAGACGCCGATCGCGATGGTGACCACCGCCCAGACGGGCTGATAGGGCAGCCACATGAAGTTCGCCACGACACTGATCGCGGCCATGCCCACCCCGATCACCCGTGCCCAGGGCGCGCGGCGGAGGATGCCCAGCCCGGTGAGGATCAGGAGCACGCCCACCACCAGATGGATCCAGCCCCACGAGGTCAGGGTGAACTGGTAGGTGTAGCTGCCCCGAAGCGTGAACACGTTGTCCCGCGCGATGGCGACGACACCGTTCAGGACGGCCAGCACGCCGTCCACGAGCAGAAGGACCCCGGCGAACATCGCCCCGCCCGACGAGCGAGGCCCTGCCCGGCATCGGAGTGGTCTCCCCAGCCACGCGGTTATCGAGGGGCGTCGGACGTCTATGGGTGCAGAGTCCGACAGTCCCCGTACAACCCGTAGAAAGAGAACACCCATGCGTATCCGTACAGCAGTCGCCGCCACCGCTCTCGCCGCGCTCGCCGTTCTCGGCAGCGCGGGCGCCGCCGCCGCCGGCGAGCGGGGCGAGGGGCACGACCGTGGCAACTCCATCGTGAACAGCGAGTTCGTCGCCACGTGGATCCACGACAGCTTCAACACCGCCGTGATCTTCGGCGACAACCTGTAAAGCCCGCTCGTACGCGGTCGCCGGCCTCCCGTGGTGATCCACGGGAGGCCGGCGGCCGTTCTCGCGCGCGCTCCGCAAGGACTCTCGCCCGGCCGTCGACGGAGGAAGCGCCGGGCGGTGTCAGGCCGCGTACTCGTGGGCCGCGTAGGTCAGATAGCCCGCGTCACCGCCCTGGTAGTACGTGGCCTCGTCGACTGGCGCGATCGGCAGTCCGGCGCGCAGCCGCTCGACGAGGTCGGGGTTGGCGATGAAGGCGCGGCCGAAGCTGACGAGGTCGGCGCCCAGTCCGAGCCAGCGGTCGGCGTCGTCCCTGCCGGTCTGCTTGGGTCCCATCGGGAGGGTCGGGTTCATGATGAGGGTGCCCGGCCAGGCCCGGCGCAGGGCGACCAGCACCTCTTCGTCGGCGGTGGCCTCGATGTGCACGTACGCCAGGTCGAGGCGGGCCAGCTCGGTCAGCAGCGCGGCGTACAGCTCGCCGACCTCCGTCTCCTCGACTCCCCAGAACGTCCCGCCCGGGGAGAGCCGGATGCCGGTCCGGTGCCCGCCGATGGCGTCGGCGGTGGCGGCCGCGGCCTCGACGGCGAACCTGATCCGATGGGCGACCGGGCCGCCGTAGCCGTCCGTGCGCAGGTTGGCGTTGGAGGAGAGGAACTGCGAGATCAAGTAGCCGTTGGCGCCGTGCAGTTCGACACCGTCGAAGCCGGCGTCGGTGGCGCGGCGGGCGGCCCCGGCGTAGGACTCCACATGCTCGGGCACCTCGGCGGTGTCCAGCGCGCGGGGCGTCGGGGCGGGCTGGGGCCCGGTCGGCGTGAATACGTCGCCGACCGCGGGGACGGCGGAAGGGCCGACCGGCCGCGTGCCGATGGTGTCGGGGTGCGAGACCCGTCCGCCGTGCATGAGCTGGGCGAAGATCCGCCCGCCGTTGGCGTGGACGGCGGCGGTCACGGGGCGCCACGCGGCGACCTGCCCGTCGGTGTGGAGTCCGGGGGTACCCGGGTTGGACTGCCCGATCGCGCTCGGCTGCACCCCTTCGCTCACGATCAGCCCGGCCGTGGCCCGCTGGGCGTAGTAGGCCGCCATCGACGGCGTCGCCAGCCCGTCGGCCGCCGCGCGGACCCGGGTCATCGGGGCCATGACCACCCTGTTGGGCAGGGTGAGGCCGCCGAGCCGATAAGAGGTGAAGAGGGTCGTCACGTCAGGACTCCTTCGCGATGCGAGGTGCGCGGTGCCCGGGTTTCGAGCACTGCGGTTACGCTAAAACCTCACATCGACGTCAGAGGCAAGCCTTGTGACGCACGACACAGGACACCATCGGGAGGACCTTGTGCGGATCGGTGAACTCGCCTCACGCGCCGGAGTCAGCGTCAGGTCGGTGCGGTACTACGAGGAGCAGGGGCTGCTCGCCAGTACCCGCAGCGCCAGCGGGCAGCGGCACTACACGCAGAGCGAGGTCGAGCGGGTCGCCTTCATCCAGCGGCTGTACGCGGCGGGGCTGTCCAGCCGGACGATCTCCGAGCTGCTGCCCTGCGTCGACGCGCCCAGCGAGGTGAACTCCGACGCGGCCCTGGAACGGATGGCGCAGGAACGCGAACGGCTCTCCGAGCACATCGACGACCTCGTGCGTACGAGGAAGGCCCTCGACGGGCTGATGGCGACGGCTCGGGAGTACCGCGAGCGGTTGCGAACGCCCACCCCCTCGCACTCGGCCACGGCTCTCCTCGACCGCTGTACGGCCTGAATCAGCGAAGGGGCGGTGGGCGGGTCAGAGCCCCGGCGCGCCCCAGACGGGGAACCAGCGGGCGAGGTCGGGCTCGATCCGCAGATCGTCCCCGAGGACCGCGCTGACCTGGAGCTCTCGCTGGTTGTCCCGTTTCTCGGCGGCGCCGGGCCCCGGCGCGAAGGGGTAGAAGCTGCCGCGCTTGTAGAGGTAGACGAGGGCGAGCGACCGCTGTTCCGCGTCGCGGAAACTGATCAGCGAGCAGAGGAGCTGCGGGCCGAAACCGCCGTCTTGGAGCAGTGTGTTGACCGCGTGCAGATCGTTGACCAGCGCGGCCGTGTCGTCGGGCGCCTGCCGCGAGAGCAGCCAGGTGTAACCGTACGAGTCCTGGCTGAACTCCACCGGGTGGCCGCCCTCACCGGTGTCCGCGTCGAGCAGTTCCTGTACGTCCTGGCGGATCCGGGCGAAACCACCGCCCTCGACGCCGGCGAAACAGACCGAGCCGAGGCCGGTGGGCGTGTAGCCGGCCCCGGCCTGGAGGGTCAGCGCGGCGGACGGGAGCGCGAAGAGCTGGTCGAGATCGGGCCGGACCGGTTTGCTCCGGCCCAGGATGGTGTCGAGAAGGCCCACGGGACCAGCTCCTCACGGTGACGACAGAGTCGGGGTTACGGGCGGGCGAGCTCGGCGGACATCCGGGCGAGCTGGTCCAGCCGCTGCTGGAGGGTCGGGTGCGAGGAGAGCAGCCGCCCCAGGCTCTCGCGGGAGGAGAAGGCCGGCACGAAGAAGAAGGTGTTGTACGGCTCCGCCTTCCGCAGGTCCCTCGTCGGGATCCGTGCCATCTGGCTGTCCACCTTGGTCAGCGCCGACGCGAGCGCCGAGGGCCGGCCGGTGAGCAGTGCGGCGGTGCGGTCCGCGGAGAGCTCGCGGTAGCGGGAGAGCAGCCGCGTGAGCAGAAAGCCGATGGCGTACACCACCGCGCTGACCAGCGGGATCACCAGGATGGCGATACCAGCGGGCCCGTCGTTGCCGGCGCTCCTCGACAGTCCGCTGTAGAGCGCGATCCGGGTCATCAGGCCCGCCAGCACGCCCAGGAACGACGCGATGGTCATGACGGCGACGTCGCGGTGCGCGACGTGCGACATCTCGTGGGCGAGGACGCCCTCCAGTTCCTCCGGTTCCAGTCTGCGGAGGAGGCCGGTGGTGGCGCAGACGAGTGCGCTGCGTTCGCTCCGGCCGGTCGCGAAGGCGTTCGGTATGTCACTGTCCGCTATCGCCACCTTGGGCTTCGGCATGTCGGCCAGCGCACAGATTCGGTCCACGACGCCGTGCAGCTCGGGTGCCTGCTCCGGAGTGACCTCGCGCGCGCCCATGCCGAAGGCCGCGATCTTGTCACTGAACCAGAACTGCGCGATAAACAGGCCACCGGCCACGATCAGGATCACCGGCCAGAACTTCCCCAGCACGGCGAGCAGCACACCGACCAGGACCACGTACAGCAGACCGATCAGGAACATGGTGGTCACCATGCGTGTGGTCAGCCCTCGGTCCTTGGTGTAGCGGGTTCGGGTCATCTCTCGCCTCCATCACTTCTCTACATCTGCCATTTTCCTCCTCCTCGCGTCGAAACGTCGTAAATAGAACGTATGGGCGGTACGGAACCGGTCGTATCGGCTCCGCGCAAGGCGCGAGGCGTCCGGCGCGCCGGGTCTAGGCTTCGACGCGGCACCGGCCCCGACCCCCAGGAGCGCGAACCGTGTTCGACCTCGCACCAGAGCACCCGTACCCCGACGGCCACCGAGCGGACGAGGCACCCGCACCGCACCCACTACTCACGCCCGTGCTCGGCCTCCTGGGCATCTGGCGCGGCCGGGGACGCGGCGGATACCCCACGCTCACCGGGGATTTCAGCTACGCGCAGGAGATGACCTTCAGCCACGACGGCCGCCCCTTTCTCCGCTACGAGACCCGGGCCTGGCTGCTCGACGCCGACGGGGCGCCGCTGCGGCCGTCGGCCCGGGAGAGCGGCTGGTGGCGGCTCCAGCCGGACGGCCGGGTGGAGGCGCTGATCACCCAGCCCACCGGCATCGCGGAGATCTCGGTGGGCCACGCGGCCGACAACACGGTTGACCTGGCCACCCACGAGGTGGCCCGTACCCCCACCGCCAAGGAGGTCGACGCCACGCGCCGCCGGTACACCCTGACCGACGACGACGCGCTCACGTTCGTCCACGACCTCGCGGCGGTGGGCCGGCCGCTGCAGCACCATCTCTCGGCCCAGCTGCGACGCACCTCTGGGCCATCCGGATTCGGCACCAGTCCCATTGGGTAGAAATGGAATGGTTTGTGAGGCTTCGGGGGCGGATTAAGCGTGCCGCATCCGGCATCAGGGCGCCCGAGCGGCCCGCGCGAGCTGAGAGGTGCCAGTGACATGACGACCGGGATGCAGTTCGGAATCTTCACCGTGGGTGATGTGACCCCCGACCCGACCACCGGCGGGGCTCCTACCGAGGCGGAACGGATCCGGGCCTCCGTGACCATCGCCCGTAAGGCGGAGGAGGTCGGCCTCGACGTCTTCGCCACGGGCGAGCACCACAATCCGCCCTTCGTCCCGTCCTCACCCACCACCCTGCTCGGCTACATCGCCGGGCAGACCGAGCGGATCATCCTGTCGACGTCGACCACGCTGATCACCACCAACGACCCGGTGAAGATCGCCGAGGACTTCAGCGTCCTGCAACATCTGTCCGGCGGACGGACCGACCTGATGCTGGGGCGTGGCAACACCGGTCCGGTCTATCCGTGGTTCGGCCAGGACATCCGTAAGGCCATCCCCCTGACCGTCGAGCACTACGGCCTGCTGCGCCGCCTGTGGCGTGAGGAGGTCGTCGACTGGGAGGGCAAGCTCCGCTCGCCCCTCCAGGGCTTCACCCTCGCTCCGCGCCCGCTGGACGGCATCCCGCCGTTCGTATGGCACGGCTCCATCCGCACCCCCGAGGTCGCGGAGCTGGCCGCGTACTACGGCGACGGATTCTTCGCCAACCACATCTTCTGGCCCTCGTCCCACACGCGGACGATGGTGGACATGTACCGGCAGCGCTTCGCGCACTACGGCCACGGCGCACCGGAGACGGCCATCGTCGGCCTGGGCGGGCAGGTGTTCATGCGCCGCAACAGCCAGGACGCCGTGCGGGAGTTCAGGCCCTACTTCGACAACGCGCCCGTGTACGGGCACGGTCCGTCCCTGGAGGAGTTCACCTCGCTCACACCCCTGACCGTCGGCTCTCCGCAGCAGGTGATCGACAAGACGCTGGGCTTCCGGGAGTACGCGGGCGACTACCAGCGCCAGTTGTTCCTCGTCGACCACGCGGGACTGCCGCTCAAGACCGTGCTCGAACAGCTCGACCTCCTGGGGGAAGAGGTGGTGCCGGTGCTCCGCAAGGAATTCGCCGTCGGCCGGTCCCCCGAGGCGCCGGCCGCCCCCACGCACCAGTCGCTCCTGCGGGAACGCGACGCGGGGAACACCGAGGAACCCACCGGATCGTGACAGGAGTTGGAGGATGGATGACGTGACGACCAAACTCACGATCATCACCGGCGGGCTGCGCGAGCCCTCGTCGACGCGCATGCTCGCCACCAGACTTGAGGCGGCGGTACGCACGGAACTCGCCGGCGCCGGGGTCATGGTCGAGTCCTCGTTCGTCGAACTGCGCCCCCTGGGACACGCCATCATCGACGCGATGTTCAGCGGATTCCCGTCCGCCCCGCTGGAGAAGGCGTTCGGCACGGTCGCCGACGCGGACGGGGTCATCGCGGTCACCCCGGCGTTCAACGCTTCCTTCAGCGGTCTGTTCAAGTCCTTCTTCGACGTGCTCCCGGAGGAGACCCTGTCGGACATGCCCATCCTCATGGGCGCCACGGGCGGCACCGAACGGCACTCTCTCGTCCTCGAACACGCGCTGCGGCCGATGTTCTCCTATCTGCACGCCCTGGTGTCGTCGAGGGGTGTGTACGCCGCCACGGACGACTTCGGCACCCAGTCGAGCGGAGCGGTCCTGCGCGACCGTATCGCCGCCGCCGCGGCCGACTACGCGCGACTGGTCCAGGGATGCGGCCCCCACCGCAAGCGCGACTCCTTCGGCGAAGGAGCCATCGCGATGGAACAACTCCTGCGCGGCGACGGGCCCTGAGACCGTCAGCCCGGGGAAGTACCGGAGGGGGTACGGGAGTCCAGGACCTTGGCGACGAAGGACGCCAGGTGCTCCCTCATCCGCTCACGAGGCACGCCCTGCTGACCGGCGAGGTGTTCGACCAGGTCGGCGCGGACCGCGGCGAGCAGCGCGTGGGCGGTGAAGTCGCTGTCGGTCAGACCGGGAACGCGCTCCAGCACCGCCTGGAGCATGCCGTGCCAGCGCTGGTAATGGTCCGCCTGGTACGGGCTGTCGCCACCCGCGCTCTCCAGGGCCAGGGCGAGGTGACGGTTGTCGAGCTTGAAGCAGAGGACCGCGTCGAGCAGGGCGGGTACGCGCTGGAGCGGCGGCGCGGTCGGCCCCAGGGGTGGCGGGCCCTCCTCGATGGCGGCGCCGACCGGTTCCAGGCGTGCTTTGTACAAGGCGTGGATCAGGCCGGTGCGATCGCCGAAGGCACGGAAGAGAGTCGCCTTGCCGACGCCCGCCGCCGCCGCGATGTCGGCCATGGTGACCGACTCCGGGCTCTCGCACCGGGCGAAGAGGTCGTCGGCCGCCGCGAAGGCGGCAGCGCGGTTGCGGGCCGCGTCCTTGCGCGGCTTGCGCTCGGGCATGAGGTTCCTCCTGTTGCAAAGCGGACCCGGGGTCCGTATCGTTCATCCCAGAAGCGGACCCTCGGTCCGCATCGTACTGGACGGAGTTACTCATGCCCACGAACACGGCAGCGGCGGACGTCTACCGCCAAGGCCTGCGACTGCTGCTGGACAAGAACATCCCCGGCTGGGTCGACCTCTGGGACACCGGCGGAGTCCTCGAATTCCCCTTCGCCCCCGACGGCTGGCCGAAGCGGCTGGACGGCAAGGCCGCGATCGGCGACTACATGCGCGGCTACCCCGACCACATCGACGTCCACGACTTCCCCGACGTGGAGATCCACCAGAGCACCGTCGCGGAGACCGTCGTGGTCGAGATGCGCGGGGTGGGCCGCCTGGTGGAGACCGACAAGCCTTTCGACATGAACTACATCGCCGTCGTGACGGTCAAGGACGGCCTCATCACTCACTACCGCGACTACTGGAACCCCCTCGCCGTCCAGGACCCGGCCACCGACTTCACGGGCAAGAACTGATGCGCGCCCCGGGCACGACCCTGGTCATAGGCGCCACCGGCACCACCGGCAGCCGCGTCGTCGCCCAACTCGTCGCGGGCGGGCACCGCGTCAAGGCCGCGAGCCGGCGCGCCACCGCCGTGGCCGGCGCTCAGGCGGTCCGCTTCGACTGGGACGACCCCTCGACCTTCGACGAAGCTCTGAGCGGCGCGGACCGGGTCTATCTCATTCCGCCGCTCGGCTCCCTGGAGCCCGCCGATGTCATGCTGCCCTTCCTGAAGCAGGCCCGTACGGCAGGCGTGCGCCGCGCGGTGCTGCTCAGTTCGTCGGCCATCCCGGCCGGCGGGCCCTCCACGGGACAGATCCACCAGGCGCTGCCGGGGCTGTTCGACGAATGGGCGGTGCTGCGGCCCTCGTGGTTCATGCAGAACTTCACCGGCGACAGCCCGCACGCGCAGAGCATCCGCGCGGACGGGACCGTCCTGACGGCCACCGGTGAAGGCCGTGTCGGGTTCGTCGACGCGGACGACATCGCCGCGGTCGCCGTCCACGCGCTGACCGACGCCCAGGCCCCGAACAGCGACCTGGTCATCACCGGGCCGCAGGCGCTGAGTTACGGCGACATCGCCGACATCCTCGCCCAGGTACTGGGCCGGGCCGTGAGCCACCGCGGGCTGACGTACGAGCAGATGCGCGACCGTCTGGCCCCCGTCATGCCGGCCGAGTACGCCGCGATGCTCGCGGGCCTGGACCGCTCCATCGCGCAGGGGGCGGAGGACCGCACCACGGACACCGTCCAGCGGCTCACCGGCCGTCCGCCGGGTACCTTCCGCGCCTTCGCCGAGCGGGAGTTGGCCTGAACGAAGGACCGGCGCGCGGGCCGGTGAAGGTCTCGGCGCGGGTCAGCCCTCAAAGCTGTAGAAGTGCATCGGTGAGTTCGGCCGGAAGCCGATACGTGGGTAGACGGGCGCCCCTGCGGCCGTCGCATGCAGGGTGGCGCGGGTCAGTCCGGTGGCCCGGCCCCCTTCGTACAGCGCCTTGCGCGTCACCGCCTCGCCGTAGCCTCTGCCATCGTTCCGGGGTGGAGCGGGCGCCATGGTGAGTCGTTCAGTGGGTCTCGCGTGCCACGCCGCCGGCCTTGGACGCCGTTGATCGCCGTCACGCCACCTGCCGGCCGCGCTCGCGGAGGAGGTCGACACCGTCGCCCTCAAGGTCGTCGCAGTACGCCGCGCGACCGGTCATGGCCATCACCAGGGCCACCGTCGAGCCGAACACGAGCGGCCCCGAACCCGTCGTGAAGGGGCCGTCATTCGCGACGAGTCTCATGCCACCGATACGTCCCTTGGCAGGGACTACGAGGTCCGTACCGTGGCAATACCCGGCCACCCTCGTGACGACCTCGATCGGATGGTCGCGGCGGATCCCCAGCGGGCGCCGGATGTCCTCCGCGTGCACAACCGTCTCGCCCAGCATGGCCAGGGCAGGGAGAGGAGGCTTGGTCGTGCTCGGGACGATCCGACGGAACCGCTCAAGGGTCTCGGCCGGGGTCGCGCCCAGTTGCTCGGCAAGCCGCATGGCCACCTGCTTGTCGAAGTCGAATCGGCAGCGGATCACCCCCGCCAGCCACCGCACGGAGTTGAGGCTCGCCCCCGAGGTGAGATGGGCCAGAACCTCGCGCACGGTCAGTTCATCGCACAGCGACCGTATCGCCCACTCCTCGGCGGTCAGATCCGCGAGATCGGCCGCCAGCGGAGTGAACTCCTCACGACAGTGCTTGTGCTCTGCGGCTCGGTCGTTGCGACTGGGCGGATCCTCACGGGGAGTCCGGGAGCGGCCGGGGCCTCCCCCCGGTGTTCGTGCTGCTCGCAACGGTGTACTCGCCTCTGGTTCTTGTTCCGTGTGACCGGAAGCGTCAGGCGGCCACGCCGGGGCCAAGGACCAAGAGAAACTTCAGCTTCTCGTGGCTCTCCGTGCCCGGTGGCGCGGTGAAGACCGTGAGGAGCTGGGACTCGTCGGGGTCCAGCAGGTTCTGGCCGTGCAGTTCCAGGGAGCCGATCCGTGGGTGGTCGATGCGCTTCGGGTCGCAGTACGGGCCGATGACCGGGTGCTCGCTCCAGATGGCGGCGAACTCCGGGCTGGTCCTGAGCAGTTCACCGACGAGAGCGGCTGTGCGGGGGTCGGCCGGGTCGCGGGTGTGGGTGGCCAGCAGTTGGGCGGTGACCGTACGGCTGTGCCGGGCGTGGTCCTCGGGCGGGAGGAGACGCCGTTCCGCGGGGTCGGTGAACCAGCGGTAGGCCAGGGCGCGGTGAGGTCCGGTGTGCCGGGTCTGGTCGCCGAGGAGGAGCGTGGAGAGCCGGTTCTGGGCGAGGGTCTCGCCGAGGCGGCTGAAGATCTGCGCCGGGGTGTCCTCCATACGCTGGAAGACCGCGAGCATGCCCGGGTTGATGTGACCGGTGCGCGGAACGCGTCGCGGGGTGGGGTATCCGGCCAGGCGGAACAGGTGGTCGTGCTCGTCCGGGGAGAGCCGCAGGGCCCGCGTGACGGCGGAGAGCATCTGCTCGGAGGGGCGCGGCCCGCGCTGCTGCTCGATACGGGTGTAGTAGTCCGTCGACATGTTGCTGAGGTCGGCGACCTCCTCACGGCGCAGACCGCCGGTGCGGCGGCGGCGGGTACGGGGCAGGCCCACGTCCTCGGGCTGGAGCGCCTCGCGCCGGGTGCGCAGGAAATCGGCCAGTTCGGCGCGGTCCATGCGCCCACACTCCTCTCGGTGACGCGCCATGCCGTCCCGGTGGCCCGAACGGCATGATCACCTCCCCATGATCCCTTTTGCACTCAGCACGGCCCGGGTGAGGGGTATTCCCCCGGCGGCCGGGTCCGCGGACCGGCCCGCCGACAGCACACCTGTGACCTGGATCACGGGACACTCTGTCCCTGGTTGCGCTTCCCGAACCTTGTGACGCTCGGGGCCATGAACACCGACAGCGCACTCAGCTTCCCCTCCCCCGCCCACTGGATCGACGGCCGCGCCGTCCCCTTCGACGGCCCCCTGATCGAGGTCGTCAACCCCGCCACCGGCGACGTCGTCGCCGCCGTCCCCGACGGCACGGCGGCGGACGTCGACCGCGCCGTGGAGGCGGCCGGCGCCGCCTTCCCGGGGTGGGCCGCGACCGACCCGGCCGAACGCGCCGCGGTCATACGGCGCGTGGGCGCGGGCCTGAAGGAGCGCGGCGGCGAGATCGCCGCCGCCATGACCGCCGAGATGGGCGCCGCGCGCTCGCTGACGGGCACGCTGGCCATCGGCCTGCCCCCGATGACGGTCGACAGCCTCGCCGACGTCGCGGAGAAGTTCCCGTGGAGCGAGGAGATCGCGAACTCGCTGATCGTGCGGGAGCCGGTCGGCGTGGTCGCCGCGATCGTGCCGTGGAACTTCCCCGTCCAGCAGATCGTCACCAAGGTCGTCCCCGCCCTGCTCGCGGGAAATTCCGTGGTGCTCAAGCCTGCCGAGGTCGCCCCGCTGGCCGCGCGGATCTTCGCCGAGGTCACAGCGGCCGCCGGGCTGCCGGCCGGGGTGTTCAACGTCGTGCACGGCACCGGCGAGGCGGTCGGCGAGGCGCTGGTCGCCCACCCGCGCGTCGACATGGTGTCCTTCACCGGCTCCACCCGGGCGGGGAGGCGTGTCTCCGCCGTCGCGTCCGAAACGGTCAAGCGGGTCGCCCTGGAGCTCGGCGGCAAGTCGGCCAACATCATCCTGCCCGGCGCCGATCTGAGGGCCGCCGTCACCGGCGGACTGGCCGCCGCCTGGGCCAACAACGGCCAGGTCTGCGGCGCGTACAGCCGTATGCTCGTCCCCGCCGCGCTGCACGACCAGGTGGTCGGTCTGCTACGGGAGGCGGCCGCCGAGTACACGGTCGGCGACCCGGCCGACGAGAGCGTACGTCTCGGGCCGCTGGCCTCCGAGGCGCAGCGCGAACGCGTCACCGCGTACATCGAGCGGGGCATCGCCGACGGCGCCACCCTGGTCCTCGGCGGCCCCGGCCGGCCCGAGGGCCTGACCGGCGGCGCGTACGTCAGGCCCACGATCTTCGCCGACGTCGACCCGCGGTCGGCGATCGCCCAGGAGGAGATCTTCGGCCCGGTTCTGGCGGTCATCCCCTACACGGACGACGACCATGCCGTGGAGATCGCCAACAGCACGATCTACGGCCTCACCGGAGCCGTATTCGGCGAAGAGGAGCACGCCCTGGCCATCGCCCGGCGCATGCGCACCGGACAGGTCGACATCAACGGCGCGCGGTTCAACCCCTTCGCCCCGTTCGGTGGCTACAAGCAGTCCGGCAACGGCCGCGAGTACGGCCGCCAGGGCCTGGAGGAGTTCCTGGAGACCAAGGCGATCCAGCGCTGAACCGACGGCGAGAGCCGGCGCTGAAACCGCCGCCGACGGAAAGCGAACGGCTGTAAATGGGCGGGGCATTGGTCTAGGCCAACCGTCCTGGCCCCTGTAGATTCATCCGTGGCCAGTAGCCCAAGATCCCCACACCCCAGGTTGCGTGCTGGCGCGCGGGCGATGCCCAAGATCTCTGCCCCGAGCAGCCGGGTCACCTCCCCATTCGCCGCCTCTAGGAGTCACGGTGAAAGTTCGCACCAGAAGCTCGGCGATCATCAGCGCCGTCTGCCTTGTTGCTTCCCTCGCCCTCACCACGGCGTCCGCCGACGAGCCCGCCGCCTCGCACAAGGCGGCGGGAGTCGAGTTGACGCAAGTGGCCACAGCCCAGAACCCCATCGCCGGTACCGCCGGTCCGGGTGGCCAGGTCTGGATTGCCGAACGCGCGGGTACCGTACGGGTCTTGGGCGCACAGGGGCTCGGACGACCGGTCCTCGACATCTCCGCCGAGACCACCACCGACGGCGAACGCGGCCTGCTCGGCATCGCGTTCGACAAGGGCCACAAGCACTTCTACATCTCGTACACGGACCTTGAAGGCACCAGCACCGTGGACGAGTTCACGATGCGGTACGGCAAGATCCAGCCGAACACCCGGCGTACCGTCATCACCCAGACGCAGCCGTACGAGAACCACAACGGCGGCGACATCAAGTTCGGCCCCGACGGTTACCTGTACATCGCCCTCGGCGACGGCGGCGCGGGCGGGGACCCGCACGGCAACGGGCAGAAGCTCGACACCCTGCTCGGCAAGATGCTGCGCATCGACCCGAACGGCGCCAAGCCGTACGCGATCCCGGCGGACAACCCCTTCGTGGGCGACCCGAACGCGAAGGACGAGATCTGGGCGTACGGGCTCCGCAACCCCTGGCGCTTCTCCTTCGACTCCGGCACGGGCGACATGCTCATCGGCGACGTCGGCCAGAGCGAATGGGAAGAGATCGACTGGGCCTCCGCGAACAGCGGCGGCGGCGAGAACTACGGCTGGGCCTCCATGGAGGGCAACCACCCCTTCCGCGGCGGCACAGAGCCCGCGAACCACGTCCCGCCGGTGCACGAGTACGACCGTCTGGGGCTGGGCTGCTCGGTGACCGGCGGCTTCGTCTACCGCGGATCCAAGATCCCGGAGCTCAGGGGGCAGTACCTGTACAGCGACTACTGCGACGGCACCGTCCGGTCCCTGAAGCTCAAGAACGGCAAGGTGACCGGCCAGGGCGACCTCGGGGTCAGCGGCGGCGAGGTCATCTCCTTCGTGCAGGGCGGCGACCGCGAGCTGTACGTGCTCGCCCTCGGCGGCACCATCTCCCGTATCGACCCCGCGTGAGCACCTGCTGAAGCGACCTGAGTCCCAGAGGGTTTTCGAGCCCTCCTGACGGATGAGACACAGACAGGCCCGGTGCCGGGAAATCGGCACCGGGCCTGATCGGCGTTCTCGCCGCCCATCCCCTACCGCGCCTTTCGACGCTCAGCGCAGCGCGTCCGCCGCCACCCGCAGGTCGGCCAGGAAACCCGCGTACGCCGCCTCGCGGTCGTCGGAGCGCAGAACCGCGGACGGGTGCAGCGTGATGAGGACCGTTGCCTGTTCCGTCCGCGTAGCGTCGCTCCCCGGGGGAGAAGGCAGCGGGACCGTACTCCCCCGGTCCTTCGTCACCCGGAACGAGGGACCCAGCAGCGAGCGGACGGCGATGGCGCCCAGCGCCACGACCATCTCGGGCCTCACCAGGCGCAGTTCGGCGTCGAGCCACGGGCGGCAGGCGGTCATCTCGCGCAGGCTCGGCGGTTTGTGGATGCGCCGCCCGCTCCCCTCGAAGCGGGTGAACTTGAAGTGCTTCACCGCGTTGGTGAGGTACGTCGGCTCCTCGTCGAGCCCCGCCTCCTTCAGCGCCCGCCGCAGCAGATGCCCGGCCGGCCCGACGAACGGCCTGCCCTGCCGGTCCTCCTGGTCCCCGGGCTCCTCGCCGACGAGCATGAGCCGTGCCGCACTCGTACCCGATCCGAAGACGGTCCCCTTCGCGTCCTCGTAGAGGGGGCAGCCGTGGCAGTCGGCGGCGGCCTTCCGGTGAGCGGGAAGTCCGCCTCGGCCGGGCAGGAAGGGCTCGGCGTCGTACCGCTCGGCGTCGTACCGCTCGCCGTTCTCGTCGGTGCCGTTCGTGGACGTCATGGTCCGGCTCACCTCCCACGTCGCCGACCGTACGGCCGGCGGACGGGGCCCGCACGGCGAGATGCCGCACGGCGGCGCGGCCCGTCAGGACCGCCCGGGACCTCTCAGTAGCGGACGTCGCTCTGCAGCAGCGGCGGATATACGGCGGACTCCTGGCCGTCCACCGTGGCTCCGGCGAACTGCAGCATCGCGCGCGGCTCGCCGTGCATGGGGGCCGGGTAGTCGAGCGTCGGGGCGGAGACTTCGTCCAGGGCGCGTACGTGCTCCGGGCTGAGTACGGTCTCAAGGGCGGCGAGATTGTTCTCCAGGTGCTCCACGCGGCGGGCTCCCAGGATCGGTACGACGGTGCCCTGCCGGGCCCGCAGCCAGGCGAGGGAGACGGCGGCGGAGTTGGTGCCCAGTTCGTCGGCGATGGCGGCCACCGTGTCGATGACGGCGTACTCCTCCTCGCCGGGCCCGCCGACGAAGGCGGTGCGCGCGGAGTCGACCACCTCGGCGCCGCGCCGGTACTTGCCGGAGAGGAAGCCGTTCTTCAGCGGGCTCCAGGGCACGAGGGCCATGCCCTGGTCCTGTGCCAGCGGGGCGATCTCGCCCTCCACGGTGCGGGCCAGCAGCGAGTACTCGACCTGGAGCGCGATCAGCGGGGTCCAGCTTCGGAGCTGGGCCATGGTCTGTGCCTGCGCGGTGACCCACGCCGGGGTGTTGGAGAACCCGATGTAGCGGATCTTGCCTGCCCGCACCAGGTCGTCGAGGGTCCGCATGGTTTCCTCGATCGGCGTGCTGCGGTCCCAGTTGTGCAACCAGTACAGGTCCAGATAGTCGGTGCCAAGCCGGCGAAGCGACTCGTCGAGCTGGGCGGTGATCGACCCCCGGCCCGCGCCGCCGCCGTTGGGGTCCCCGGGGAACATGTTGAAGAAGAACTTGGACGCCAGCACGGTGTGTGAACGCAGCCCGGGGTGTGCGGCGAAGTAGTCGCCGAGGATCTTCTCGGAGTGGCCGTTGGTGTAGAAGTTCGCCGTATCGATGAAGTTCCCGCCCCGGTCCAGGTAGGCGGCCAGGATCTTCTCCGACTCCTCCACGCCGCAGCCCGCGCCCCCGGGGTCCCGCCCGAAGGTCATGGCGCCCAGTGCGAGCGGGCTGACACGCAGTCCCGAGCGGCCGAGGGTGACGTAATGGTCGAGTGACATGAGCCCCACCTTTGCTGGATGGCGTACAGGAACGAACACCTCCAGCACACCTCACCCGGGTGGTCCGGTGTAGACCGATCCGCTCGGGCTTTTGCACGATCCTGCCGAGTTCGCCCGGATCAGGCTTGCTCGGGAAGGTCGGGAGTGCTTTCGTGGAGTGCATGTCCACCACTACCGAGCCGCTCGACGAACTCAGAACGCTGATCGCGTCCCACGCGCGCGCGGACGGTGGCTCCGCGATCGACGGACTCTTCCTCTCCCGGGTGGAGACCACCGAGCCGCATCATTCGCTGACCGAGCCGCTTCTGGTGGTCATGGTCCAGGGCGGCAAGCGGCTCCTGCTCGGTGACGAGGTCTATGAGTACCGCGCGGGCCAGTATCTGATCGTCACCACGGATCTCCCGGTCAGCGGCCACTTCCTCGGCGCCGGCCCCGGCCACCCCTCCCTCGGCCTGGGACTCGCGCTGCGGCCGGGCGCGATCGCCCCGCTGCTGCTGGAGAGCACGGCCCGACGGAGTACGCGCGGAGACGCCGTACCGCCGGCGATCACCACCGGGGAAGCCGGCCCCGAACTGCTCGACGCCGCGACCCGGCTGGTGCGGCTGCTCGACCACCCGGCCGACGCGCCCGTACTCGCTCCGCTGATCGAGCGGGAGATCCTGTGGCGGCTGCTCTCCGGACCGCACGGCGGCATGATCCGCCAGATCGGTCTGCCCGACAGCAATCTGACCCATATCAACCGGGCGGTCCAATGGATCCGCGAGAACTACGCCGAACCTCTGCGCATCGACGACCTCGCCCGGCTCGCGGGCATGAGCACGTCGGCGTTCCACCGGCACTTCCGCGCGATCACCGCCATCAGCCCGCTGCAGTTCCAGAAACGTATCCGGCTCCAGGAGGCCCGTTCCCTGCTGCTCGCCCAGCCGAACGACGTCGCGGGCGCCGGGCACCTGGTCGGTTACGACAGCCAGTCCCAGTTCACCCGCGAATACCGCCGTCTCTTCGGCGCACCGCCCGGCCGCGACGCGGCACGCCTGCACGCCGCCACCGGCCCGGCCGAAGGCCGGCGCCTGCCGTAGCCCATCCGGAGTGTTTGGCACTCCACCGCGCCCTGACCCGCGAACCGCACGACCGGGACCTGACGCTTGAGGCCATCACGGGCATCACCCGCGTGTGAGTGGAACGCCTTTCTCGCCCGGAAGCCTCAGAAGTAGTGCCTACGGCCACCGACGGCGCGACCGGTGGCGCCGAGGATCCACAGGAGAGCGCCGATCAGGACGAGCACGCCGCCGATGGTCGTGAGGAGGGACACGCCGACCGCCAGGCCGATGATGAGCAGAACGAGACCAAGGAGAATCATGACGCTTCCAATCTTGAGGTTCGAACGGTGGACCGTTTCGTTCGGTACGCACTCCGTGTAACCCCGCGCTCTCCCACCAAACCTGGCCGGTTCGCCGGCTTCACGAACCGCCGGCCGGAGTTCGTCAGGACTTCGTTCCGAAGTCCTGCGTCCAGTACTTGCCATGGGCGGTGCCGCTCTTCTTCACGTAGCCAACGCCCATGTGCGTGAGTGAGCAGTTGAGAATGTTCGCCCGATGGCCCGGCGATTGCATCCAGCTCTTGACGACCTCCGCGGGGCTCTTCTGGCCTGCGGCGACGTTCTCCGCGAGCGACCTCCATCCGGAGTAGCCGGCGGCCTCCGCCCTCGTCTCCATGGTGCTGCCACGCGAACCGGTGTGGCCGACGAAGTCGTTCTTGGCCATGTCCGTGGAATGCCGCTGGGCGGCCCTGCCGAGGGCGACGTTGCCGTGCAGTTCCCGGCAGCCGACTTTGGCGCGTTCCTCATTGGTCAGCTTGATCACCCCGGCCCGCGGCGAGGCCCCGGACGTCGCGGGTGTGGTCGATAACGCGGTGGCCGCGGTGGCGGCGGTCAGAACCGCGGCCAGATAACGGGGAACTGACATGGCTCTCTCTCCCAATCAATCGGTTCGCAGTGCGGGAGGGCCTACGTACCCCGGCGGCCGTCCGCCCCTCCCCGAACTCAACGACTCCGGGCCCCCGGCGATGCGGACGAGTCCGACAGGCGCCGCCCGGACCGCCAGGGGGGGTGCCTCGTGGGGCCGGCCGGGTCCGACGAGCTGCGCGGCCAGGCGGTCACCGGGCTGGTCTCCGGCCAGGGCGGCCTGTGCGTGTCTGCGGCGGTTGACAGAATCCCCGGTATGGGGTGGAAGCGGCTGGGGACAGAGATCGTGCACCAGGGACCCGTTCTGACGGTGCGTCGGGACGCGGTGCGCCTGCCGGACGGCACGGCAGGCGTCTACGAACACGTCGCCGTCGAGGACGGCGTACGCGTGGTCGCACTCGACAGCGACGGCCAAGTCCTCCTGGTCGAGGACGACTTCTACCTCCAGCACCGCCGGATGCTTCATCTGCCCGGCGGCGGGACGGACGGGCAGGACCGCTACCGGGCCGCTCTGCGAGAGCTGGAGGAGGAGACGGGTCTGACGGCCGCGCACGTGGACACACTTGGCGTGATCGACCCCTTGCCCGGCCTCATCACCGCCCGCACCCACCTCATGCTCGCCACCGACCTGCGGCCCGGCACGATGCGCAGGAACGGGGCGGAGGTCGGCATGACGGTCCACCGGCGTCCCCTGCCCGCAGCCGTCGCGGCGGTGCGTGCGGGGGAGATCACCGACGCCGGCAGCGTGACGGGCCTGCTCCTCGCCTCCCGCGACCGCTAGGCCGTTTCTGACAAATCCCGCCGCGCGCCCCGCCCTGCGGGCGGACGGCGCTATTTGTCAGACACCCTAGGACCCGCCCCAGGACGTTTCGATCAGCTCCAGCAGGTTGCCTTCCGGGTCGGCGACGTACGCGTAACGCATGCCCTCGGTCACGCCGGGTCCCGGGGACGAGACCTGGACCGCGCCGCATTCCGTGGTCAGGCGCGCGAACGCGGCGTCGAGATCGGGGACTTGAAGAGCCAGGTGCGTGAAGGTCTGCACGACGGTGGCGGCGAAGGGGTCGGTGTACGAGGCGGGACTCGAACCGGGCCGTTCGACGAATTCGACGCGCAGGCCCGCCCCGTCACTCAGGACGACGGTGCGCAGCCCCGCCTCCGGCATCTCCAGGCGCTCCTCCACGTGCGTGAGCCCGAAGGCGTCTCCGTACCAGGTTTCCTGGGCGGAGAGGTCGGCGACCGAGAGGCTGATGTGGTGGAAACGGACAGCGGTCATGACGGCCCCCATGGTTGGTTAATGGCTATCACCTAGTAAGTGGTGTTAACCTTAGCCCATGAGTCCTCCCGTCAAGCGGCGCCCCGTCGGTCACCATCACGGGGATCTGCGCAACGCGCTGATGCGTGCGGCCCTCGACCTGGTCGGTGAACGGGGCCCGCACGGCTTCACCCTGGCCGAGGCCAGCCGCCGGGCGGGAGTGAGCGTCGCGGCGCCGTACAAGCACTTCGCCGACCGGGAGACACTGCTGGCCGAGCTCGCCACGCGTGGATACCGCGAGCAGCGGGATCGTTTCGCCGTCGCGGTCGGCGGCGGCGAGGACCCCGTCGGGCAACTGGCCGCTTTCGCGTCCGCCTACGTCCGCTTCGCGGCCGAGGAGCCGGCCCTGTTCGACATAACCTTCAACGCGGGACTGGACAAGTCGCGATTCGCCGAACTGGCCGCGGCCGGAGACGAGGTGGCCGCCCTGTTGCTGCCCGTGGTCCGCCGGCTGGCCCCGGACCCGGACGACGCGTTCGACCTGCTGCTCCGTGTCGCCGGTGCCGCACACGGACTCGCCGTGTTCCTTCGCCAGGGGCTGTTCGGGGTGGGAAGCGGAGCCCTCACCGACACGGAGCGCAGGGCTGCCCGTACGGCACGGGACATCGCGCGACAGCACAACGTCTGAGATGCGTGCCCGTGGCCCGAGCCGGCTGTCGCGGTCCTGGTGGTGGACGTCTGAGGTGCGCCGGGCAGGTGGTCGTGTGTTTGAGGGTTGTGCTCCGCCATCCCCTTGAAATGGCGTGAAAGTCTCAATTGAAAGTTCAGCGATAGCGTTCAAGGCATGGCTAATGACATCAAGGACACCGTCCACGCCGTCGAAGCCGCGGCCGTCATGGAACTGCTTCCGTCCCGGCCGCGGTTGCTCGCCCTGGGCGAGCCCACCCATGGCGAGGAGACACTGCTCGATCTGCGCAACGATCTCTTCCGGCAGCTCGTGGAACAGGAGGGTTACCGGGCGATCGCGGTCGAGAGCGACTGTATGAGGGGCCTGGTCGTGGACGACTACGTCACCGGCGGCACGGGCACCCTCGACGGGGTCATGGCGAACGGGTTCAGCCACCCCGATCTCGGGCTCACCGCGTCCGCCGCCAACCGCGAACTGGTGCGGTGGATGCGCGCGTACAACGACGGCCGGCCCGCGTCCGAGAGCCTCCGCTTCGCCGGTTTCGACGGCCCGCTGGAGATCACCCACGCCGCGAGCCCCCGGGGGGCCCTCACCGCACTCCACGGCTGTCTCGCGGCCCAGGTGGACGCGGCCCTGCTCCCCTGCACCGCGGAGACGCTCGACCGTCTGCTCGGCGCCGACGACCGGTGGACCGATCCCGCCGCGATGAGGGACCCGGCCCGGTCCGTGGGGCGGTCGGAGGGGGCCAGGGAGCTGCGGCTGCTCGCCGACGATCTGGTGGCGCTGCTCGACGAGCGGACGCCGCACCTGATCACGGCGACCTCGCGGGACGAGTGGAACCGGGCCCGCCTGTACGGGCGCACCGCGACCGGCCTGCTGCGCTACCACTTCTGGATGGCCGACGCCTCACCGAGCCGTATGACGCGGCTGCTGGGCCTGAGGGACCGGATGATGGCCGGCAACCTTCTCGCCCTCGCCGAGCGGGGACCCGCACTGGTCCACGCGCACAACGGCCATCTCCAGCGGGCCAGGAGCTCGATGCGGATGGGTGGCCGGCCGGTGGAGTGGTGGAGCGCCGGCGCGCTGGTGAGCGCCCAACTGGGCGACAGATACGCCTTCCTGGCCACCTCTCTCGGCACAATCCACCACAAGGGGGTGGACACTCCGCCGCCGGACACCGTCGAGGGGCTTCTGTACGCGCTCCCGGAGGACCGCTACCTCGTGGACGTCCGCCGGTTGGCGACCGTCCTCGCCGACACACGGCCCGCCGCCCGCGTGTCCCCGTACTACGGCTACGCCTCGCTCGACCCCTCCCACCTGGCCGGATACGACGGGATGGTGTTCGTCAAGGACGTCCCGCGGAGGTAATGCCGTCACCGGCCCCCCGGTGACGTCGAGCGGGCCTGTCCCGGTGGGGCGGGCCCGCTCTCGCAGCCGACCGACGGGTCCCTGGGGTCAGGGCAGCACTTCGCGCAGCACCGGTCAAAGCCCTGAAGTGACTGGGCCAGGTCCTGAATACGGCGAGCGACTTCCTTCGCCGCAACGGTCTTCGTGGTGACGGCCGGACGAATTCCGGAGCCGCACGCCCCTACAGGGCGGCCTCGGCCAGCCGTGCCACCTCGTCGAGGCTGTCGAGCGTCGGGTGGAGAATCAGTTCGTCGGTGCCGATCTCGGCGAAGGAATCGATCGTCGCCCTCACGGCGTCGGCCCCTCCGCTGACCCCGGCCGCCCCGAGATCGGCCATCTCGGCGCCGAGGGCGACGTAGTAGTCGTGGACGTTGGCCCGGCCCGCGTCGATGTCGCCGAAGGCGAAGTAGGCGATGGCGACCAGTCGCGGCGATCCCTCGCGGCCGGCCTCCCTCCAGGCGGCGCGCACGCTTTCGAAGACGGGGGCGACCATGGAGGCGGGCACGGTCGCGCCGACGCATCCGTCACCGGCCCGGGCCACGCGGTCGAACGACGCCTGCGCCATGCCGCCGAACAGCAACGGGATCTGGCGAGAACCCGCGGGCACAGCGGCGTTGTCGCTGCCGGGGACGGGCTCGCCGGCCCAGACGCGCCTGAACATCTCGATGTCCGCGTCGAGCCGCTTGCCGGTGCCACGCGGGCCGAGCCCCTCCGCGACGAAGTCGTCCGGGCGGCCGCCGAGCCCGAGTCCCAGCGTGAGGCGCCCGCCGGAGATCACGTCGATACTGGCGGCCTCCTTGGCCAGGATCACCGACGGCCACACGGGGCCGAGCAGGACAGTGCTGACGAGCCCGATGGTGCTGGTCGCTCCCGCGGCGGCGGCCAGGGCGACGGTGTCCATGACGCCGGGGTAGGCGATACGGCCCAGCGTGCCGAGCGAGGAGAAGCCGGCCTTCTCGGACCTCCTGGCCCACTCGGGGATGACGGCGGCCCGCACGTTGCGTACCTGGTTGGGGAGGCCGATACCGATCTTCACGAGCCGTGCTCCTTACGACGAGACCGAACAGGCGGAACAGGGGCCTTCAAGGACAGGAGAAAGGCGCCGGGGAGGTTCGGCGCCGCCCATCAGCCGGGCTCGGGCTCCGGATCGGCCCGGCGGCGGGAGTGGGTGGCCGCCTTGGTGTGGATGTACAGCTCCTCGCGGCCGACGGGGGCTTCGCGGGTGGGTGGCAGCGGCAGTTCGTACCGCACATGCCGCTGGTGGTCGGCGAGCTGACGCTGGACGTTGTAGACGCTGCCGAACTTCCAGAGCATGCGGGCGAAGTTGGTCTGGCCGTGCATGAGGTTGCGGCCGAGTACGCCGAGCGCGCCGAAGGCCGTGCGCACGCCCAGGTGTTTGCGGTTGATGACCGCTTGGGTGCGCACCAGCTCGCGGTAGAAGACGTCGAGCGGGAGCGTGGTGGGAACGACCGCGTGCTGAATGTCGAAGAGCCGGTAGTCACGTGTCGTGAGCTGGCGGGCTTCCGTGTGCCAGATCTCGGTACCCGGATACGGCGTCATTACGGTGAGGTGCACGATCTCCGGTACGGCGAGCGCGAAATCGCGTACCACCCGGAACCGTTCCTCGTCCCATGCCGGGTCGACGATCAGATTGATGGCCACCACGATGCCCATGCCGCGCGCCATCTCCAGCGCCCGGAAGTTGTCGTCCGGGGTGACGCGCTTGCGGTAGAGGTCGAGCCCTTCGGCGTCGATCGCCTCCATGCCCAGGAACATGTAGCGCAGTCCGAGCCTGGCCCACCGTTCGAAGACCTCCTTGTTCCGCAGGAGCACATCGCTGCGGGTCTCCAGGTAGTAGCGCTTGCGGATCTTGCGGCGCTCCAGTTCGGCGGCGATGCCGTGGCCGTGTTCGGGCCGGATGAACGCCACGTCGTCGACGATGAAGACGTTCGGTTCCCGGATCGACGCCATCTCCGCCCCGGCGGCCTCCGGGGACGCCTTGCGGTAACTGCGGCCGTAGAACGTCCATGCGGAGCAGAACGAGCAGTCCCAGGGGCAGCCGCGGGTGAACTCGATCGAGGCGCACGGGTCGAGCTCGCCGATGAAGTAACGGTTGCGCTTGCGCATGAGGTCGCGGGCCGGCAGAGGTTCGTCCAGGGTGTCCAGCAGCTTGGGGGCCGGCCCCCGGCCCTCCGCGCAGACGACGCCGGGGACCGACTTCAGCCCGCCGTCCCGTGCGGCGTCCAGCAGGAGCGGGACGGCGGGCTCGCCTTCGCCTCGTACGATCGCGTCGACCGCTCCGTCGGCCTGCGCCAGCACATGCTCGGCGATGAACGAGATGCTGTGCCCTCCGAAGAAGACGAAGCACTGGGGGAACATCGCCTTGGCCTGCTGCGCGATCTCGATCGCCTCGGGAACATTCGCGAGGTAGTTCAGTGAGAGGCCCAGCGCCTCCGGGGCGAATTCGGCCATCTCACGGTCGAGGAACGGGCGGGAGAGTACTTGCAGGTCCACCACCCGGACCTCGTGGCCCGCGTTGCGGACCGCCGCGGCGACACGTTCCAGACCCAGCGGCTCCAGCCGCAGAAAGATCTCCGAGTACATCAGCGCACTCGGGTGAACGAGCATCACGCGCATCTCAGTTCTCCAGCCACAGGCTACGAAATGAACACATCCATGCATTTCATCCCTGTTTGGCCGCCAGATCTCAGCGGCGCGCCGCAGGACGGTCGCCGAGCGCCGAGGCCCGGCCGTCGCACGCCGGGGCGCTGCCGCACACGGCAGCCTGGGGATCGAGAGGGACTCCGTTGGTACGCAGCACCTCGCGGAGGTCGAGGATCAGCGGGAAGATCTCGTGGTTCAGGTCCCGGCCCTGCTCGTCCCACGCCCGCTGCTCGGCCTCGACGGCCAGGCGGTCCTCGGCGAACACCCGCTCGGTGAAGCGCCGGATGAGCGGCCAGGCCAGCTGGAGGGCGCCGGGGACACCGGGCTTCTCGATCATGAGCAGGCCATAGGCGTGACACCTGCGCTGCTCGGCGTCCTCGGGCACGTACGCGACCCAGAGGCGGAAGGCCGGATGGTCGGCGGCCTCCGGGACCAGGTCGAGTGTCTGGTACGGGTACCCGGTGCGGATGGTCATGACGTCGCTGGAGTCGCCCCCGCCGATGCCCTCGTTGGCCAGCAGGCCGGCGCCGCGGTTCCGCTTCCCCCCGGTGTGGGTGAACAGGTACCTGGCCTCCACCGACCGCGCGTCGGTCTCGTACCCCAGCAGCTCGGGATGGAGCTTGCCGACGACGCCCCGGTGGAGGAACTGGTGGTTCATGTCCAGCAGGTTCTCGTGCATGAACGAGTAGTGGCAGCGCACGGTCCGGGAGAAGGTCATGGTCTTGTACTTCGGCGAGCCGAAGGCGGGCAGCTCCGGCAGCGGGGTGGCCACCGCCCTCTCCGGGTCACCGGGGAAGACGAACACCAGGCCGTACGCCTCACGGACGGGGTAACCGCGCACGCCTCGCGGCGGACGCCCGTCCCCCTTGGACAGATACGGGATCTGCGAGATACGGCCGTCTCCGCGGTAGGCCCACGCGTGATAGCAGCAACGGAGCTTCTCGCCCTCCACGACACCCATGCTGAGCGGCACCTGCCGGTGGGCGCACCGGTCCTCTACCGCGTAGACGGTGCCGCTGTCGCCGCGGTAGAGCGCGATGCGTTGACCGGCGAACGTGGCCGCGCGCACGCGCCTCCTGCGCACCTTCTTGGACAGTGCGACGGGGTACCAGAAGTCCGGGTTGGCCCCGACGAGCCGAAGGTCGCATACGGGGGCCGGGCTGGGGTGTGCCGAGGGCCGACCGGTCCCGGCTCTCTCGGATTCGGTCTCGGTCATACCTCTCCCTCGCACGGGGGACACCGGCACGGACGGTCACGCGTACGCCGGGCATCACCGACCTCGCCCCTGCGGCGAGAGGAGCCCAGCACGCTCCATCCTGGTGTCCCGGGCCCGCCGAGGCCCTGCCCAGCGCGTCCGGTCGGGTGATCGCCCGGCGGCCGTACAGACGTCCATCAGGATCGACGCCATGCGTGTGGTCGACGGCAGGATCGTCGCACACCGGGGAGTGGGCAATCTCTACTCCCTGGCCAGTCAGCTCGGCGGGATCCCCGAGTCGGGGCAGTCCATCTGACGGGGCGAGGTCAGATTCCGGAGCCGTGACCCGGGTCTCCGTGTCGTGGAGTCCACCACTCCATGAGCCCCCAGATCCCGAGCGCGAGCGCGGCCACGGCGACGAGCACCGCGACCCAGGGCCTGCCCGTCCGGCGCCGGGTCAGAGCCCAGGCCAGGAGAGGTAACAGAGCGCCGCCGAGCGCGATGAGCGGCAGGTCGACGTAGAGCACGCTCAGATCACGGGCGTTGCCCTCGAACCCGCCGCCGATACTCAGCTGGGCCCGTGGTGCCCATACGAGCGGGGCGGTCGCCGCGCCGAGGGCGGCAAGGAGGCATCCGGCGCCGCCGGTCGTCCGTGAAGAGGTGTTCATGTCCTGTCCAGCCGCATATCCGCGCATGCCAGCGACAGACGCATCCAGCGGGTGATCGGTTCCGCCGAGGGGGTCAGCACCTCCCCGACCGGGGGGTGGTCAGCACCTCCCCGACGGCGCGCCCGGGGCAACCGCGCCCGAGCGCGCCGTCGGTGGCCCGGCGGCTCAGGCCGTGGGCAGGACCCGGTAGCTCAGCGCCGGGAAGGGGAACGACGCGGTATGGAGGCTGCCGAGTACGTAGTAGGTGTCGCCGGGCGCGGCGGGTGTTCCGGTCTCGCAGCCGGGGCGGAAGAAGACGTCGATGTCCTGGGCGGACAGATTGACCGCCGACCGGGCCGACAGCGGCAGTGACCGGCAGACGCCGACGGCGTCGAGGTCGACCGCCGTCTCGTCCCCGGTCTGCTGGCCTCCCGTGTAGAAGGAGGCCCCGCCGGCCTGCGCGCTCGCCATGGCGGAGGGCGCTACGCCCAGCAGGCCGAGCAGCGCGCCGGCCGTCACAGCGGCGGCAGTTCCGGTGAGTCGCGGCATTCGCAGGGTCATGTGGTCCGCCTTCGTGGGGAGATGGTCGGGACGCTCGGGCCGGCGGCCCGGGACCGGGCAATGGTTGCACCTTCAACAAGGCAAGGGGAGCCCGTAACCGGCCAAGGCATCGACCGTAACCACTCACCGAGGTCCCTCCCACGGTCCGCCGGTTGAGCTCCGCACCGCTCCGCGCAAGAGCGTCGACCCAGTCATTATTTAGGTTAGGCTAAGCTAACGAGCGCTGTGGCAGTGTCTCCTGCGGCCCTCTCCCGCACCGTGCGCGGGAAACCGGAGAACGCGTGACGCACGGACACCACTGGAGACGGAGACCATGACCGAACGGGCCACGACGACCGTGCCGGAGCACGGACAGCTCGTGAACGGTACGAGTACCGGAGCGCGCCCCGTCAGCTCCGTCGTCGTCGTCAAGTTCGGCGGCAGCGCCATGGTGGACGCCGGGCTGCGGCGGACATTCGCCCAGGACGTCGTGGAGTTGTGGCACGCGGGCCTGCGCCCGGTCGTCGTGCACGGTGGCGGGCCGCAGATCAGCGCGATGCTCGACCGCCTGGGCCTGGAGACCCTGTTCGAGGCGGGCCTGCGGGTGACCACGCCGGAGACCATGGACGTCGTACGCATGGTGCTGGCCGGGCGGGTCCAGCGGGAGCTGGTCGGCCACATCAACGCGTACGGGCCTCCCTTCGCCGTCGGTATGACCGGTGAGGACGCGCACACGATGACGGCCGTACGACGGCCGGCCCGGGTGGACGGCCGGCCGGTCGACATCGGCCTCGTGGGCGACATCGTGGACGTGAACCCGGGCATGGTGCACGCCCTCCTGGGGGACGGCCATGTCCCGGTGGTCTCCCCCGTGGCGCGCGGTGAGGGCGGAGAGATCTACAACGTCAACGCCGATCTCGCGGCCTCGGCCCTGGCCGTGGCGCTCGGCGCCGAGCGGCTGGTGATGCTCACCGACGTGGAGGGGCTGTACGAGAACTGGCCGCACAGCGCCGAGGTGATCGGGCGCCTGACGGCGGACGCGCTGGACGGGCTGCTGCCGGGGCTGGCGGGCGGGATGCTGCCGAAGATGGAAGGCTGCCTGCGGGCCGTCCGAGGCGGGGTGCGCCGGGCCCACGTGCTGGACGGGCGCGTGCCGCACGCCGTCCTGCGAGGCGTCCTCGACGAGACCAGCCCCGGAACCACCGTGGTCCCTGGCGCGGTCTGATCCCCGGCCCGCCCGGCCGGAAGGCCGAACAGGCCCAACAGGCCCGGTAGGCCGGGGAGTTGACCGTCAAGCGCCCTCAGGGCCTGGCCCCGAGGGCGAGCCGAGAGATCACAGAACCTTCGCGAGAATCCGCGCGTTACGCCGAGGATCCAGCGACTCGGCCCACGACGCGGGCGCCAGAAGCGCCGTCGTGGGCGCGAAGCCGTGGCGGAGGAAAAGGCCGCCACCGCCGGTCGTCGCCGTGTACAGCGCGTCCAGGGACCGGGCACGCGCCGCGGCCAGCGCGCCGCGCAGGAGCGCGGCACCCACCCCGTGTCCCTGCCGCTGCCCGGTCACGCAGAAGTTGTACAGAACGCCCACTGCTCCGCGGCCGCCCTTCCCCGGGTCCGCCGGGTGCACCCGCAGGCCCACGCAGCCGTCGAGCGGGCCCCCGGGCCGGCCTTGCGTCACGAGGAAGTCGGCGGCGTGGGTGGCGTAGAGCGAGGCGGGCCGCTCCCTCAACGCCCCCGAACGCACGAAGGGTTGGGACAGCTCCGCGAGTGCGGACGCGTCCTCCGCGCGGGCGGAGCGTACGGAGGGCGTCGGCGCGAGCGGCGCGTACGGCGCATGCGGCAGCGGGGCGGGCGGCGTAGCCGTGATCAAGGCTTTCCTTCCTCGGTTCCACGATCGGAGAACGGCTTGATGGCGTGTCACTCCGACGAACAAACGAATTAAGGTTAGCCTTACCTTACTTTCGAGTCCAGTGCGGGGAGGCCGAGGCCGGCGCCGTCTTCTCCGCCGGACTGCCGTCGACGTACGTCGCCACCACCTCGATGTCTCCGATACGCGAGGGGTCGACGCGCCGGGGGTCGTCCCCGAGCACCACCAGATCGGCGGACTTGCCCGGGGCGAGACTTCCCACGTGCTCCTCCCAGTGGCAGGCGTAGGCGCCGGCGACCGTGTAGGCGCGCAGGGCCTCGTCGACGGTGACGCCCTCGTCCGGGCCGATCAACTGGCCGGACTCGGAAGCGCGTTCGACCATGAACTGCACGGCTCGCAGCGGGGATCCGTCCGTGACGGGCCGGTCGGAGCTGCCGACGAGGGGGATGCCGTGGTCCAGGAACGCCCTGCCCCGGTAGAGCCACGGGGCCCGTTCCTCGCCCATGATCGCCGCGTAGTCGTCGCCGAAGCGGCGGAGGAAGTTGGGCTGGACGACCGCGCTGACGCCGAGCCGCGCGAAGCGTGGGAGCTGGTCGGGGCGGATCAGTCCCGCGTGTTCGATACGGTGCCGGGCGCCGGGGCGCGGCCGTAGGCGCTGGGCCCGTTCCAGGGCGTCCAGGGCGAGTTGGGCCGCCCGGTCGCCGATGGCGTGGACGGCGAGCTGCCACCCGGCGAGGTGGCCGTCCACGATCGCCTCGGTGAGCACGTCCGGGTCGTCCTGCAACTGGCCGCTGTGGTCGAGCCCTTCGTACGGGGCGCCGAGTGCGGCGGTCCGGGCCATCATCCCGCCGTCCGTGTAGATCTTCAGCGCGCCCACGGAGAGCCGGCTGTCGCCGAACCCGGTGCGCAGGCCGAGGTCGAGCGCCCGGGGAATGCCGTCGGCCTCGTGCCCGGCGGCCGTGCGCAGCCGCTCGGCGGCCACCATGAGCTGTACCCGCAGCGGTAACAGGCCCTGCTCACGGGCGAGTTGGTAGGCACCCAGCTCGACGGGGCTGTGACCGAAGAGGGTGCCGCCGATGCCGGCCTCGGCGCAGGCGGTGATCCCTTCGGCCAGACAGGTCCGGCCGGCGCGCCCGATCGCCTCGGCGAGTTCCCGCTGGGAGTGGGGCGGCCGCAGTGCGCGGGCGGCGCCCATGGCGCCCTCGGCGAGGAAGCCGTTCCCGTGCGGAACGCTTGCGGGAAGCAGGCCGAGAACGGCGGAGTTGACGACGCAGCCGTGCCCGGAGTCGTGCAGCAGGAAGACCTTGTGCCCGTGGCTGACCGTGTCCAGTTCGGCGGCGGTCAGATGACGGCCCAGGGCCCGCTGGTCGTAGCCCGCGACACTCACCCAGGCGCCGGGCGGGCCCTCCCGGGCGACGGCTTCCGCCACGACGGCGAGCACGTCGTCGGTCCGTGCGAGGCCCGCGATGCTCGGGGTGTTCTCCTTGAGCCCCGCCCAGGCCAGATGGACATGGGCGTCGACGAACCCGGGCAGCACGGTGGCGCCCTGAAGGTCGATCACCTCGCGTGCGGGCAGAGAGGTCACGGCCTCGTCCAGCCCCACGATCCGGCCCCGCCAGATGCCCAGGTCGTGGGCGACGGGGCGGTCCGGATCCATGGTGAGGAAGCGGGCGTTCGTCAGTCTGGTGCAGAGCATCGGTGGCGTACCGCTCTCCGGGAGGTCAGCCGTCCGTCGATGCCGCGAGGGACCGGGGACGCAGATCGGTCCAGTGAGTCTCGATGAACTCCAGGCACGCGTCACGGGAGTTCTCGTCCAGGACGGTCCTCCACCCCCCGGGCACCTCGGCGAAGGACGGCCAGAGGGAGTGCTGCCCCTCGTCGTTCACCAGGACCAGGAAACGGCCTTCGGGGTCGTCGAAGGGGTTGGTGCTCATATCTCAGTGCCTCCTGGGGGTCCAACGGAAGGGAGTCCAACATTAGGTTAGGCTCGCCTAATCAAAGGGGAGCCTAACGTTTCCCCTTCCCTCTCACAAGGAGACGTTCATGCGCCTCGCGGCCGACGAGGACAACGCCTTCGTCGCTTTCGGACTGCCCGGCGAGCCGGGCACCGAGGAGTTCTGGGCGGCGGCGCGTACGCCCGTGTCGGTGCCCGCCGGCGACGGCGGCTGGCTGACCTTGTTCCTGTGGCGCGGATCTCCCGCGAGCGTCGTCTTCGAGAGCTGGTCGGAGCCGGTTCTCCTGCGCAGATGGCGCGAGAGCGACTGCTGGTACGCCGAGGTGCCCATGCCCGCACGGCTGCGGGTGACCTACCAACTCCTCGCGGGAGACGCCTCGTACGCCGACCCGTTGAACCCGAACGGCGCCGGCGGCGACCGGTCCGTGGCCGCGACCCCGGACAGCCCTCCTCAGCCGCACTGGCCGGCCGTCGGCTCCGGCAGCGACGTCGTCCTGCCACTCCCCCGCACCCGGCTCCGCTGGAGCAGCGAACGGCTCGGCGGACGGCGCACGGTGCGGGTCCACCCGGCGGGCGGCGGCGGGCCGGTGGTCCTCCTGCTCGACGGGGACGACTGGCTGTATCTGCACCCGGCCATGGCCGCGTTCGACTCGGCCGTCGCCAGTGGTGAGATGCCCCCCGCCACCCTTGTCTTCCTGCCGGCCAAGGACAGGGAGGCCGAGTTCGGCTGCCGGCCCGAGCTGTGGGAGGCGGTACGGGACGAGCTGCTGCCGCTGGTGGCGGAGAGCGGCGTACCGGCCGCGAGGGAGGGGCTGGTGGTCGCCGGGCAGAGCCTCGGCGGGCTGAGCGCGATGTACGCGGCGCTGGAATTCCCGGACCTGGTCTCCCGCGTCGCCTGCCAGTCGGCGTCCTTCTGGTGGACGCCCGATGCCATGGCTCTGGCGGACCCGTTGGGCGGCCCCGTCGGCGGCACTGTCGCGGCGCGTCTGCGGGAGCGCCCCGACCTGTCCGGTCTGCGGTGCGCGTTCGACGTGGGGGAACACGAGACGGGGATGCTGCCCCACTGCTCGCTGACCGAGACCCTGGTCGAACAGGCCGGTGCGACCGTGCGGGTCTCCAGGTCGCCGTCGGGCCACGACCGGGTGGGCTGGCGGCACGCCCTGGTCAGGGATGTGGCCTGGGCGCTCGGCTGAGCCCAAGGGAGGCCGTCATCCCCGGTGGATCAGTGCGCGGCGTCGGATGCGGTGGATCGGAGGGCGAAGGATCGTCCTCGTACCGGGGACACCACTTCGCGAAGTCCCCGGCAGGGCTCAGCGGTTCACCGCGCCACGGCCAGGCAGTACTCCTCGTCCGTGGCGAGCAGGTTCCGGTGCGTGTCCTCGGCGGTGATGGCCCCGTCGTCCAGGACGAGGACACGGTCGGCGGCGTCCAGCAGAGCCGGGCTGCTGGTGAGCACGACGGTGGTGCGGCCTCGGCGCAGCTTCGCGACGTTGCGCGCGATGAGCTGTTCGGTGACCGCGTCCACGGCCGTCGTCGGATCGTGCAGGACCAGCACGTCGCTGTCGGTGGCCAGGGCGCGGGCCAGGGACAGCCGTTGGCGCTGCCCGCCGGAGAGGTTCGCGCCCCGGTCGCGGACGCCGTAGTCCAAGCCGTCGCGGTGCAGGGCCACCACATCGGTCAGCAGGGACGCCTCGACGGCCTCCGGGACCATCGGGCTGGTGCCCGACGGATCGATGTTCGTACGGAGGGTGCCCGCGAAGATCTCCGCGTCGTACGGGTTCATCAGCATGTGCTCGCGGACGGCCTCGACCGACAGGTCCGTGATGGCCCGGCCACCGACCCGTACCGTTCCCTCGTACGCGTCCGGCGGCACGTTGACGGCGAGAATCGACGCGAGGTCGGCGGCGGCGCGGGGCTGGTAGACGGTGATCGCCACGAACTCGCCCGCCCGCACCTGGAACTTCAGCTGACGCAGGGTCCCGTACCGTACGCAGTCGATCTCCAGGTCCCCGCCCGGGGCCGGGCGCTCCGCCCCCGGGGCCGTCACCGGCGGCGCGGACAGCACCAGCGCCATGCGCTCGGCCGACGCGCGCGCCATCATCACGTACTTCGGCATCTCCGAGAAGAGTTTGAGCGGTTCGATGATGAACTGCGCGAGGCCCACGGCCATGACGAGTTCCCCGATGGTGATCTGCCCGCCGAACGCCAGCCAGCCAGCCGTCAGGGTCACCGCGGCGGCGAGGACCGCGTTGAGGGCCAGCGCGGTGCCCGCGTACACGCCGTTCACCCTGGCGACGGTGACCGCCTGGCGCTTCGCGTCCGAGCTGACCTCGCGGTACGAGAGGAACGCCGCGTGGTTGCCGCCGAAGCCGTGCAGCGGGCGCAGGCCGGTGATCAGGTCGGCGACCTTCGCGCCCGCCCGCGCCACCCGGGCCTGCTGCTCCTGCGTACTGGCGCCGATCCGCCGCGACATGACGGCCAGGATCGACAGGATCGCCACGGTCCCCGCGATCACCAGCAGGCCGAGCCGGATGTCGGCCAGGCCCAGCGCGACCGCCGCGACGAGCACCGCGACCAGCGAGCTGATCAACAGCGGCACCACCTCGATGATGTCGGCGGTCTGGTCGGCGTCCTCGGTGGCGATGGTCAGCACCTCGCCGGACTTCAGGTCGACGTCCCTGGCCACCGGCTGGAGCCCGCACTCCGCCACCCGTACCCGCCAGCGGTGCGCCTCGGTCGTGTTGGCCTTCTGCAAGGTGCGCATGCCGAACCGCCACGACAGCGACACGGTCGTGATGATCACTGCCAGCGCGGCGATCGACAGACCGAGCGCCCGGGGGCTCCGGTCCTGCATCGTGTGCTCGACGATCAGGCCGAGCGCGACGGGGAAGGCGGTCTCCCCCGCCTGGTACAGGCCCATGAGGACGGTGCCGCGCGTCATGGCTCCGACGTTGCGGCGCAGCGCGGTGCGGAGAATGTCGGCCCCGGGGCGGGGCCGCTGGGTGTCAGCTGTTTTCTTCAAGGTGGCGGGCAATCGCTTCCGGGGTTCGCAGGGTCAGCAGATCACGGATCGTGACCACAGGTCCGTACTCGCGGCGGAGCAGGCCGATCAGCCGCACCGCCAGCATGGAGTGCCCGCCGAGGGACACGAAGTCACTCACCGCGCTCACCTCGTCGTCGTCCAGGTCCAGTGCCTCGGCGAAGAACTCGCACACCGTGGTCTCGGTCCCGGTCTCCGGGCCGCGCTCGCCGGCCGTGGTCAGCGCGCCGAGCGGCTTGGCCTCCGGCAACGCCTTCGTGTCAGCCTTCCCGTTCACCGTCAGCGGGATGCCGTCGACCTGGGCGTAGTGCGTCGGACGCAGGAAGTCCGGCAGCGCGGCGCCCACTTCGGCGGCGACCTCCGCCAGGCCGGAGCCGTCCAGCACGAGATACGCGGCCAGCCGGTACGCGCCGTCGACCTGCGGGTCGGGCTGGGCGACCGCGGCGGCGAACCGTACGGCCGGGTGCGCCGCGAACGCGGCCTCGACCTCGCCCAGTTCGACCCGGTGCCCCCGGATCTTGACCTGCTGGTCGGTGCGGCCCAGATACGTCAGGTTCCCGTCGGGCCGCCGGACCACCAGGTCGCCGGTGCGGTACATGCGCTCGCCGGGCTCACCGAACGGGCACGCGACGAAGCGGTGCGCGGTCTGGGCGGGCTGTCCGAGATAGCCCCGCGCGATGCCGATGCCCGACACGTACAGCTCACCGGGGACTCCGTCCGGCAGGGGACGCAGCCACGGGTCCAGCACGTACACCTCGGTGTTGTCGATCGCCACACCCACCACCGGGTCCTGGCATTCGAAGGTGCCGACGCCGAGGGTGTTGATGGTGTACTCGGTGGGCCCGTACAGGTTGTAGCCGACCGTTCCCCCGGTCTCGGCGAGCCGCTGCCAGAGCGCCGGCGTGACGGCCTCGCCGCCCAGCAGCACCAGCGCCGGCCGCCGGCCCGGGTTGTCGAGCAGCCCCTCCGCGACCAGTTGCCGCGCGTAGGTCGGGGTCACGTTGACGACATCGATCCCGTGCGCGAGGCAGTACTCGACGAGACGGGGCGCGTCACGGCGCAGCTCCTCGTCGCAGATGTGCACCTCATGGCCGTCGGCGAGCCACAGCAGCTCCTCCCACGACATGTCGAACGCGAACGACACGGTGTGCGCGATCCGGAAGGTCCGGTGGTCGTGCTCCGCGAGGACGGGCTCGAAGATCCGGCGCTGATGGTTGATCAGCATGTTGGTGAGCCCGGCGTATTCGGTGACCACGCCCTTGGGCTTGCCGGTCGATCCCGAGGTGTAGATCGTGTACGCGGGGTGCCGCAGACGGTCCGGGTCGTCCGGCGCGAACGTCGTGTACGGCTCCGCCTCGGGCAGCGGGCGGTCCAGTTCGATGAGGTCGCCGGTGAGCCGGGGCGACACTCCGCTCACGGTGAGGGTCACGTCCGGGCGGGCGTCCGCGACGATCGCGGCGATCCGCTCGTCCGGATGGTCCAGCTCCAGCGGCACGTAGGCCGCGCCGGCGCGCAGCACGGCGAACAGCGCCACGATCGAGTCGAGCGAGCGCGGGATCGCGAGTGCCACGGTCGTCTCGGGGCCGATGCCCCGCCCGGCGAGCACGCCCGCCACGGCACGGCTGCGGTCCCGGAGCCCCGCGAAGGTCATGGTGGAGCCCCGCGCGACGAGCGCGACCCGCTCCGGATCACGGTCCGCCGCGAGGTCGAACCGGTCCACGACGGTGTCCGTGCCCACGTCGGTGCGCCCGGCGGGCTCGGGCTCCTGCCCGACCCCCCGCAGAGCGCCCACCGGCCCTGTCGACCGGGCCAGGTCGTCGAGCACGCGCAGGTAGTCGTCCAGGAGGCCACGGGCTTTCTCGGTGTCGCCGTCGCGGTGCTCCAGCTTGACCGTGAGCCGGTCGCCGGGGGTGACGACCCAGGTGAAGGGATAGTGCGTGGAGTCGTCGGCCTTCACCGACTCGATGCCGTGCCTGGCGTTCATCTCGGCGAAGGCGTCCATGTCCAGGAAGTTCTGGAGCACGAACAGGTTGTCGAAGAGGGTGTCGTGCCCGCCCGCCCGCTGGATCTCGCCGAGTCCCAGATGCTCGTGCTCCATCGCCTCGACCCTGTCCGTCTGTACGGCCGCGAGGTAGTCGCGGACCGAGTCGTCCGGCCGCGCCCGCGTCCACATGGGCACGGTGTTGAGGAGCACGCCGACGATGTCGGACAGTCCCTCGCCCTCGCGACCCGAGACGGTCACACCGAACACGGCGTCACCGCGGCCCGTGTGCGCGCCGAGGAGGAGTCCGAAGGCACCGGTCAGCACCGAGTTCAGCGTGACGCCGTGCGCCTTGGCCGCTTCCCGGAGCCGGTCGGACAGTTCGGCGGAGAGCGTGCGCGTGAGCGCGCCGGGCAGGTCGTCCGAGAGGGACGGTGCCACTCCGGCGAGCAGGGTCGGGCCGGGGAGGCCCGCCAGGTGCTGCGCCCAGAAGCGTTCCGATACGGCGGCGTCCTTGGCGTCGAGCGCTCGGGCGTACTCCTCGAAGCTCGGCGTGGCCGGGGACGCGTCCAGTGGCTCGCCCCTGACAACGGCCTCGTAGGCGTCGAACAGGTCCCGCAGCAGGATCTCGCGCGACCAGCCGTCCCACAGCAGCAGGTGGTAGCTGAGCAGCAGTCCGTCCCGGTCGCCGGGCAGCCGCACCACGGTCAGCCGGATCAGCGGCGGCTCGCCGGGGTCGAATCCCGTGTCCCGGTCCTTCTCGCGCAGGGCGTCGACTTCGGCGTCCGTGGACAGCCGCACGGTGCGGACCCAGACCCCACGGCCGGCCTTGAGGATCTGGACCGGGTTTCCGTCGTCGTCGGTGGTGAAGCCGGCGCCCACGACCGGATGCCGTGCGATCACGTACGCCATGGCCTCGGCCAGCGCGTCGGCGTCCAGTCGCCGGCCGAAGGTGAAGTAGCTCTGCGCGACGTAGTGCCCGGCCCTGCCCGCCATCTGGGCCTGGAAGAACAGGCCCCGCTGGAGGGGGGTGACCGGCGCCGTGCGCTCGGCCGTCGCGGCGGTGTCGGCGATCTGCTCCAGCGCGCGCCGCCAGTGCTCGGTGATCTCGTCGGGGATGCCGTCGGCGAGGGTGAAGGCCGCGTGCAGGGACCCGGTGGTCTCGTCGGTCCAGGCGTTGACCTCGACGGCGTACGGGGTGCTTTGATCGACGGCGGTGAGGTGCGGGGCCGCCGACTCGCCGCCCCGGCCCAGGTAGTTGAAGAGCACCTGCGGGCGGGCGGTCAGCAGCGGGGCCGTCTGCGGGTTGAGGTATCTGAGCTGGCCGTACGCCACGTGTCCGCGCTCGTCGGGCTGGCGTTCGGCGACCTCGCGTGCCGCCGCGACCGGGTCGGTGTGCGCCGTGAGCCGTACGGGCGCGATGGAGGTGAACCAGCCGACCGTACGGCTGTAGTCGTGGTGGTCGAGGGCGGGGACCCGGCCGTGCCGCTCAAGTTCGATCGCGAGATCGGTGGCTGCCGGCTGGATGTGTGTCAGCGCGCTACGCAGGGCGCCGCACAGCAGCTCGGTGAGACCCACGCCGAGCGCCGAGGGCGCCGTACGGGTCACGAGGTCGCTCGCACCGGGCGCGAGTACGACGGTGGTCTCGCGCGGACTCCCGACCTCGGTCAGCAGCGCGGGGGCGTCGAGCGTGCTGATCCAGTGCCCGAGACCGCCGATCGCCTCGGCCGACCCTGACGCCAGTGCTTCGGCGTACTCGGCGTACGAGGTGGTGGGCGGCGCCAGTTCCTTCCCGCTCATGGCGGTGGCCAGGTCGTCGAGGAGGACCAGCCAGGACACCGAGTCGACGGCGGTGTGGTGGACGGTGACCACCAGGGTGCGGCTCGCCTCCAGCCACGAGAACGCGATGACGTCCCCGGCCTCGGGGTCGAGCCGTCCGGCGGCTTCGTCGGCCGCGGCCGTCGCGTCGGTGGTGTCCGCACGCAGGACGGTGACCTCGCGGGCGGGTTCGGTGCGCGGTGCCCACACCCCGTGCTCGACACGCAGGCGGAGGCGGAGTACGGGGTGCGCGGCGACGACGGCGTTCGCGGCGCGCCGCGCGTCGGCGAAGCCGGTGCCCGGCGCCGCGGCCAAAGTCCTGGCCTGGGCGAACCGTTCGAGGGATCCGCCCAGTTCGCGCTGGCGCAGGAGGATCGGCGTCGGCGTGAACGGTCCGTCCTCCCGGCGGGCGGGCGCGGGCGCCTCGGCCCGCGGTGCACGCGTGGCCAAGTGTTCGGCGAGGGCGCGCGCGGTACGGAAGAGGAACACGTCACGGGGCGCGATGGGCAGGCCGAGAGCCCTGGCCCGGTTGATCACGGTGATGGCGACGATGCTGTCGCCCCCGGCCATGAAGAAGTCGGTGTCCGCGTCGACGGCGGTACCGGGAAGTGTGTCGGGCAGCGTGTCGGCGAAGATGCCGACCAGGGCGGCGAGCACGGAATCGGCCGGCGCCAGGGAGGTGCCGTCCTGGGCGGGGGCTCCGGTCGGGGCAGGCGTCCGCGACTGGGCCTGCGCCTGCGCTTCTGCGGCGCGCTCGGCCAGGGCCGCACGGTCCAGCTTGCCGTTGACCGTCAGCGGCAGGGCGTCGACCGGCAGCACCCGGCCTGGCACCATGTGCGCGGGCAGTTTCGTGGCCAGCAGCGCGGCGACATCGCCGGGCACCCGGCCCACCACGTGCGCGACGAGGTGGTCGCCGCTGTCCGCGACGGTGACGGCCACATCGACCACACCGTCCAATTCCCTTACGGCGGACTCCACTTCAGCCGGCTCGACCCGGAAGCCCTTGAGCTGCACCTGGTCGTCGGCGCGGCCGGTGAACTCCAACTCGCCGTCCAGCGTGCGGCGGGCGAGGTCACCCGTGTGGTACATCCGGGAGCCGTCGTCCGCGAACGGGTTCGCCACGAACCGGCTCGCGGTGAGACCGGGCCTGCCCAGATAGCCGAGCGACACCTGGTCCCCGGCGACGTAGATGGCGCCCACCCGGCCGGGCGGCACCGGCCGCAGCCGGTCGTCCAGCAGATGGGTGACCAGTCCGGGAATCGGGCCGCCGATCGGGCTGACGTCGCAGCCGGGGCCGAAGTCCTCATCGGTCAGCACCCGGTGGGTGACATGGACGGTGGTCTCGGTGATGCCGTACATGTTGACCAGTTCCGGCGAGCCGGCGCCGTGCCGCTCGACCCAGCCGCGCAGCCGGCCGGGGTCCAGTGCCTCGCCTCCGAAGATGATCCGGCGCAGGGCCGTGACCGGTTCGCCCGCGTGCCGGTCGGCCTCGATGAACTGGTAGAACGCCGACGGAGTCTGGTTGAGCACGGTCACCCCGCGCTCGCGGACCAGCCGGTGGAAGTCGACCGGGGAGCGCGTCAGCCCGTACTCCGGCACGAGCAGTTCGGCGCCGTGCGCCAGCGCGCCCCACAGCTCCCAGACCGCGAAGTCGAAGGAGAAGGAGTGGAACTGCACCCATACGTCGCTCGGGCCGAAGTCCATGTCGGGCCGGGTGTTCGCGAGCAACGACACCACACTGGAGTGCGGGACGACAACGCCCTTGGGCCTGCCGGTCGATCCGGACGTGTAGATCACATACGCGGGGTCGTGCCAGTCAGCCTGAGGTTCGGCGGGCCGAGTGGGCTCCGCGGCGCCGGCCGGCCGCGCCTCCCCCTGTTCCTCTCCCCGTACGAGTACGCGGGCGGGAACGCCCGCCCGGGAAAGCAGCCCGGTGAAGCGGTCCCGCTGTTCGCGGTCGACGAGAACGACCTGCGGAGCGGCGTCGGCGAGGATGTACTCCAGCCGTTCGTCCGGGTACGCCATGTCGAGCGGCACGTACGCGCCGCCCGCGGTGACGACCGCGACCAGGGCGACGACCTGCTCGACGGAGCGCGGGACGGCGACGGCGACCCGCTTGCCCGGCCCGACACCGGCCGCGCGCAGCACCGAGGCCAACTCGTCCTTCGCGTCGGCCAGTTCGCCGTAGGTCAGGGAGCGCGTACCGCCGTCCAGTGCGCACTGGGTGACGGCGGTGGCGGCCGGGTCACGGTCCGCGGCTGCGTCGAAGAGCCCGCCGAGGGTCGTCGGGGTGATCGGCGCGGGGAGCCGCCCGGTCCCGGACGCCGGCTCGACGGGGGCGTCCGGCCGGGTGAGCAGGCCGGTGAGGATCCGGGTGAACGTGCGCAGAATCTCCTGGGCGCCCGTCTCCCGCAGCAGTTCGGCGTCGTAGATCAGGTTGAAGCGCGGGCCTCCGTCGCCCGTGCGCTCCACGACCAGGGTCAACGGGTAGTGCGGGGCGCCCTCGTTGACGATGGCGGCGATGCCCAGCCCGTCTCCGGGCCCGCGCAGCGCCTCCACGTCGGTCGCGACGTCGAACACCACGAGGGTGTCGAACAGGGAGCCGACGCCGGTCTGTCGGCCGATCCTCGCCAGCGAGACGTGCTGGTGGGGCAGTACCGCGCTCTGATGCTCCCGGACGGCGGCGAGCAGGTCGCGCCCCGTGCCGGTGGCTGTCCAGCGGGCGCGCACGGGGATCGTGTTGATGAACAGTCCGACCATGTCCCCGATGCCGGGCACTTCCGCGTCGCGCCCGGACACGGTGGAGCCGAACACGACGTCCCTTCGCCGCAGGATGCCGCCCAGCGTCACCGCCCAGGCGCTGTGCACGGCGACACTCAGCGGTACACCGTCGGACCGGACGGCCGCGTCGATGTCGTCGCCGTCCGCACCGGGGACCACGGCCGTGTCGGCGAACCGGTCGGACGGTGTGTGCCCCTCGGCGACCAGGGACGGGCCGGGCAGCTCGGCGAGCTCCTGGCGCCACACCAGGTCGCTCTCGTCCTCGTCGCGTCCGGCGAGCCAGCTCAGGTAGTCGGAGAAGCCGCCGAGCGGGTACACGGTGCCCGGCGCGTCGTACTCGGTCAGCAGCGCGCGCAGCATCGGCGGTACCGACCAGCCGTCGGCGATGATGTGGTGCACGGTCTGCACCAGGACGTTCCGGCCGGCGCCGGCGCGGATGAGGGTGTAGCGCATCAGCGGCCCGGAGGCCAGGTCGAATCCGGCGAGGCGGTCCCGCTCGGCGTGGTCGCGGATCTCGTCCTCGGTGATGCCGGGTCGGTCCAGCGTGATGAAGGGCGCTTCCACACCGCCCTGAAGGACGGAGACCACGCGGCCGTCGGCGAGCGCGGTGAAGCGCGCGGCCAGGTTGGGGAAGAGCGTGAGCAGACGGGTGGCCGCCGCCGCGAGCCGGCCGGCGTCCACGTCGCCGTCCAGTGTGAGCAGTTGCTGCTCGACATAGCTGCCCGTCGAGTCGTCGTCGAAGACCGAGTGGAAGTACAGGCCCTCCTGCAACGGGGTCAGCGGCAGGATGTCCCGCAGCCCCGGGCCGTCGAGACCGTCGACATCGGCCTGGGTGAGCGGCACCAGGGGGAAGTCGCTGGGTGAGTGGCCGCCCTGGTCGAGCGCGGCCAGTCCGGCGAGGGCACTTCGGAAGTACTCGCCGAGGGTCGCGATGTCGCCGTCGGTGAACATTCCGTCGGGCCAGGAGACGGTGGTGACCAGCTCGTACCCGCCGGTGGAGGCCGGTTCGGCGATCGCGTTGAACTCCAGGGCGCGCGGAAGGCGCATCCTCGGGTCGCGCTTCTCGCCCAACTGGCCTGTCGCGCCTGCCAGTTGCCAGTCCCCGGACGCTCCGGCGTCGAAGCGGCCGAGGTAGTTGAAGAGCACCTGCGGCGCGGGCGCGTCGAACTCGGACTGGGCCAGATAGCGCAGGGCGCCGTAGGAGACGCCGTTGTCCGGTACCTGGGCGAGGTCTTCCTTGACCGCCTTGAGCGCGGCGGCCAGATATCCGGGCGCGGTGAAGTCGCCCGCCGTGCCAGGGTCCACGGTCACCGGGAAGAGGGTGGTGAACCAGCCCACGGTGCGGGAGAGTTCCGGCTCGAAGCCCGCGGAGCCCGCGACGAACCGTCCCTCGCGGCCGTGGCCTTCGAGTTCGATGTGCGCGTAACTCTGGTCCTGCCCGAGATCGCGGCGCCACCGGGCGAGGGCGACGGCGAGGGCGGTCAACAGGACGTCGTTGACGCCCGCGTGGAACTTCGCCGGGATCTCCCCCAGCAGCGCGGCCGTGATGTCAGGTCCGGCCGAGACCGTCCTCGTACGCTCCCGGGCGACGGTGTCGTCCCCGGAGAGCGCGCGCCTGCCCAGCGGCCCGTCCGCTCCCGGCAGGGGGCGCCGGAAGTAGGAGCTGTCCGCGTCGAACGCGGCGCGTTCCAGCAACTGTGTCCAGCGCCGGAACGAGGTACCGACGGGGGGCAGTTCCACCGGCACGCCGGAGGCGAACTGGCGCCAGGCGGTGGCGAGGTCGTCCATCAGGATCCGCCAGGACACGCCGTCGACCACCACATGATGGACGGCGACGACCAGTTGCCGGGCCTCTCGGCGCCAGACCGCGCGCAGCATCACGCCGCTGTCCGGGGCGAGCCCGTCGGTGGCGAGCGCGACGCACTCGTCGAGCGGAAGGTCGCTCTCCTGCCATCCGGTGACGGCTTGACCGGTCTCCTCGGCCGCCCGCGGAATGTCGAAGCTCCACCTGTCGCCGCGTACCAGCGTGGCGCGCAGCATGTCGTGCCGTGCCACGACGGCGGCGAGGATCGTGTCGAGTGCTTCCCCGGTGAGGTCCGCCGGTGCGTTCAGCACCACGGACTGTACGAAGCCGTCGATCGCGTCCGTCGTCTCGCCGAGCCACTGCACGACGGGTGATCCCACGACGGAACCGGTGGATACGTCCCGGTGGTCCACGGTGGTGACGTCCTCGCGGCTCGCCACGGCCGCCAGGGCCCGTACGTTGCTGTTGGCGAAGATCTGCCGGGCCGTGACGTAGAGTCCCGCCTCGCGCAGCGCGCTGAGCAGCGAGATCGCCAGAATGCTGTCTCCGCCGAGCTGGAAGAAGTCCTGGTTGACCCCGACCTGTTCGAGCCGCAGCAGCCCCGCGACCGCCTCGCACACCAGCCGCTCGTCCTCGGTGGCGGGCGGGAGGACCGCGCCCGTACCGATCACGGGCTCGGGCAGCGCGTTCCGGTCGAGCTTGCCGTTCGCGGTGAGCGGGAACTCCTTCACGACGACGGTGTGGGCGGGCACCATGTACTCGACCATGTGCTCGGTGGCCCACGCCTTGACCTGCTCCGCCCGCAGATCCTCACTCCCGGCGGCCGGGATCACGTATCCCACCAGGTAGGTGCCGCCCGCCGCGTTCTTCTTCGCGACGACGCAGGTGTGCCGTACGGCGGGGTGTTCCGCCAGACCGGCCTCGACGTCCTCGATCTCCAGCCGCATGCCGCGGATCTTGATCTGGTTGTCGGCCCGGCCGAGGAAGTCCAGCGACCCGTCGGGGGCGTACCGGGCGAGGTCGCCGGTGCGGTACAGCCGGGATCCGTCGTCGGCGAACGGATTGGCCACGAACCGGGACGCCGTCAGGCCGGGCGCGTTGACGTAACCGCGCCCCAGGAGGAAGCCTCCCGCGTACAGTTCGCCGCCGACCCCGACGGGAACCGGGCGCAGTTCGTCGTCCAGCACGTACAGCTGGGTGTTGGGGTTGGCCTTGCCGATCGATGTCGACAGGCGTTCCGCCGCGCCCCGATAGATGACGTGCGAGACACCGATCGTCGTCTCGGCCGGGCCGTAGCCGTGGTAGAGGGGGATGTCGAGCTTGGTGCGGAATCGCTCGTACAGCTCCGGGGTCAGTACCTCGCCGCCGCACCACACGTGGCGCAGGCTGTCGAGGCGCCCGGAGTCGCCGGTCATCTCCAGCAGGACGTCCAGCATGGACGACACCAGATAGGTGAAGGTGACGCGCTGCTCGGCGATCACGGTCAGCAGGTGGTGCGGGTCGCGTTCGCCCCCCGGGCGCAGGACCACGAGTCTGCCGCCCGACACCAGGGGCAGGAAGATCTCGTTGATGGAGATGTCGAAGGACAACGGGGCCTTGAACAGGGACGCGTCGTCGTGGCCGAAGCCGAGGATCTCGTTGACCTGCCACAGAAGGCGCTCGCTGATCGCCTCGTGCCGGATCATCGCGCCCTTGGGGCGGCCGGTCGAACCGGAGGTGAAGATCACATACGCCAGGGCCGCGCCGGAGACGGATATGCCGGTGCCATCGGCGGGGTAGGACCCGAATGTCCAGGCGTCGAGGTCGACGGCCTCGGCTTCCGGTTCTCCCGGGCCGGGCTCGCCCGAGGCGTTGAGTTGCAGTACGACCCGGGCGTCCTCGACGACGACGGCTCGGCGCGCGGCGGGCCACTGCGGATCGAGCGGTACGAACGCACAGCCCGCCTGGAGCACGGCGAGCAGCCCGATCACCATTTCGGCGGAGCGGCCCAGCGAGATGCCGACGACCTGTTCGGGGTTAAGTCCGCGTTCGATCAGGCGGTGGGCCAACTGGCTTGAGAGTTCGGCTGTCTGACGGTACGTCAGGGAGCGGTTGTCGTCCACGACGGCGACGGCGTCCGGCCTCGTGCGCGCCTGCTCGCGGAACATCTCCACGATGGTCGGGCGGTGCCGGTCGGCGGTGGTGTCGTTCCACTCGGTCAGGGCCTGGATCCGCGCCGCCGCGCTGGACGGGGCGATGGTGCCCAGTGGCCGGTCGGGGAAGTCGGCGAGGTCGTCCAGGGCGAGTCGCGCGTCGGCCGGCGTGACGCCGTCGGGGACGGCGATGGTCCAGGCGCCCGCGCCGTCCGTACCGGTCCTCCAATCACCGGGCGCGGAACCGCCGTTGTCGACCCAGCCGAGGACGTCGGCGAACAGCGTGCCGGGGGAGAGGTCGATCCCGTCGGGGCTCCCGCCCGTCGCCCAGTACGACAGGCCGACGGCGCACGCCTCCGCGATGGTCCGGTCGGAGTAGTCGCCGGCCCGTCGTCGCACGTCGGCCAGACCTGTGGCGGAGAGCAGTACGAGACGAGCGCTCGGTTCCATCATCGAAGACTCAGCATCCCTTCCAGACATGAAAGTTAGCCTAACCTAACTTAGGCTCGCCTAATCAAGGCGGCCTAGCTACCTTCTCGCCACGCCCGCCACAGTCGCGCGTACCGGCCTCCCAGGGCCACCAGTTCATCGTGGGTGCCCCGCTCCACCACGCGCCCCGCGTCCAGCACCGCGATGCGGTCCGCCGTCATCGCCTGGGTCAGCCGGTGCGCGACGAACAGCGTGGTACGGCCCGAACAGGCGGCCAGGACCGCCCGTTCCAGCTCGGCGGCGCCCTCGCTGCCCGCCTCCGCGGTCGACTCGTCGAGGACCACCACCGGCGACCGGCTCAACACCAGCCGGGCCAGGGCGATCTGGGCGACCTTGGTGACGTCCAGGCGTTCGCCGCCCTCGCCGACAAGGGTGTTCAGCCCGTCGGGCAGTCCCTCGGCCCAGCCGCCGGCACCGACCGTCCGCAGCGCGTCGACGAGTTGGGCATCGGTCGCCTCCGGCGCGGCGAGCCGCAGGTCGTCGGCGAGCGGACCGGAGAACACGTGCGTCTCCTGCGTCAGGATGCTCACCAGGGCGCGCGAACCCGCCTCGTCCAGAGAGGCGAGATCGTGAGACCCGATGCGCACCGACCCGGCCTGCGGGGTCCCGATGCCGGCGATCAGCGCGGCCAGGGTGGACTTGCCGGCGCCGGTCGCCCCCACCAGGGCGAGCGAACCGCCCGCCGGGATCGTCAGGCTGACGTCCCGCAGGACCGGCTCGTCGGTGTCGGGATAACTGAACGTCAGCCCCTCCACCGTCACCGGATACGGCGCGGACTCCGCCGAGGCGACCGAACGGTCGCCCACCAGCCGGTCCTCCGTCTCCTCCGCCAGCACCCCGACCAGCCGGGTCAGGCTCGCGCCCGACTTCTGCGCCTCGTCGAAGGTGAACATGATGGCGCCCAGAGGGGTGAAGAGCCGGTGGAACATCAGGGGGGCCGCCGACACCTCGCCCAGACTGGCGGCGTCGGCCTCCAGCAGGGCGTACCCGACGACAAGTATCAGGACGAGTCCGATGAACTCGGCGCGGTTCTCCCTGCCGACGAAGCGGCCGAAGAACCGGAACACCTCGATACCGAGATCGCGCACGCGCCACGACTCGCGGGTCACCGTCTCGCGGACGGATTCCTCAAGGCGGTACGCCCGTACCGTGTCTATGCCGTTCAGTCCGCTGATCAGCGCCTGCGCGCGGTCGGCCTGGGCCACCCGCTGTTTCCGGTAGAGGGGGGCGGACCTCGGGAGATACCAGCGCAGGGCAAGCGCGTACGCGGGCAGGGCCCCGGCGCCCGCCAGGCCGAGCCGCCAGTCCAGTCCGAACATGCCGACGGTGGCGATGAAGACCAGCACGCCCGCCGAGAACACGGTGGGGACTGCCGTCCGGATGCCCCGGGAAAGCACGGCCACGTCGTCGCCGACGCGGGACAACACATCGCCCCGGCCCACCTGTTCGACCCGTGTGCTGGGCATTCCCAGCACCGCCCGCACCGCGTGTTCCCGCAGGCGTGCGAGCAGATCCGCGCCGAGGCGCCCGATCAGATAGGTCGAGGCGGCGGTGGCCGCCGCGCCGAGCAGCGCGGCGGCCCCCATCAGTACTCCGACGGTGACCAGGACCGAGCGCGATTCGCCCGCGACCACGCCGTCGACCACCTGGCCCAGGAGCAGCACCGGAAGCACCTGGAGCGCCGCTCCGGCCACCGTGGTCAGCACGGTGGCGAGCGTCAGCCATGGCGTCTCGCGGCAGTGCGCCACGACCCACCGGGCCGCCTCGCCTCCGCTCGCCGTACGCAGTGTCGCCGTACGCGGTGCCTCCGGGGCGACGCGGGTGCCGGGGGCGCTCACCCGGGGACCGGGCCGGGCAGCGAACGGGACAGGTTGACCGCCATCGTCATCTCTACTCGACCGACTTGACGAGCTCGTCGATCGCGTACGGCAGGGAGAGCAGGGTGCCTTGGGACATGGCCGCGCCGATCGCGGGGCCCTCGCTGTCCAGCAGGTACGACACCTTCTTGTTCTTGACCGCGGGCAGGTTGGCGAACAGCTCGAACTTGTTCAGCGCCTCCGTGTCCGCCTTGTCGTTGACCACGAAGATGCGGTCCACGTCGATCAGGTCGATGCGCTCGGGCGAGAGCTCGGTGGAGAAGCCGCCGTCCGCGATGTCGTCGATCTTGGTCTGATACCTGAACCCTGTGCCCGTCACCAGCTGTCCACGTACGTCGGTGGAGGTGAAGGGCGAAATCGAGTCCTTGTACCAGGAGATGACGACCGCGGTCTGGTCGGCGAACTCGGGGTGCGCCTTCTTGGCCGCGTCGAGCTTCTCCTGGATACCCCGCACCATCTCGGTGCCCTCGTCCTCCTTGCCGAGCGCCTTGGCGATGTGGACCGCGTTGTCCTGCCAGGGAGCGCTGAAGGGCTCCTTCTCGGCCTTGGTACGGCCCACGGTCGGGGCGATCTTGGAGAGCTTGTCGTAGGCGGCCTGGTCGATCTCGGAGTAGACCGCGATGATCAGGTCCGGGCGCAGGGCGGCGATCTTCTCGTAGTTCGGGCCGGAGTCGCCGTTCTTCATGATGACTTCGGGGCGGGCGTCGCCCCACTTGTCCTTCACCCAGGGCCACTGGGTGTTGATGTCGGGGGACTTGCCCGCCGGGTTCGGGTACTGGTCGACCATGCCGACCGGCTTGATGCCGAACGCCAGGATGGCCTGGTCGTCCGTGTAGCCGACGGAGACGACCCGCTTCGGGGCCTTGGTGACCTCCGTGGATCCGAACGCGTGCCCCACGGTGACCGGGAACGCGCCGGAAGCTGCGGCGGGGGCGTCGTCGCTCGGCTTGTCCGCCGAGTCGGAGCCACATCCCGCGAGGAGGCCGACACCGAGCGCCGCGGCGGACAGTGTCGCCGCCAGTCGCCGCCACGGCTTCACGAGCGTCGTTCTATGGAGAAGCATCCGGAATCCCTTTGCGTTCGCGCTACCCGCTGCACCCTTGTCTTAGGGCAGCCAAACCTTATCCTGCGTTGGTGAGGTTAGCCTAGCCTAACTTGCGAATTCCCTTTACCTCGCCATGGGTTGCCCCCGGGGACGCCGACGCGAGCCGGATCCAGGCCGATTCGGCCTGGTCCGTCCTGATCCGAGAGAGACGGACCCCTAGACGTGCGTACGGCCCAGCGGCACGATGATCGGGCTGTCGCCCACCGGCGCGTCGATCACCTGGGCGCGCAGCCCGAACGCCTCGTGCAGCAGCTCGGCCGTGATCACGTCACGCGGGTGCCCCTGCGCGAGGATCGCCCCCTCCCGCATCACGATGAGGTTGTCGCTGTAACGCGTCGCCAGATTGAGGTCGTGCAGCACCATGACCACGGTGCGCCCCGACTCGTGCAGATCGTCCACCAGGTCGAGCACGTCGATCGCGTGCGCCAGATCCAGATAGGTGGTCGGCTCGTCCAGCAGCAGCAGGTCGGTACCCTGAGCCAGCGTCATCGATATCCAGACGCGCTGGCGTTGCCCGCCCGACAGCGAGTCGACCGGACGCTCGGCCAGATCGGCCACCCCGGTCATGGCCAGCGCGCGCTCGACGACGTCGGCGTCGTCCGACGACCACTGCCGCAGCCAGCTCTGGTGCGGATGGCGCCCTCTGGCGACCAGGTCGGCCACCGTCAGCCCCTCCGGCGCGACCGGCGCCTGCGGAAGCAGACCGAGCTTCTTCGCCACGTCCCTGGTCCTGAGCCGGGCGATGTCCTCGCCGTCCAGCACGACCGTCCCCTTGGCCGGCCTGAGCAGCCGGGTCAGGGTGCGCAACAGGGTCGATTTCCCACAGCCGTTGGGGCCGATGATCGTGGTGATCACCCCGGGCGGGATCGTCACGTCGAGGCCGTCAATGACGGTCCGGTCGCCGTACCCGACCGTGACACCTCTGGCTGCCAGCCGTACGACGTCGTCGGCGCCGGAGCCGATCCCGGAGTCGGCCTCCGACCCGGTCTCTGTCTCGGTGATGTACTGAGCAGCCACAGGCCCCCCTTATTAGGTTTGCCTAACCTTTTTATCATCTATCTGTCTGTCTGAGGTTCGCCCTCACGAGCAGATAGACGAGGAAGGGGCCGCCGATCGCGGCGGTGACCACACCGACCGGGAGCGTGATCGGCAGCGCCGCACGCGCGATCAGGTCCGCACCGATCAGCAGCAACGCGCCCACTAGGCCGGAGGCCATCAACGGCGGTGTCGGGCACCTCATCAGACGCATCGCCACCTGCGGCGCCACCAGCGCGACGAACGCGACCGGGCCCGCCGCGCTCACGCCCACAGCTGCCAGCAGGACGGCGCACAGCAGCAGAACCGCCCGTACGACCGAGTACCGCACCCCCAGTCCCGCGGCGACCTCGTCGCCGAGGTGCATCGGCTTGAACTGGAAGGCGGCGGCCGCGACGACGGCCATGAGGACGACCGTGCACCAGAGCGCCACCCGCACGTCGTCCCACGACCGGTTGTCCAGCGAGCCGACCAGCCACACCTGGGCCCGCGCGACATCCCTGATGTCGGCCTTGACCAGCAGCCAGGTGGTGATCGCCTGCATCACCGCGCTCACCGAGATGCCGATGAGGATGAGCCGGAAGCCGTCGATCCCGCGCCGCCAGGCCAGGAAGTACACCAGGAGTCCGGTGCCGAGGCCGCCCCCGAGCGCCGCCGCGGACATGCCCACGGAGCTGACGACCGCCTCGGTCGTACCGCTCGACACCGTCACCAGGAACACCGCGACCGCGCCGGCGCCCCAGGTGATCCCCAGAATGTCCGGGCTGGCCAGCGGATTGCGCGCGACGGACTGCGTGATCGCCCCGGACATCCCCAGCGCGATTCCGACGACGAGGCCGGCGAGAGCACGCGGCATCCGCAGATCCATGATCACGAACTCGTCGACCTGTTCGCCCCGGCCGAGGATCGTGGCGATCACCCGGGGGAGGCCGATGGGGAAATCGCCGACGCCGATGGACACGCAGAAGACCAGGAAGGTCGCCGCCGCGAGCAGCAGCGTGACCAGCATCATCCAGGGCCGCCATACGAACGACAGTTGGCCGAGGCGCGCGCCCGGAGCCACCGATCGCTTCATGTGCCGCACGTCGGTCCCGGCGTCTTTCGGGCCGTCGGTCCGGGCGCCGGTCCCCGCTTCTGTCCCGCTCATGAGCTCTTGAACTTTCCACGCCACACGAGGCCCGCGAAGAACGGGGCACCGAGGAGGGCGACGACGACGCCCGAGTCCAATTCGCCCGGCCGCACCACCAATCGCCCCACGATGTCACTGACAAGAAGGATCAGGGCTCCGAGTACACCCGCGTACGGCACCAGCCAGCGGTAGTCCGGCCCGGTGAGATAGCGGGCCACATGGGCCACCATGAGCCCGAGAAAAGCGATGGGCCCGCACGCCGCCGTCGCCGCGCCCGCCAGCAGCGTGATGGCGACGATGCCGACGGTCCGGCTCAGCGCGATGTTCACTCCCAGTCCGCGCGCCACGTCGTCGCCGAGGTTGAGCAGGTTGAGAGCGGGGAGCGTGGTCAGCGCCAGCACCAGCCCGACCGCGATGAACGCGGTCACCGGCCAGATGACGCCGAATCCGACACCGGCCACGGAGCCCGAGTTCCAGAACCGCAGCGCGTTCAGCGATTTCTGGTCGGAGAGGGAGATCGCCGTGGTCATCGCCGCGAGGAACACCGTGACCCCCTGTCCCGCCAGCGCGAGCGTCAGCGGGTTGCCGGCCCCCCTGCCGATGCTCGAAAGACCGAACACGACGACACCGGCGACCCCCGCCCCCAGGAAGGCGAACCAGACGTACTGGAAGGGGTCGGTGAACCCGAACAGGGCGATCGCCGTGACCACGGCGAACGAGGCTCCGGCGTTCACCCCGAGCAGGCCCGTGTCCGCGATCGGGTTACGGGTGTACCCCTGGATCAGCGCCCCGCCGACCCCCAGGGCGATGCCCACCACGACCGCGAGGACGGTCCGCGGCACCCTCACGGTGTGCACGATCAGCCTGATCTCGGTGAGCCGCTGGTCGGATTCCGGCGCCGCGAACAGCCCTTGCCACACCTCGGCGGGGCTCAGGGCGCGGGCGCCGACGGCCAGCGAGACCACCCCCACGACCAGGAGGATCGCCAGCAACGTGCCCAGCCCCAGGGCCCGGTGCCGACGGGCCTCTGTTCTCACCTTGGGTATGGGGCGCCCAACCGCAGTCGTGCTCATGTCGCCGTACGCTATCCCTTTGATCTACGAGGAGAGCATGCCCGGTCGGGCCTCTCAGGCCCCACGAGCGGGCTGACGGGCGGTGCCCGGGGCGGACTTGGCCGCGCGGTCGAGCAGCGAGTCCAGGATCTCACCGACCCGGATCGCGGTGTTCGACAGCAGGGACGACGTGATGCCGTGCGTGTGCTCCGTACCGCCCTGGAGATAGATGCCGCAGCTCAGGCCGAGGTCCGTCGCGACGCGGTAGTCGCGCTCGACACGGACACGGCCCTCGTCGTCCCTCAGGCAGCGGTCCGCGACCTCGCCGAGAAGACCGACGGGGTCGGCGGGGCCGTAACCGGTGGCGAACACCACGACGTCGGCGTCCAGGAAGGTCTCCTCGCCCGTGACGAGGGACTTCACCGTGGCACGGGCCTTGTCCGGCGTCTCCTTCACGTCCACCAGCCGGGAGACGTTGATGAAGCGCAACCGCTCCGTCCCGAGGACCTTCTCCCTGTACATCTGCCGGTAGAGGTCGTCGATCAAGTCGATGTCCACCACGGAGTAGTTGGTGTTCCCGTGGTAGCCCATGAGCCGGCCCTTGACGTCCTCGGGAGCGGCGAAGTACTGGTCGACGGCCTCGGGGTCGAAGATCCGATTGGCGAACGCACTGTCGTCGGCGGGGCTGTAGCCGTAACGCGAGAAGACCGCGCAGACCTCGGCCTCGGGGAAGCGGCGGTGCAGGTAGGCGACGTTCTCGGCGGCGCTCTGACCGGCGCCGACGACGACGAAGCGGGACGGCGAGGAGCCCTCCAACTCATCGACCCGCTTGAGCAGTTCGGAGTTGTGCCAGACGCGGTCGCCGCGCTCCACGCCCTCCGGCATCCGGGGACGCAGCCCCGTGCCGATGACGAGGTTGCGGGCGCGGTGGACCACGAGCCCCTCCCCCGACCGGACGGTCACATCCAGATACTCCGTGGTCCCGTCACGGACGACGGGCGCGACGCCGACGACCTCGTGGCCGTAGGAGACCGTGTCGTCCACCTTGGCGGCGGCCCACTCGAAGTAGTCGTGGAACTCGATCCGCAGCGGGAAGAGATTCTTGTGGTTGATGAAGTCGATCAACCGTCCCTTGCTCTGCAAATAGCAGAGGAAGCTGAACTCACTGGTCGGGTTCCTGAGCGTCACCAGGTCCTTCAGGAAGGACACCTGCATGGTCGCGTCGTCGATCAGCATCCCCCGGTGCCAGCCGAAGCGCGGCTGCTGCTCGAAGAAGTGAGCGGTGACCGGCTCCTGCCTGCCGACGCGTGCGTTGTGCTCGCTGACCGCGATCGACATCGCCACATTGGACGGCCCGAAGCCGATGCCTATGAGGTCGTAGACCGGTGCTGCGTCGCCAGGAAGAACCTGTGACATGTCACTCCCATTCATACGGGGGAAGCCGCCTGTCAGGCGTGGGGGTACGTAAGACACACAGAAGGTGGGCACGCCGACGAAGCGATCCCACTCCGAACTTAGGTGAGCCTAAGCTAATCTCGTACGGCTGTCGAGTAGGACGCCGGGCGCCGGCGCCCGCCGACTCGGCGACCGGGCAGGCCAGTTGCGGACTAAGGTAAGCCTTGCTTAACTACCTTCGGTCATTCCCTGCTCTGAGGAGGAACCCCCATGCGGGTCGTCATGTTCGGTTACCAGACCTGGGGCCACCGCACCCTGCGAGCCCTTCTGGACTCCGAGCACGACGTGGTGCTGGTCGTGACGCACCCCAAGAGCGAGCACGCGTACGAGAAGATCTGGAGCGACTCCGTCGCCGACCTCGCCGAGGAGCACGGCGTCCCGGTGCTGATCCGTAACCGCCCTGACGACGAGGAGCTGTTCGAACGCCTCAAGGCGGCCGACCCGGACATCATCGTGGCCAACAACTGGCGGACCTGGATCCCCCCGCGGATCTTCGGCCTGCCGCGCCACGGCACCCTGAACATCCACGACTCACTGCTGCCGAAGTACGCCGGCTTCTCCCCGCTCATCTGGGCCCTGATCAACGGCGAGCCCGAAGTGGGCGTCACCGCGCACATGATGGACGACGAACTCGACGCCGGCGACATCGTCCGGCAGGAGGCGGTTCCGGTCGGGCCGAAGGACACCGCGACCGACCTCTTCCACAAGACCGTCGACCTCATCGCACCGGTCACCATCGGCGCACTCGGCCTCATCGCGGCCGGGCAGACGGAGTTCACCAAGCAGGACCGCTCCCGGGCGACCTTCTTCCACAAGCGGTCCGTCGAGGACATCCGCATCGACTGGACCTGGCCGGCGGAAGACCTCGAACGCCTGGTCCGCGCCCAGTCGGAGCCGTACCCGAGCGCCTTCGCCTTTTACAAGGGCGAGCGGCTCGAAGTCCTCGCCGCGGTGGTGTCCGAGGGCCGCTACGGCGGTACGCCGGGCCGCGTCTTCTACCGCGAGGGCGAGGGCGTGGTGATAGTCGCCGGAGCCGATGCCCGCACGGGGCGCAACCACGGTCTGGCGATCACGCGCGTACGCACGGAGGACGGCCGGGAGCTGCCCGCGACGGAGTACTTCACCACCATGGGCGGCTATCTGACGAGCCGCCCCTGACACGTACGGCCTCCCGGACCGGCCGGGGCCCTCACGGCAGCCCGAGGGTGATGTCCGGCCGGCACACCTCGCACACCGTCAGGCCACCGCGGGTGAGGGCATCGATCGCCTGCTCTCGGCTGATCGTCCGGGCCACCGCGCCGAGGGTGCTGCGTACGGCGAAGCACTTCGGGTCTTGGTGGACAGCCCGGAAGGCACGCTTCCCGCCGTCGAGCGTCCACTCCGGCGACGGCGAGCCCGCTTCGGGGGCGGTCCTGACGGCGGCCTTGTCGGCGCGTTCCTCGGCGCGTCCCTCGACCCGTTCCTCGGCGCGCTCGATCCAGCGCCTGGTCTGGGCGAGTTGCTGGAGCTGGACGCGTTCGAGGAAGCGCAGCATCTCCATACGTTCCGGATCGCTCACACGTTCGATTCTACGGGCCGGGAGTCCGGAGGTCGCGCACCGCCGATCACACCCCCACCGAAAAGGCACATAAGCTGCCACCGCGCCGCCCGTCGCGGGCCGTCCAAGGAGGAATCCTGTGTCAGCACGACTTCGCCACCCGCAGGGTCAGGGTTGACCTCGGCCTCGCCGTGGGGCCGGACAGAGCGCTCGGAAGGGACAGAAGGATTGCTGGCGAGTGGCGCGTCTCTCCTGCCCGTCAACCCCACCTTGGGCGTGCTGCTCGCGGTACTTCTCGTTGTCGCGGCCGGAGCGGCGGCCCTCTTCCGGCTGGCACCGGACTCCGGCACGGGACGGTCGCGCCAGATTCTGACGGCGGGTCTACGCGCCACCGTTCAACTGGCCGTTGTCTCCGCACTCATCACATGGGTGATCCACCACGCGGTGGCCACGGTGGCATTCATCCTGCTGATGTTCGCTGTCGCCGTCCGTACGGCCGGGCGCCGCATCACCACCGACGAGACGTGGTGGAAGACAGCCGCGCCCATCGCCGCCGGGGTGGCGCCGGTGGTGGGTGCCCTGCTGCTCACCGGCCTGGTACCGGTCAAGGGCATTGCCCTGATCCCGATCACCGGCATCCTCATCGGCGGCGCCCTGACCGCCACGGTCCTGGCCGGCCGCCGGGCGCTGGACGAACTGGAGCTGCGTCACGGCGAGGTGGAGGCGGGCATGGCGCTCGGTCTCCTGGAGCGGGAAGCCCGAATGGAGGTCGCTCGCCCGGCAGCCTCCGATGCGCTCCTCCCGGGCCTCGACCAGACTCGGACCGTCGGACTGGTCACCCTGCCCGGTGCCTTCGTCGGCATGCTCCTGGGCGGTGCGGACCCGCTGTCGGCCGGGGCGGTTCAGCTCTTCGTCCTGATCGCGCTGATGGCGATCCAGGCCGTGGCGGTAGCCGTCACCGTGGAGCTGGTCACCCGGGGTCAGCTCCACCGTCCGGGCAGAGGTTCCGGAGGCACGGCCGAGCGCACCGGGCGGCTGGATCGCCTCACCGGCTCCGTCAAGGCCGTCCTCACCCGCCACCGGTCGCGTCGCCGCGCACCGCGTTAGCGCCGGGCCGCGAGCCCCCCGAGTCGTTCTTCGACCTCGCCACTCTGTCGCGGCCCTCGCTCGAATCGACCCGCGGCGGGAATCCGCGTCGGGCCGGTCCGTCGCCTTGGTGGACGTCTCAGCCGAGGTCGAGGAGCTCTTCGTAGAAGCCGCCGAAGCCCCGCTCGCGGTCCACGAGGTGGATCTCAAGGATCCAGTGGCAGACGCGTCCGGCGCGGTCGGGGCGTCGCAGCCGGGTTTCGTTGCCGGGCGCGATGTACGACTCGATGTCGGCGCCGTCGATCTTCTCGTGCGGGAACTCCCCCACCGGATGCCCGGCGTGCCAGCCACCCAGCTCCCAGCCTCGTTCGGCGGCCAGCCGGGCGATCTCGGCGTACAGAAAGGCGCCGGTGATGTCCGGGTCGGCGTCGAAGGCGCGGCGTCCGGCGGCGAAGACCTCGGGCAGGTCGTCACGGAGCCGGTGCTTGACGGGATCGTCGCCGAGGACGAACGTACGCCCGAAGTCGGCCTCCCACTCGTCGAAGATCGGGCCGAAGTCGGCGAAGGCGATGTCGTCCTGGCCGATGGTCCGGTCCGGCGGGTTCTCCCGGTACGGGTGGAGGGTGTTGGGTCCGGAGCGGACGATGCGCTTGTGCCAGTGACGGGTCGGACCGAACAGTTCGTTGGCCAGGTCGCGGATCCGGTCGCTGACCGCCTGCTCCTCGACGCCCGGTGCGACCAGGCCGCGCGACTCGATCTCGGCGAAGAGCTCGGCCGCCTTGGCCTGGGCGTCCAGCAGGCGCTCGGCGCGGGTCGTCTCTTCGGTCATCTGTCCCCCTTGTGCTGAGTTCTGAGTTCTGACGTGCTGAGTTCTGAGTGCTGCTCGCTGCGTCCTGCGTCGCGTGTTCTTCGTGGTGTGTCGTGCCTCAGGGCTGAAGGCGCTGCCAGGACCAGGCAGCCAGGGCGTCCGTACGGTCGTAGCGTAGGCGCCGGTGCAGACGGTCCGGGCTGCCGTACCAGAACTTCAGGCTCTCCGGCAGCAGTCGGTAACCCGTCCAGTCGTCCGGGCGCCTGATCGCGTCCGTGTCGCCCAGCAGGGCGCCGGCCCGGTGCCTCAGGGCGGCATCGTCGTCCAGGGGGCGGCTCTGCCGGGAGGCCGCGGAGGCGGCACGGGCGGCGCAGGGGCGGGCGGCGGTTCCGTCACTTCCGGCGCGTCCGGCGCGTCGATCGCTTCCGTCGTGACCACGACCACCTGGTCCTCGGCGCTCCACTCGCGCCGCTCGCCCTTGTGGGGGTTGAGCCGGACACCGTGGTCGGGCGCCGTCGTGCGTCGGTCGGCACGGCGGTAGCCGATGGCGCATTCGCCCCGGTCGCGCGCGGCGGCCACGACCGTGGCGAACGTGGCCTCGCTGCCCGGCCGGACATAACCCCCGGCGGGCCGCAGACAGATCGTGCTGCCGTCGGCCGAGAACAGCTCGTCGAACACGCTCGCCAGATGCCGGTTCTGCGCGATCTGTGCCATGAGCAGTCCGGTCAGCTCACCGCTGACGATGACGTCCGAGCCGGGGTTGACCGGTGCAAGGGGCCGGTTGCGGTCGTCGATGAGCTCGCTGACCACCCGTAACTCCCGCCCCCCTGTGCGTTCTTGCGCCAGCCGCAGGGCCAGCAGGGTGACCAGTGTCCAGTCGTCGGGGCGGTCCGGGCCGTCGCCCGGATCGGGTCCGAGGACGATCAGGCCGTCGTACGGGGCGAGGTCCGGCCCGAGCAGGGTCTCCGGATGCGACAGGGGCGCGGACCGGAACCGTACGGTCAGCCGGACACCGGAAGCCGCACCCGGCGCTGACTCCCGCAGCAACTCCGGCTCCGGCTCGCGCGGTCCGGGCACGGGCCTGTCCGTCACCACCTCCAGGACGGAACCCGGCCGGGCCGTACGCCGTAACTGCCCCACCACCAGCGGCGCTCGCCGGTTCCAGCCGAGCATCAGCAGGCGCGCGGCGCCCTCCCGCGGGGGCCGGTCCGTGGCCATCACCGACGCGTCGACAAGGTGCAGGCAATCCTCCGGCAGGGCCGTACCGTCGTCGCGGGTGAGGACGATCAGCCGGCTCCCCGGCGCGACGACCGTGTCGGTCGGCGGATTGAGCAGCGTACGTCCCTGAGCGGTGAGCAGCCCGATCACACAGGAGCCGGCGTGACCGAGCAGTGTCGCGCCGAAGGGGCGGCCGTGGAACGCGGTCGCGTCGGCGAGGTGGAACTCGTCCCCGGCGAAGTCGAGCAGGTCGCGCAGGACGAGAGAGAGGCCGGGGCGGCCGACGCACTGCGCGATCAGCCGCGCCGTGACCGTGTCGGTCTCCAAAACCGTGCCGAGCGGTCCGGCCGCCATCCGCGCCGCCGCGAGGTACCGGTCGTCCCGTACGGCCGCCAGCACCGGCGGCCCGGCCAACCCCTCGCCGACGACCGCCCGCAGCGAGAGCAGTGTCCGCAGGACCTCGGCGTCCGCCCCCGGCTCCCCGGTGGGCAGCACCAGCACAGTGCTCGCCGTCCCCGGGCTGACCAGCGCGAGTACCGCGGGGTCGCTCGCGGGGCCACTGCGGCAGATGAGCCGGGCACGTCCACCCGGACCGATCCGAGCCGCCAGCGCCCGCTCCATCTCGGTCTTGTCCCGGTCCGAGAGCACGACGACCGCCCGTGGCCGGTGCGCCGCCTGGGCGGCGACCAACTCGCCCACCACCGTGCCGACTTGGTCCGACCAGCCCAGGACGACGACATGCCCCTGTTCCAGGACCGTCGACCGCCCACGGCTCAGCTCGGCCATCCGCTCGGCCAGGCTGTTGGTGATCACCCCGATCAGGGTCGACACACACAGCAGGGCGACCAGCCCGAGGAGGGCGGACAGCACCATACGCGGCGGCGTACCGGTCATCGCACCCAGGCGCAGCGTCTCCGCGCTGGTCCGCCACGCCGCCGTCAGCCGGCCCGACACCGAGCGCGGCGAGCCGGGATCCGTCCACACCAGCACCACGCTCACCGGCACCACGACGGCCAGGCAGGTGATCACCAGCCAGCCCATCAGCGTGCCGGTGCTGCGGGCCAGCGTGCGGTCGAACCGGTAACTCGCCCGGTCCCGCAAAGAGACCGGCCGCCGCCCCTTCCCTCGTCCCACCCCCGCCCCCCTCCCCCATGCCTCGCACAGCGGGCCGTGCGCTGGTCAGCCCCCCACCGCACAGTGCCGCCTCCGCCAAGGGAACACGCCGTATTCAGAAGCCGGTTCACCCTTACGGGCGGGCGCCCATCGCTGTCGGCGGAGCTGACGCGTCCCCGGACGTGCGCCTTGAGAAGGCGGTGACGTCGAAAGCGGGGTGGAAACGGCCTGGTCATGTCCGGCGACGGGCGATCAACTGCCCCTGTTTCAGGGTGTGTTACTGGCCGGACGACGAGATCGTGTCCGTCTCCGCCGGCCCGCGCCGATCAACCGGGTCAACGGCACGGTCATGCGCCGCAATTCACGTATCGGCGCGCAGTCGGGCGTCACCTTCCACGCCCCTTACACCGACGACCGGGTGCTGGAGGCCGTCCTGTCCGTGCGCCTGGCCGATCGCGTGGCTCCGGGTCTCCTCAAGCCCGTGCTCGCGCGGGCGCTGGACGGAGTGGTGCCGGCCGGAATCCTGCGCCGCACGGGCAAGGACGACGCCAGCCCCGTCCTGTACGCGGGACTGCGCCGGCGCCGCGGCGAGCTGTTCGACTTCGCCGCGGACACGCACCTGGCGCGGATGGGCCTGATCGACACGGCGGCGCTGCGCCGCATGCTCATCGGCACCCATGCCGACACCCGGCCGCTGATGCCCTTCGACCCCACCCTCGCCTGCGAGTTGTGGCTGCGAGCCGTGTCCTCCGCGGACACGACCACCCCGGCTCCCACGTCCCGAACCACGTAAGGAAGAACGATGACCTTCGCCTTGGTGCCCGGGGTGTCCGTCGCCGACACCGAGAACGGCACGGTGCTGCTCGACGAACGCAACGGCCGTTACTGGATGCTGAATCGCACCGGCGCCGTGGTACTGCGCTGCCTGCTGGACGGTGAGTCGCCGGAGGAGACCGCCCATACGCCGCTGCGGCGCTTCCCCGACGCCGCCGACCAAGCCACCGCCCATGTGGACAGCCTGCTCGACGCCCTGCGCACGGCCAAGGTGATCGCGCCGTGGGCGGCGGGACCCTGAGCCTCGAGTCGGCCGACGCACCGCCGTGGCACCTGCGCCCACCGGCCCTGCTCGCCGCGGGCCTGGCACGCCTGCTGACCCGGCTGTCGCCTGCCAGGCTGCGCCGGATCCTGGCGTTCGTGAACCGGGGCGCACGTTCGGCGAGCGCGGCACAGGCGCTGCGGGCGCGCAACGCGGTGGTGTACGTGAGCCTGGCCTGCGCGGGCCCGCGCTGTCTGCAACGGTCCATCGCCACCGCGCTGTTGTGCCGTCTGGGCGGCACCTGGCCCCAGTGGTGCACCGGCGTGGTCACCGAGCCCTTCGCGGCACACGCCTGGGTGGCGGTGGACGGCGAGCCCGTCGGCGAGGACGCAGGCCACGTCCGCGCCTTCCACGTCATCATGTCCGTACCACCGCGCCGGTGAACGCCGGCGAGCCCGCGGCGATCCGCACGCGCGGTCTGCGGCGTGTCTACGGCGACGCCGTGGCGGTGCACGGCCTGGACCTGACGGTCGCCGAGGGGGAGAACCTCGGCTTCCTCGGCCCCAACGGCGCCGGCAAGTCCACGACCATCAGCATGCTGTCCACGCTGCTGCGCCCGAGCGCGGGAGAGGCGGCCGTGGCCGGGATGGATGTCGCGCGCCGGCCGGACGAGGTCAGGCGGAGGATCGGCGTCGTCTTCCAGGAGCCGACCGTCGACCGGGAGCTGACGGGGTGGCAGAACCTCCGTTTCCACGCCCGTCTGCACGGGATGTCCCGGCGCGACGTGCAGGCGCAGGCGCGGACCTTGCTGGAGATGGTGGGGCTGGCCGACCGGCGCGACGCGATGGTCGGCACGTACTCCGGCGGCATGCAGCGTCGGCTCGAAGTGGCCCGGGCCCTGATGCACCGGCCGCGGGTGCTGTTCCTCGACGAGCCGACGACCGGACTCGACCCGCAGAGCCGGGCCCAGGTCTGGCAGAAACTGCACGAGCTCGGCCGGCAGGAGGGAGTCACCGTCTTTCTGACCACCCACTATCTGGAGGAGGCCGAGAACTGTGACCGGATCGCCGTGATGGACCACGGCCGTCTCGTCGCTCAGGGGACGCCGCACGAGCTCAAGTCGGCGATCGGCGCCGATGTCGTCCATCTGCGGACGGACGACGACGGGAAAACGGCCCAGGCCGTCCGCGAACTGTTCGGTCTGGACGCCGAGGCCGGTCCGGACGGCGTGCGGATCATGACTGCGGACGGGGCGCGTTGGGTGCCGCGGCTGTGTGCCCGGCCGACCACGGGCGTCACATCGGTGACGGTCACGAGGCCGAGCCTGGACGATGTCTTCCTGCACCACACCGGCCGTTCCATGCGGAATCCGTGAGAAGAAGAGAAAAGGGAGCCGACGTGCTGGAGTCCACCGCGGAGCGTCCCGGCCGGCTCACGACGCGACCGACCGGCCGGCGCACAGCCGAGCTGACCGCGCTGCTGGCGCTGGTGCGACGGGAGATGACCCGGCTGGTCGCGAGTCCCGCCCAGGCGGGGCTGACGCTGCTGAATCCCCTGCTCTACTTCGTGGTGCTCGGAACCGGCCTCAGTGGCATGGTCGGGTCCGAGTCCGGCACCGGGGACTACATGACGTACGTCTACCCCGGGATCCTGATGATGGCCGTGCAGATGCCCGCGCTGAACGCGGGGATGTCCATCGTCCGCGACCGCGAGACGGGGCTGCTGCGCGCCGTGCTGGTCGCGCCGGTCCGGCGGGACACCTTTCTGGTCGGCAAGTGTCTGGGCAGCGCGGCGACCGCGCAGGGCGGACTGCTGCTCGCCTTCGCCGGATTCGCCGGTCTGCCGTACGACCCGCTGTTGCTGCTCGCGTTGCTCGGGGAGCTGGCGCTGGTGGCGTTCACCCTGACCGCGTTCGTGACCCTGGCGGCCGTCTGCATCACCCGGATCGAGACGTTCCAGTCCGCGCTCGGCGTGACCATGCTGCCGCTGTTCTTCCTGTCGGGCGCGATGTTCTCGGTGGCCGGTCTGCCGTGGTGGCTGGCCGCGCTGAGGCTCGTCAACCCGCTGACCTACGCGGTGGACGCGCTGCGCCAGACCGTGGCCTGGGCCGCACCGAGCGGCGCGCTCCCACCCGGGCCCGACTGGGGCGGCTGGGCACCGCCGCCGGCGGTCGAACTGGTGGTGATGTGTGCGCTCGGCCTCGCCGCCCTCGCCGTCGCGGCGCGCCTCTTCTCCCGCGCCGCTGAGCGGGAGGCGGGAGGTGGGCGGGGCGGGGGCTGCGGGCGCGGGCGGCCGGGAACGGCGGCGCGCGACGGCGGGCGGGGATCACATCGGCGGCGGCGTCCCCAGGGTGGAGTCCGCCACCTCGGCGGGGGTGACCAGGCCGTCCTCGATCGCGCGGGCCAGCATGTCCGCCTTCGTCGGTGCGGCCCTGCCGACCTGGGCGTACTTGACCCGGGCCCGTCTGATGTACATGTCCACGGTGTGCACGGACACGCCCATGCGGCGGGCCACCGACGCCTTGGACATGGACTGGAACCACCACAGCAGCGACGTCCGTTCCTGATCCGACAGCCGGGGACCCACCGGGCTGCGGTCGGACACCAGGACGCCGGCGGTGGTCGGGGGCACGTAGGGCCGGTCGGCCGCGGCGGCGCGCACCGCGTGGAGCAGGTGCGCCTGGCCCTCGCTCTTGGTGACGAATCCACTGGCGCCCATGTCCAGCACGTCCATCACCAGCGATTCGTCGGTGAACTGCGAGAAGACGACGATCCGTTGACCGGCCGCGGCGAGCTCCCCGATGTCGGGAAGCACCAACCGCCCATTGAGGTTGAGGTCCACGATCAGGACGTCCGCCGCGCCGGAGCGAAGGTCCTCCACGGTCTCGCCGGTGTGTCTGACGCGTATGCTCGGCTCCTCGGCCAGCCAGCTCCGGACGCCGTCGATCACCACCGGGTGATCGTCGATGATGCCGACGTCGAACGCGGTCCGGGGACGCGCCATCGGGACTCCAGCCACAGCAGGTTCTCCTTCTCGTCGAACATCAACGATGTGTCGGTCGAACCGGACATGCGCAGCGCGACGGGCGCCGCGGCGTCCGCCACCACGCTCACCGTGACCTCGCCGGCCGTCGCGACGACGGTCACCCTGGCGCTGACCTCCGCCGAGGCCAGCGCCAGCAGCGGCCCCTCGGTCAGCCGCCGGCGAACCGCCACGGGAACGTCGGGCAGTTCCCCGTAGCAGACGAACGTGACGTCCACGTCCCGGCGATCGGCGACATCGGCGCAGGCCCGGAGTTCGTGCAGCAGGGGATGGGCCGCGTCCTCCGTCTCGGCGAACAGCCTGCGCAGCCGCGCCGCCTCGATCGCGCTCGACCTCCGTACGGCGTCGTCACCCGGGTGCGCCCGCCCCTCGGCGAGGTCGCGGAGCAGTGGTGCGATCCGGTCACGCATGTAGTGGTAACGCCGCCACCGCTCGGCGTGCCTCGTGTCCTCGGCCGCCTGGCGCGCCAGGCGGTCCGCGTGCGCCCGCGCCGCGCGCGTGGTGAGTCGGGCGGCGTAGTGCAACTGCCGTGCGAGCAGGGCGAAGGCGAGCTGAATGCCGGCCGTGGTGTAGGACTGGGTGATCAGCCGGCTCCAGGCGACCCGGGTGTCGAGACCGCCGCTCACTCCGAGCGCGACCGCCGTCATCGCGACGGTGCAGCTCAACAGGGCGACCAACTCGTGGATCGGGCGCTGCATCAGCAGCAGTACGCCGAACCAGCCGACCGTGTTCGCCGCCCAGCTGGTGTCGCTGATCGCCGCGCCCCGCGGATACGTCATGACGGCGACGACGCCGGCCGACAGGGCGACGAACGCCAGCGCCGGGGCCGCCCGGCCGCGCAGCGCGGACCGCAGCAGCAGCGTGGAGCCGATCAGCTGTACGGCGGAGAGCACCAGCCAGGCCGCGAGGGCCGCCCACGCCGGCTCGTACCGCGACCAGCCGCGCATCAGGATCAGGGTGTCGTAGCCGAAGTGCCAGATGACCACGATGACGACCACCACGACGCTGATCACCCGGGTGTAGCGGGCCGCGACCAACTCCCCTCGTGGAGTGCCCACTTCGCTGTTCACAGGGGCCACCGCAGCGTGACGCGGGCCCCGTCGCCCGGCCGCGTCTCGATCCGCGCGTCACCGCCCACCGCCGTCATCCGGCCCACGATCGACTCCCGCAGTCCTCTGCGGTGTTCGGGTACGGCCGCGAGGTCGAAGCCGCGGCCCCGGTCGAGCACGTCGACCACGACCCCGACGCCGACCTTCTCGGCGCGCACCTGGGCCTCCGTGGTGCCGGCGTGCCGGACGACGTTCGTCAGGGCCTCCGCGACGGCGTCGGCGAGCGCGGTCACGACCGGGTGGGGAAGCAGCACCGGCACGAGCCCGAACTCCACGGTCGGGGCGGGCAGTCCGGGGCGCGGCGTCGAGGCCGCGGCGCGCAGGGCCACATCGAGCGGGGCCAGGGGCGCGGGGCCGGCGGGCGTGCCGTCCGCGGTCGCCAGACCGTCGATCACGTGGAGGTCGGCCAGGGCGCGGCGACGCAGGGCCTCGGAGCGATCGGCGATCGCGCCGGTGCTCACCATGGTGAGTGTGGCGAGCACGGTGTCGTGCAGTCGCCGCTGATGGTCGCGTTCGTCCGCTCGGGCAGCCGCCCTGGCCCGCTCGTTCGCCTGCGCCACGGCCTTGGCCGCCAGCGCGGAGTCCGCCGAGCGGGCGGCGCGGCGCAGCAGGATGAACGTTCCCGCGCTCAGGATGCCTTGGAGCACGAGCACGACGGGCGCCTCCCGAAGGCCCGGGACGCCGACCGTGTAGGCCACGGTGATCACGACGGTCGCCAGGAGCCCGTGGGGCTGGCGCAGATAGAACTGCGCGTTGAGCACGGTCACGCTGGCCAGGAGGTCGATCCACCCGGTTCCAGCCGTCGCCGTCAGGACCGAGGCGGGCACCAGCTGACCGTGGAGCAGACAGAGCACGGCGCAGATCGCGACGTCCGTCACGCCGAGCCGGAAGGTGGGCCCCCGGCGAAGCAAGGAGACGCCGAACGAGCCGGCCCAGACCAGTACTCCGGCGACGGAGAGCAGCACCCACAGGGGGTTCGCGGCCGACGCCAGCCCGAGCAGTGCGACGACCGCGGCCACCGCCGCGCTGGACACCCGCAGGACCACGATGATCAGCAGGGCCTGCCGCTCCAGGCTGGCCATGGCGGGACCGGCGGCGGGGGCGTCACTGTGCCCCCACACCGACGCCGAGGCATGCCCGGCGGGCCCGCGTACCTCCGACATCAGCCCTTCGCCCCCGAAAGTGGGGGCTGGTCAACCCCCGTGACGACGATACGGGGGCGGGTGCGCCAGTGGAAGCGTTCTGTGACGACAGGGGTGACTGGGGGTCCCGGGACAGTGCGAGACGACCGTCGGCACGGGGCGCCGGCCCGTCCGAGCGGCCGGACGATGGGTGAGCGCCGCCGCGGGCGGCCCGGCGTGCGCCACCGCCCGCGGCGCGAATCGGCGGTCGGCCTCAGGTCACTTTCGCCAGAACAGGTGGTGCGTCACTCCGCTCGGGCTGGGCACGGCCTCCAGGTGGAAGCGGTCGAGAAGTTCGTCCGGTGACTCCCAGAGCCGTACGCCGGAACCGAGCTTCACCGGCGAGACCGCCACATGCATGGTGTCGACAAGGCCGGCGTCGAGGAACTCCCGGATGGTGGTGGCCCCACCGCCGAGCCGGACGTCCTTGCCCTGCGCCGCTTCTCGCGCCTGCGCGAGAACCGTGGCCGGGTCGCTGTCGACGAAGTGGAACGTGGTGTCGGAGAGAGTGAACGAAGGACGCTTGTGGTGGGTCATGACGAACACCGGCGTACGGAACGGGGGCTCGTCACCCCACCAGCCGCGCCACTCGTGGTCCTGCCACGGCCCGCGCTGGGGCCCGAACTTGTTACGGCCCATGATCTCGGCGCCGATGTTGCGGGCGTAGTCCCGCGTGACGTAGTCGTCAAGGCCCCGGCTCCCCCCGGGGGCTGTCCGCATCGGCCAGCTCGCCGTGGCGCCCGCCCAGGCGAACAGCCTCCCTGGCTCGACATGACCGAACGGTCTTTCGAGGGTCTGATCCTCACCGGCGGCGATTCCGTCACTCGAAACGCTGAAGTTCTGGACTCTCAACAGCTGAACCACGTCTTCCTCCTGTAATGGCGACAACAGTGGTGAGACTCCCCGGGTCGACGAAACTCATCGCGGCCCCCTACGCGCCGTCCGAAGGCTGCTGGGCGAAGTCCTTGGTGCGGATCGTGGCGAAGGAGATCACACCCGCGGCGAGGGCGATGATCCCACCGACCAGGAGGATCTCGTTGAGGCCCGAGGTGAAGGCCGCCGCGGTGAGCTGTTTGACCGGGGCGCGGACCTCGGCCGGGAGGGAGCCGAGAACCTGGGTGACCGTTCCCGATTCGACAGCGGTGGTGATCCGCGGGGCGAGGTCGCTGAGGCCCGGGATGGCGCCGATGTGGTCGGTCACATAGGACTTGATCTTGCTGGAGAACAGGGTGCCGAGCAGCGCGATGCCGGTGGCGATGCCGATCTGACGGAACGTCGAGTTGATGCCTGAGGCCATACCGGCGTGTGCGGGCTGGACGACCCCGACCGCGGTCGACGCCAACGGTGGATTGACCAGGCCGACACCGGCGCCGGACATGATCATGCCGGGGATCAGATGGGTCCACTCGCTCGAGGCGTCGAGACCACGCATCCACAGCAGCCCGCCGCCGATCAGCAGCAGCCCGGGGCCGATCAGGTACCGCACCGGCATCCTTGAGGAGAGCCGTCCCGACACCGTGGACACCACGAGGATGCCGGCGGAGATCAGCAACAGCCGTACGCCCGCGCCCAGTGCGCTGAATCCGAGTACGTCCTGGAGATAGAGCACGAGGTAGAGCAGCATCGACAGGATCGAGGCGCTGAGGCCGAAGGCCGCCACCAGGCCGCCGGTGAAGGTCGGCTTCCGGAAGAGCGACAGGTCGAACATCGGCTGCCTGGTCCGCAACTCGACCGCCACGAAGGCGGACATCAACACGACCGCCGCGGTCAGGCACCCGATGACGACGGAGTCGGAGAACGAATCGTGACTGGACTTGATGAGCGCGTACACCAGACTCGACAGGGAGGCGGTGAAGAGTACGAAGCCCGGCCAGTCGGGGTGGCGGGCCCCCGGCTGGCGGGACTCGGCGACTTTGATCACGGTGATCACGACGGCGATCACGCCGATGGGCAGGTTGACGTAGAAGATCCACTCCCAGGACAGACCCGTGGTGAGCGCACCGCCGAGCAGCGGTCCGATGGCCACCGCCAGCCCGGTGATCGTGCCCCAGATCCCGAAGGCGACCCCGCGGTCCTTGCCCCGGAAGGCGTCAGCCAGCAGAGCGAGTGAGACCGAGAACATGATGGAGCCGCCGATTCCCTGAAGTCCCCGGGACAGTTGCAGCATCAGTGAACCGTCGGAGAGCCCGCAGAGCAGCGACGCGAGACTGAAGATCGACAGTCCGACCAGATAGAGCTTCCTGCGGCCGTACATGTCGGCGAGGCTGCCCGCGGTGAGCAGCAGCGCGGCCAGCGTGAGGGAGTAGGCGTCGACGACCCACTGGAGGTCGGAGAAACTGGCGTGCAGGGACCGCTGGATGTCGGGCAGGGCCACGTTCACGATGGTGATGTCCAGCAGCAGCATGAACGTGCCCAGGCAGACGGCGGTCAGCGTCCACCACTTGTTCGGCGTGGGTGGCTTGCGGCCCGCCCGCGCCGGGCCGTGTGGAGCGCCCCCGGAGGTGTGGGCCGCGTCGGAGCGGTCCGGTTCGGAGCGGTCCGGTTCGGAGCGGTCCGGTTCGGACGCGTCGGGCTCGCTGCCAGCCATGCGCGCTCCTCTTTTCTTGCCGGTCGGGCATATCGGTCGAACCGACTATCTCCTTCTCATGAGCTCCGACCGTCTCTCACTGTGCGGGCCAGTCGAGCGAAACCTGGCATACGGCCTTCCGCCAACTGGCCGGGCCAGAGGCCCACGACCGCCCGTACCCCCGCGAGGCCCACGACCGCCCGTACCCCCGCGAGGTCCGCGTCCGGCCGGGCCGGGCGCGGAAACCTCGCGGGGGTGTCGGGCGTGGCGGGTGTGCGGGTCAGCCCTGCTGGGGGTGGAGGAGCACCTTGGAGTAGCCGGGCTCGCGCTTGTCGAAGCGGGCGTACGCGTCGGGCGCCGACATCAGGGGCAGTTCCTGGGAGACCACGAAGCTCGGCTTCGCCCTGCCCGCGATGATCATGTCGCGCAGCTGGTGGGCGTAACGCTTGGCGTCGGCCTGGCCGGTGCCCATGCGCAGGCCCTTCTCGAAGAACTTGCCGATGTTGAAGAGCAGATACCCCTTCGCCGCGTCCTGGTCGGGCGCGCCGGGGTCGGTGGGCACGTACAGTCCGACCGTGCCGATCGAGCCCGTCGGGCGGACCGTTTCCACGAGCTGGTTGAGCACCAGAGCCGGCTGCTCGTGCCCTGCGGGCACCGTGGCCTGATAGCCGACGGCGTCGATGCCCCGGTCGACGCCCACATCGCCGACCGCGTCCCTGATCTGCTGGGCCGGGTCGTCCACGGAGAAGTCGATCGGCGTGGCGCCCATCTGCTTGACGAGGTCCAGGCGGTCCTTCACGCGGTCGACGACGAATACCCGGGCGGCGCCCTTGAGCATCGCCGCGTAGGCCGCCATCAGGCCGACGGGGCCGGCTCCGTAGACCGCGACGGTCTCTCCGGGCCGGACGCCCGCGAGCTCCGTGGCGTGGTAGCCGGTGGAGAAGATGTCGGCCAGCAGTGCGAAGTCGGCTTCGTGCTCCTCGCCGGGCGGCAGGGGCACGCAGTTGAAGTCCGCGTACGGTACCCGCAGGTATTCGGCCTGGCCACCGCGGTACGGGCCCATCGCCACGTATCCGTAGGCACCTCCGGCGAACCCCGGGTTGACCGTCTCGCAGAACGCCGTCTTGCCGGCCCGGCAGGTACGGCAGAAGCCGCACGCGACGTTGAACGGGATGACCACCCGCTGTCCGGGCTTCAGGCTGGTGACGCCCTCGCCCACCTCCTCGATGATGCCGAGGTTCTCGTGGCCGAACACCAGGCCGGACTCGGCGGCCGTACGCCCCTCGTACATATGCAGGTCGGACCCGCATATACAGGTGGTCGTCACCCGCAGCACCACGTCCTGCGGAGCCTCGATGCGGGGCTTCTCCACCTCGTCGACCGAGACCTCGTACGGGCCGTGGAAAACTACTGCCTTCATGATGGTGTTCTCCCCTCTGTGTCCGGGCCTCCTGCTGACGGCCCACACCCCGAGTCCCCCCGCTCGATACCCCACGGCCCGGCGGAGAAATCTGCTATTTGTTCCTTTTGTTTGGTTTGACTTGCAGGGGTGACGGAGGGGCGCTCCCCTGCGACCAGGAGTGAGCGCGACGCCTCGGAAGCCGGACGGCTTGATCTTCCCCGCCAACGCCCGATCGGCCGGCGGGTGGAGAACGGCGGGTACGACTACGGAGTCAGGCACCCGCCGAAGAGGAGGCGGGTCTGCGCAGGAGCCACTGGCCGAAGGTTCGGCGCGGGGGGCGCACCACCACGGTGCCGTGGGCCTTCTGGCCCACCAGCTCCACCCGCAGAGTGAGCGGCGTATCGGGATTCCCCGGAGTCCGACGGTACTTGACCCTGCTGTGCACCAGGTGCAGACCACCGGTGTCGACCACGATGCCCGGCCTCGTGACCAGCGTCAGGGCCTTGCCCGTCATGGCCAGGTCGATGCGCAAGGTGTCGTGCGTGATCACGGCGTCGGTGAAGTCGAGCGTCACCTCGCAGTAGGTCAGCGCCAGCTCCATCGTCCGCGGCACCACCCAGCGCCCCGCGCGTTCGATCGGCCCGCTGTGGACCTGTTCGATCCGGACCACGTCCTTGACCTCTGCCGCGGCCATGCCGCCCGTAACCGGTACGGGCGGCAAGTCGGCGGTGAGCGGGGCCAGTTCGCTCAGGGTCCGCGCCGACAGGGCGGCTTCCAGGCGCTCGTCCAACTCGTCCGCGGTCAGCAGGCCGTCCCCCGCCGCGATACGCAGCACATCGACCACCCGCTCCCGGTCCGCATGCGACGCCCTCAGCTCGGGCGACGAGCCGGAGGTGGAGTGCTTCCCGGTGGGCGAGATCTCTCCCGACATGCTTCCGTCCTGGTCCTGTCGAACGTCTCCGCGCGACGCCGACAGCGCGCGACTGAAGGCCTAACGCTATATCGCGACATGGATCACGGCCAGGCCCAATCACCGTGCGGTCGGAACTCCTCCACGCGGACATCCGGACATCACGTTCGCAGCCAAGCCCCACGCCGATCGCGACTCCATCCACACCCCTGGCACCACCGCCAGCACACATGCCGCCATCAATGGCCCCCATTGGCGCCATCCATGTGCCATGATGGCACCAACGGGAGCGCGCCCCTCGACCTCGCAGCCGAGGAGTGCGCGTGACGCGAAGTGAGCGATCAAGTGAGCCATCGAAGGGGTCGGACCATGGAGACAGCACAGAGCCGGCAGCAGCCGGAGCGCGGCGCCTTCACCGCGTTCACCCGCTTCGTGCTGTGCGGCGGCGGGGTGGGGCTCGCCGCCGGCTTCGCCGTGGCGGCCCTCGCCTCCTGGATTCCCTGGGTCTTCGCCAACGCTCTGATCACCGTGGTCTCCACGCTCCTCGCCACCGAGCTGCACGCCCGCTTCACCTTCGGCGCGGGCGGGCGCGCGACCTGGCGACAGCATGTGCAGTCGGCCGGATCCGCGGCGGCCGCGTACGCGGTGACCTGTGTGGCGATGCTGGTCCTGCAGCAACTGGTGGCGGCTCCCGGTGCGTTGCTCCAGCAGGTCGTCTACCTGTCCGCCTCCGCACTCGCCGGTGTGGCGCGGTTCGGGGTGCTGCGTCTCGTCGTCTTCGCACGGAGCCGCTCGCAGGCCGCGGCCCCCGTCAGCCCCGTGCACGCGACTGTGGCCCACGCCTCGACCCCGGCCGATGCCGCGATGCTCTGCCACGCCGCCTGACCGTTCGGGGCGGAACTCCCGCGGAGCGCCTTCCCGTACGTCATCCTGATGCGGCAAGGACGCGGCCGGCACGCTGAGCACGGGGGTGCAGCACCACGATGGTTCCGGGAACCGTGCAGCAGTTGACCATCCTGCTGATCCTCGTGCTGCCCGGTGTCTTCTACCAGGCCGTACGGGAGCGGCTGCGCGGCACCCTCGCCAGTGAGCAGGAACCGCAGAACCGGCTCGTGCGCGCCATCGCCGCCGGTGCCCTGCTCGACGCCCTCTACGCGGTGGCCGCGGGGCCGTGGCTGGTGCGGCTGCTGGCCGGGGGCGGGGACGGCCCCGTCTCCGGGTTGCTGCGCGAGCCCCGCCGGGCGGGACTGGCCGCGCTGCTCCTGATCGTCGCCGTACCGTCCGCGCTGGCCTGGGCGGAGGCCGTGTGGCGGAGGCGGCACGCACGGGCGCGGTACGAGCCGATGCCGACCGCCTGGGACGCCCTCTTCCGTGACCGCGGGTCCTGCTTCATACGCGTGCGGCTCAAAAGCGGTCTGTGGGTGGGTGGTTGGCTCGGTTCCCGGTCGGCCGTGTCGGCGTATCCGCAGCAGGGAGACCTCTATCTGCAGGCTCAGTACCGCGTGGGGTCCGACGGCAGGTTCCTCGGAAAGGTGCCCGGTACCGGGGGTGTGTATGTGCGCGCGAGCGACGTGGATGTGCTGGAGGTGCTGCTGCCGCCGTCCGAGGGGGCAGCGGCAGCCGCGACGAGGGGAGTAGACGATGACGGAGGATCAAGAGAGGGGCAGTGACGCCGAACTGGCGGCCCTGGTCGAGGAGTTCGCCTCGCGCAGGACCTATCGGCCCACCGACGCCCTGGACGAGCCGGACGAGGTGCCGCAGGGACCTTCGGGCACGGCGATGGGCGATGCCGCGCCACCCGTGCATGGCGCCGCGGAGCCGGAGGCGTCCTGAGCGCGCGTCCGGGTGATGCACGGGCTCAGGGGCCCGTATGGATGTGCGCCGCCCACAGGTGCGGCGCCTGCGCGTAGCGGTCGCGCAGGGACCTGACCGGACGGTGCAGGGCCCCGGCCGGATCGATGGGGCGGCCCTGGGCGACGTCCTGCGCGAGCGAGGCGTAGAACTGTTCGGTGAGGCGCGTTGCCAGTTCGTCGGAGACGGTCCACAAGGTGCCGATCACATGCGGGTACCCGGCCAGCTGGAAGGACGACATCAGATGGACCGCCTCGTCGGGCAGCCTGACGCCGCCCTGCGACGTGGAGCAGGCGGACAGCATGGCGAGTTCCGGGCTGCCCAGGCGTTGGGTGGCGGCGTCGGACGCGGTGAGCCGTCCGTCGTGCAGGATCAGACCGCTCTGCGACGGGCTGAGCAACTCGCTGACGCCGTGGCAGCCGAAATGGACCCAGGAGTGGGCCTTGAGCGCCTGGACGACTGCTTCCACGGTGGCGTCGGTCCCGGCCAGCAGCCGTCCCGTGGGGAACAGTTCCGCGAGCACTTCGGCCTCCCGCGACACTCCGGGCAGCCGCACGGCCCCGGGCGTTTCGGGGAGGGCCACGACCAGTGGGGAGGGGTGGGCGGGAGCACCGGGGGCAAGCCCGTCACGCGCCCGCACCAGGGCGCGGACCGTTGGCGTGTACGAGGAGACGGCACGGTCGAGGACCCAGGTGCCGGATCCCGGCGCCCCACGTCCGGCCGCGTGCAGCGGCAGGAAGGACAGCCAGCCGGTGGGGCACCACCAGAGCCGGGGCCAGGGGTCCGCGTCGTGCGGTACGGCGTCCAGGCCGAGCCGGTCGAGCACCGGTGCGGCGACCGTGTCCCACAGCCAGCCCAGCGTCCCGGAAAGAGTGCGCATCGCGGCGACGGCGTTGTCCACGCCCCTCCCGCCGTACGCCTCGTCGATCGCGTTGACGAACCCCGAAGCCCGCGACAGGGCGGCGTCCGGGGTGAGGCCGGGGAGGGGGACCACGTCGATCCCGGCGTCGGCGGTGACGACGAGGGCGTCGCAACGGTATTCGCTGACGTTGACCACCACGACCGGGCCGTCGGCGGCGGCGGTGACCAACTCCGGTACGGAGGGCGGGCGCAGGAAGCCGTCGAGTCCGGGCAACTCCCGGATCTCATGGAGCAGTTGGGACCAGCGTAGGGACAGGGCGTGCCGGGCCTCGGCGATCACGCCCGCCTCACGGTCGTCGTGGGGCGGGACGGCGGGGCCGCCGGCTTCGGTGCGCAGCGAAGGTGAGGGCCGGGCCGGGGCGCTCAGCTGGTCGCGGATCCGTTCGAATTCGGCTGCCATGGCGGGGGCGAGGTCACGCAGCTGCGACACATCGGCCCGATTCTCCAGGCCCTGGGCGAGCAGCACTCCTCTTCCCTGTTCGAGCAGGGCGAGGGCGCGGCCCGCCGCGCCCTCGTTGAGCGCCAGCGCCGCGGCGTCGCTCGCCAGGCCCGCGCTGACGCCCAGCCGCGCCTCCTGATCGGCGCGGGCGAGGCTGCGCGGGGCGATGGTGGCCAGCAGGCCGACGGCGTACGCGTACCCGTCCAGGGCGTCGCCGTTGAGACCCACCATCGCCGACGCCTTCCCCCAGATCCGCGCGGCCACGATCCGGTTCGTGCCGTGGGCGACCGGATCGTGCGCGCAGCCGCGGGCGATGCGGGCCACCTCCCCGAGGTCGACGCGTTCGCCCAGCGCGGCACGGTCCATCTGCACCTGGGCCAGGATCACCTGGCCCCGGCTGTGCTCCGGATGGCCTTCGGGCATGCTCGCGAGGGCGTCCCGGGTGACCGTGAGCGCCCGGTGCAGCGCCTGCCGGGCCGTGGTACCTGTGGCCTCCCTCTCCATGTGCGCGACGATCACGCAGGCCACCGCCAGGTTCAGCAGGGCTGCCACATGAGTGGGGTGCTGCTCGCCGAGCGTGGCCACCACCTCTTCGAGGACCCGCCGGGCTTCACCGGCGGCGTGCGGGTCCTGGTCCAACCGGGCGCGGGTGGTCAGCAGGAGACCCAGGTTCATGGCGGCCCACTCGGTGGCCAGCCGGTCTCCGTGCTCCATGGCCATCGCCTCGTGCAGGAGCGCGGCGGCCTCGTCGGCGGCGGACGTGTCTCCGACGGTCTCGCACCAGGAGCGCAGCGCTTCGGCGAGGTTGTTCAGGTGCATGGAACGCTCCATGGCCGTCGGGGGGCTCTCCCGCACCGCGCGGCGCAGCACCGCCACACCTTCGGCCAGCCAGACGCGGTTGCCGGTGACCATCGAGCGGTTCATGAGGGCGCCGCCCAGGTTCGTGAGCGCCATGCCGAGGCGCGCTCTGGGCACTGCGGTCACGGCCTCGCGCAACGTGGCGATGGCGGTGTCCATGAGGGTCTCGTCGCGACTGTCGGCGGCCCGGGACCACTCGGCATGGCCCAGGTTCGCGAGGATGAGGCCCCGCAGGTCGAACGCGGGCTGATCGGCGGCCAGGGCGGCGCGGTACCGCTCCATGGCCTCATCACTCTGCTGTACGTCGCGAGTGTGGCGGTAGTGCTCCGCCAGGCTGTTCGCGAGGTTGAGCAGCGCCACCGCCGTCGGGCGTCCGTCCGACAGGGCGAGCGCCTCCCGGTGGCATCGGACGGACTCCACCAGCGGCGCGGGGTCGCCGGTGGAACGGGCGAGGGTGCGCAGCGTGTCGCCGAGAAAGCTGAGGCAGTCGATCCGGCCGGGTGTGTCGTCGCCGGCGGTGGCCACGGCTTCACGCAGGACCTCGACGCCCTCCCGCAGCAGGTCGGGGTCCGAGCCGAACTCGCCGAGAGCCAGCAGGGAATCCCCCAGGGCGCCGAGCCGGTTCACGCGGTGGTGGTCCCCCGCCGAGGTCATGGCGACGGCTTCCCGATGGCTGGCCACCGCATCGGCGAAGAACTCGACACGGCCGGTACGCACGCCGAGTTTCGCCAGGACGGTGCCGAGGTTCGACCGGCACGTGGCGCCATCGACAACGCGGGACTCCGGGAGGTGCGCGATCACCTGGCGCAGGAGGCGTACGGCTTCTTGGTACAGGTCGAGCGCTTCCTCGAACAGTTCGACGCTGCCCACGGCGTCGGCCCGGTCCATGAGGACTCTGGCGTACTCGGAGTCGCAGTCCAGGCGCGACGGGTCGTCGGGCGCGAGCAGGTCGATCGCCCGGAGCATCTCCTGGACGCCCCGCTGCCAGACATCGTCGTGCGCACCGGCACGTCCGGCCAGCGCCACCCCGAGCTGGAAACGCGCGGTGGCCTCGAAGTCGCCGCTGGGCGGCGGCAGAACAAGGCACTTGTGGAAGCAGTCGACGGCCTCGTCCGCCTCGGCGCCGGCACCTCTGCCCGAGGCCATCAGACAGCGCCCGAGCTCCAGCAGTACCCGGGCGCGCACCGCGCTGCGGGCCGGCACCTCTTCGGCGAGGCCGCGAAGCAGCGTGGTCGCCTCGTGAAGTTCCCCGGGACCGCCGGGATTGGATGTACGCCGCAGAACGGCACGCTTCCGCAGCAATTCGGCGAGCCTGGTGCCGTGGTTCACCCGTCGGCGGAGGTCGTCGGCGAGTGCGGAGTTCATCTCCATTCCCCGGCGGGCGTGGACGACGGCCTCGTCCAGGTCGGCGATGCTGCCCGTCGCCATGTGCCGCGAGCCCAGCACACTGGCGTGGACGAAGTGCGCCTGGGCGAGCACCGGATGCCCTGGTGGTGCGCCCTCCAGGGCGTCGCGGGCGGTCGTGCAGGCGTCGTCGAGGGCACCTGCGTGGCCGGTACGCCCCGCGCGCCCGGTGAGCGACAGGGCGAGGTTGGTGAGGTACATGGTGCGCTCGACAGGGTTGGGGGCCGTCTCGGCCGCCGTACGGCAGGCGGCGATGCCCTCCTCGTACTTCTCGGCATCGGCGCCACTCTCCATGGCCCGCACGATCAGGGCCACGCCCAGGTCGGAGAGGGTGGAAGCGCGCTGAGGAACAACAATGTCCGGCTCCGAAAGGACCGCGCGCAGCAAGGTGATGCCCTCGGAAAGCAGCGCGGGCTCCCCCAGGTCCTTGGCGGCGGTGCACAACGCCGAACCGAGGGCGGCGGTGTGCTGCCCACGCATCGGGTTGTTCCAGGTGCACAGGTCCATCGCCCGGCGCAGTTCGGCGACCGCTTCCCGCATCGCCTCGGTGTTGGCACTCGCCTCGGACCAGTGCCGGAGGGTGTACCCCAAGTTGCCGCGCCTGCGGGCCTGTTCGTCCCGAACGCCGGGTGCGCAGACCACGGAGGCACGGCCGATGTCGACGGCTTCGGAGATCACGTGGCGACCCGCGCCCTCCTGGAACCTGTAGAGGAGAACGATTCCGAGGTCCGACAGGCAGATGCCCTGCTCGACGCTGCCCTCCCCGAAACCGGCGACGGCGTGCCGCAGCAGGGCCTCGGCCATGGGCAGGGCCCCGGAGTGGCGGCTCCGCCGGAACATCAGCGCCACCCCGACGCCCGCGTCGTACGCGAGACCAGGCTCCGTCGCGGCGCCGTCGGGTCCGCCGGACAGCGTGGCGAACAGCGGGCGCAGCCCGTCCGGCACGAGTCCGGGGTCGTGGTCATGGATCCCTTCGAACCAGAGCACCGCGGCACCGAGCGCCTCCCGGTCGGCCTCGCCCGCCGCGAGATAGCGGCACCAGTCGAGGTAACCGAGGGCCAGGACCCCCAGGCCCCACATGCCCCCGTCGGACAGGTCGAGGCCACCGCTCACCTCGGCGGCCGCCTCCACGGCCTCTGCCCCGAGGAACCACTCCAGCGCACCGGGCTCGGCTTCCGCGCGCTCGGCCTGCTGAAGGATGCGGTGCGCGGCGTTCACCGTCCGCGCCGTCGCTCCCCCTCGGCCCCCTCGACCCGTACTGTCCGTACTGTCCGTACTGTCCGCCTGCGACTCCACACACGCTCCCCCCGTGGGACGAATGCCATCAGCAGGATCAACTTACCGATTTCATCGATGACTTGAGCGGGGTCACCGACAGCCGGGGCCGCAACGATGACGAACGGGGTTCGCGCACAGCGGCGGAACCGGAGCTTTTCCGGGCCGTCCCGGAGCAGGTTCAGCAGGAGATCGCCGCGCCCCGATTCTCCTCCGGCACGCCCGCGTTCGTCGTAGAGACGTTCCAGCAGCACACCCGACGAACCCCACGCAAGAGCGCGCCTCCGGACGTATTCGGGCCTCGAAGTGACGGTGTTAGGGAGGCGGAGTCAGAGATTCGGCCATCTCGAACGCACGGTTAATCCACAAGAAATTGCGCACATACCGCAGATGCGGAAGCCGTACCACCCAACCCAGACACCCCACCAGGCTCAGTACACAGCAGCCGTACCGGGTGCCCGACCGAGCGGCGGACGCCGTGTGTTCGCGATGTGACCCGTCGCAACCTTTCGCAAAGAGACTGCAAACAGGCTCAAACCCGCCGCTCCTCACGGGAGTTCTCCTGCGGAGCACACAAGTCCGGCGACCCTCGCACCTTTTGCAGCAAAGCCGGGGCACCGGGCGCGCGCCCCGGCTCGGGGCCGGGAGCGGCCCCGCCGGCGCTCAGAGCGAATCTCCGCCCGCGGTCCGGAAGTCGGCCTTGTATCCGGAGCCGTGGCCGTCAACGATTCCAACCGCGCAGCTTGACAGGTCCACGCCCAGCTACCGCCGGTCCCGGACCTGCACGCACCGACTGCCCGCCCACCCGGTGGGCTGTCCATCCCCCATGCCTACGGAGGATCTCGTGATCTTCAAGCGTTTCTCCCCCCTCAGCGGCACGTCGAGACGGGCGCGGCTCCTCGCCGTGACGTCCGGTCTCGTGACCGCCGTCGCGCTCGCGGCCCCCTCGGCCGTCGCCGCCCCGGCCCCCGAGGTCAAGGCGACCGCCTCGCAGCTCGCCGACGCCAGGTCCGCCGTGCTCGACGCGGACGTGGCCGGCACCGCCTGGTACACCGAGGCGAGCACCGGCAAGATCGTCGTGACCATCGACAGCACCGTGTCGGAGGCCGAACTGGCCGAGGTCAAGGGCGCGTTGGCGGGCTCCAAGGCGGACCTGACGGTCAAGCGCACCACCGGCAAGTTCACCCCGCTGATCGCCGGCGGAGAGGCCATCACCACCAGCGGCAGCCGCTGTTCGCTCGGCTTCAACGTGTCGGTCGGCGGTGTGGCCCACGCGCTGACCGCCGGTCACTGCACCAACATCGGCAGCAGCTGGTCCATCGGCACGCGCACCGGTACCAGCTTCCCGACCAACGACTACGGCATCATCCGCCACTCCAACCCCGCGGCGGCCGACGGCCGGGTCTACCTGTACAACGGCTCGTACCAGGACATCACGTCGGCGGGCAACGCTTTCGTGGGCCAGTCCGTGCGCCGCAGCGGCAGCACCACCGGGCTGCGTGCCGGTACGGTCACCGGCCTCAACGCCACGGTCAACTACGGTGCCAGCGGCATCGTGTACGGCATGATCCAGACCAACGTCTGCGCCGAGCCCGGCGACAGCGGCGGCTCGCTCTTCGCCGGCAGCACGGCGCTGGGCCTCACCTCCGGCGGCAGTGGCAACTGCCGGACCGGCGGCACCACGTTCTACCAGCCCGTGACGGAGGCCCTGAGCGTCTACGGCGCCACGGTCCTCTAGGCCGTGTCTGACACATAGCGCCGTCCGCCCGCAGGGCGGGGCGCGCGGCGTCCGGTGCGTGCGATCGCAGGGCGGAGGATCATTCTCGTACTGGACGTACGTGGATGAGTCCGACAACGCGGCGAGCGTGCGTGCCGGGCGTCGCGCGCCAGGCGGGATTTGTCAGAAACGGCCCAGCAGCACCTCTCACCGGCGCTTCGGGGGTGACGGCCGGCTGAGCCCCCGAAGCGCCGCGCGGTGACGCACCACCGGCGGACCGCGCCCTCTTGTGCGGTCCGCCGTCGTCCTCCCTCTCGCCCGGCCGGCCGTCGGCGATTCGGTGGACCTCGGGGGACGTCGCGAAGGCGTGGGCCACCGGGAGGAGCCACGCCGTTTCGTCCGCCGGGGGAAACCCCTGCGGCACGCCGTGCCCGAGCACCGGCGAGGGTAGTCCGGGGGCGGTGGCGTTCCGTTCGTCCGACCCAGCCCGTGGGCATACGGCCGGACGGGTCAACGCTCCGGGGAGATGGCTCCGCCCTCGTGGGCCGGGTGCTTCAACGTTCGCTGTCCAACATCGCCGACTGCGCCTCGTTGTAGCGCGCCCCCGCTGCCGCGTCCGGCGGCACCGCCTCCTCGATCGCCGCCAGAGTCCGTGCGTCAAGGGTGACGTCGAGCGCGCCCAGTGACTCGCTCAGGCGGGCGCGGGTACGGGAGCCGATCAGCGGCACGATGTCCTCGCCCCGCGACAGGACCCAGGCGATGGCCAGCTGAGCCACCGAGACGCTCTTCGCGTCGGCCAGTGAGCGCAGCCTCTCGACCAGGTCGAGGTTGTGCCGCAGGTTGTCGCCCTGGAAACGGGGCGACAAGGAGCGGAAGTCGCCCGCGTCGAGCTTCCTGTCAGCGGTGAAGTGCCCGCTGATCAGCCCGCGCGAGAGAACGCCGTACGCGGTGACGCCGATGCCCAGTTCGCGCAGGGTCGGCAGGATCCGCTCCTCGATGCCCCGCGAGATGAGCGAGTACTCGATCTGCAAGTCGGCGATGGGCGCGGTGGCGGCGGCGCGGCGGATCGTCTCGGCACCGACCTCCGACAGACCGACGTGGCGGACGTGCCCCGCCTCGATCAGCTCGGCGATGGCGCCCACGGTCTCCTCGATCGGCACCTCGGAATCAAGCCGCCCCAGGCGGTAGATGTCGATGTGGTCCACGCCCAGGCGCTGGAGGGAGTACGCAGCGAAGGTCTTGACCGCCGCGGGCCTGCCGTCGTACCCCAGCCCGCGCCCGTCCGGGTCGCGCAGCGCCCCGAACTTCACGCTGACCACGGCGTGTTCGCGGGAACCGGCCGAAGCGGTACGCAGGGCCTCCCCCACCAGCAGTTCGTTATGGCCCATGGCGTAGTAGTCGCCGGTGTCCAGAAGGGTGATGCCCGCGTCGAGTGCCGCGTGGATGGTGGCGATCGACTCCGTACGGTCGGCCTTCCCGTACAGCGCGGACATGCCCATGCAGCCGAGACCGAGCGCGGACACGCGCGGGCCGGTGGTGCCGAGGGAACGGGTGGGAATGGGGGTACTCATCGCGGGACTCCTTGCGTGGGCTGCCATGCCTTTGCGCTGATTCGCTGGTGTGGTCAGCTCCTCAGACGGACCGGCGGTGCCGCTCCCACCAGTCGGCGACGAGTTCCGCGTACTCGGCAGGTTTCTCTTCCCAGCAGAAGTGGCCCGCGTCAAGATAATCCACTTGGCTGTGAGGAAGACGCTCGTGGAGGTATTCGGCGTTCGCTGCCGGCACCACCTGGTCGTGATCGCCCTGGACGACGCGCACAGGCGTCTGGATCCCGGAAAGCAGATCACCCAGGATCGGGAGCTGCTCGGGATAGGCGCGGGCGTATCGCATGGATTCGACGAATCCGTCGCCGGCGTACGAGGTCCGGTAGTCGTCACGGATATTGTCCGGCGGCCGGTATCCCTCGATGGTCGAGAGCGCGATGTCCACGATGTCCCGGCCGTCCATTTGCCGGTAAGGCTCCAGGTCGGCGGCCTCGACCCAGTCTTTGAGGACTCCTGTGAGATTGAGTGGCACGGCCGCTCCACCGCTGCCCACGACAAGACTGCTGAACCGGCCCGGCCGCGAGGAAGCGGCGAACAGCGACGAGGAGGTGCCGATGTCCGGCCCTACGAGGTGCGGCTGCTCCAATTCGAAAGTGTCAGCGATGCGGACAATGAAATCGCCCATTGCCCGCGGAGACAGCAGAGCTTCGCTGCGTTCGGACCGGCCGAATCCCGGCGGATCGATCGCCAGAAGGTGAGTGTCCCGACCGAGCCGGGCCCAGACCTGGTCGAAGGCATACACACTCTCCGGCCATGGACTGAGCAGAATGGCGTCTTGGCTCCCCGTCCCGCTCTCCGCGAAACGGATGGTCAAAGCATCGACGGTCGTGGTCCGGGGGCGGATGAGGCTCTGCTCACTCTTGGCCATAACGACCTTCCCTCGGTTGTCGCGGCGCAATTTCTGAGTCGTCTCCGGCGACAATACCCACACCACCGCGCCCGCCGCCGTCCGGACGACTCCGACGACGACTCCCCGGAGAACCGACCCACTCAACCGGCCCCGGAACACCCCGCGATTTCAGGTCCTCCGGTGTTCACCAGCTGATTCCGGCCGCCACCGGCAGGTGGTCGCTGCCGGTGGCCGGCAGGACCCAGGAGCCCCGCGGCTCCACGCCGCGGACCAGTATGTGGTCGATCCGTGCCACCGGGAACGTCGTCGGCCAGCTGAGGCCGAAGCCGTCCCCGGCCGTGTCCTGGGCCGATTGCAGCTGGGAGGTGATGCCGTCGAACGCGCGGTCGTCCATCGTGCCGTTCAGATCGCCGAGCAGCACCACCCGCTCATTGCGCTCAGCGGCGATCGCCTGGCCGAGCGCCTGCGCGCCGGCGTCCCGCCGGCCCGTCGAAAGTCCCGCCCTGGGATTCACCCGTACGGAACCCAGGTGGGCCACGTACACCGCCAGCGGCCCCTGGTCCGTGGCCACCGTGGTCCGCAGCCCCCGGTTGTATTCCATCTTCACGTCGGCCGGCTTGGTGGCCGCCAGCGGCCCTTGGTCCATCTTGACGTCGACCGGCCGGGTGTCCGACAGCGGCAGCTTGCTCCACAGCCCGACCGTGCCCCGCACCGTGTGGTGCGGGTACGTCTTCGCCAGCTCCTTCTCGTACGCGTCCCGGGCCCCCGGGCTGATCTCCTCCAGTGCCAGCACGTCCGCCCCGGAGGCGGCCAGGTCTCGCGCGGTGCCGGCCGGGTCGGGGTTGTCCGCGCCGACGTTGTGGCTGGCCACGGTGAGGTCACCGCCCGGTCGGGACTTGTCGCCGAGCAGCCCGCCGAAGAGGTTCAGCCACACCGTGACCGGCAGCAGCAGCGCGACCACCGCGGATGCGGAGCGGCGCAGCAGCGCCCCCGCCAGCAGCACCGGGACGAACAGGCCGAACCACGGCAGGAAGGTCTCCACCAGGCTGCCGACGTTCCCGATCCGGTTCGGGATCTTCTCGTGCAGCAGCATGAGCAGGCCGAGCAGCAGCGCCGACGCCGCGAGCACGAGGCCGCGCTTCCAGGGCTCCGGCCGGGAGCCGGCCCGGATCGTCCGGCGGACGCCCGCGCGCCGGATCCCGGCGCCGGGATCCGGGCGGTCGGCGCCGCCCTGTCCGGTCTCCGCCGTGTCCACCCGCACCGTCGTCTGTCCTCGCCCACCGCCGGTCACTGCTGCGTCCTCGGGGCCTGGGTGGGGGGTTGGCATACGGAGGAGGGCCGCGGTGATCGCTGCTTCGACGACTGTCGGGCCGACAACAGGGAGCCGTCGTGCTGATGGTGCGGTTCGGGTCATGCTGATACTCAAGGCAGCCTGGTGTTGTCAGCACGTATGGGGATTTCAATACGCGGACGATATGTGCCGCCTCGTAGCATCAACAGAATGCGTGTGCTGATCGTCGAGGACGAGCCCTATATGGCAGAAGCCATCCGCGACGGCCTGCGCCTGGAAGCGATCGCGGCCGACATCGCGGGTGACGGTGACACCGCACTGGAACTGCTGGGCGTCAACGCCTACGACATCGCCGTCCTCGACCGCGACATCCCCGGACCCTCCGGTGACGAGATCGCCAAACGCATCGTCGCCTCCGGCAGCGGCATGCCGATCCTCATGCTCACCGCGGCCGACCGCCTCGACGACAAGGCCTCCGGGTTCGAACTCGGCGCCGACGACTACCTCACGAAACCTTTCGAACTCCTGGAACTCGTGCTCAGGCTCAGAGCACTTGACCGCAGGCGCGCGCACAACAGGGCGCCTGTGCGCGAGATCGCCGGTCTGCGGCTGGATCCGTTCCGCAGAGAGGTCTACCGGGACGGCCGCTATGTCGCGCTGACCAGGAAGCAGTTCGCGGTGCTCGAAGTGCTCGTCGCCGCCGAAGGCGGTGTCGTCAGCGCCGAAGAGTTGCTGGAGCGGGCGTGGGACGAGAACGCGGACCCGTTCACCAACGCCGTACGCATCACGGTCTCGGCGCTGCGCAAGCGTCTCGGCGAACCCTGGATCATCGCCACCGTGCCGGGCGTCGGCTACCGCATCGACACACAACCAGAGGCCGCACATGACGGAGCAGACCGTGGATAGAGCACCTGGTGTGAGCGTTCGCCTCAAACTCACCCTCAGCTACGCCGGATTCCTCATGCTCACCGGCGCCCTGCTGCTCGCGGCGGTGTGGGTGTTCCTCCTGCGTTACGTCCCCGAGCGTGCGCTCATCGTCCCCAACAGCACCGACACTTATGATGTTTTTCCCGTGCGGTCCAACCTCCTGCACGTGTTCGCCCCGAGGGCGGCCGCGGTGTTGGCTTTCCTGCTGGTGTTCGCCTTCGTGGGAGGGTGGATCCTCGCCGGCCGGATGCTCGCCCCGCTGACCCGCATCACCGACGCCACCCGCCTGGCCACGAACGGATCTCTCTCCCACCGGATCCGGCTGCCGGGCCGCAAGGACGAGTTCCGTGAACTCGCCGACACCTTCGACGCGATGCTCACCCAACTCGAAGCGCACGTCGCCGAACAGCGGAGATTCGCGGCCAACGCCTCTCACGAGTTGCGCACTCCGCTGGCGATCTCGAAGACGCTTCTCCACGTGGCCCGCACCGATCCCAACCACGACACCGGCGAACTCATCGACCGCCTCCACGCCGTCAACACCCGGGCGATCGATCTCACCGAGGCACTGCTCCTGCTCAGCCGCGCCGAACAGCGGTCCTTCGCGCGGGAACACGTCGACCTGTCCCTCATGGCGGAAGAAGCCACCGAAACACTCCTCCCCCTCGCGGAGAAGCGCGGCATCACCATCGAGACTGGCGGCGACATCACCCCGACGACCGGATCGCAAGCGCTCCTGCTGCAACTGACCACGAACCTCGTACACAACGCGATCGTCCACAACTTGCCTGACCAGGGCACCGTGTGGGTCAGTACCAGCCTCCGCCCCAGGACCGTGGTGCTCACTGTCGAGAACACCGGCGAGAGGCTCACCCCACAGCTGGCCTCGACACTCACCGACCCGTTCCAGCGCGGCGCCGAACGCGTACACACCACCGAGGCCCACGCGGGCGCCGGCCTCGGCCTGGCCATCGTCAAAACCATCACCCACGCACATGACGGCACACTCACCCTCACCCCGCGCTCCGCCGGCGGGATCCGCATCACCGTGGAACTACCCGCGACAACCGCGCACAGCGTCCCGCGCCCTGCTACGTGTCCGTCGGGATAACCAGTGGTGCTACGGTCTGTCGTTTGGATCAGGCCGGGCTCGCGGGGTCTGATCCAAACGACAGACCCTGGATCTGGTAGCGGGAGTGATGGATGTGCCAGACATAGGAGGATGCGATGGACTTGAGGGCTTGCGCGTGATCGGAGAGTGGGCCTTCGCCGGCGGACAGTTCGGCGATTCGGGCGGCGGCCACCGCGGCCCGCCGTTCGCACATACGGGAGGCCAGCCGGAACGCTTCTTCGAGGTCGCAGTCGTGCTGTCGCATCAGCAGTGAGAGCAGGTTGAGCGTCCCCGGCCCGTCGTGGGCTGTTTCCTTCGCGTACGAGGCGAGGTCGTTGATCCAGCCGGCGAGGTCCGCGACAGCCGTCTGTAGTTCCCGGACCGGCTCCAACGACCTCTCGGGCTCCGTCAGTTCGTACCCGAGAACGACCTCCGCCGTCGCGATGACGGTCCGCACGAAGACCGTGTGCCCACGCATCGCGCGATAGTCGGGCATGGTGACGTGATCGGGCCTGTTGAAGTGGTGCGCCTCCCAGAGGATGCCGAAGAGGTTGTCCCGCAGGTGTGCGGTGAGCCGCAGGTACTGAAGGGGCGTGGCCCGTTCCCTGAATCGGGCCAGGAGGTCACCCAGCGCGGCCGCAAAGGCGCTTGGACCGCCCGGTGGCTCGTCGTGGCCCGCGATGAGGTGGACACAGTCACTGATGGTGCGGGCCAGCCGAGCCGGGTCGCGGGCCCCCGTGGCCTCGCCGTGGGCGTCGTCGAACGCGGTGAGCCACAGGAAGAGGTCGGCGCAGAGGAAGAGGTCGTCCCGCTCGGCCGCCGGGAAGGTACGGGCCACCCCCTGGCCGGTGATCTGGGACAGGGCGCTCAGAGCGCGCTCCGAGCCGACGAGCGGGAACGTCCGCAGCCACCGCGTGGCGTGCCGCTCGATGTCGTCGGCGTACGTGCTGGCCGGGAAGGGGCCGGGGAAGGAGTCCCGCAGGTCGGGCATCGGCAGGGCACGCGGGTTCGTGCGGGTCGCGTCGTTCATCGGGCCTTCCCCGCGGTGGTGTGGTGTCTGAGTTCGGGCACCATCCGAAGGGACGAGGGGTGTGTGGTGATCGCTCCGACCGGGCGTACGGTGCCGGGTGTCGGCCGCAGCCGCCAGCGGTTCGCGACCAGCGCGGTGATGATGGTCGCCTCGGTCCAGGCGAACGCGTCCCCCATGCACATGCGTTTGCCGGAACCGAAGGGGATGAAGGCGCCCTTCGGTGGCTGGGGGCGCTCGGGGAGCCAGCGGTCGGGGTCGAAGCGCAGCGGATCGGGGTAGATGCCGGGATCGCGGTGCAGTGCGTAGGCGCTCCAGATCACGTCCGTGCCGGCGGGCAGGGTGAACTCGCCGAGTGTCACGTCCGAGATGGCCTGTCGGGTCACGAGCCACGCGGGGCTGTACAGCCGCAGGGTTTCGCTGACGAGCCTGCGGGTGTGGACGAGGCGGGGAACGCGCTCGGCGGTGAGCGGACCTTCGGCGAGCACGGAGTCGACTTCCTCGTGGAGTCGGCGCTCCATGTCCGGGTTGCGGCCAAGTTCGTGGAAGAGCCAGGCGAGGACGACCGCGGTGGTCTCGGAGCCCGCTGCGAGCAGTCCGGTGACCTCTGAGAGGATCTCGTCGTCGGGCAGCGTCGCGCCGGTTTCGTCCTGTGCGGTCAGGAGCAGCGACACGATGTCGTCGTACGCGTCTGGGTGTGCCCGGTGTTCCGCGATGATGTCGGTGACCGCGGTCCGCAGCGCGGTGCCTGCGGCTTCGGCCTTCCGGTTGCGCCGGGTGGGCAGTCGTTCCAGGGCGGATATGGGCAACAGGGCCCGCTGGAGGGCGGTCTTGAAGACGGTGTCGACGCTGTTGAGGATCTTGTGGGCGGGATCCCGCCGGGGCGTCGCGGAGAACAGGGCCGACATGACGACGCCCTGCGTCATGAGCTGCATCTCGGTCTTCAGGTCAAGTGGGGTTCCGCCGTCCCAGGCCGCGATGTACGGCTGCACCGTTTCCCGCATCGTGTTGACGTAGCCGGCGATCTGCTCGCGGTGGAAGGCCGGCTGCATCAGGCGGCGCCGGCGCAGGTGCGGCTTGCCCTCCGCGACAGGCAGGGCGTCCTTGCCGAAGAGTTTGAGCTTTTCGAAGAGCAGCCCTTTGGTGAATTCGTCGGCCTGGCTGGTGAGCATCTGGTGGATCAGTTCGGCCGAGTTGACCACCGTCATCGTCTTCGGGCCGACGGTGATGCGGACGATGGGGCCGTGCGCGCGCAGGCTCTGGACGAAAGCGAGGCGATCCTTGATCAGAGGTACGGCGTGCCCGATGAGCGGGAGCTTCCCGGGCGCGATCGGTGGAATGTTCATGCTGGTCGTCACGGGTCTGCCCTACCTTTCCGCGTCTGTGGGTGTGGTCGTCTCCCGCCCGTGCGGGCTGTCACGTGTCCGCAACAGCTCCCGCACGGCGAGGACTTCCGCTTCGATCATGGCGCCGGGGGCGTAGAGGGTCTTGTCGTGCCAGAGTGCGGGGTGGTGGCCGGTGCTCGTCCCGCCGTTCAGGTACGCCTCCGCGCGGCGCAGGGCGCGGGCGTGCTGTGGCTGGTGCTCGGCGGCGGACAGCAGGATCTGTGCGGCGTACGCGGTCTCTTCCGCGGTACCGCCCCACACCCCCCAGGAGCCGTCGTCACGCTGAGTTTCGACGGTCCAGGCCACGGCGGTCTCGACGGCCGCGGCCGCGTGGTCCGCGCCGTGCTGCGTGAGCGCGGACACACACCGTGCGGTGGCGTAGTAGGGGGAAGCGTGCCATTTGTCGGGCCACGTTCCTTCGGGCCGCTGCCGGCCGATGAGCCAGTCGCGCAGCTTGTTCGTCCGGGGACCGTAGATCTGCTGTGTCCCGGGGTGGCGGCGCTGGTAGCCGCCGAGCGCTTGGAGGGCGTGGGCGTTCGCGGTGATGGACCCGGTGTCCTCGCCGATGTAGCAGTCGTAGTGGCTGCCGTTGTGGAACAGGTCGAGCGGTTCAGGGCTGTGGTCCAGGCCGACCAGTGAGGACACCAGCACGGCCATGGCGGTGTCGTCGGCGTCCGTCATGAGCCCGGGTGCGCCGCGTACTCCCCGGGGATCGTAGATGTCGGCGGCCCACTTGCGGACGGTGGGCAGAGTGGCCGCCGGCAGGTTCGCGCGAGCCAGTGCGGCGGCGACCCACAGGCGCTCGAAGACGAGGATCGGGGCCGCCTCGGGGAAGCTACCCGCGTAGCGCTGTGCCACGGATTCGAGGGCGGTGACGGTTCCCGCCGCGGGTGACGCCGAGGCTGTCGCGGCTCGGGCGGCGGTTGCGGCCGGCGAACTGCCCAGCAGGTCCGGCCTGTCGGGTATGAGCGCCCGCGGTATGTACCCGGCTATACCTTCGAACGTGTGGTGCAGTTTGACCGGGAGGCTGCCCGCCGAGGCGTACCGCTTCCCCGCGTACTCGGGCACGGCTTGGTCATAACCTCGGGGCAGTTCGAGTCCGGGCCCGGGACGCCATCCGTCGAGGGCCGGTGTCCTGTCGTCGGCGATGAGGGTGATCTGCTCGTTGATCTTCGCGACCAGGCTGGGGACGAGGATTTCGGCCGCCGCGGTGTCGGGCCATGGTCCTGCCGGGGGCAGCGCGTGCAACGCCGCGAGGCCCCTGTCCACTGCCGTGGCGAGCCGCCGGGTGGTCTCCATCGACGTGGCGCCTCGCCGGAGGACCGCCAGTGCGGCTTCCACGGCGCTGAGCGTCGGGAGCAGGCGGTAGCGCTGCGGGCCTTCACCCCAACTGCCGTCGGAAGCCTGCTCGTTCAGCAGATGCTCGATCCGGCGCGGTTCCCCCGGCAGCCAGGGGGCCGCCGAGATGACCCGGGCGGTCTCGTACAAGGAGGGGCGGACGCTGCCCCACCTGTCCTGGTCGACCCTCGCCACCAGGTGTGCTGCCTGCTGGGAGTACGTCGCGTTCACGACCGTGTCGCTCATGGGCTGTTTCCACCTCACGGTTGCGGTGACGGCATAGGGGCGGGGCGGTCATGTCTGCCGGTCCGTGGCGGCCAGCGCGATCCGGCGCAGCTGGGCGGAGGCCGCTTCCGGGAAGGGCGCCTCGTCCAGTGCGGCGAGGGCCGCGTCCCGGCGCTCGGTGATCATCTCTTCCACGGTCCCCCGGGCGCCGGTGGACTCCAGGATGGTTCGCACCTCGGCGGCCTGGTCCTCGTCGAGGTCGCTCCGGCCGACGAGGCCCCGCAAGGTCTTGCGCTCTGTGGGAGAGGCTCGTTGGACAGCGAGGGCCATCAGTACGGTGGCCTTGCCCTCGCGCAGATCGTCCAGTATCGGCTTGCCGGTCTCGGCGGGATCGCCGAACACACCGAGCAGGTCGTCCCGCAGCTGAAACGCTTCTCCTAGTGGGATACCGAACGCGGTGCAGGCATCCAGCACGGGCTGGGCGGCTCCGGCCACCGCCGCCCCGATATGAAGAGGGCGTTCAACGGTGTATTTCGCTGTCTTGTACCGGATGACGTGCAGTGCCGTTTCGATGTCGCCGGTCAGCCGCCCGGTGGTCTGAAGGTCCAGGAGCTGGCCGTACATGACTTCGCTGCGCATGTCGGCCACCAGGGGCACCACTTGGGCGAGCCTGCTCGGGTCGAGGCCCGCCGTGTGGAGGAGTTCGTCGGACCACACGAGTGCCAGGTCGCCGAGGAGGACGGCCGCGCCGAGGCCGTGTGCCTCGGCACGGCCGTGGGGACCGCCGCTGTCGGTGTACGCGGCGGCCAGCGCCCGGTGTGCGGACGGCCGGCCGCGGCGGACATCGCTGTTGTCCATCACGTCGTCGTGCACCAGGGCGAACACTTGGAAGAGTTCAAGGCTCGCGGCCGCGCGTAGGGCGGCCGTCATCTCGCCGTCCCCTCTGGCGGCCGCCCATCCGTAGACGCACAGCACGGATCGCAGCCGTTTCCCGCTGGTGAGGAACGTGCGCAGGGTGGTGGTCAGGTAGAGCAGCTCGGTTCCTGGCGCGGCCTCGTCCTTGGCGTCGAGGAATCCGGTCAGAGCCGCACCCACCTTGTGCCGTACGGACGAGAAGCTCGGCGGACTGGTGCCGGGACGGGTGTTGGTCATGGTGGTTGATCCCCTTTCGGTCGAGAACCGTCTTGGCGGTTCCGTTCGGGCAGAGGACAGGGCCAGGACACTGCTTGTCCCAGGGGTGTCACGGTGGTGCGGGTCCTTCGCCGACGGCACCACCGCGACACGGCATGGGAGGACTGGCTAGGAAGATGTCACCGACGCGCGGTCGCCTGCCGTCGAGGGCGACCCGGTGTCCTTGTTCGGACCGGAAGAACCGCGACTCCAGGGGGTGACGCCTTTGGCGTCGGGGGTCAGCGGAGTGAACTTGGCGGGAAGCGACGTGAGCGTCCGGTGGATGGGCCCGTCGCGATAGGTCAACTGATCCGGGGCGACGGCCAGTTCGATGTCCGGCAGATAGCTGGCGAGCCTTTCGATCGCGGCGGTGGCGATCAGCAGAGCGAGATCACGAGCCGGGCAGGCGTGCGGCCCGGCGGCGAACGCCAGGTGCGCCTTGGTGCCCGAGCGGTAGCCGTCGGCCGGTATCCCCGCGTGAGGGCAGGTGTTCGCGGCGGCGTACGAAACCATGACCGGGGAGCCGGCGGGGATGTGCGTGCCGTGGAAAGTGACGTCCTTCCTGGGGAAGTGGAAGCTGTAGTTGGCCAGCGGCGAGTCGTGCCACAGCGCGTCGTCGATGGCGTGCCGGACAGGCAGACTTCCGGTGGTGAGCGTGCCGAAGTATCTGTCGTCGCTCAGCATCCGGACGCACGTGTTCGCTATGAGGTTGGCTGTCGTCTCGTTCCCCGCGCCGAAGACGATGATGACCTGGTTCATCACCTCTTCCTGGTTCAGCCCGTTGGGGTGGTCGATGAACCAGGAGGTCAGGTCGTGGCCGCGCTGTTCGACCTTGGTCTGATAGAGGGTCCCCAGGTAGGCGCCGAAGGCCTGGGCGCCGGCCGCCTTCTGCTCCGGATCGGTGTCCACCATGGCGGCGAGAGCCCCCACCAACGGGGGCCCGTGTTCGTCCTCCATACCGAACAGGGCGTTGAAGACCATCAACGGCAGCTGCTGTGCGTACTGGCTGACGAGGTCGACCTTGCCGGTGTCCGCGAAGTTCTGGAGGAGCCTGTCGGCGTAACGGAATGTCAGGACTCGGACGTCGTTGGGATCGAGGAGAGCGAAGCTGTCGGTGATCACCTTGCGCAGGTGCGCGTGCTCGTCACCGTCGGCGAAGAAGAGACTGGGCCGCCACTCCACCAGGGGTCTGATCGGACTGTTCTCCGGAACCTGGGACAGCCAACTGCGGGTGTCCTTGGTCCAGGTGGCCGTGTCCTGAAGAAGTTCGAGCGCCGCCTGGTAATCGGTGACCAGATGGACGACGAGACCGGTGTCGATCTCCGCGACGCCGACCGGCCCCTGGCGGCGCAGCAGTTCATAGCTGCGCTGAGGATCGGCCGCGTGCTCGGGCCCGTGCAGGGGCACGGCTGTGGCGGCTGTTGGTGTGATACTCACGAGGCTCCGACTCCGGCCGAGGATATGGAATGGGCGGTCAGTGCGATGAGTGCGCTGAGAGTGCTGTCCATCTCGCGGGCATCACAGGTGACGAGTGGGGTGGCTGGGGCGAGGTCGAGCTTCTTGCGCACGATCTCCAGGTCGTAGTCGGGCGAGTCAGGGAAGGTATTGACTGCCACGGCGTACGGCAAACCGCGCTCCTCGATGAGATCCATCACCTCGAAGGATTCGTCCAGGCGTCGGGTGTCGACCAGGACGAGTGCGCCGAGCGCCCCGAAGGCGATGCCCTCCCACAGAGGAAGGAAGCGGCGCTGCCCCGGAGTTCCGTACAGATACAGGACAACTCGGCCGCCCGGGAGGGTCAGTCGACCGAAGTCGATGGCGACCGTGGTGGTCGTCTTGTCCCGCAGGCCGACAAAACTGAGATCGTCGGCGCCGGCCGCCGCGTCCGTCATGACTTCGTCGGTGTGCAGCGTGGGGATCTGTGAAAGCGTCTTGATCGCGGTCGTCTTGCCGACGCCGAGAGGACCCGCGACAAGGATCTTGGCTCTCTGGTGGTCCCCCTCGGGGAGGTACACGGGGCGCGGGCTAGGCGACACGGAGTGACTGGAGTCCACTCAGCACCTCTTCCATGAGTTGCATCGACGGCCGACCGGCGCGCGAGGGGGCGAGGGCATCCGGTACCGGCACGCTGGCCTTTAACAGGCCGTCACTGACAAGTTGTTCGGCGAGCATCAGGCCGACACTGGCCGGCAGTCCGAGATAGGCGGCGATCTCGACTGCCGTGAGGGAACCGTCCGTCACCAGCTCGACGACGCGGCGGTGCACCGGCGTGTGGTAGGCGGCGAGCGGAAGGCCGCTGGCGCGCAGGGCCGTGAGCGTATCGAGGGTGGTGGGCAGCGGGGCACCGCCGGCTCCGGTCGCCAGATACGCCGGAAGCAGGCGCCGCTGATGACCGCGGCTCATGACGCGCTGTCATGGCTGCGGGCGGAGACGGACATGTGCTGCTCCCCGAGCTTCTTCGCCTGGCGCGCCATCATGTGGACGACCACGCCCATATGCATCGAATCGTCACCCGCGGCCGCGATCAGAGTATTGGCACCGGCCGGCATGACCATGTAGGTGCCCTCGGCGATCTTCACGGTGACGGTCTCGATGGGGGTGTCCGCCGGGGCCCCCAGCGCCGGGATGACGGCGGCGCGAGAGGCGGCGTGCAGGGCGGAGGTCATCGCGGCCACACCGTCCGCGTCGTCGGCCGAAAGGTTCTCGGACCGGGCCTGGACCATCCCGTCGAGGGTCATGAGCAGGGCGTGGTGGACGCCTGGGATCTCGGTGATGGGGTCCAGGTACCAGGTCTCGTTCTCGCCGTTGGGTATGGTCACTGTGTTTCCTCCGAATCAGAACCGGTTCGGCCGCCTTCGAGGCCGTCCTGGAATTCACTCCAGGCCTTGCGAGACCGCTCCGGGTCCGGGGCACGGTACGAGGGAACGGTGAGCCCGCCGGGGGATGCCGCGGGCCCGCGGCGGCGACGCTGTGGCAGGCCGTCCGCACTGTCCGGTGCGGAGGCACGCGACTTCTCCTTATCCGCGGCGGTTTCGGTCACCGCGGGGGGCCGCCGCTCCGCCTTCGGCGCCACGGTCGGCTGGGGAGCCATCGCGGACGGCGGCTCGGCCTCCTCGTCGATCGAGGCCAGAAGGTTCGGGGGAATGGTCACCACAGCGCGCACCCCGCCATAGGGAGACGGATTGTCGATGGAGACATGAAAGCCGTAGTCGGCGACGAGCCGGCCGATGGCGACGAAACCCTGGGACGGCGGGTCGCCCAGCTCGGTGAGCATGACATCTTGGCTGTCGGCCGACACCAGCCGTACACCCCGCGCGGACGCTTCCGCGGTCATGCCCTTGCCGGCGTCGTCAACCGTGATGCTGACGTTGCCGTTTCCGGTCTGGATCAGGCTGACATCCACCGCGAGGTCGTCACGGGAGTGCTCCAGCGCGTTGGCCATCAGCTCCGCGCAGGCCACGGCGACGGGCTCGGCAGCACGTCCGACGATCCCGACGTTGGTCGCTATTCGCGAGTTGATCTTTATCCGGTCGAAGCCACGCAGTCGGGAAGAGGCACCCGTGACGATCTCGGCGACGTAGGTGTCCTTGCGGACGTGCCCCGGCCACGCCCCGCACACGATGGCGGTCCGCTGGATGAGGCGCAGATTCTGCTCGTTGAGATGGTCGGCGGCGAGCATTCGGTGCGTCAGCTGCCGTGACCCGGTGAACTCCCTCTGCAAGGCGTCGAGTTCCGACTGCAACCGGTACGACAACGCCTGCGAGTCCTGGCTCGCGCCGCGCAGGGCCGCCCTGGCGGCGGCGTCGACGCGACGACGCTCGGTGAGGACGATCTCCGAAACCTTGGTGAGTACGGAGTCGAGGAGTTCCGCGTCGTCGGGCCCCGCCGTCTTCTCGTGGAGCAGCCCGGGGACTGGGTGGTGAGAGCTGATCAGATTGAGCTTGAGGGCCGGGATCCGGGCGGAGACGAGATGACTCACCTCGGCGCGGAACCGCTCTTCGCGGGCCTCCACGTCGTCCGCACGGGATTCGGCGGAGCGCGTGCGGGACTCGGCGGAGCGCTCGCGCGCCTCGGCGCTCTTCAGGGCTGCGTCCATTTCTCTGCACCGTCGCACCTGTTTGCGACGTGAGAGCGCCAGCAGCAGTGCGACGACAGCCATGACGACCGTCACGGCGCCGAGCACAACGGCGGGTTCTGAGGGAGAGGTCACGGAGAAAGGGTCCTAGGGGTTCGAGGGGGGAATGGGCGGGGGGAGCGACGCTGTCGGCGCTCCCCGTCCGTGGGTGGTTACGTCGGACAGTGCTGCGGGCTTGGCGTGCCAAGGCGCCGACGATTCGGGAAAGTTCGGAGAAGCGGAATCGCGTGACTGCCCGGACGAGGAGGGATGCAAGCCTGCCTACCCTTGGCGGCTCCACGCGAGACCATGCGAGGGAGAACATCCATCGGGTACACAGCAAACCTCCCCTTTCCGCGCGTCACAGATACCGGCCTTCGACGCAATGCCCGGACCGGTCGTGATTGCCCAGGTTCATCATTGAGACTCCACGGCGGACAGCGGGTGACACAGTTGCCTCCGCCATCAAGTGCAGCCGTACCTCGGTGAGGGATCACGCCAAAGCGTCGCCAGCTTAAGGGAGTTGACCTCCAACTTTCAGCGCGAGTGGCCAGGCCGTAATGATCATGGGGGAAGAAACTGGGCCAGGTGGGGAGCAACCGCCGACCACGAGCCGATCGGGTCCCAGATCTCGGACAGTGTCCCGTCGTCCGGCCACCTGTGGGCCTACCCGTTGTCGCTGCCGGAAGGTGCCGCCTCTCGCGATGCTCTCGCTGTCTCACGCGAGGGGTGGGACAGAACTCGCTCGCTCAGGGGCCGGGGGTGGCTTCCGGTGTTGCCCCTTCGTCTGCCGCGAGAGCTCGGGGGGACCCTCTATTGACCATGACGGCGCCGATGACCGCGGCGGCGAGGAGGATGATCGCCGCCCAGGTGATGGCGACGGTGAAGCCGTGGACCGTGCCCGTGTTCACGATGCGTGTCCGCTCCTCGGGCGTCAGCGGACCCTTTCGCGCCGCCTCCGCGAGATGGCTGGTCAGGTACGTGGCCGTGGCGGTGGTGGCGATTGTGTTCAGCAGGGACGTACCGATGGAGCCGCCCACCTGCTGTGCGGTGTTGACCGACGCGGAGGTGACTCCCGAGTCCCGTGGGGCGACTCCCATGGTGGCTGTCGAGACGACGGGCAGGAAGGTCAGTCCGAGCCCGAAGCCCAGCAGGATCGTGCCGGGCAGAATGTGCCCCGCGTAGCTGGAGTGCGTGTCGAGGAAGGTCAGCGAGTACATTCCCCCGGCGCTCAGCAGGAGCCCGGGGACCAGCAGGAACCGCGGCGGTACGAGGGGGAGCAGCCGGGCGGAGATCTGGGTCGAGCCGATGATGATCCCGGCGGACAGCGGCAGGAAGGCGAGGCCGGCGGAGAGCGGCGAGTACCCGAGGATGTTCTGCAGGAAGAACGTCAGGAACAGGAACGCGCCGAACAGGCCGATCGTCGTCAGCGCCATCACGATGACCGAGCCGCCACGGTTGCGCTCCCCGATGATGTGCAGTGGCAGCAGCGGATCGGAGGCCTTCGTCTGCCACCAGGTGAACGAGACGAGCAGCGCGACGCCGGCACCCAGCACCGTGAGGACCTCCGCGGAGGTCCACCCTTCCGACTCCGCCCGGCTGAACCCGTACACGATCGCGACAAGGCCCCCGCTGCCCAGAACGACCCCCGGGATGTCGAGGTGCGCGCCCTTCGCTCCCGCGCGGTCCTTGAGCAGCGTGAGCGCGCCGACGACCGCGAGAAGGGCGATGAAAACGTTCACGTACAGGCACCAGCGCCAGCTGAGCCATTCGGTGAGGATGCCGCCCAGCAGGAGTCCGATGGCGGAGCCGCCGCCCGCGATGGCGCTGAAGACGCCGAAGGCCTGGGCGCGTTCCTTGCCCGACGGGAAGGTCGTGGTGAGCAGGGAGAGCGCGGAGGGCGCCAGGAGGGCGGCGAAGACGCCTTGCAGCGCGCGGGAGAGATAGAGCATCTCCTGCCCCAAGGACGCGCCACCGAGCGCGGAGGCACCGGCGAAACCGATGAGGCCGATGATGAACGTCCGCTTACGGCCGACCAGGTCGGCGACCCGGCCGCCGAGCAGCAGCAGTCCGCCGAAGGCGAGGGTGTACGCGGTGATCACCCACTGGCGGTTTCCGTTGCTGATCCCCAGGTCCCGCTGCGCGGAGGGAAGCGCGATGTTCACGATCGTCGCGTCGAGCACCACCATGAGCTGTGCGGTCGCGATGACGGCCAGGGCCCACCAGCGATGGGGATCGGGTTCGTCCACCGTGGGGCCGGGCCCGTCGGTCCGCGAGTCGCCCGGTCTCCCGCTTCCTGTTCCGCCCGGCGGGTCGGGAATCGACGGATCACTCATCGCTGGCTTCCTTCGCAGTGGACCTCTGCTGCGCGCGTCAGCAGCTCACTATTCAGGACAGAACATCATAAACAAGACTTCTTTACGCGGGGAAACCCGACGGGAGAGCGACGGGTTCCCCGGGGGGATCTCGCTCGCCCGCCGCGTCGGGGAGAGGGAAGTTGCCCGGGTCGCGTGTTTCGTAAGCGGCGCCGTGCGACTCAGACCTCGGGAAGCGATGGATCGGGAGTCCAGGGGTCTGGTGCCGTGATGGACCAGCGTTCGTGGTCCCGCCAGGACCCGTCGATGTAGAGGTAGGCGGGCGAATTCCCTTCGTGCCGGAAGCCCAGCCGCTGGACCAGGGCCAGGGACGCCTTGTTCGCCGGCTGAATGTTGGCCTCCAGCCGGTGGAGCCGCAGGTCGGTGAAGGCGTGCCGCAGGGTGGCGACGAGCCCCTCGGTCATGTACCCGTGCCCCGCGGACGGGGCGAAGGCCGCGTAGCCCAGGGACGCGCCCTGGTAGCGGCCACGGATGATCGAGTTGATGTTGACCATGCCGGCGGCTGCGCCGGTCTCCCGGACACGGACCAGATAGCCCCGGTTGGTGCCGTCGTCGAAGCGGCGCATCCAGACCTGGAACTCCTCCGCGGTCGCGGCTAGCCGCATCCATGGCTGGTGCAGCTCGGAACTTGCCTGCACGAGCGTGCAGAACTCGTCCTGGTCGGCGAGAGTGAGCGGGCGCAGTTCGACCCGTGACGGCATCTTGAGCATGGGCCAACGTTAGGGCCTGTGAGTAGTGGCGGCCGCCTCAGCCTCTGGGGCGCCCTCTTGAGCAGTAACCCTGTCACCCGTGTCGCCGTCCGGATGATGAGGTGGCGCGGTGACCAACCACGATGAGGCGACAGCTGTCCGACCGTTGACACTGGCCTGGGTGAGGCGGCACCTGGAGGTCGGCGAACGGATCGTCAGAACCGAGGCGCTGCATGGCGGCATCACCGCCGAAATGCGGAGGCTGACCATCGGCACGCGGGACGGAGGCACGCGTGACCTGGTGCTCCGGACCTTCGTCAATCTGCGGCACGCCGAGGACTCGCTCAACAGGGAGGCCGACGCCCTGACCCTGCTCACGGCGACCGGCGTGCCGGCTCCTGAACTGGTCGCGGTTGATCCCACCGCAGCGCACTGCGAGTACCCGTCGCTCCTCATGACACATCTGGCGGGCCGGACCGTCCTCGACGATGAGGGATTGGAGACGCGCGTCCCTCTGCTGGCCCGTCAACTCGTGGCGATCCACGCGCTGCGACCCGCCGAGCGGCCCCGGAAGTATGTGACATTGACGACCGCCGACACCGTCGTGACTCCGGAGGGCGCCGACGCGGTGGCATGGGCCGCGGCCATCGAAGTGATCCGCGAGCCCGCGCCGCCCTACGAAGGGCGATTCCTGCACCGCGACTTCCACCCCGGCAACGTGCTGTTCGACGTACGGCCCCCAAGCCAGGCAGGTCCCCGGATCACCGGCATCGTCGACTGGGCGGCGACCTCCTGGGGCCCGGCGGACCTCGATGTCGCGCACTGCTCCACCAACCTCGCGCTGCTGCACGGCCCGGCGTGGGGCCTGCGGTTCGCCGAGGCGTACGAGCAGGCCGGCGGGGTGCTGGCCGCGGCCGCGAGCGAGCGGCTGTACTGGCGGGTGCGGGACGGGCTCGCGTTCTCAGAAGAAGTGCGCGTGGTGTCACGGCCATGGCGGGAGGCGGGGAGGACGGAGCTGACAACGCGAGCCGTGGAGGAGCGACTGGATGCCTATGTCACCGCGCTGATGGACACGCCGGGCTGAGCCGAGGCAGCCCGGGAGGACCCTGAAGGAGTCTTCCCGGGGCGCCACCATGGCGGAGGGGACCGGTCGAGCTCAAGACAGAGTGCGACGTCATGAGGATGGGCTTCTTGTCGCACACCGTCCGTCAGCTCGGCGGCGGCGCGGGACTCCCCGGCGCGGCGGAGGAACTCGGCCGCATCCGTTCCCGCCTCGGTTGCCCTCCGGGCGATTGCCGAGGTGGCGAAGGAGGCCCGACCCGGCCTTGGCGGAGGCCGGCATGGAGGGCTACACGGTCCTCGGCTGAGGAGACCGGGAGACCGGGTGGCGAGAGCCGCCCACATGGTTCGCTGTTGTCAGGGTGGCCCACACGGCGTTGCCGCCGGTGAGGCCCGAACGGCTGACTCCCCAGCTGGCTGCGAGCTGCTCGACGAGCAGCAGTCCGCGACCGCCCTCGTCCTCCGGGCCCGGCTCGTATCGGGGAAGGCTCGTTCCGCTGTAGTCGTGGTCGTGGACCTCCAGGCGGAGGCACTCGTCCGTGACGAGCCCGATGCCGCACAGTATCTGCACGCTGAGGGTGTGGACCACGGCATTGGTGGTCAGTTCGGACGCGAGCAGAACGGCGTCCGCGTGTAGTTCGTCCGGCAGGCCCCAGTCGGTCAGCCGTCCTCTCAGAAAACGACGGGCGACCCCCACGCTGGCGTGCTGCGCCGGAAGTTCGAGCCAGTGGGTGCGGCCAGGGTCCGCGTTGTACAGGAGTTGGAGAGAGGGAGTCGTGTGGGGGGACACGGCGGTTGCCTTCCGTACGAGCGGGCGCTGCCAGGAGAGCGACTGAACGGCCAACAGGCGTGCGGGCGCCGGATGTTGAATGTGGCCGTCCAAACGAATGGCACAAGTAACTATGCTCGCAGGCAAGTTCAGCGCGCAACCAACTCCCTGATATTTACAGCGAGCCGGTATCGGGCTGGCGGCTTCGGCAAGTCGCTGTCAGACTTGTACTGGTGACGGACCATCTGGAGGTAGGGCGTGAGCGAAGGCCGTTCGGCGACTGGCAGCGCCAGTGCGCCCACTGTTCTCCGCATGATTCTCGGCCGTCGGCTCCAGGAGCGCCGGGAAGGCGCCGGCGTATCGCTGGACGGCGCGGCCAAGGCCCTGCGCGTGACAACGCTGACCATCCGCCGCCTGGAGAAGGCGGAGGTCCAACTCAAGCCTCTCTACGTGGAGAAGCTGTTGGAGACCTACGGCGCCGAACGCCGCGAGATCGAAGAATTCGTGGCATTCGCCGAGCGGGCCAACAAGCCGGGCTGGTGGCACCCGTACCGTGATGTGCTGCCCACCTGGTTCAGCGCCTACGTGAGTCTGGAAACGGGAGCCACGACACTCCGCACCTACGAGCCCCACTACGTCACGGGACTGCTTCAGACCCACCGGTACGCGTACGCGGTACTGAGCGGCGGTTTTCCGAACGAGGGTGACGCGGAGATCGAGCGTCGGGTGGATCTGCGGCTGCGCCGCCAGGTCCTGCTGGACAGGAGCGACGCGCCCACCCTGTGGGTGGTGATGGAGGAGGCCGTACTCCACCGGGTGGTGGGCGGGCCCGAGATCATGCGTGAGCAGATCGACCGGCTGCTGGAGGTCTCCGAGCTCGACCATGTCAGCGTGGACGTCGTGCCGTTCTCCACAGGTGCCCATGTCGGGGCGTGCGCGCCGTTCACGTATTTCCGTTTCGACGAGCCGGAGCTGCCCGACGTCGTCTACAGCGAGATCCTTTCCGGCGCCGTGTACCTGGACCAGCGCTCCGATGTCGCGGCACACCTCGAAGCGCACAACCGGATGTCGCTGCTGACTTCGTCCGCGGACAGCAGGGCTCTCCTGAACCGCATGCGCAAGGAGTATTCATGACCATCACCAGTGGCCCTGTCTACAACGGGATGCCCGCGTCGGAGCTGGGCGAGCAAGGCTGGGAATGTCCGTGGAGCGGCCCCAACGGAGGCCAGTGCGTCGAGACGAAACAGTTGCCCGACGGCAGCGTGGCGGTGCGTCAGTCGACCGATCCGGCCGGCCCCGCACTGATCTACACGCCACAGGAGATGACCGCGTTCGTCGCGGGAGTGAAGAGAGGCCTGGCCGATCACCTGATGGCGGGCTGAGCAGGTACACCAGCGGGAGGGGGAGCCGGACCTGGCGGCGGCCCGGCCCGGCAGGACGACGCACACCATGGAAGAGGAGCAGGATGACCAACGCGCACGCCGGCCGGGGAATTGACACCAGCAGGCCGCACTCCGCTCGTATGTACGACTACTACCTTGGCGGCAAGGACCACTTCGAGGTCGACAAGCACGCGGCCGAGACGGTTGCCTCGGTCTACCCCGGTATCTTCGCGTGTGCCCGGGAGAACCGGGCGTTCATGCACCGGGCCACCCGTGTCCTGGCCACCGAGCACGGCATCCGGCAGTGGCTCGACATCGGCACCGGAGTCCCCACGGAGCCGAACCTGCACCAGGTCGCGCAGACCGCGGTCCCGGACGCCCGGGTGGTCTACGCCGACAACGACCCCCTCGTCCTCAAATACGCCGAGCGGTTGATGCGCAGCACGCCCCAGGGCCGAACCGCCTACATTGAAGCGGACGTCAACGACCCCGGGGCGCTCCTGACCGCCCCGGAGCTCACCGAGGTCCTGGACCTGACCAAACCCGTGGCGGTGTCCCTCAACGCGCTCATGCACTTCGTCACCGACGCGCAGGACCCGTACGGGATCGTCGACCGGGTGCTGAACATCCTTCCTTCGGGCAGCGCACTGGCCCTGAGCCACTGCACGCCCGACTTCGACCCGGAGACCTGGCAGAAGGTCACCGACATATACACCGGTGCCGGCACGCCGGTGCAGTTCCGCTCCCAGAAGGACGTCACCCGCTTCTTCGACGGTCTCGACCTCCTCGACCCCGGCGTCGTCGTCGGCCACCGCTGGCGTCCCGACGCTTCGCCTCAGGACAGGGCCACGACGCCCACCACTTCCACGACGGAGCCGCTCACGGACGCGACGGTCAGCCTGTGGACGGGAGTGGCCATCAAGCCGTGACCTCTCCCCCACCACCGGGTTGTGGGCACAGACGGGTCGGTCGTCCGTTCAGTGTTGTGTGCGCGTCGGCCGCTCCTGCGAGGTGTCCGTTCCCCAACTGGCCGGCAGGCGCAGCGCGTCTTCCGAGGGCGAGCCGGGCTCGGCGTGGTAAGTCGTCAGCGATTGCTCCTGATCGCCGGGGAGCCCAAGGGTCTCGTAGCGCAGCGTCAGCTCCCCCACCAGGGGCGGTGACAGGCGCATGGTGCCGTGCGTCTTCTCTTTGACGTCGTGGGCGGCCCACAGCCTGCGGAAGTCCTCGCCCTTCATGGACAGTTCACCGATCAGCGAAGCGAGCAGCGGATCGTCCGTGTGCAGGCCGGCCCCCAGCCGCAGCTGCCCCACCACGGCGTACGCCTTGGACTCCCAGCCCGCGAACAGCGTCCGGGATGCCGGGTCGAGGGAGGTGATCCGAAGGACGAGACCACCCTGATCGGCCCCATGGCCAGTGAGCGCGGCTTGGAAGGGCTGCTACGGCAGATCGAGGACGCGAAGGCCGCGGGGGCCCGGATCGTTCACGGCGGCAGTCGCGTCGACCGCCCAGGGTTCTACCTCGAACCGACGATCATCACGGACATCGACGAGAACAACCCGCTCCACCAGGAAGAGGCCTTCGGGCCGGTGCTGTCCTTCTACGTCGTGGACAGCGAGCAAGAAGCGATCCAACTGGCCAATACCACCAGGTTCGGCCTGGGGAGCTACATCTTCGACGCCGACGTCGAGCACGCCCAGCAGGTGGCGTCTCGCATCGAGGCCGGCATGGTGTACATCAATTCCTGCTTCGCCGACTCGCCGAGCCTGCCTTTCGGCGGGGTCAAGAACTCCGGATTCGGACGCGAACTGTCGGAGCTGGGCATCGGTGAATTCCTCAACCGGAAGCTGGTGAGGATCGCTCCCCAGCCTGTGTGAGGGAGCGGGACGCACCACCCTGGCCGACCGAGGCCAGGGTGGTGCGAGGAGTGAGCCCTCGCTTCCCTCGTTCGTGGTGCGTGCGTCATGGCGGACACGGTGACCACCGGGCAGGCCGCAGGCGCCCCAGTCAGCCGCGTCATGGTCGCGGCAACCATCGCCAATGCCGTGCATCACGCCACCGGGATCCGCGTACGCGACCTGCCGATCACCCTGGACAAGCTGATTGCCTGAGGGGTGTCGCGCGTCCGGCGGGCGCGATTGGGTGCGCGTCGAGTGCCGGGGTGGGTTCCCCTGGTTGTCATTCTGATGGTTACCACCCGCTGGTCTGCGTCGTTGGTGCGGCGTGATGATCAACACTGATTCCGTGACCGGCTCTCAGCCGGCCCTCGACAGCGCAAGGCTTACCGAACTTCTGTTCCTTGACGGGCCTTCACCCACCGATTTCCATGACCGCTGGCGCAAGGCGATCTCGACCGAACTGTTCCGCTACCGCAGTGGCGCCCGCGTCGAGGAGAGATGGCAGCTTCCCTACGACCGGTTGCGGGCCCTGAACGAAGAACTGCTCTCCCCTGAACACCTGGTCCTTGATCCACGCGGGCTGGCCGCCCTGCACGAGTGGACTTCGGTGGCGGACGGTGCCACGGCGACCGTGGCCGGCATCCACTACAACCTCTTCCTCGGGAGCCTGCTCGACGACCGCCTCTCGCCGGCGCGCGATCTGAGCGAGTTCACCAGCCTGGCTCGTACCGGCACCTTCCTGTGCACCGAGCGCGCGCACGGCAACGATGCCGCCGCATTGGAAACCGTCGCCCGGTACGACCGTGAACGGGACGAGTTCGTGCTGCACACTCCGCACGAGGGTGCGCAGAAGTACATGCCCAACACGAGTCCTGCCGGGGGGCCGAAGAGCGCGGTGGTGGCTGCCCGACTGCTGATCGACGACCAGGACCAGGGCGTCTTCCTTTTCCTCACCCCGCTGAGTGACCGTCAGGGAACCCTGCCGGGTATCACCGTGGCGATGCTGCCGGAACGCGTCGGCAGCCCGGTGGACCACTGCCTCACCAGCTTCGACCAGGTGCGCCTGCCCCGGACGGCGCTGATCCAGGGCGAGCACGGACGACTGCTGCCGGACGGCACCTTCACCAGCGCCGTGGGCAGCCCGCGCAAACGGTTCCTCCACGCCATCGGCCGAGTGACTGTCGGGAAACTGTGTATGAGCGCGAGCACACTCGGCGGCTGCCGGGCGGCGCTGGCGATCGCCGTCCGCTACGCACAGACCCGGCGGATCTCCGGCCCGGTGGCCGGGCAGCGTGTCCCGCTTTCCGCGCACCGCAGCCACCACACCCGGCTGCTGGAACGCGTGGCCACCGCCTATGCCATGACCTTCTTCCACCGATCGGTCACCGAACGCTGGATCACCCACGAGCCCGAGGACCGGGCGACAACCGAGCGTCTCGTGGCCGTGGCCAAGGGGTGGATCACCTGGCAGGCCCGGGAGATCACGATCGAGAGCCGGGAGCGCTGCGGCGCACAGGCGCTGTTCCCGGTGAACGGGCTGGCGGAGTTCGCCGCGAACGTGGACGGCGCGATCACCGCGGAGGGGGACAACCTCGCGATCTGGTGCAAGGCGGGGGCCGAGATGATCTTCGGTCACACGCTCGCCCCGGAGCCCTTGGAAGCCACCGGCCAGGACTGCCCCACTGACCCCGTCTTCCTCCGACGGGCCATCGCCGCCGCCGAGCATCACTGGCACATGACCGCACGGCGCGACTTGCGCGGCGGCGAGGCGGGTGACGCACTCGGGCGCTGGAACAACGCGTCCGCCGCCGCCCTGGACCTGGTCGAGACGTACGCGGTGGGCCAGGCCGCCGACGCCTTCGCCTCTGCCTGCGACCGTGCCACCGACCCGCGCACACGCACGGTCCTGGACGACCTGCACACGCTGTTCCTGCTGCGCCAGGTCGACTCCCGCAGCGGGCTGCTCCTGGCCGAGAAGGCACTCACCGCCCATCAGGTCCGCGCACTCCCCCAGACCTTGCGCAGCCTGACCGCCCGGCTCGCCCCACACCTGCCGACACTGACGGAAGCCTTTGACATCCCGCAAGAGCACCTGTCCGCCCTGCCGATGCTGACGGCCCCCTGACAAGGCCCGCAATCGCTCTCGGTGAGCACTTCCCGCGCCGCCCCGCCCCCATACCGCCCAACGGCGGGCCGCACAGTCAGTGCTCACCGAGACCGGATCCGGGGCTTTCCTCCGGGCGGCTGCCGGTGCGGCGGCTCGGCCGGCGTTCAGGGGCTGTGTGCCATTCCGCGGGCCGGGTGTCACTTGCCGGAGGCATCCTGCGTCCATGCTCAAGAAACGAATGACTCATCTCGCCACGGCTTCGGTGCTCGTACTGGCCACCGGTGTCCTCGGATTCACGGACGCGGCGGATGCCGACGGCTCCCCGATCGGACAGAGTTCACACTCTTCCCGTCATATGACGGCCCGTCATGTGACGGCGGCGGAATCGGCCTACCGTTCACTGCTCGACCACAGTGCGGGCGCGAGGGTTCTCACCGCCGCGCATCGTGGTCAGTGGCGGGCCGCCCCCGAGAACAGCCTTCCGGCGATCCGGGCCGCCTTCGACCACGGCGCCGAGGTCGTCGAACTGGACATCCGGCGGACCAAGGACGGCCAACTCGTCCTCATGCACGACGAGTCGGTGGACCGGACGACGAACGGAACCGGCAAGGTGTCCGATCTGACACTGGATCAGATCAAGAAGTTGCGTCTGCGACAGGGGGTCGGGGGCGCGCAGGCTCCCCCGACCGATGAGGTGGTGCTCACCCTGGCCGAGGCGATGAAGGCCGCGAAGGACCGCGGTCTGGTCAACCTCGACAAGGGCTGGCCGAACCGCGAGGCGATCTACCAAGTCCTCCGGGACACCGGCACGGTCCGCAACGGCATCTTCAAGAGCGACGCCCCGGTCGCGGACGTACTCGCCTTCCGGGCCGAGCACCCGGACGCCCTGTACTTCCACATCGTCCAGGACAGCACGATCGACTCGATCGACCAGTTCGGCGGGAATCAACCCATCGGATACGAAGTCATCTTCGACAACGACCAGGACGCCGTCGTACGCAAGCCGGTCATCGACCGGATGCGTTCCACCGGCCGGATATGGATCAACTCCATGTGGTTCGGCCTGGCCGACCATTACACCGACGAGGCATCCTTGATCGATCCCGCCCGCGGTTGGGGCGCCCTCACCGACATCTTCGGTGCCACGGTCATCCAGACGGACAACGTCGAGAGCCTGGAGTACTGGCTGCGCACGGGCCGTCCGGAGCCCCGGCCCTCCACGGGGACCATCCGTATCGAGAGCGAGGGCTTCGCCCGCGGCGGTGAGGGTGTCGCCTACCACGACTCCGACAAGGGCAACCACGGGACCGCCGCCAGACTCAACGAGGACGTCGACATCTGCGACCAGGACGGTGCTGTCGCCGCGTGCTGGATTCGCGCCGGTGAATGGATCGACTACGAATTCGTGGTGGGGAAGTCCGGGTACTACGACGTCGCGGCCCGCGTCTCCTCCCCGTACTCGCCGGCCGGCACCTACCGTGTGGCGTTCGACGGCGGGGCGCGGAGCGCTCCCGTCCCGGTGAACATCACCACCGGGCACAGTCTGTTCTTCTCGCAGCCCAGTGGCATCACCCCGTATCTGAAGGCCGGCAGTCACCGCGTCCGTCTCCTGATCGACGAGAACGCCTTCCAGAACTTCAACCTGGACTATCTGCAACTCACGCGGACCAACGGACCGGCGCCGCACTCCGCCGCCTGATCACGCCGTGGGGCCGGGGCCTTCGGGTCCGGGCCACCACCGTGCGAAGGCCGCGCCGCCGCCCCGGAGGAAAGCTCCGGCCGGCGGCGCCGGCACGGAGGACCGGCCGGTGGGTAAGGGCGGCAACGGCTCGGGGCCGGGGCGCTCGGCGGATCAGTCCTTGGGCAGGAGCCAGCCGATGTACAGTTCTTCCGCGCCTGTGAGGAATGTCCGCATGAGCTGTCTCGTAGCGCGGGAGAGCGCCGGCCGGGTCCTCGTCGATGTTGTCCCGCAGGACCGCCCAGTGATATTCGGCCCAACCGCGCTGCCTCTCGTCGCCGCTCTCAACCGCCGCGCGGTAGCCGGCCTCGGCCACCGCGCGGTCGTCGGCGCGGGGGTCGCGCTGGAACAGCAGGCGGCTGTAGGCCAGTCGAGCCGTGAGCAAGTGCGCGGTCGGTGATGCGGGATCGAGCGCCGCGACCGCCTTCTCGGCCTCCTCATGGCCCTCGATCGTGAAGAACCAGCGGTCGACGGCGATCTCCGCGCACAACTCGGGCAACGGCAACAGTTCTTGGACATTCGCCGTCGCGATCTCGTCGACTCAGGAGTCGGCGCGGTCTCCGGTGGCCAGGACGGCGCTGTCATCCGCTCCGGTACTCCGCGGCCTGCCGGTCGCCGTGGGAAGGACGGTGGGTCCGGAGTTGACGTTGACCTGGCGAACGACGGTGACCCTGTCGTCGGTCAGGGTGAGGGTGAACCGGTCGATGAACGGCGACTCCAGGAAGTGCCAGGTCAGATGTAGTACGTCCGCGTCTTCGGCGGACCACTGCGCGGCCGCGACGATCAGCGCCGAGGGATCCTGATACGAGTGGTGCAGCCGCCATACGCTCGCTCCGGTCTCCTGCTTCACCCAGTGCCCCAGCCCGTGCTCGACGGGATGCCGGCCGCGTTCGTCCTCCAGCACGACCCGCACCGAGTCGGCCCGGACCTCGATACCGAGGGACCGCAGTCCCTGCTCGTTGGGATCGAAGTCGTACGTCGCGGCGAAGCCGGTCCGGCGGGACGACGTGGTGGGCTCCTCAGGGGCTCGGGCGCCGATCACGTGACGCCGTACCGCTTCATGTTCGGCCGGGTCGGCGGGGAAATCGCCGCCGACCCGGCCGAAGGCCGTCCGGAAGGTCTGGCGGAGCATGCCGGGCAAGTCGTGATACGTACCGTCGCCCATCGCGCCGGTGACCACCACGACCCCGCTCTGGTCGGGGAAGACCATGCACTCCTGGCCGAAAATGCCCGACGCGCTGTAGATGCGGTCCTCGGTCGTCCAGAACTGGTAGCCGTAGCCGGAGTCGGCCACGGCGTCCGGTCCCGGACGCATCAGTTCCTTGCCGTTCCACTCACCACCGACCGCCCGGCGCACATGAAGGGCGGACACCTTCTGCACCCAGCCCGTGGGCAGAATCCGGCGGCCTTCCCACATGCCGTCCTGGAGGTGGAGAACACCGAAGGAGAGCAGGTCCCCGGGCCTCATCGACAGCCCGTTCCCCCCGCTGGCCACTCCCTCCGGGTCGTGTTCCCACTCGAAGTCGGTAATGCCCAGCGGCTCGAAGAGCCGCGGCCGGAGGTAGTCGTCGAGCGACTGTCCCGAGACTTCCTGAACAATCGCGGAGAGGACGTGGCTCGTGGTGCTGCTGTAGAGAAAGGTCCGGCCGGGCGGTTCGACCACCGGCTCCTCCAGGAACTCACCGACCCAGCCGGTCCGGCGCAGCCGGGTGGTCGCACCGGAGAGCCCTCGGGCCTGACCTGTCTGCATGGTGAGCAGGTCGCGGATCCGCATGCGGCCGAGGTTCTCGCTCGGGTCGGCCGGCAGCCGGTCGCCGAAGAAGTCCACCACGGGGTCGTCCAGCCGCAGGAGTCCTTCCGCCTCGGCGAAGCCGACGGCTGTGCCGGTGAAGGACTTGGTGGCTGAGTGGATCTTGTGCTTGAGCCCCGGTTCGTGCGGCCACTGCCACAGGTCGAGCACTGTCCGCCCTCGGTGGTGGACGAGCAGCGAGTGCAGGCGCATGTCCCGAGCCGCCAGATCTGTGAGCAGCCTGTGGATCGGGCCCATGCCGAGGGGCGGCAACTCGTTCGCCATGGTCACCGTTCTTGTCGGTCTTGGGGTCTGTGAACACTTGTCAGGTGCGCGAGGTGGGCGAGAACGCGGTCGGTGACGAACTCGTTGCCCCCGGCCGTCCGCCCGAATCGTCCGGCCGGGGTGAACAGGGGCCGGGGCGGATGCCGCTGACGGTGGCCGTCGCGGGCAGCCCCTCGATGTATCGACGCACAGCCGCGCGGGCACGCACGTCCCACCGGGTGGAGTGGACGGAGGAGCCCCGCGCGGACCGAGTCCGGTGACCGGTCCGGGAGGCAGCGAGCGCGACATGACGATCGGTCTTGTTCGCGAGACTCGAAGAAGTGACCTACTGCCGTGGACATATCACGCACGCCGTCCACGAACGAGACACCTGCCGTCGCCGTGTAGTGGCCCTGGCTTCCGGGCCCCTCACCAACGAATGTAGCAGATCCGACGGACTAATCAATAGCCGTAGTTTCCACTTCAGGCGCGTCGCCTCAACAGCCCAGCCATGAACTCCTGCACCACCGGGATCACCAAACTGCCCTTGTGCGCCACGCCAGGCACCACGTCGAAGCGGACCTTGACCCCTTGCGCTTCGAAGCTCGCCCGCAGCGTCTCCAGCCGCTCGATCCGGGTACGGCCGGTCTTCTCCGCGCCGTCCATCCAGTTGGGCCCCCCGACGTTGTTGATCTCCCACGTCTCGGTGTCCTCGCCGCCGACGACCATCTGCACGGGTAGCGCGCGCAGGGCCGTCAGGTCGATGTCGATGCCGAAACGCTCCTTGAAACCGCCGGTGCCCAGCCACCACGGCAGCGAGTCGTCGAGCTGCGTGATGCGGCCGGGAGCACCGATCGAGATGCCCGCCAGCCGGCCCGGGTGCGCGTAGGCGAAGCGGTGGGCGAACTGACCGCCTCCGGAGAACCCGTGCAGCAAGAACCGATCGGTCTCGGTGTTGAACCGCTCACCGACCTCGTCGACGATATGCAGCAACTCCTCGTCGAAGCGCGTCCCCCGGTACTCCAGGAACTTGAAGCTGTGCAACTCCCCCGGCTCCACCAGGCCCGCCGGGAAGAGCGGCGTGAGGATGACACAGCGGTTGTCAATGGCGAACTGCTTCCACTGGTTGCGGTAGAGCTCGGCGGACCTTCCCGTGCCGTGCTGGATGACGACCAGCGGCAGCGGGGCGGCCTGTGCGGTGTGGTCCTTCGGCACGTACAAGGCGTAGGACAGCCTCTGGTCGTGCCGGGAGGCGAAGAAAGGGGTGCCGCCGATGAAGTGGGCGCCCTGCGAATCGGGTTCCGTCGGGGTGGGCATCTGGCGTGCTCCTCTGATTTTCGACTGAATAGATTATAGGCTATAGCTAAATATGGTGCCCGAAGGGCGAGGCGCGCACGCCTCGACCCCACGGGGCAGGTCGGCGCCCACGACATCGACGCGGTCCACGGCCGCCGCTCCTGAGGGAGGATGGCACGAGCATCCGCGGACGAGGCGAAAGGGACTGAAGGTGCCTGACACCACCACCGGCGACGACAGGTCGGCTCCCCCCGAGGAGACCGAACTCACCGCCCGTCTGAGTGCCGAGATCCTCGGGTACCTGCGCGAGAAAAATCCACCGATCGGCCACCGGCTCACCGAGCGAGCCCTCGCGGAACAGCTGCGGGTCTCCCGCTCACCGGTGCGCAAGGCACTGCGGCAACTGCACCGCGACGGGTTCATCGACCGTACGGAGTCCGGACGTTATCTGGTCGCGCGCTCCGGGGCGGGAGTCACCGCCGAGCACACCGACCCCCCGGAAGACGCGGTCTATCTGCGCATCGCCGACGACCGGCTGGACGGCAGGCTGCCCGACCGGATCACCAAGAGCGCTCTGCTGAAGCGGTACGGCCTGACCCGGACCCAGCTGGATCAGGTGCTGCTGCGCATCTCCAACGAAGGCTGGATCGCCCCGCTGCCCGGCTACGGCTGGACATTCCTGCCGGTGCTCACCTCGCTGGAGTCGTACCGGAACAGCTACCGCTTCCGGCTGCTGATCGAACCGGCCGGCATTCTCGAACCCACCTTCCGGGTCGACCGGGAGGCGATCGGCAGGCGGCGGGAGGAACAGCAGCGGATCGTCGACGAGGGCGTCGCCTCGGTGTCCGGCGCCCGGCTGTTCGACCTCAACAGCCGCTTCCACGAGACCGTCGCCGCATGCACCAACAACGACTTCTTCGTGGAGAGCCTCGCCAGGGTCAACCGGCTGAGACGACTCATCGAATACCGGCGGGCGCTGGTCCCCGAGCGGGCCGTCGTCCGCTGCCGCGAGCACGTCGAACTGGCCGATCTGCTGCTGGCCGGCGAACTCACGTCGGCGAGCGCCTTCCTCCGCAGCCACCTCACCACCGTCGGGGTGGAGAAGTCGGGAACCGAAGAGCCCCGGCACGACACCGGATGACGGAAGGTGTCCCACCTCTGCCCGGATTCCCGGTGCCACTCAGCACACCGCCCGCTCGGCTTCCCCGTCCTGCGGACGGCACACCGCGCAGGACAACGTGGTCATCGTTGAGACGCCCGGTCATCGCCCGGCGAGTGCGCCGGCAGCGGCCTGCCTTCCTCCTTCCCGGTCAGCGGTGACCGGGAGAGCCGTTCGGACAGCTTGGCGGTCGTCACGAAGGAGACCGCGAGCATCACCACCAGCAGCGCGCCGAGCGCGATGATCCCGCCACTGAGCGTCGGATCGGGGTCGCCGGCCTCCTCGCGGGCCGAGCCGGTGAGGAAGGTGAGAACGAAGAGTACGCACACCGCGAGCGCCACCTCGACCGCGACCAGTGCCGGGACGGTCCGCAGCGCCAGGCGGAAGACCGAGCCCTCCTCCCCCGCCGCGCGCGCCTTGGCGATCCGGGGGAACATCACGAACTCATTCAACCCGCCGATGCAGATCATCACAGCTACCAGGGACACCTTGACCAGCAGAAAGCGCCCGAAACTGGTGGTGAACAGGTCAGCCGGGCTGCCGACGGTCATCCAGGTGAGGAAGAGCCCGCTGATCAGCACACATCCAACGGCGGCGAGCGCCAGCGTGCTGAACCGGGTCCACAGTTGCGCCCAGGTCGCGCCCGCCGCCGGACCGAGCCGTCGTCCGGCTGCCGCCAGCACGACCAGTCCCGTGATACCGCCCACCCAGGTGGCGATCGCGAACACATGCAGGTGGTTCATCGAGATGTCGAGCACACCGTGGAAAGTCGCCTCGCCGAAGTTGGTCGGCAGCAGCGTCACTTGATGGGCGACGAAGGCCAGCACCAGCGCGGCACCGACGACCTCGGCCGTCCGGGACCTGACCCGAGGCGACCACAGCAGGATCAGCACCACCGCGGACACGGCCCACATCAGATACTGCACCAGTGTCAGCGTGCCTCCGGCGACCCACTCCCCCGGATTGGCCGGCGCCCGGACGTACTCCCAGATGGTGCTGGGGACCAGGGCTTCCCCGTACGGTATTTCACTGTCTTCGGCCCGGGACGCCTTCCCCGCGATCTGGAAGTAGAGCGCCACCAGGAACCACGTACCGATGAGGGCGAGGAGGAGTCCCGCCCGGCGTTCGAGCACGTCCCGGTGGCGTGGGTCCACGGACGGCCGGTGCAGCACGGGCCGCACCACGATCAGGTAGAGCATGCCGACCCCGAAGGTCCCGATCAGGCCCGCGAAGTAGGTCATCTTGGTGATGATCCGCCAAGGTGCGGGCGTGGGGTTGGCGGCATTGGCCAGCGCGGCTTCGGCGATCAGTTGGGACATCAAGAGCCTGTCCTCCTCGGATGTGAAGGGATAAGGACTGCGAGCGAAAGCTGTCGAGCGCCGGCGCGCATATCGTCCGGCCTCGGGAGTACGAGAACCACGGGCGTTCCGCGAGTGGGGGCCGGGCCGGCCGGAGGACCGGCCGCGGCGTGAACGACCGTGGAGGGAGCCGCCTTCGGAGCGTGCCGACCGCGGAGCGATCAGCCGGCGAACACCGTGCGCAGTTGGTCCAGGCCCCAGTCCAGGTCTTCCTTGCTGATCATCAGGGGTGGGGCGATGCGGATTGTCGAGCCGTGGGTGTCTTTCACCAGCACGCCCCGGTCCATCAGCTTCTCGGAGATCTCCCGGCCCGTGCCGTACGAGGGGGAGATGTCCACGCCCGCCCAGAGCCCCCGGCCGCGGACCTGCTCCACCGCGCCGCCGGTGGTCATCAGCCCCAGTTCGTGGTGGAGGTGATCACCCAGCTCCGCCGCCCGCTGCTGATACTCACCGGTGCGCAGCATCGCGATCACCTCAAGGGCCACCGCACACGCCAGCGGATTCCCGCC
>NZ_JBITEV010000008.1:0-159572 GCF_044455465.1 Streptomyces sp. NPDC051217
GTGAAAGACACCCACGGCTCGACAATCCGCATCGCCCCACCCCTGATGATCAGCAAGGAAGACCTGGACTGGGGCCTGGACCAACTGCGCACGGTCCTGACCCGCTAGGAACTGTCCGTTCGGACTTGGGCAGCAGAGGCCGGCGGTCCTCGCCGTCGGCCACTGGCCCGCACCTCTCGCCACCGGCCGCACCTCTCGCTCGCGGGGTCGGCCCCTCCGGCCTAGAGGATGACGTGCGGGAGGAAGCGGGCGTACTCGTCCGTGATCAAGCCAGACGATTCGCGGATGCCGAGGCCCGCCGCCTCGTTCTCGACGACCCAGGCACCGAGCACGACGCGGTTGCCGTCGAAGTCGGGCAGCGGCGCCAACGCCTGGTAGCAGCAGGCCTCTTGGCGTACGACCGGGGCGTGGCCCGGCTCGTGGACGGTGACTCCGGCACCCTCGCGGCCGAGCAGGGGCTTGGAGACATAACCCCCGTCGAGGGCGAGTTCACGCGGCCCGTCGAGATAGGCGGGCAGCAGATTCGGGTGTTCCGGGTTGAGCTCCCAGAGGATCGCCAGCAGCGCCTTGTTGGAGAGCAGCATCTTCCAGGCGGGCTCTATCCAGCAGGTGCTGCCGGTACCGCCGCCGTTGTCGAGCGTGTCGATGACCTGGGGGCCGAAGCGGTCCGTGGTCAGCCACTCCCACGGATACAGCTTGAAGCAGCTGCGGATGAAGCGCAGCCGCTCGTCGACGAAGCGGCCGGTCAGCTTGTCCCAGCCGATCTGTTCGACGGACAGGGCCTCGGTGTCGAGACCCGCCTGCTGGGCCGTCTCGCGGAGATAGGCGACGGTCATCAGGTCCTCGCCCAGCTCGTCGCCGTCGGAGTGGGCGAAGTGCAGGGGTCCCGGAGGGAGGAGGTGTGCCTGGCTGCGCCAGGCTTCGATGAGCCGTTCATGGAGGGAGTTCCACTGGTCGGCGCCGGGGAAACGCTCCTCCATCCAGAACCACTGGGGGCTGGCGGCCTCGACCAGGGAGGTGGGGGTGTCGGCGTTGTACTCCAGCATCTTCGCCGGGCCTGTGCCGTCGTAGCGGAGGTCGAACCGGCCATAGATGGAGGGCAGTTCGCTCCGGCGGCGCCAGGACTCGGCGACCAGCGCGGCCAGTCGGGGGTCGGTGATACCGAGATCGGCGAAGCGGTCGTATTTCACGATGTGCTCGGCAGCGGCCAGGCACATCGCGTGAAGTTCCTCGACGACGACTTCGAGGGCCTCGACCTCGGGAAGGGAGAAGACGTAGTAAGCGCTCTCGTCCCAGTACGGACGCAGGGAGTCGTCCGGATAGCGGGTGAGCGGATAGACGAGGCCCTGCTCCTCGACGGTCTGCTGCCAGCCGGGGCGTGGCTCTATGGTCCGACGTTCCATCATGGCGCGCCGACGCCCCGCTCAGCCGCCGCCGGTGCCCGAGCAGCCGAAGCCGCCGCGGTCGACCGCCGACTTGTCGAAACTGCCGTCGTGGACAAGGCCCTTGGTGCTCTTGCCGCCGTAGTAGTACGCGCCGGTGCCGTTGCTGTCGCAGTCGGAGCTGGAGAGTTCCTCATAGGTGTTCCGGTCGGCGCAGCGACGGTCCGGTTCCGAACTACAGGAAGTGATCGTCAGTGCGAGTATCCCCATGCCGCCGAGCACCACCGTGCTCGACCGCAGCCTGCGTTGTTTCGTTGCCGCCATGGCACTGTCCTCCCCCGTCTGCCGGCCGATCCTTCGGCCTGCCAGTCCCGTGCTCGCCGCACACATTAGATGCCTGGCCTCCGCACGGACCAGGCGGTCCATGAACTCTCCTCAAGTACATGCCATTTGCTCTGTTTGGAACGATCTGCCGTACTCACATTCAGAGGCCTGCTCAGGGAGGGCCGGTGCGGTGAGGGCGAGGAAAATCGGTGTCGTCGCGATCACCGCTCGGGCAGGATGCGGAGGCTCGCCATACACGAGGAGAACGATTCGCCATGCCCGCTGTACCCGGCCGCCCCGCCGATCCGACCGTGCTCCACCCGATGCCCGGCCAGTCACGGGTGGTGCTGCTGAAACCGCTGATCACATCCGAGTTGATCGAGGCCGGGGACTTCTCGTACTACGACGACCCGGACGAGCCGACGGCGTTCGAGACGAAGAACGTGCTGTACCACTACGGGCCGGAGAAGCTGGTCATCGGGAAGTACTGCGCGCTGGGCGAAGGGGTGCGGTTCATCATGAACGGCGCCAATCACCGGATGGACGGCCCGTCGACGTTCCCCTTCCCGATCATGGGCGGTTCGTGGAGCGAGCACTTCGATCTCATCACCGGACTGCCCGGCCGGGGTGACACGGTGGTGGGCAACGACGTCTGGTTCGGCTACCGCAGCATGGTCATGCCCGGTGTCCGGATCGGCCATGGAGCGGTGATCGCCTCGGGGGCGGTCGTCGTCGACGACGTACCGGACTACGGCATCGTCGGCGGCAACCCGGCCAGGCTCATCCGCCGCCGTTACGACGACGCGGACGTCGACCGGCTGCTGACGATCGCCTGGTGGGACTGGCCCCTCGACCACATCACCACCCACCTGCGCACGATCATGTCGGGCAGCGTCGACGCGCTTGAGGCGGCCACCCCGAAGCCGACGCCCTGATCACCTCCCCCACCAGTGCTTCGGGCAGCACCATCCACGCGAGCCGCAGCCCCGGCGCGAGGGACTTGCTCGCCGTGCCCAGGTAGACGACCCGTTCCGGGTCCAGCCCCTGGAGCGCCCCGACGGGCTGACGGTCGTAGCGGAACTCCCCGTCGTAGTCGTCCTCCAGGATCAGCCCGCCCGCGCCCCGCGCCCAGTCCACCACCGCCGCACGCCGGTCCGGGTGGAGCGCGGCACCGGTCGGGAACTGGTGTGCCGGAGTCGTCAGCACCGCGTCGACGCCCCGCAGCTCTCCCTGCTCGGACGCCAACTCCTCGGTGCGCGTGCCGAGTTGGTCGATCGGCAGCGCGGGCGTACGCAGCCCGGCGGCCGTCAGGATGTCCCGGTGGAGGTCGAGCCCGTACGACTCCACGGCCACCGCCCGTGCCACCCCCCGCGCCCGCCCCACGGGTCGGGCCGCGGTTCTCCCCCGGTCCCCTCCCACCGCACTCCCCCGGCGGGCCGCGAGGACCTGGGCCATCAGCGTCAGACCGTGGACGAACCCGGAGGAGAGGACGACCCGCTCCGGGTCGGCGTACACGCCGCGCGTGCGGGCCAGGTAGTCGGCGAGGACGGTACGCAGTTCGACACGCCCGCTCTGCTCGCCGTAGTCGAAAGCCTCGTGCGACGCGGCGGTCAGCGCCCGGCGCGAAGCGCCGAGCCATTCGCCGCGCGGAAACGAGCCGAGGTCGGGCGACCCGGCCCGCAGATTGTGCGTGGGCCTCCCGTGGACCGGCCGGGCCGGCGAGCCGCCCGGCGCCCGCGTGCGCGGCGCGGCCCGCCGCGCGACCCGCGTCCGCGACCCCTGCCGCGCGGTGAGCCAGCCTTCGGCGACGAGTTCGGCGTACGCGTCGGCGACGGTGTTGCACGCGATGCCCAGATCGGCGGCGAGCGTACGGGACGAGGGCAGCCGGGTTTCGGGGGCGAGCCTCCCCGTCCGTACGGCTTCACGCAGGGCGTCCATCAGCCCCGCACGGAGCCCGGAGCCGCGCAGCTCAAGATGGAGATCGGCGCCGACCGTGACCGCTCCGACCGTGACCGCTCCGACCGTGACCGCTCTGACCGTGACTGCTCCGACCTGCCGCTCGGCGCGTTCGGCCCGCTCTGTCCCCGGGGCGGTCAGCCCCTCACCGCGTGGCACATTGGCCCACGATTCCGGCATGAGAATGGACCATACCGCTGCGCCATCCCGCGCGTAGCGTCGTACGCATGACGACCAACGCGACCAACGCGACCGACCCGCACCCCACCGCAACCGCGACCGCCACCGCCCCCACCCACCCGCACTCCCATGACCGCCTCCCCGTGCACGAGCCCCGCATGGCCTGGGCGAGCGTCGCGCCCGACATCTACCGAGCGATGTCCGGACTTGAGCAGGCGGTCCGGCAGGGCATCGATCCCGTGCTGTACGAGCTGGTGAAGATCCGCGCGTCGCAGATCAACCACTGCTCCGTCTGCCTGGACATGCACACGAAGGAAGCGCTCGCCGCCGGGGAGTCGGTGGAGCGGATCGTCCAGCTCAGCGCGTGGGAGGAGTCGCGGCACTTCTACTCGGCGAAGGAGATCGCGGCGTTCGAGCTGACCGAGGCGGTCACCGTGCTGACGGACGGCTTCGTGCCTGACGAGGTGTACGGGCGGGCGGCGGCATACTTCGACGAGACCGAACTCGCCTATCTGATCTCCGCGATCACGGTCATCAACGCCTGGAACCGCTTCGGAGTCTCTACGAGGACTCCCCCCGGCTACTACGCGCCGAAGAGCGCCAGGAAATAACCCTCCCGTCCGCCCTCGCGTCCGCCCTCGCGCGGACAGACCCCCCAGACGCCCGCGCCGCGCACGCCCTCCTCACCGGGAACCTGATTCAGCCATGACGCTCTTGACGACCTTCCGCGCTCTGCATCACGACCGTGCCGCCGAAGACCCGCTCATACTGCCGGGGCCTTGGGACGCGGGCAGCGCCCGCGTCTTCGTGGAGGCCGGGTTCCCCGCGCTCGCCACGCCGAGCGCGGGGGTCGCCGCGTCGCTCGGGTACGAGGACGGCGCCACCCCGCCGGACGAGATGTTCGCCGCGGTGGCCCGTATCGTGCGGGCCGTCTCCAGCGGTGAGACGCCCGTGCCCGTCAGCGCCGACATCGAGGACGGTTACGGGCTGGCGCCGGCCGAACTGGTCGCCCGCCTCCTCGACACGGGCGCCGTGGGCTGCAACCTGGAGGACTCGTCCAAGGGCGGCCTAAAGGACCCGCGGCGGCACGCCGACTGGCTGGCGGAGGTTCGCGCGGCGGCCGGGGACCGGCTGTTCCTCAACGCCCGCGTCGACACGTTCATCCGTGGCGTGAGCGACTCGGCGGAGGCGATCGCCCGCGCCCGTCTGTACGTCGCCGCCGGCGCGGACTGCGTGTACCCGATCGGCGCCCCGTCCGAGGCGATCCCGGCGCTCCGGGCGGGGATCGACGGCCCGGTCAACGTCGGGTCGGCGCCGGGCGGTGCGGTGGAACTGTCGGAGCTGGGCAGGCTGGGCGCCACGCGCATCACCTTCGGTCCGGGGCTCCAGCGGCAGGCGATGGCGGCGGTACGGGAGGGCGCGGCCCGACTGCGCGCCTGACGCGGCACCGGACGTGGCGGATCCCCGGCAGGGCACCGGCCCGCCGGGGATTCGGCGCGTCCGGCACCGGCCCATATCCCCCATCTCGGACGGGCCGACCAAGAGAGCGCTCTCCAACCTCAACCTCCATCAACTCGCCTGAGTTTGCCGCTACTTGACCGACCTTGCCGCATCTATTGACACCCCTGCGGCCCGCTCTTACGTTCACGGCCAGAGAGCGCTCTCTGACACCACAAGGAACTCCCCAATTCCTCCGATTGGAGTGCCGTGCTCCACAGACCCAGCCGCACCCCCCGCACCCCCCGCGCCTCCCGCATCGCCTCACCCCTCCGAACGGGACTGGCGTCCTGGCGCCGGCGGGTGGTCGCCCTGGCCCTCGTCGCGCTCACCGCCTCGCTGCTCCAGGCCAACATGAGCAGCGCGAACACCGCATCGGTCTCCGCCGAGAACGCCCAGTCCGGCACCAAGGGCGCCGCCGTCGTCCGGGTGTCGGAATTCCTCGCCGAATGTCCGTACAGCCACCGCCTCCCGGACGACCCGATCGTCGCCCCGGGGCTGCCCGGCGGCTCGCACATGCACAGCTTCTTCGGCAACGACACGACCAACGCCCGCTCCGACGTCAACAGCCTGGCGCGCGGGCGCACCACCTGCGCGCCGCAGTCGGACCTCTCGTCGTACTGGGTCCCGACCCTGTACGACGGCACCCGGGAGGTGGAGCCGACCGGCACCACCTTCTACTACCTGGGTGAAGGCGTGCGCGACGACATCATCGCCCAGACGCAGCCGCTGCCGTACGGACTGCGGATCGTGGCGGGCAACGCCAAGGCGACCGGCCCCAACGACAACACGCGGGCGCGCTGGTCGTGTCTGCATCACGGCGAGGTCAACCCGTCGACGGACTTCGTGAACTGCCCGGCGGGGGCGATGCTGGAGTCGTATCTGGACTTCCCGCAGTGCTGGAACGGCCGGGACCTCGACTCGGCCGACCACAAGAGCCATATGTCGTACCCGGTGGCGGGCGCGTGCCCGTCGACCCACCCGGTGCCGGTGCCGAAGCTGCGGCAGGTGCTGAGGTATCCGGTCAACGGCGATCCGGCGCGGCTCAAGCTCGCGTCGGGCCGGGGCTACACGATGCACGGCGACTTCTTCAACGTCTGGCCCGTGGCGGAGATGGAGCGGCGCGTACGTGACTGCATCCGTCCCATCATCAAGTGCGGTGCCGACGGCCGGCCTTCCTGACCGGACCACGCCCGGTGCCCGCCCGGGGCCGCACGGCCCCGGGCGGGCACCGAGCCCGTCCCCTCCCCCCCAAGGACTCTCCATGAAGGCGGTACGCGGTACGGCGGCGACGTTCCTCGCCCTCCTGACGGTGACGGGCTGCTCGTCCACCCCGTCGGTGGACAGAGAGCCACCCGCGGCCTCAACTCCCGTGCGTCCGGGGGCCACACAGCCCACTTCGGTCCCGACCCTGTCCGGTGCCACCGACGCCGCGTGGGTCCAGCTCATGACCCCCATGAACGAGGGCGCGGTCGAACTCCTGACGATGGCCGCCGACCGCTCCACCGACCCCCGTCTGCGGAGCTGGGCGAAGGACCTCGCCGACGCCCACCGCGCCGAACTCGGCCGTATGCGGGCGCTGTTGAAGGAGCTGGGCCTGCCGTCCACGAATGTGCACGAGGGCCATGAGATGCCGGGCATGGTCACGCCCGGCGATCTCACTCAGGCGCGTGCCGCCGAAGGCGCCGCCTTCGAGAAGGTCTTCGTGGTCCAGATCCGCGAACATCTGGAGCAGTCCGCGCATGTGTCGCGCTCCGAGGTCGACGCGGGCAGCGAGGCGGCGGCCAAGAAGCTCGCCGCCGCGCTCGTCGAGGCGAGGGAGGGCGAGCTCGACGGGCTGAGGCGCATCGCCACGTAGAACGGGCTCGGGCTGCCCGAGGCCCCACTCCGCGCGTCGAGTACCAACCGGTATAAAGGCTGCATGACTGCCGACGTCTCCCCGCCCGCGCGCCCGACCCTGGAGGACGTGGCCGCTGTCGCAGGCGTCTCACGAGCCACGGTGTCCCGCGTGATCAACGGAGCGACGACGGTGGATCCGGCGCTGCGCACGGTCGTCGAGGAGGCGATCGCCACGACGCACTACGTCCCCAACCGCGCCGCGCGGTCCCTGGTGACCCGCCGCACCGACTCGATCGCGCTGGTGGTCTCCGAGCAGGAACGGCGGCCGGTGGCCGAGCCGTTCGTGGGCCGGATGTTCTCGGACCCGTACTTCGGCCGGGTCGTGGGCGGGCTGCTGGACGTGCTGCGGCCGGCCGGTGTGCAGATGGTGCTGATGCTGGCGGACGACGCGGCCTCGCGCGAGCAGTTGCTCTCGTATCTGCGCCAGGGCCATGTGGACGGCATCGTGCTGATCTCATCGCACGCCGGTGATCCGCTGCCCCGGCTGGTCCAGGAGACGCGGCTGCCCGCCGTCCTGGCGGGCCGGCCCGGACAGCCGTCGCCCCTCACCTACGTCGAGGCGGACCAGGCCGCGGGCGCGCGGCTGGCCGCCGGGCATCTGGCGGGGCTGGGGCGGCGCAGGATCGGTACGGTCGCGGGGCCGCAGGATATGCCGGCGGGGCAGGAACGGCTCGAAGGTTTCCGGGCGGCGATGGCCGCGTACGGGATCGAGGACGTCGCGGTCGCGGAGGGCGACTTCACCCACACGGGCGGCGCGGCGGCGATGCGGCGTCTGCTGGCCGAACACCCGGACCTGGACGGGGTGTTCATCGCCTCCGACCTGATGGCGCTGGGCGCGCTGCCGGTACTGCTTCGGGCGGGCAGACAGGTGCCCGACGAGGTGGCCGTGGTGGGCTTCGACGACAGCAACGCGGCGCTGACCTGTGATCCGGCGCTGACGACCGTGCGTCAGCCGGTCGAGGAGATGTCCTCGGAGATGGCCAGGCTGCTGCTGAAGCAGATCGCCGCGCCGGGCGATCCGCTGCCGTCGATGATCTTCACGCCGACGCTGGTGGTGCGGGAGTCGGCGTAACGCTCCCCGCTCAGGCGGTACGGCCCCGGCCCTCTTCGTCCTCCAGCGCGGCGGCCTCCTTCGACAGCCGCACCGCCTGGAGAAGGCTCAGCCCCGGCTCAGCCCCGGCTCCGCCTCGCGGAGCGCCTTCACCGCCCGCACCGAGTCAGCGGGCCCCTCCACCCCGGCCTCGGCGATCTGCCGGCGCGCCCAACTCCCGCGCAGCTCACCGTCGGTGGCCTCCCGCGCGGCGGCGAGCAGCGCGGCGGCCCGCTCCAGGCCCGGCCGCTCCTCGGGTCCCGCGGTCTTCAGCGCGTTGTCCACGGCCTCGGCGACCTCGTCGGCGTCGCGCACGACGAGTACGGCGAACTCCTGCTTCTTCTGTCCGAATAGCGTCATTCCCGGATACTCGCCGCCCCCGGCCGCCCGCCTCAAGGGAGTTGAGCCACTTCTGAGGTATGTACGCGCGGCCGGACGGCCCGGAGCCGATGAGGGCTCCGGGCCGTCCACCGGCGTGAGACGACCAGCGGAGTGGGGGCTACTTCTTCGGGAGCCAGGCCTCCCACGTCGACTTGTTCTCCTTGACCCACTTCTCGGCCGCGTCCGGGCCGCTCATCTTGTCCTTCGCGATCGCCTTGGCGACCGCGTTCTGCTCCTCGGTGCTCCACTTGAAGTTCTTGATGAACTCGGCGGCGTCACCGCCGTCCTTCGCGAAGTCCGCGTTGAGGTACTTCTGGAGCGGGGTGTTGGCGTACGCGCAGTCCGTCGCCGTCTCCGGGACGTTGCAGCCCTCCTCGTACGCGGGCAGCTTCACCTCGACCAGGTCGATGTCAGCATTGAGCCACTGCGGGTCCCACCAGTAGGTGATGAAGGGCTCCTTGTCGCGGTACTTCTGCTGGATCTCCTTGATCTGGGCGGCCTCGTTGCCGGTCTCCTTGATCTTGAGATTCAGCTTGAGGTTCTTGACCAGGTGCTCGTCGTACGTCGTGTACGAGGGCGCCGCGCCCAGGAACTCGCCCATGTCGCCGCTGTTCGCGGAGCGGAAGTCCTTGGTGAACTTGTTGAGGTTCTTGGCGTCCGTGACTTCGGGGTTCGCGTCCGCGTAGTACTTCGGGACGAACCAGCCGATGTGGCCGACGACACCGAGGTCGCCGCCCTTGACGATGGTCTTCTTGTCCTCGATGTAGAGCTTTTCCTTCTTCGGCGAGCCGCCCCAGTCCTCCAGGATCGCGTCGGCCTTGCCGTTGTTGAGCGCGTCGAAGGCGACCGGCTCGTCGAGCTGCTGGAGCTCGACCTTGACGTCCAGTTCCTGCTCCATGATCACCTTGGCGACCTCGGCGTTGGCACGCGCGCCGACCCAGGAGGGGACGGTCAGGGTGACCTCGTCGGACGCGGACGCCGACTCGGTCTCGGCAGCGCACGCGCTGAGGGCGAGCATGCCGAGCGCGCCGGCTCCGGCGACCAGGGTGGTGCGTATCCGCTTGCTTTGGGTCACGTCGTGGTTCTCTCTCTCGCGGTTTCGGTTGTCTTCAGTTGTGTTCGGCTCACACCAGGGCGCGTTCCTTCGCCGCCACGCTCGGCTGCGAGATCCGGTCCAGCAGCAGGCCGAGGCAGACGATCGCGATCCCGGCCGTCATACCGAGCCCCAGATCGCCCTTGGCCAGGCCCTTCACCACGTCGACGCCGAGCGCGCCGCCACCGATCATGCCGCCGATGACGACGATGGCCAGGACCAGCACCACGCCCTGATTGACGGCGAGTTGAAGGGCGGGCCGGGCCAACGGCAGCTGGACCTGGCGCAGTTGCTGCCCCGTACCGGCGCCGAGTGAACGCGCCGCCTCCAGGGCGGAGGGGTCGATCTGCCGGATTCCCTGGGTGGTGATGCGTACGACGGCGGGCAGGGCGTAGACGACGGCCGCGGCGACGGCCGCCGTACGGCCGCCGCTGAACAGCGCGATCACCGGGATCAGATAGATGAACTGCGGCATCGTCTGCATGATGTCGAGGACCGGCCTGATCACCCGCTCGACCCTCTCGACGCGCGCCGCGAGGATGCCGATGGCGAAGCCGAGCAGCAGGGTCACCACGAGCGCGGCGAGGACCTGGGAGAGCGTGTCGAGCGAGCGGTCCCACAGACCCATCGCGCCGATCGCGGCCAGCGACAGCACCACGGTGACGACGGCCTGCCAGCCGGTCCGCAGTGCCAGCACACCGGCGACGAGCAGCAGCGCCCACCAGGGCGTGGCCAGCAGCGCGTCGCGCACCGGGTTGATGACCCAGCTCGCGAACCCTTCGGACCAGGTGAGGGTGCCACCCAACACCGGTACGCCGGAGCCGAGTTCGCGCTCGATCCAGTCGACGACGGTATTGACCGGTTCGCTGATCGAGACGGTCCAGGCCTCGGGCCACTCCTTGCGGCCGAGTACGGCTCCGAGCACCGCGCCACCCGCGACGGCCGCGACGACGCCGGGCCAGAGCACGTACCACGTGGCGCGCTGACCGGCGTCGGGGTCTTCGAGCTGCTCGCCGGCCGCCGCCGTCGTACGGTCCAGCCAGATCGCGAGCAGGACGACGGCGATTCCGGCGGGCAGCGCGAGGCCGACATCGACGGTGGAGAGCGCTGTGAAGATCTCGTCGCCGAGCCCGCCCGCGCCGATCATCGACGCGAGGACGACCATCGACAGACACATCATGATCGTCTGATTGAGGCCGAGGAGCATCTGCTTGCGGGCGAGCGGCAGCCTGGCCGTCATCAGCCGCTGCCAGGAACTGGCGCCGAGCGAGGCGGACGCCTCCAGCGCCGCCGCGTCCGCGCCGCGCAGCCCGAGCGCGGTCAGCCGGGCCATCGGCGGGGCCGCGTAGATGACGGTCGCGACGAAGACGGACGGGATGCCGATGTCGAAGAGCAGGACGAACGGCAGCAGGTACGAGAAGGCGGGCAGCACCTGCATGGTGTCGAAGACCGGCCGCAGCACGCGCTGGCAGCGGTCGGACAGCCCGGCGGCGAGCCCGAGCAGCGCGCCGACGACGGCCGAGACGGTGACGGCGACGACCATCAGCGCCAGCGTCTCCATCGCCGGTTCCCACATGCCGAGCAGCCCGATCACCGCGAAGGTGGCGAGCGCGGTGGCGGCGGTGCGCAGTGCGCGGCGACGCAGGCCGGCGCCGCCCGCGTACCAGGCGATCAGTACGGCGGCCACCGTCACGCCGATGAAGCCGAGGCTCTCCAGCACGCTGAGTACGCCGTCGACGGAGCTCTCGGCGGAGTTGCTGATGTGCAGGAGGAAGTAGAGGAAGAGGGGGTGTGTGGTGCGGTTGTCGACGAGCCAGCGGTTGAGGTCGTCGAGCGGCGAGCGTACGTCGACGGTCAGATCGGCGGGCCAGGCTCCGCTTCCGCCGACGGCCGCGCTGACGATCGCGACGAGGACGGCGGCGACGAGCAGCATCGCGCGGGGGTTGCCCGCGAGGCGGGACCAGGGGCCGGGGACGCCGTCGTCGGACGGGCCGGTCTTGCTCGTACGTACGTCGTCCAGGCCACCGCGCGTGTCCCGCGCGGCCCGGTCGGTCTTCTCGGACACCGGGTTGGGAGCGGCGCTCATACCGCCGCCACCTCCTTGGGTTCGGCGTCGTCGTCCAGCCCCGCGACGACGGCCAGCAGTTCCTCGTAGCCGACGACGCCGAGCGTCCGGCCGTCGTCCACGACCCGGCAGTAGTCGCCGCTGCGCGCGACGGCCTCGATCGCGTCGGAGACCAGCGTGTCCGGCCCCAGCACGACGCCCGACTCGCTCTCGCCGTCCCGCGCGGGACGCATGGCGCGGCGTACGGAGATGACCTGCTCGCGCGGGACGTCGCGGACGAAGTCGCGTACGTAGTCGTCGGCCGGGTTGGCGACGATCTCCTCCGGGGTGCCGAGCTGCACGATCCCGCCGTCGCGCATCAGCGCGATGCGGTCGCCGAGGCGCAGGGCCTCGTTGAGGTCGTGGGTGATGAAGACCATCGTGCGGCCCTCCTCACGGTGCAGCCGGATGACCTCTTCCTGCATGTCGCGGCGGATCAGCGGGTCGAGCGCGCTGAACGGCTCGTCGAACAGCAGAACCTGGGGATCCACGGCGAGCGCGCGGGCGAGACCGACGCGTTGCTGCTGGCCGCCGGACAGCTGGCCGGGGCGCCGTTCCTCCAGACCTTCGAGGCCGACCAGGGCGGCGACCTCGGCGGCCTTCGCCCGGCGCTCGGCCCGTGGCATGCCCTGGATCTCCAGGCCGTAGGCGACGTTGTCGAGCACGGAGCGGTGCGGCAGCAGACCGAAGTGCTGGAAGACCATCGCGGCGCGGTGCCTGCGCAGTTCGCGCAGCCGGTTCTTGTCCATGGCGATGACGTCCTCGCCGTCCATGGCCAGCTGTCCGCTGGTCGGCTCGATGAGCCGGGTCAGACAGCGTACGAGGGTCGACTTGCCCGAGCCGGAGAGGCCCATGACGACGAAGACCTCGCCCTTGTGCACGTCGAAGGAGACATCGCGGACGGCCGCCGTGCAGCCGGTGCGTGCCCTCAACTCCTCGGCGGACAAGGCCGCGTACTCCGCGTTGCCCGGTATTCGGTCGGCCTTGGGTCCGAAGACCTTCCACAGATCGCGTACGGAGAAGACCGGTTCGGTGGCGGTCATCACGCATCACCTCCCGGTGCGGTTGTGTTGGCTGTCGCGGTGAGCAGTTCGGCGCATTTCTCGCCGACCATCAGGACCCCGATCATCGGATTCACGGCCGGGATGGTGGGGAAGACGGAGGCGTCGGCGATTCGGATGCCCCTCAGTCCACGGATCGTCAGATCCGGTGCCACCACGGCCTGTTCGTCGTCGGTGGCGCCCATCCGGCAGGTGCCGGCGGGGTGGTAGACCGTGTGGGCGCATCTGCGGGCGTACTCGCTCAGCTCCTCGTCGGAGGTGATGTCCGGGCCCGGACAGACCTCCCGGGTCAGCCAGTCGGCGAGCGGTTCGGCGGCGGCGATCCGCCGGGCGATCCTGATGCCGTCCACGAGGGTGCGGCCGTCGTAGTCGTCCTCGTCGGTGAAGTACCGGAAGTCCAGGGCCGGTTTGACCTCGGGATCCGCGCTGGTGAGGAAGAGCCGGCCGCGGCTGCGGGGCTTGGGGATGTTCGGTGTCATCGAGACGCCGTGGGCGGGGCGTTCGTAGCCCAGGCGCTCGGGATTGTCGGTGAACGGGATCTGGTAGAAGTGGAACATCAGGTCCGGGCCGTGGACGTCCGGGTCGCGCCGGACGAAGAGGCCCGCGTCGGAGTCCATCGCCGAGTTCTCGGGGATCGGCCCGTCGGTCTCCCAGACGATGACCGACTCGGGGTGGTCGAGGAGGTTCTCCCCGACGCCCGGCAGGTCGTGCGTGACGGGGATGCCGAGCGCCTCCAGATCGGCGCGCGGCCCGATGCCGGAGTGCAGGAGCAGCCGGGGTGTGTCGACGGCGCCGGCGCAGACGAGGACTTCGCGCCGGGCGCGTACGTACGACTCCGTACCGTCCGCCGCCCGTACGCGCACGCCGGTCGCGCGGGTGCCGTCCAGCTCCAGCCGGTACGCCCAGGTCTCCAGCAGCAGGCGGAGGTTGGGGCGGTCCAGGAAGGGGTGCAGATACGCCACCGAGGCGGACGACCGCTTGTTGTTCTCCGGGTGGTAGGCGAGGTCGAAGAATCCGGCGCCCTCGTGGAAGGGCTTCTTGTTGAAGCCCTCGACGCGGGGGACGCCGAGCGCCGCCTGCGCCGCGTCGACGAAGTCGCGGGCGATGGGGTTACGGTCCTGCTCGTCCACCGGAACGATGTTGTTGCGCAACCGCCCGAAGTACGGCTCCATGGACGCCGCGTCCCAGCCGTCGGCCCCGGCCGCCGCCCACTCGTCCCAGTCGGAGGGCAGCGGCTTGAAGGCGATCAGGGTGTTGTGCGAGGAGCAGCCGCCGAGCACCCGTGCGCGGCTGTGCCGGATGTGGGAGTTGCCGCGCGGCTGCTCGGTCGTCGGGTAGTCGTAGTCCAGCTCGCCGCCCAGCAGCCCCATCCAGCGCCGGAGGGTCAGCACGTCGGGCCGGTCGATGTCGGACGGCCCTCCCTCGATGACGGCGACGGTGACGTCCGGGTCCTCGGTGAGCCGGGAGGCGATCACCGATCCCGCGGTGCCGCCCCCGACGACGACGTAATCGTATGCGGCGTCGTGTTCGGCCATGAGTGTCGTCTACTCCACTTCGCTGGGGTGATTCAAGGTTCTTGCGCGCAATGAGGCGTAATGTGACTCAGCCGTAAGGCAGTTGGTGTGTACCGACGTCCGCCGGCGGCCGACGGCCGGTTCAGCCGGCGAACCAGCGCACGGGCCGGGGCGCGAGGTTCTGGTAGATGTGCTTGGCCTCGCGGTACTCGGTCAGCCCGGCGGGTCCCAGCTCGCGTCCGATGCCGGACTTGCCGAAGCCGCCCCACTCGGCCTGCGGCAGGTAGGGGTGGAAGTCGTTGATCCAGACGGTGCCGTGCCGCAGCCGCCCCGCGACGCGCCGCGCGCGCCCTGGGTCCGCCGTCCAGACTCCGCCTGCCAGGCCGTACTCGGTGTCGTTGGCGAGCGCGATCGCCTCGTCCTCCGTACGGAAGGTCTCGACGGTCAGTACGGGGCCGAAGACCTCCTCGCGGACGACCCGCATGTCACGGTGGCACTGGTCGAGGACGGTCGGCTCGTAGAAGTACCCTGCGGCGGGGCGGAGTTCACCGGGCTCGGGCCGTTTTCCGCCGGCCCGCAGCACTGCGCCCTCGGCCAGCGCGGACGCGACGTACTCCTCGGTCTTCGCCAGCTGCTGGGCCGATACGAGCGGTCCGCACTCGACGCCCTCGCCGGTGCCCCGGCCGAGGCGGATCTTCGTTGCGCGGCGGGCGAGTTCGGCGACGAAGCGCTCGCGCAGCGACTCCTCGACGACAAGGCGCGAACCGGCGGAGCAGACCTGGCCGCTGTGGATGAACGCGGCGTTCAGGGCCTGGTCGACGGCGGTGTCGAAGCCCTCGTCGGTGGCGCAGGAGTCGGCGAAGACGACGTTCGGGTTCTTCCCGCCGAGTTCGAGCGCGACCTTCTTCACACCGGGCGCGGCGGCGGCCATCACCTTCGTACCGCTGGCAAGTCCGCCGGTGAACGAGACGAGGTCCACGTCCGGGTGTTCGGCCATCCGGGCGCCGACGGGGTCACCGGCGCCGGTCACCATGTTGGCGACACCGGCCGGCAGCCCGGCCTCGGTGAGCAGGTCGATCAGGGCGACGGTGCTGAGCGGGGTGATCTCGCTCGGCTTGACCACAAAAGTGTTGCCCGCGGCGAGCGCCGGGGCAATCTTCCAACTCGCCTGGAGAAGCGGATAGTTCCAGGGGGTGATGAGCGCGCAGACGCCGACGGGTTCGTGCACGACGACGCTGTGCACGTCGGCGGATCCGGCGTCCACGACGCGCCCGCCGCCTTCGTTGCTCACGAGATCGGCGAAGTAGGCGAAGGCGTCGGCGACACAGTCGACATCGACACGCCCCTCCTCGACGGTCTTGCCCGCGTCCCGGCTCTCCAGCGCCCCGAGGGTTTCCCGGTCCCGCCGCAACAGCCCGGCGACACGCCGCAGCAACGCGGCCCGGTCGGCGACGGGGGTCCGGGGCCAGGTCCCCGCACCTCCGTCGAAGGCCCCGCGCGCGGCGTCGACGGCGGCGTCGACATCCTCGGCCCCGCCCTCGGACACGACCGCGAACGGTGTCGCGTCGGCGGGGTCGATGATGTCGCGTGTGGCGCCGGAGACGGCTTTGCGCCACTCTCCGCCCACAAAGATGGTCTGTTGTGCCGACACGTCGCGTTTGGCCTTCCGTTCCCGATACCCACCACCACCAGCAACGACTGGCGACCTGGGCCCCTGCCCCGAGACCGGGAAAGCATGCGTGTTCGATGACCGGAAGTGTTCAGCGTCACTCCCGACGGGAGGTTTCGCCGGCGCGCGGACTCGTCGGGGCCGGACAGCACGAAGACCCCTCGCGGGCGGGCGAGGGGCCTTCGGGCATCGGGCGGCGGTGGCTCACACCGCCGTACGTGTGGGTCAGACGACCGACTTGTTGCCGTCGACCACCGCGGAGCGGCCGAAGATGCTGACGGCCTGGTAGTACGTCCACGCCGTGGCGTCGCAGGAGGCCTTCGTGGCGCCCGAGTAGCCGGCGCACACCCGCTTCAGGTCCGAGTAGAACGCGTTGTCCAGCCGCGCCTTGTTGGCGTCGAAGGAGCCGGCCGCCTTGTAGTTGCGGTAGCCGAAGTCGTGACGCGCGCAGGACGTCTGGAACGGGAAGCCGAAGGGGTTGTCGGGCGAGGACGAGCAGTAGTCCGTGGACCAGTCGAAGCCGTACGCGGACCAGGCGCCCTGGTTGTTGCGGGCGGCGACGAACGAGTTGTAGCTGGCGGCGCTGGTCTGCGTCCAACTGCTCAGGACCTGGGGCTTGTCGGCCGGCGCGGCGGCGGCCGAGCTCGCCGACATCAGCGTGGCGGGGAGGACGAGGGCAAGGGCAGCGAGCGGCATGGCCAGACGACGGCGCATTTCGAAAACCTCCGGTGGGGAGACAGGTTGACGCCCCGTGCCCGGTGACACGGAGTCATACCTCAGAGCGTGCGGGGGCGGGCGCCGCATGGGTCTACGCGCGATGACCGCCGCGGGAATGGTCCCCCAGAAACGCCGAGATGTAACCATGCTCATGACGAAACAAGAGGAAAACAGGGGCCCAACTCGGCGACATAAGGGGCAACTTGGTGTTCGGCGGACGCGTCCCGGGGGCCAACCCCTATCGGGAGGGCCCCGGGGCGTCTCCGCGAAGTCCCTCTCCGTATGCGTTCACGCACTCAGTGTGCGCGAACGATCGCCGTCGGTGGCACCGAACGCGGAATCAACGCCTCACGGGTGTACGGCGGTTGACGCCCACCGCCCCCGGCCCCCGCACGACGAAGCTCCCGGCGGCCGGGTGGGCGGCTGCCGGGAGCTTCGATGTAGGTCGATCAGCGGGTCAGGGAGGTCAGAGAAGGCCGAGCTCGCGGACCGCGTCGCGCTCCTCGGTGAGCTCCTTCACCGACGCGTCGATGCGCGCACGGGAGAAGTCGTTGATGTCCAGGCCCTGGACGATCTCGTACGCGCCGTTCTTCGTGGTCACGGGGAACGACGAGATGATGCCCTCCGGGACGCCGTACGAGCCGTCCGACGGAATACCCATGGAGGTCCAGTCGCCCTCGGGGGTGCCGTTGACCCACGTGTGGACGTGGTCGATGGCGGCGTTGGCCGCCGAGGCCGCCGAGGACGCGCCGCGGGCCTCGATGATCGCCGCGCCGCGCTTGGCGACGGTCGGGATGAAGGTGTCGGCGAGCCACTGCTCGTCGTTGACCGTCTCGGCGGCGTTCTTGCCCGCGATCTCCGCGTGGAAGATGTCCGGGTACTGCGTGGCAGAGTGGTTGCCCCAGATCGTCAGCCGCTTGATGTCCGTGACCTGCGCGCCGGTCTTGGCCGCGAGCTGCGAGATCGCGCGGTTGTGGTCGAGGCGGGTCATCGCGGTGAAGCGCTCGGCCGGTACGTCGGGGGCCGCGGCCTGCGCGATGAGCGCGTTGGTGTTGGCCGGGTTGCCGACGACGAGGACCTTGATGTCGTCGGCCGCGTTGTCGTTGATGGCCTTGCCCTGCGGCTTGAAGATGCCGCCGTTGGCGGAGAGCAGATCGCCGCGCTCCATGCCCTTGGTACGGGGGCGGGCGCCGACGAGCAGCGCCACGTTGGCGCCGGAGAAGGCGGCGTTGGCGTCGTCGGTGATCTCGATGCCGCGGAGCAGCGGGAAGGCGCAGTCGTCGAGCTCCATGGCGGTGCCCTCGGCGGCCTTCAGGCCCTGCGGGATCTCCAGCAGACGCAGACTGACCGGCACATCCGCGCCGAGCAGTTGCCCGGAGGCGATGCGGAAGAGCAGCGCGTAGCCGATCTGGCCGGCTGCGCCGGTGACGGTGACATTCACGGGAGTGCGGGTCATGGCGGTCTCCGTTAGACAGCGGTGGAACGGCGGGCGGCAGGGGCCCTGCCCCTGGTGCGGGCCATCTCTCCGACGGCGGGGTGAATCATGTCTTGACGTGAAGAGACAACCGTTCGCCAGGCTATCCGACGACGAGCACGCGGAACGCGACGGGGCTTGGGCGGTGGGCGGCGCTTCTCACCCGGCCGCCGTCGTGCAGCCCTCCACCCCCGTCGTCAGCGTCGCGCAGGCCTTCGCCTCGTCCGCGGTCGCCACCGCGACCATCGGGGTGTACGCGTCCTTGTCGGCGTTCACCGTGCCGGTCTGGGGCTTGCCCTCGCCCTGGTCCGCCGCGATCTCCACCGTGTCGCCGGGCGCCGCGTCGGTGATGCGCGCCCACGCCACCCCGCACGTCTCGCTGTAACGGACCTCGACCACCGCCGTACCGACCGTCGCGGTCGTCGCGGTCTCGGCGAACTCGCCGCCGCAGCCCATGAGTTCGGGGTCCTCGCCCGTGCAGTCGTCGCCGGAGCACTTCACACCGACGGGCAGTTCGGACTCGACCACGGTCGGCTTCGGCGACGGTGACCGGGCGACCTTCCCCTTGCCGTCGTCGCCACCGCCGCCCAGATCGGTCAGCAGTACGGCCCCGGCTATCAGCACCAGTGCGCCGACGAGGGCCGCCACGAATATCGTCGTGCGGCGCCGGCCGCGCCCGCCACCGCCCCCGCCGTCCCGGCCGGGGGGCGGCACGGGGGCCGACGGCGGGAAGCCGGGCGGAGGTCCCGTGGGGGCGCCTGCCGGGGGGCGGTTGGCGCCCGGGTACTCGGGGCCGAGCCAGCCCCCGGACCCCGCCCCCGTACCCGCACCGGCGCTCGTACCGGCGCCCGCGCCCATCCCCGTACCCGAGTTGGGTCCCCTGCCCGCACCGGGCGGTGTCGCCGTCCGTCCGCCGGGTCGGCTGATCCCCGCGCTCCCCGCGCTGCCGGGGCCGCCGGGGCCGCCTGGGCCGCCGACCGGGTCGCCGCCGAACTCGCCGAGCGCGTCCCGCGCCTGGGAGATCCGGATCGCTTCCATCGTCATGTCGTGACGCATCTCGGAACGGCTCCACGCCCGCTCCGACAGCTCCCACATCGTCGTCAGGTGCAGCGGATTCGTACCGGTCACCTCGGCGAGCGCCATGATCGCGCCCCTGGGCGGGAGCAGGCGGCCGTTGAGATACCGCTCCCACGACGTCTTGCTGTAGCCGGTGCGGTCAGAAACGGCGGCGATGCTCAGGCCGCTCTTGTCCACGAGCCTGCGCAGCTGCGTCGCGAACTCTCTGACCTGTGGGTCGAGCTCCTCCGGTAGTGCCTTCCAACGAGGCATTACTTCCCCCTTGTCCCCCCGCACGTTCCTGATGTGCTCCGCCGCGCCGCGCCCCCACGCCGGCCGACGATTACCCCAAGGGATGCGCGGATCCGGGATATCAGTTCCAGAAATGGGAGTGCACCGGAGCATTCGGGGCAGTCCCCGCGCCCCCTCGCGCGCCGCCGCCGATTCCGTCCCACAGTCTCGCACCCGTTGCCCGACGAGCACACCATGGCGGAATGGTCACTTCCGTGCCACAGGCATCTGTCTGCTCTTGATCCCGTTTGGCGCGTCCATGACGCTAGCCACATGCCGACGGCGCCCGTCCTGACTCGGGGGAGGGGATGGGCGCCGTCTTGTCGATCTGTGCGGAATGTGTCCGGGCCTACGGGACCGTGGAGTGGACGACATCCTCCAGGAACGGGATCTCCAGCCACGGCTTCGGCTGCGTCATCAGCGACAGCAGCACGATCGCGAGGCCGAGCAGGCCGTACGTCACCATGTCGGTGAAGCGCGACCGTACGGCCAGCATGCCGACCGACGGCATGACCCGCCGCAGCACCGCGCCGGTGATCAACGCCACACCGATCAGGATCGTGCCGTAGCGGAACGACTCCTCGAACGGCGCGATCCCGACGATCAGCAGACCGAGACCGGTCGCCCCCAGCACCGTGAGCAGCGGCCACTGACGGGCGGGCGCGGGAGCGTCACCGGGAGCCGCCCGTCCGCCGCCCTCGGGGCGCGCGGTGTCCTGCGTCACGGTGGGAAAGCGCCGCGAGGCACTGGGGGCCGCCGCCTCGGCGTCCCCGGCTCCGGCCGCCTCCCCGTCCGACTCCTTCTCCCCCACGAACGCGGCCGTGCCCGGCCCGCCGTCCGCACGTACGGGCTCGCTCACCGCGCGACCACCATCGCCGCCGACGCCGACGCCGTCACCGCCTCCGGGCTCGGCGGCCGCAGCCGCGTCGGCACCCGCACTCGTCCCAGCACCCATGGGTGCCCCTTTCACGTTCCGCTTCCGCTTCCGGCGCGCTCCGCCGCCTCGACGACGTTGACCAGCAGCTGCGCGCGCGTCATCGGGCCGACCCCGCCGGGGTTCGGTGAGATCCAGCCTGCCACTCCCGCGACGTCCGGGTGGACGTCCCCCGCGATCTTCCCGTGCTCGTCGCGGCTGACGCCGACGTCGAGCACGGCCGCGCCCGGCTTCACGTCCTCCGCCTTGATGATGTGGCGCACACCGGCGGCCGACACGATGATGTCGGCCTGCCGCAGCTGCGAGGAGAGATCACGGGTGCCGGTGTGGCACTGCGTCACCGTCGCGTTCTCGGACTTACGGGTGAGCAGCAGCGGGATCGAGCGGCCCACGGTGATCCCGCGACCGACGACCACGACATGCGCGCCCTTGATCTCGACTCCGTGCGCGCGCAGCAGCTGGATGATGCCGTACGGGGTGCACGGCAGCGGCCCGGTCTCGTTGAGCACCAGCCGGCCGAGGCTCATCGGGTGCAGCCCGTCGGCGTCCTTCTCCGGGTCCATCAGCTCCAGGACGCGATTGGTGTCGATGCCCTTGGGAAGCGGGAGTTGGACGATGTAGCCGGTGCACTCGGGGTTCGCGTTGAGTTCGCGTACGACTGCCTCGATCTCCTCCTGCGTCGCGGTGTCGGGCAGCTCACGCTGGATCGAGGCGATACCGACCTCGGCACAGTCGCGGTGCTTGCCGTTCACATACCAACGGCTTCCCGGGTCGTCCCCGACGAGCAGGGTCCCGAGTCCGGGGGTGATGCCCTGCGCCTTGAGGGCCGCCACGCGGCCGGTCAGGTCGGACTTGATCGCGGCTGCGGTGGCCTTGCCATCGAGAATTTGGGCGGTCATGGGCCCATCTTCGCGGATGACCCCACCGCTGTTCCAATCCGAGGCCGGCCACGAGGTCCGACGCGAGGTGGGCGCGACGGTCGGCGCCGGTGCGGGACCCAAGATCAACCGAGCGTGTCCAGGTTGCACTTGCACAACGCATACGGATACCGACTGGACAAAAAGTCGGCATCAACCGCACGATGAGCCGCGCAGTGCGCGGTCAGTGTTGGGGGGCAAACCGCTCGGTTGTGTGATGTTCCTCCTTCGGACCCGCGATGTCCCCGCGTCACCAACGGAGGAAACCCGCCATGAGCTTTGGCGACCCGAACAACCCCTACGGACAGCAGGGCCAGGGCCAGCCGCCCCAGGGCCAGCCGGGTTACGGCTACCCGCAGCAGGGCCAGCCCCAGCAGCCCAACTACGGCTACCCGCAGGCGCCCCCGGTCCAGCCCTACGGCGGCCACCCCGGCGGCCCCATGGGCGGCGGCCCGCAGACGATGCCGGGCGGCGTGTCCGCGTCCCGCGTCTTCCTCTGGGTGCTCTCCGGGCTCAGCCTGATCGGCGCCGTGATCTTCCTCCTCGCCGCGATCGCGCTCAACGCGGCGAAGGACAGCGACGAGCTGGCCGACGACTCGCAGTTCCAGAGCCTGGTCGACCAGTCGAGCGGTGTGCTCTGGTTCATGACCTTCATCGCGGTCGTGTGGACCGTCGCGTCGATCATCCTGGCGATCAAGATCAGCTCCGGTGGCAGCGGCCTGCGCACCGCGCTGATCGTCTACGGCGCCCTGACCATAGTCCTGGGCATCTACCCCTTCGGCGGGATCGTGGGCATCGTCCACATCGTTCTCAGCATTCTGCTGATCGTCTTCGTGTCGAAGGCGGACGGCGCGGCGTGGTTCAAGCGCCCCCGTTACTGACCCGCGCCACCGACCCGGATGGGCCGGCGCACGGCGCGTATGCCGGAAGGCCGTAACACCCGTCCTGCCGACGGGGTTTACGGCCTTCCGGCGTCTGTCACCCCATGAGGTGGCAGATCGTGAAGAAGCGAATTCAGTGGAAGAAGTGCCGTGTCCCGGTGAAGTACATCGTCGCGCCCGCCTTCTTCGCCGCCTCGATGGTCAGCTCGTCCCGTACCGAACCACCCGGCTGCACCACGGCCTTGACGCCCGCGTCCAGCAGGATCTCCAGACCGTCGGGGAACGGGAAGAACGCGTCGGAGGCCGCGTACGACCCACGGGCCCGCTCCTCGCCCGCGCGCTCCACGGCGAGCTTCGCCGAGTCCACGCGGTTGACCTGTCCCATGCCGACGCCGACGCTCGCACCGTCCTTGGCGAGCAGGATCGCGTTGGACTTGACCGCGCGGCTCGCCTTCCACGCGAAGGCCAGCTCGCGCAGTTCGGCGTCCGACAGGGCCTCACCGGTGGCGAGCGTCCAGGTCGACGGGTCGTCGCCGTCGGCCTGGAGACGGTCGGTGACCTGGAGCAGCGCGCCGCCGTCGATGGGCTTCACCTCGACGGGGGCCGAGGGCCCGCCCTCGCAGCGCAGCACGCGGATGTTCTTCTTGCGGGCCAGCACCTCGACGGCGCCGTCCTCGTATCCGGGCGCGACGATGACCTCGGTGAAGATCTCGGCGACCTGCTCGGCCATCGCGACGGAGACCGGCCGGTTGACGGCGATCACGCCGCCGAACGCGGACAGCGGGTCGCACGCGTGGGCCTTGCGGTGCGCCTCGGCGACGTCGTCGGCGATCGCGATGCCGCACGGGTTGGCGTGCTTGATGATCGCGACGCACGGCTCGGTGTGGTCGTACGCGGCCCGGCGCGCGGCGTCGGTGTCCGTGTAGTTGTTGTAGCTCATCTCCTTGCCGTGCAGTTGCTCGGCGTCGGCGAGGCCGCCGCCCGAGCCACCGGTGTAGAGCGCGGCGGGCTGGTGCGGGTTCTCGCCGTAGCGCAGGACGTTCTTGCGCTCGTACGTCGCGCCCAGGAAGTCCGGGAGACCCGAGTCGTCCGGGGCGGCGTAGTCGTCCGCGAACCAGGAGGCCACGGCCACGTCGTACGCGGCGGTGTGCTGGAACGCCTCGGCGGCGAGCCGCTTGCGGGTCGGCAGGTCGAACCCGCCGTCCTGTACGGCCGCGAGGACGTCGCCGTACCGCGCGGGGCTGGTGACGATGGCGACCGACGGGTGGTTCTTGGCGGCGGCGCGGACCATGGACGGGCCGCCGATGTCGATCTGCTCGACGCACTCGTCGGGGGTGGCCCCGGACTCCACGGTCTCGCGGAAGGGGTAGAGGTTCGAGACGACCAGCTCGAAGGGCTCGATGCCGAGTTCGGCGAGCTGCTCGCGGTGGGAGGCGAGACGCTGGTCGGCCAGGATGCCGGCGTGGACGCGCGGGTGCAGCGTCTTGACGCGTCCGTCGAGGGTCTCGGGGAAACCGGTCAGCTCCTCGACCTTGGTGACGGGCACTCCGGCGGCGGCGATCCTCGCGGCGGTGGAGCCGGTCGAGACGAGCGTGACGCCGGCCGCGTGCAGTCCACGGGCCAGCTCTTCCAGACCCGTCTTGTCGTAGACGCTGACCAGCGCGCGGCGGACGGGCCGCTTCGTACCCTCGGCGGCCGCTGCTGCTTCGACGGGCTTATCGACGCTCACTGGATTGTTACCTTTCGTCCCTCAATGCGGTAGCCGTGCCGGGCGAGACGCCCCACGACATCGACGAGCAGCCGTCGCTCGACGTCCTTGATGCGCTCATGGAGAGCGACGCCACCGTCCTCGTGATCCTCGTCCCGCACCTCGACCACGCCTTGCGCGATGACCGGGCCGGTGTCGACGCCGTCGTCGACGAAGTGGACGGTGCAACCGGTGACCTTCGCGCCGTACGCGAGCGCGTCACGCACCCCGTGGGCACCGGGAAAACTGGGCAGCAGGGCGGGGTGGGTGTTGATGAACCGGCCGCCGAAGCGTGCGAGGAAACGCTTCCCGACGATCTTCATGAAGCCGGCCGAGACGACGAGATCGGGCTCGTACGCGGCGGTGGCCTCGGTCAGCGCGGCATCCCACTCCTCGCGCGTCTCGTGGTCCTTGACGCGGCAGACGAAGGTCGGCAGCCCGGCCCGCTCGGCACGCTCCAGTCCGGCGATGGAGTCGCGGTCGGCGCCGACGGCGACGATACGGGCGCCGTACCCCCGCGGGTCGGCGGCGACGGCGTCGAGCAGGGCCTGGAGGTTCGTACCGGAGCCGGAGACGAGGACCACGAGCCGGGCCGGGGAGCCGAAGGTGACCGGAGGGCCCGGTTCCGTCGGGGTGACCGGGTCGTCGGGGGCGGGCGGGGACGGCGGGGAGGCCACGGCGGAACGCCTTTCTGGAAGCGAGCACAGCCTCGCGGGTCGTGCGGGTCGTGCGGCTTTGTGTGGTCGTACAAACGAATCGCGTCTCCCGTTTCGGGGAACTCTACGAAGGAGCCGACCGTCAGCAACGATACCGGCACACCGAACGGCCCCCGGGGGACGGGGGCGCGACCGGGAGGTAGCGTCTGGGGACACGGACCTGTCTCCAGACGGGCCATACGACACAAGACCCCTTGCGCCAAGGGTCTGAGGGGAAGACGTTCACCAGATGCCGGACCGACGACACCGCACGGCACTTCATGTCCCGCAGCCCACCGGGCCGGTGCTTCTGATGCGGGAACGCCAGTCCTCGTCCGCCGGGTCCTCGGGGCCGGAGGGCTCTTCGGGGCCGGAGGATCCTTCCGGGAGTTCGGGTTCTTCCGGGTCCTCGGGTTCTTCCGGGAGTTCGGGCAGTTCAGGAAGTTCAGGGAACTCGGGGAGTTCCGGGACGGGCGGGGATTCGGGATCGTCCGGCTCCTCCGGGTCCTCCGGGTCCTCCGGGTCCTCCGGGTCCTCCGGGTCCTCCGGGTCCTCCGGGTCCTCCGGGTCCTCCGGGTCCTCCGGGTCCTCCGACGACAATCCGTTCGCGCCGCCGCCGGAGGACAGGCCCGACCGGCCGTGGCAGCCGCGCCATCCCCAGAACGGCGACGGGACGCCGGACGACCAGTCGGGCGGTGACCGCTCGTCCTGGGGCAGCCAGTGGAGCAGCCGGCAGCCGGGGCGTTCGTCGGGCGGGTTCGGCGGCAGGCCGGGCGGCCAGAGCGGACCGGACGGCGAGCGGAACGGCCCCGGTGGCCGCCAGGACGGTCCCGACGGCCGGCCCGGGGGCAAGGGCGGCCTTCGCTGGGACCCGACCGACCCGTTCCAGCGCCGCGCCCGGTACTCGCTCCTCTCCGGCATGTGGGCCTTCTTCTTCGCCCTCTTCGACTTCCCGGAGATCGCGCTGCTCCTCGGCGCGCTCGCGCTGTACTGGGGCATCAGCTCGCTGCGGGCCAAGGCGCCGCTTCCGCGCCCGTCGGGCGAGGGCCAGGCGGCGGCCCGCCGTTCGGACGTGGGTACGGCCTCGGTCTCCGGCTCGGATTCGCCCCCCGGCTCCGGTACGGCCTCTCCCGCGCCGACCACCACGGCACCACCCGCACCGGGTGCGTCGCCGGGAGCCCCGGCGCAGGGCACGACGGCGCACAAGCCGCAGACGACCGCCGCGGTCAGCGGGATCGTCACGGCGGCCATCGCGCTGCTGGTCGTGGCGGCGACGTTCACCGTGCAGTTGGTCTACCGCGACTACTACACGTGCGTGAACGACGCGCTGACGAAGACGGGCCAACTGGCCTGCAACGACAAGCTTCCCGACTCGCTGGTCCCGGTCTTCGGCGTCCAGAAGTAGCCGAGGGGCGCACAGAACACCTGACGGCGGCCCCGCCCTTCCCGGATTCCGGGAAGGGCGGGGCCGCCGCTCGTCCGAGTGGTGTGGATCAGTCGGTGGCCTTCGGTTCCGGCTCGGCCTTGGATTCGGGCTCGGGCGTGGATTCGGGCCCCGGCTCGGGCTCGGGCTCGGGCGTGGATTCAGGCCCCGGCTCGGGCTCGGATTCAGCCTCGGGCTCGGACGCGGTCGGCGGGGACTCGGTCATCAGACCGCCGGACGCGGGCTTGACCGCCGGCCGGCGTGCCTCCTGGGTATCCGGGTCGTGCCAGGCGCCCATCGGCAGGAAGTCGTACGTATCGTCCACCGGTTCGGCCCCGTCCAGCGTTGGCGGACCGTCCTCCCGTCCGCCGGCGGCCGTACCGTCCCCGTTCTCGGACTCCACCGGCCCGTCGTCCGCACCCTTCTCCGCGGCCTCTCCGCGCCGCCACGGCCGTCGCCACCAGGAGCCCTTCGACGAGGCGGCGTCGTCCGGCGTGTCCGGCGGGACTCCCACCGGCACCGTGCTCTCCTCCACCGTCCCGGTCTCGCTCACCACGTCCGCCTCTCCCTCGTCGTCCGCCTCGTCCAGCTCATCCGGCTCGTCCAGTTCGTCGGCCTTCTCCGTTTCGCGCCGCTCGCGCAGCCGCCAGGCCCGTACCAACAGCGCCGCCGGTACGCCGATCCCCACCGTCCAGACCAGCGCCGCAGCCCCGGTCAGCCACCACACCGGCCCGAACTCCACCAGCCGCCCCGTCCCCATCGGCCCGCCCGCGATCGCGGCCAGAGCCGCCATCAGCACCCCGCACCCGACCCCGGCGAGCGCCGCCACGACCGCGGTGTCCCGTGCGCTCCACGCCTCGTCCCGCTCGGCGTAGGGCGGGGCGGCGACCCGTACGGTGAACCAGGCGACCGTCAGCCCGGCCGCCACGGGCACGGCGCCCGCCGCCCAGGTCACGGCCATGCCGGGCCCCTCGGCGGGCACCGCGGCCAGCAGCGGGAAGGGCGGCAGCGCGGGGCTTCCCGTGACGGCGAGAGGGGTGACCGTCGCCTTCGTACCGAGCACGAAACCGGGACCGAGGCCGTACGACGCGCCCCAGACCGCCGCGTTCGGGAGCAGCGCGACGGCCAGCATCAGGACGGCGATCCGCCCGGACCAGCCCGCCGCCAGATGCAGGAACGATTCCTGTGCGGCGCCCGCGTGCCAGGTCAACGAGCAGGCGACCAGGAGAAACCCGCCGACCAGCAGGGCCGCCGCCCCGGCGGTCGCCGACCGCATCACGACGACGGCCCGGCGGCGCCTTCCGGCGGCCCCCGCGGCGGTGACCTCCGTGTCGCGCACGTCTGGGCCCGCGCCGCCCCCTTTCAGTCCGGGCAGCCGGTCGAGCAGCCGGGTGAGCGGCCGCCCGCTCCCCGCCCACACTCCGGCGGCGGACGACAGCACGGGCACGAGGGGCAGCCTGAGAGCCGTGGCGAGCGAGTCCGTGGAGAGCGGTCCGCCCCGCGCGTAGATCACGACGGCGGCGCCGACCAGCAGATATCCGCCCGCGACCGTGCACAGCGCGCCGAGCGCCGTGAGCTGCGGCCGGCCCTCTTCCGGTTCCAGCGCGTCGCGCGAGGACCGGTAGACGAGCCACACCGGCAGCGCCACGACCAGCAGGGGTACGAGTCCGATGGGGGCGGGCACCCCTGACAGCGTGTCGGGCCGTACGAGCTCCGCACCGTGGGCCAGCAGCCAGAGCGCCGCCGCGATGTGCAGGGCTCCCCCGGCGCCGCTGTCGGGGTACGGCGAGCTGATCCACGCGGCGATGACCAGCACGGCGAGGCCGCCGAGGCCGAGGCCCGCGGCGAGCCCTCCCCGGAGGAACGCGGCGGTCAGCGCCGCGGCCCGGCCCCGCTCGGTGGCCGAGGCCGAGGACAACGTGGTGCTGCGCTCGCTCACTTGAGTCACGCCGCCATGCTGCCAACGACACGCGCTTAAACCGCGTAACAGGCGGATAGCCGCTGTGTCGCCCAATATACGTTTATGTACTTTTTCGGCCGGTGCGGTGCCGCGGGGAGTTCTTCATGACCGAGAGCACCACTCGTACCTCCTCGGTGCCCCCGCTTCCCTCCCCCAAGGAGCGGCGCAGGCTGCGCGAGGCGAATGCCATGACCGAGAAGCAGATGGCGGTCGCGCTGGGAGTCACCCGGACGACGATCAGATCCTGGGAGACCGGGCGTACGACTCCGCAGGGGCGTAAGCGTGAGGCGTACGCGCGGCTGCTCGCGGCGTACGCGGCGGAACTCGACGCGAAGAAGCCCGCGAGGCGGAAGCGGCGGTCGAAGGACGCGGCGAACGCCGCGGGCGAGCAGCAGCCGGTGCCGCAGCCGGAACCGGTAGCGGCGGCCGAGTCGGCGCGGGAGACCCCGCCGACCGGCAGCGCCTCGCCCCGGACGGCTCCCGTCGCCGAGCCCGCCCCCTCCTTCAAGAAGCCGCTCAACAGCCGGCCGGTCCGTACGGTCACGGCCGACGGCCGGTCCCGGCAGAACGCCCAGCGCCGTAAGGAGAAGGCCGAGGCCCTGGCGGGAGCGGCGGCCGCCGAGGCCGCGAAACTTAACCCCGCCCAGGCGTTCGACGAGCTGTACGCGCACTCCTCCCCCGCCCTCGTACGCCAGACGTATCTGCTCACCGGGCGCCGCACCCTCGCGCAGGAGTCCGTCGAGCGCGCCTTCCAGCTGGCCTGGCACCGTTGGCCCGAGGTCGCCGTCGACCGCGATCCCGCCGGCTGGGTACGGGCCGCGGCGTACGACTACGCGACCTCGCCCTGGCACCGGTTCCGCCGAGGCCACCGGCACCCGGACCCGGCGAACGGCGAACGCGACGGCCGCCCACTGCGCCGGGCGCTGCTCGACCTGCCGCCGGTGTACCGGCGCACGCTCCTGCTCTACGACGGCCTGGGGCTCGGCCTGTCCGACACGGCCGCCGAGACCGAGGCCACCACCGGGGCCGCCGCGAACCGGGTGCTGCACGCGCGCGAGGCGGTCGCCGGGCAACTGCCCGACCTTGAGGACTCGGAGGTCCTGTACGAGCAGCTGAGCGAGCTGGCCGAGACCGTGTCGGCTCCCGCCGTCGCGACCGCGTCCGCCGTGCGGATCGGCAGCGAGCGCCGCGCCAAGTTCTGGACGCGGGCCGCGATCGCCGTCACCGTCCTGATCATCGGGGCGACGGCCTTCACCGTCATCACGGCGCCGACACGGTACGAACCGACGCCCGCGCCGGGTCAGCGGGTCGGCGGTGTCCCGGCGCCGCACGGGCCGCAGAAGCTCAGCAAGCAGGACCTGAAGCTGCGTGCCGAGCTCCGCGCCGTACCCCTGAACGGGCCGGGGCGGCTGGTGCCCAGCATCCCCTGACGCCGCGCGCGGCACCGAGAGAGAACGCGCGTGGGCCCGCACCACCTGAAAGGTGCGGGCCCACGCGCGTTGTTCAGCAGGACAACCGCTGTACTCCGTAAGACCGTACAGCCAACAATCAGCCCGCGAGAATGGCTCGGGCGAGACCGGCGGTCTCGGTCGGCGTCTTGCCGACCTTGACGCCCGCGGCCTCAAGGGCTTCCTTCTTGGCGGCGGCGGTGCCCGACGAGCCGGAGACGATGGCGCCGGCGTGGCCCATCGTCTTGCCCTCGGGCGCCGTGAAGCCCGCGACGTAGCCGACGACCGGCTTGGTCACGTGCTGGGAGATGAAGTCGGCCGCGCGCTCCTCGGCGTCGCCGCCGATCTCGCCGATCATCACGATGAGGTCGGTCTCGGGGTCGGCCTCGAACGCCTTGAGGGCGTCGATGTGCGTCGTACCGATGACCGGGTCGCCGCCGATGCCGATGGCGGACGAGAAGCCGATGTCACGCAGCTCGTACATCATCTGATAGGTGAGCGTGCCCGACTTGGACACGAGACCGATCCGGCCGGGCTTGGTGATGTCGCCCGGGATGATGCCGGCGTTGGACTGACCGGGCGTGATGAGACCGGGGCAGTTCGGGCCGATGATCCGGGTCTTGTTGCCCTTGCTCGACGCGTACGCCCAGAAGGCGGCGGAGTCGTGCACCGCGATGCCCTCGGTGATGACGACGGCGAGACCGATCTCGGCGTCGATGGCCTCGACGACGGCGGCCTTGGCGTGGGCCGGGGGCACGAAGAGGACGGAGACGTCGGCGCCGGTCTTCTCGATCGCCTCCTTGACGGAGCCGAAGACCGGGACATCGGTGCCGTCGAAGTCGACGGACGTACCGGCCTTGCGCGGGTTGACTCCGCCGACGATGTTGGTGCCGTCAGCGAGCATGAGCTTGGTGTGCTTCATGCCGGTGGCACCGGTCATCCCCTGGACGATGACCTTGCTTTCCTTGGTCAGGAAAATAGCCATGGTGTTGGTGACCTTTACCTTTACTTCGCAGCCGCGAGCTCGGCGGCCTTGTCGGCCGCGCCGTCCATGGTGTCCACGCGCTGTACGAGCGGGTGGTTGGCGTCCGACAGGATCTTGCGACCCAGCTCCGCGTTGTTGCCGTCGAGGCGCACGACCAGGGGCTTGCTGACGGTCTCGCCCTTGGACTTGAGGAGCTCCAGCGCCTGCACGATGCCGTTGGCCACCTCGTCGCACGCGGTGATGCCGCCGAAGACGTTGACGAAGACGGACTTGACGTCCGGGTCGCCGAGGATGATCTCCAGGCCGTTCGCCATGACCTCGGCCGACGCGCCGCCGCCGATGTCGAGGAAGTTGGCGGGCTTCACGCCACCGTGGGCCTCGCCCGCGTACGCGACTACGTCGAGGGTGCTCATGACGAGCCCGGCGCCGTTGCCGATGATGCCCACCTCGCCGTCGAGCTTGACGTAGTTGAGGTTCTTGGCCTTGGCGGCGGCTTCGAGGGGGTTGGCCGCGGCCTTGTCCTCAAGAGCCTCATGGTCGGGCTGGCGGAAGTCGGCGTTCTCGTCGAGCGAGACCTTGCCGTCCAGCGCGATGATCTTGCCGTCACCGGACTTGATCAGCGGGTTGACCTCGACGAGGAGGGCGTCTTCCTTGATGAAGACGGTCCACAGCTGCTGGAGGACGTCGGCGACCTGACCGGCGATGTCGGCCGGGAACCTGGCGGCGGCGACGATCTCGGCGGCCTTCTCGGGGGTGCAGCCCTCGTTGGCGTCGACCGGGGTCTTGGCGAGCGCCTCGGGGTTCTCCTCGGCGACGACCTCGATCTCCACGCCGCCCTCGACGGAGGCCATGGCCAGGAAGGTGCGGTTGGTGCGGTCGAGGAGGAAGGAGACGTAGTACTCCTCCGCGATGTCGGCCGTCTGGGCCAGCATCACCTTGTGGACCGTGTGGCCCTTGATGTCCATGCCCAGAATGGCGTCGGCCTTGGCAACCGCGTCGGCCGGGTCGGAGGCCAGCTTCACGCCGCCGGCCTTGCCCCGGCCGCCGACCTTGACCTGCGCCTTGACGACAGCCTTGCCGCCGAGACGCTCGGTCACCTCGCGGGCCGCCTCAGGCGTTTCGATGACTTCACCGGCCAGCACCGGTACACCGTGCTTGGCGAAGAGGTCCCTCGCCTGGTACTCGAACAGGTCCACGCGCGTCCGTCCCTTGTCTGTCTTCTAAAATTCGCAGTATCGCGGTTCGTCATCTGCGTGGGCGTGCCGCGATGGGCAACGTGACTGCACTTGTCACAAGGAAGGCGCAGACTTCAGTTCCGGAGCGCGGCATGTCCGTCTCGCAGGTTATCCCCGTGGGCCGTGGACCCCTAAATCACAGATCACCCCTGAGCGGTGATACCTGTCACAGCCACCGGGTCCACGGGATCCGGGCCGGCCCCGGCCCGCTCGCCGGTCCGCCTTAGGGGTGGCTCGCCGTGTCCGGTATCGGCAGGGGGCGCTTCTCGATCGCCGCCGCCATCACCTCCGGGAACAGATCCGGGGTGCAGGCGAACGCCGGGGCGCCGAGGGCGGCGAGGGCCGCCGCGTGGTCGCGGTCGTAGGCGGGCGCGCCCTCGTCGGACAGTGCGAGGAGCGCCACGAACCGCACGCCCGACGCCTTCATCACGGCGACGCGCTTCAGCATCTCGTCGCGGATTCCGCCCTCGTAGAGATCACTGATCAGGACGACGACGGTGTCCGCGGGCCGGGTGATCCGCGACTGGCAGTAGGCGAGGGCGCGATTGATGTCCGTGCCGCCGCCGAGTTGTGTGCCGAACAGGACGTCGACCGGGTCGTCCAACTGGTCGGTGAGGTCGACGACCGCGGTGTCGAAGACGACGAGCCGGGTGGAGACGGAGCGCATCGAGGCGAGGACGGCGCCGAAGACGGAGGCGTAGACGACGGACGCCGCCATCGACCCGGACTGGTCGATGCAGAGGACGACCTCCTTCTTCACGGACTGCGAGGCTCGGCCGTAACCGATGAGGCGTTCGGGGACGACCGTCCCGTACTCCGGCAGGTAGTTCTTGAGGTTCGCGCGGATCGTGCGGTCCCAGTCGATGTCCCGGTGGCGCGGCCGGCTGACCCGCGCGGAGCGGTCGAGTGCGCCGGTGAGCGTGGCCCGGGTGCGGGTGGCGAGCCGCTTCTCGATGTCGGCGACGACTTTCCTTACGACGGCGCGCGCCGTCTCCTTGGTCGTCTCGGGCATGGCCTTGTTGAGCGACAGGAGCGTGCCCACGAGATGGACGTCCGCCTCGACGGCCTCCAGCATCTCCGGTTCGAGCAGGAGCGCGGAGAGTCCGAGCCGCTGGATCGCGTCGCGCTGCATGACCTGGACGACGGAGGCGGGGAAGTACGTCCGGATGTCGCCGAGCCAGCGGGCGACCGAGGGGGCGGAGGCGCCGAGCCCCGCGGAGCGGTTGGTGCCGCTCCTCCTGGACGTGCCGCTGTCTCCTCCTCCGTACAGGGCGGTCAACGCGCCGTCCATCGCGGCGTCCTGGCCGGTGAGCGTGCGGCCGGTGCCGTCGGCGGAGTCACCGCCGAGCACCAGCCGCCAGCGCCTCAGCCGCTCGTCGGCCCCAGCGCCCGTCACGTCGTCGGTCCGACCGGCCGTGGTCATCGGGCCACCCCCGCGAGGTCGTTGTCGTTGTCGTTGTCGTCGGCGCGCCCAACCGGCGCGGGGCCGCCGATGAGCAGGCGAAGCACCGGGAGAACCGCGTCCGCGCGGGTCTCGTCGATGCCGGTTCCGAAGCCGGGGATCCCCGCCTCGGAACGGTCGGGCCGCGCGCCGCCCGCCGGTCCGCGCCGGACCAACTCGCCCAGGGTGCGGCGCACTCCGGGCTCGTACGCGGAGAACGTACGGCGCAGAAGGGGCAGCACGTCCGTGAACGAGCCGGCGGGCACCCCGGTCAGCCAGGTGTCCACCAGGGCGAGCAGCCGTTCGTCGTGGACCAGGAGCATTCCGCCGCCGGAGGCTCCTCCGACGAAGCCCTCGATCCAGGCGGCCGCGTCGGCCGGCGGGGTGCCGGGCGACAGGGCGAGGCCCATGAGGCGCGCGGCCTCGTCCTCCGGGAGGCGCCCGTCGTCCAGGAGCAGCCGGGCGGACCGGCCCCGGATGACACCGGGCACCGTGTCCCGCGCGGCCAGTTTCCGCAGCACCGCGCCCCAGCGCCCGGCCAGGTCCCCGGCGGGGCGGTCGGGGGCGTCCGGGGTGTCGGGCAGGAGGCCGATCGCGGTGTGGACGCTGTCGAGGTGGCCCCTCATCTCGGCGGCGCCGTCCGCGTCCAGCGCGGCGCAGGCGGGCGGCAGTCCCACGCAGATCCGCTCCGCGAGCCCGGCGGCGACCTCGCCGAGCGCCGCGGTGTCGGTGGACCGTACGTCTCCGTAGCGCAGCGAGCGGGCGAGTGCGGGCAGGGCCTGAGCGAGATGGCCGACGTCCGCGTCCAGGGCGGCGCGGTCCGCCAGGGCCTTCATCACCACGGGCAGGGCGTCGGTCAGTTCGGCCAGGAGGCACTGCTCGGCCAGGGCCGTGACGTCGGAGAGCGCGGTCGCCGACACCGCGCGGGACTCGGCCTTGGCGGTCGCGGCCGAGAGGACCGTGGTGCCCCAGACCCCGGCCTCGGCGACCCGTACGTACAGCTCGGGCTCCCAGCGCAGCCGCCAGCTCTCGCGGAACGTGCCCGTGCTGCCGCGGCCCGCCGACGGTTCGCCCCAGCCGATGCCGAGCAGCCTCAGCCGGTGCAGCATCCTGCTCCGTCCCGCGTCGGTCTCCTTACGGAGGTCGAGGTCCAGCTCACGCTCCAGCGCTTCCGGCTTCAGCCGCAGCGAGCGCTGCGACCGCGTCAGGTCGCGCTGGAGCGGCACGGCGGGCGCGGAGTCGGGGACCTCGCCCAGGACGTCGCCGACGATGAGCCGGTCCCTGATGAGTGCGAGCGGCACGTCCGACCCGTCGCACATGACGGCACGGATCGCGTCGGTCGTCTCGGTCAGCCCGGCGAGCGGCCTGCCGCGCATGGCGGCCAGGGTCTCGGCGAGCCGGACAGCCTCGATGACATGGGCGGAGGAGATGGGCTGGTCCTCCTCGCGCAGCAGACCGGCGACCTTGGTCATCCAGCGCTCCACGGGCCGGTCGGGGGCGCCGAAGAGGTGTCCGTACCAGCCGGGGGAGTCGATGCCCGCGCCGTATCCGCTGTGTCTGGCCAGCCGGTGGTGCGTCCACGGCACCCAGGTCATCTCGGACTTGACCTTGGGCAGTCCCTTGAGGAGCGCGCGGTCGGCGGTGGCCGTGGTCCGCGTGCCGAGCGCGGGCACATGCCAGGCACCGCAGACGACGGCGACCCGGTCGTCGCCGAACTCCTTGCGCGTGGACCGGAGTTGGAGCCGCATGTACGCCTCGCGGACCAGGTCACGGCGGTGGCCGCCGTCCCCGTACTCCTCGCGCAGGGCGCCCATCGCCTCGCCGAGGGCGGCGAACGGCGCGAACGGGTCGTCGTCGGCGCCGCGGTGCTCCACGACGTCTTCCCACCACCGCTCGGCGTCGTCGTAGCCGGCGGCTTCGGCGAGAACGGCGAGCGGGTCGATCCGCAGCGCTTCGGCGCGGGCGTCCGGATCGAGATCGGTGCCGGCCCCTCCGCCGTCCGGGCCGGTCCCGCCGTCCGGCGTCTCGTCCCCTTCCCCGTCCCCTTCCGTGTAAGCCAGGGAGTGCGTCGCGGGAAGGTCGATGAAGCGGACCGGGACGTCGTGGGCGAGCGCCCAGCGGATCGCGACCCACTCCGGGGAGAACTCGGCCAGCGGCCAGAAGGCCGCGCGCCCCGGATCGTCCACGGCGTGGGCGAGCAGCGCGACAGGCGGGCGCATCCGGGGATCGCCCGCGAGGGACACCAACGCGTCGCCCTCGGGCGGGCCTTCGATCAGGACGGCCAGCGGCGACGCGGCGTCGAGAGCCGCCTGAACGGCGCGGGCGGAACCGGGCCCGTGATGCCGGACGCCGAGAAACAACGGCCCGCTCCCGGCCGGCCACGCCGGTGCGGCGTTCTCGGCGGGGCTCGTCATGCGCCGACCTCTCGGCAGGCGCGGTAGAAGTCCTTCCAACCGTCCCGCTCGCGCACGACCGTTTCCACATACTCCTGCCAGATCACCCGGTCGGCCGCCGGGTCGCGGACGACGGCGCCGAGGATGCCGGACGCGACGTCGCCGGGGCGCAGCACACCGTCGCCGAAGTGTGCCGCGAGCGCGAGGCCGTTGGTGACGACGGAGATCGCCTCGGCCGTGGAGAGCGTCCCGGACGGCGACTTGATCTTCGTACGGCCGTCGGCCGTGACGCCGTCGCGCAACTCGCGGAAGACTGTGACGACCCGGCGGATCTCGGCGATGCCTTCGAGACCGCCGGGCAGATCGAGCGAGCGCCCGATCTGGTCGACGCGCCGCGAGACGATGTCGACCTCCGCCTCGGCCGTGGCAGGCAACGGCAGGACGACGGTGTTGAATCGGCGGCGCAGCGCGCTCGACAGGTCGTTGATCCCTCGGTCGCGGTCGTTGGCGGTGGCGATCACGTTGAAGCCGCGGACGGCCTGGATCTCCTGTCCCAACTCCGGGACCGGCAGGGTCTTCTCGGACAGGATCGTGATGAGCGAGTCCTGCACGTCGGCCGGGATACGGGTGAGCTCCTCGACCCGCGCGGTCATGCCCTCGGCCATGGCCCGCATGACGGGGCTGGACACGAGAGCGTCCCGGCTGGGGCCGTGGGCGAGCAGCCGCGCGTAGTTCCACCCGTATCGGATGGCCTCCTCGGGTGTACCCGCCGTCCCCTGCACCAGCAGCGTCGAGTCACCGCTGACGGCGGCGGCCAGATGCTCGGACACCCAGGTCTTCGCGGTGCCGGGAACGCCGAGGAGCAGCAGCGCGCGGTCGGTGGCGAGGGTGGTGACGGCGACCTCGATGATCCTGCGCGGGCCCACGTATTTCGGCGTGATGACCGTGCCGTCCGGGAGCGTGCCGCCGAGGAGATAGGTCGCGACCGCCCAGGGCGACAGCCGCCACCTTGGCGGGCGGGGGCGGTCGTCGGCGGCGGCGAGCGCCGCCAGTTCATCGGCGAAGGCGTCCTCGGCGTGCGGTCGCAGGACCTCGGCGGCGGCCGTCCCGCCGACGGTCCCGCCGACCGTCTCCGCGGTCGTCACACTCGTTTCGGACATGGTCATGGCTCCCCCTCCAGATCGTTCGACCGGGTGTGGTGCCCACCGTGCACCATGCCACTGACAATCGACCGTTTCCGCAGGTCGGAGCCGATTGTCAGTGGGGCCGCCTAACGTCTTGGACATGGATAACGCGGGGGTGCGCTGGACGACGGAACAGGTGCTGGCCCTGGCACCTGACGATGCGTCACGCAAGGCCGGGGCCAGGCTGAGCGCGGCCGGGCCCTGGTCGGACGCGGGCAGCAGCGGGGAGGGGGCCGTGTGGGGGCTGTGCGAGGGGAGCGGGAAGAAGCCGTATCAGACGGTGATAGATACGAAAGGCCCCGCGTACACGTGCAGTTGCCCGAGCCGGAAGTTCCCGTGCAAGCACGCGCTGGGGCTGCTGCTGCTCTGGGCGGGCGAGGGGACGTCCGCCGTCAGGACCGTCGTGGACGTGGGGGACGGGGCCGCGCCCGACTGGGCGGAGGAGTGGCTGGGGGGCCGCAGGAAGCGGAGCGAGGAGCGGGAGGAGAGAGCGAAGGCCGAGGCCGGCGGGGCGGCCGGGCAGGCCGACCCGGAGGGGGCCAGGCGCCGGGCGGAGCGCAGGGCGGCACGGATCACCGGCGGGGCGCAGGAGCTTGAGCAGCGGCTGACGGATCTGCTGCGCGGCGGGCTGGCGGCGGCCGAGCAGTCCGGTTACGGGCTGTGGGAGGAGACGGCCGCGCGCATGGTGGACGCGCAGGCGCCCGGACTGGCCGCGCGGGTGAAGGAGTTGGGCTCGATCCCGGGCTCGGGGGCGGGCTGGCCGGTACGGCTGCTCGAAGAGTCGGCTCTCCTGCATCTGCTGGATCAGGGCTGGCTGGGGATCGGCCGGCTGCCCGCGCCGCTGGCGACCACGGTCCGTACGCGGGTCGGTCTTCCCTCGCCCGCCGACGGCCCGCCGGTCAAGGACCACTGGCTGGTCCTCGCGCAGTACGACACGTCGGACGGCAAGATCACCACGCGCCGGATCTGGCTGTACGGGCGGGAGTCGGGGCGTACGGCGCTGGTGCTGGGGTTCGGCGCGGCGGGCCGTTCGCCTGGGCCGGCGCTGCCGGTGGGCCTGGTGATCGAGGCGGAGCTGACGCCGCACGCGGGGGCGGGGCAGTTGCGTGCCGATCTCAGCGAGGAGGTGGGCGTTCCCGAGCCGACCGGGACGCCCCCGCCCGGCGGGACGACCACGGCGGCGGTGGAGGCGTACGGCTCGGCGCTGCGGGAGGATCCGTGGCTGGACTCCTGGCCCGTGACACTGACCGACGTCATACCTGTCCCCGACGGAGGGGACGGGGACGGGTGGCAACTGGCCGACGCCGAGGGGGAGTCTGCCCTGCCGATCGCGCCCGCCGCACTCACGCGGCCGGGGCTGTGGAAGCTCGTGGCGCTGTCCGGCGGCGGGCCGGTCACGGTCTTCGGCGAGTGCGGGCACCGCGGCTTCACCCCGCTCGCCGTGTGGTCGGCGGGCTCGTCGGAGACGGTCCAGCTGACGTGAGCCGAATCCGGCCGGTCTCCCCGGGCCGGACGACACCCGTCCGCAGTCCGGATGCCCGTCCTCTGTCCATACGTCTATCCATACGTCTCTATCCATACGTACGGAGGCACCCGATGACCGGCACCACCCTCCCCGGCGGCGCGACCGCCGGGACCACTTCCTGGGAAGAGCTCGTCACATCGGCCCTGCTCGGCACGGACCGCCGCACACCACCGGCGGACGTCATGGCCTCCGGCCAGGACGCGCCCGTCGCGCTTCTGGACGCCGCCGCGCTCCACACGCTCCGGCGCCGCGCGGGCCTGCTCCCGGCGCGCGCCGCCGCCCGGCCGGAGCCGGCGCCCGAGGACGACCGCCGCGAACTGCCGGAGCCGGCCCGCCGGCGGCTGTCGCAGTTGCTGGCCGACCGCTCGGCCCCGGCCGGTACGGGAGGCAGGCGCGGTACGACCCCCGACCTGACCGAGCTGCTGCCCCAGTGGCTCACCGCCGCCAACGACCACGGCTACCGCGCCCCCGCCGCCGCGCTGCCGGCGCTGCTGGACGCCGCGCGCGGGCGCAACGACCTTCGGCCGCACGCTCTCGCGTTCGCCGGGCCGCGTGGGCTCTGGCTCGCGCGCTTCAACCCGGACTGGAAGTTCGCCCTGCGCGGCGCCTCCGGCGGCGCGGTCCTGCCGGGTGTCCAGGACTCCGAATCGGTACGGCAGTTGTGGGAGCAGGGCCTGTTCGCCGAGCGGGTCGCGCTGCTCGCGGCCGTACGCACGCAGGACGCGAACGCGGCGCGGGCGCTGCTGGCCACGACGTGGTCGACGGAGCGCGCCGAGGACCGGCTGATGTTCCTCGACTCGCTGCGCGCCGGACTGTCCGACCTCGACGAGCCCTTCCTTGAGGAGGCGCTCTCCGACCGCAGCCGCAATGTCCGCGCGACCGCGGCCGAGTTGCTGTCCGCGCTGCCGAACTCCGCGCTGGCCGCACGGATGGCGGCGCGCGCGGCGACGTGCGTGAGCCTGGACCGGGCGGCCGGACCCGCGGGTCCGGCCGTCATCGTCGAAGCGCCGCACGAGTGCGACGCGGACATGCAGCGCGACGGGGTGAGCCCGACACCGCCGAGCGGCCGGGGCGAACGGTCCTGGTGGCTGGGGCAGTTGGTGGAGGCGTCACCGCTGTCGGTCTGGCCGGACCGGCTCGGGGGCCGTACGCCCGAGGACATCGTGACGCTGCCGGTCCTGGACGACTGGACGGACGAACTGCACGCCGCGTGGTGCCGGGCCGCCGTCCGTCAGCGCGACGCCCGCTGGGCCCGCGCCCTGCTGGGCCCGCCGGCCGTGTCCCCGGCCGCCGGCCCGGGGGCGTCGTCCCTCGCGGAGCGCGCGAAGCTGCTCGGCACCCTGCCGGTGGCGGAACGGGCCTCCTGGGTGGCCGAGTTCATAGCCGCGCACGGTCTCTCGGAGGCGTTCCAGCTGCTCGGTGTCTGCGCGGTGCCCTGGTCCGGGCCGCTGGGCCGGGCGGTCGTCGACGCGCTCGACATCGCGCGGGACGGCGGGAGTTACCCATGGAGCTTCAGCGGCGTGATGGGCCTCGCCGAACGCTGCCTGGACCCGGCGGAGGCCCCCCACCTGGAAATACTCACGGCCACCCCGGACGAACCGGAAGGCGCGTCACCCGGAGCGGGCGGCTACTGGTCGGAGGCGTTCCAGCGGCTCGTCTCCACCCTGCGGCTGCGCGCCGCGATGATGTCGGAGCTGACGGGTGCCCCGGACCCTCAAGCGCCGGACGAGCCGTCGAGCCCCGTGACCGCGCCTGAGGACAGCTCCCCCGCCGACGGCTGAGGACAGCTCCCACCCCGCAGGTGGGCCGCTACGCGCCCGCCGGCTGGGACACGTTCGCGTTCACCCATTCCACGATCGACGTCGTCGTCGCGCCGGGCGTGAAGATCTCCGCCACGCCCAGCTCCTTCAGCGGCGGGATGTCCGCCTCCGGGATGATGCCGCCGCCGAAGACCTTGATGTCCAGCGCGTCGTGCTGTTCCAGCAGATCGATGACCTTCGCGAAGAGCGTGTTGTGCGCGCCGGAGAGGATCGAGAGACCGATCGCGTCGGCGTCCTCCTGGATCGCGGTGTCCACGATCTGCTCGGGCGTCTGGTGCAGCCCGGTGTAGATGACCTCCATACCAGCATCCCGCAACGCTCGCGCGATGACCTTGGCCCCGCGATCGTGGCCGTCGAGACCTGGTTTCGCCACCACCACACGGATCGGACCGGTCACACCCATCACTGCCTCCACATACCGACTTCGTCGTCATTGGCACGGGTCCCCGTACCGGCGAGGGACGGAGAGGTGAACGAACGTTATCTCCAGCATCTCGCACGCTGCTGTTTCGCGGCGGCCGGGGAGGGGGAAATCACACATGGGGATATGTTCACTCTGCTTCGTGTCGGCCCCATCCGGCACGGGAGCCGCAAGGGAATCGCTTCCCGTGCGGTGTAGGGAGGTAGGTCAATGAAGATCCCGCCTTTCTCCGAGCTCTTCTCGCCCTTCCCGTCTGTCGTACGGCGGCCTGCGGCCTGGGAAATGCCCGTCACGCTCCTGCGGGCCTCAATCCTTGAGATGGCCATCCTCGCGGGGCACCTGGTCCTCTATCCGGGTGGAATCGCCAAGGAACGTCCGGCACCGGACCTGCCGCCCGAGGCCGCCACACTGCCCACGGAGGGCCGCTCCCGGCCCCCGGTCCTGCTTCTGCACGGTTTCGTGGACAACCGCTCCGTCTTCGTCCTGCTGCGCCGCTCCCTCGCCCGGCACGGCTGGACCCACCTCGAATCGCTCAATTTCTCGCCGCTGACCAGCGACATCCGGCTGGCCGCCGAAGTGCTCGGTCGGCACATCGAAGAGGTCTGCGCCCGTACGGGGCACCGCGAGGTCGACATCGTCGGCCACAGCCTCGGTGGATTGATCGCCCGGTATTACGTACAGCGACTGGGCGGGGACGTGCGGGTACGGACCTTGGTCACCATGGGCACACCCCACGCGGGTACCGGCGCCATCCCGTTCGCCAGCGCGCACCCGGTCGTCCGGCAGATGCGGCCCGGCTCGGACCTGATCGAGGAGCTGCGGGAGCCGGCGCCCGGCTGCCGGACCCGGTTCGTCAGCTTCTGGAGCGATCTCGACCAGGTCATGTCACCGGTGGAGGCGGCCCGCGTCGAGCACCCCGACCTCGACGCGCAGAACGTGGGCGTGACCGGTATCGGCCATCTCGCCCTGCCGGTGCACCCGGCCGTCGCCGCGGGCATCCGGTATGTCCTGGAGCACGACGACAGCGACGAGCTCGCGGAGCTCATCGAGTCGGCCGAATGGACGGGAAGCGCCGTGGAGCAGGCCGAGAATCAGGCCGACGGCGCGATATCGGTGGCCTGAGGTCCCTCGGCGGTCCAAACGCGGGCACCGGAACTGGTTGCGTCCCGTGCCGATTCGATGTCGCTTCGACACCTCACCGAAACCCTTAAAATCGAACGATTATCGAACGTACGGCCAAAGGTGTGCCCACAGTCCGCCGAAAGACGGCCGAATGCCCGTTTCCAGAGCGCCCGGAAGCCGCCGAAGATTGTCGCCGTCGCATACCGCCGGGTACAGTCGCGGCCACTGCTTTCCCTTCTGGGTCCCTCTGTTCGCCAAGGCGGCCCCAGGAACCTGCTCCTGCTGCCGAGGCGAGAGAGAAGTTGGTGAACGACCAGCACCCCCACGCCGGATATGCCGCTCACGACGGCTACTCCTCAGGCAGCTTCGACAGCGACCCGCTTTTCGGTGCCCTTCCGGGCACGAGCCCGGTGGGCGCGGTCACTTACGACGCGGACCAGAGCGGTCAGTACGACTCGGCGCAGTGGAACGCGGGTTACGACCCTTACGCGACGCACGCGCCGCAGGAACCCCAGGTTCAGTACGAGGCGTACGACGCGTACGCGGCACAGCCCCAGCAGCCCCAGCAGTCGTACGACACGACGGGTCAGTGGGACGCGAACGCCTGGAACGAGGCGAACCAGGCGGCGAGTTACGGATACGACCCGGCCGGTCAGGGTGTCCAGGCCGACCAGTGGGCGGCGCCCGTCGCCGACACCGGCGCGTACGACGCCACCGCCTGGAACTCGGGCGCGCCGGCCGCACAGCCGGACCTGCCGCTCCAGGCCGACGCTCCGTACTACGGCGACAACGCGGGGTACGAGTCCTACGAATCGGCGGCGTACGAGCCCGCCGCCTACGAACCGGCCGCGTACGAGCCCGAGATCGAGCACCAGCACGAACCCGAGTACGCGCAGCAGGAGTTCGCGCCGCCGGAGTTCGCGCAGGCCGAGTACGAGACGCCGGAGTACGAGCAGTCCGCGTACGAAGAACCCATGTACGAAGCGCCGGTCTACGGCGACGAGCACGAGTACGACACGCCCGGTCCGGAGCCTGAACAGCTGTCGGAATCGGAGCTGGAGCTCGATTCGGACTATTCCGAGCACGCGGATGCGGATCATGTCGTCGGGGCAGCCGCCACCATCACCCCGCGCCCCGTCCGCCGGGCGGCCGGAGGCAGCCGCAGCAGGCGCCGTACACCGGCGAAGCGTTCGGCTCTGCTGACCGTCGCGGTCCCCTCCGCCTGTGTGATGGGCGTCGCCGGTATCGCCGCCGCTTCGGTCGGCGGACTCGGCGCCGCCGACGAGACCAAGGACGACTCGACGACGCTCACGGCGTCGGACGCGGCAGCGGTCAAACCCGCCGCGGTGAACAACAAGCTCGACACCCAACTCGCCGCTCTCGACGCCGACGCACGTGACTTCGGGGACCGCGCCAGCCGCACCCAGGAGCGCATCGACCTCAAGGAGCGGCAGGCGGCGGAGAAGAAGAAGCGCGACGCGCTGGCCGCCGCGCGCGAGGCCGCCCGCCCCAAGTTCGCCATCCCCGTGGCGAATCACGCCCTCAGCGCGTATTACGGCCAGGCCGGCGTCAACTGGATGTCGATGCACACGGGCATCGACTTCCCCGTCTCGTACGGCACGCCGGTGATGGCGGCGACGGACGGCACCGTCCGTACACAGTGGAACAGCGCGTACGGCAACATGGCGATCGTGACGGCCGCCGACGGCACCGAGACCTGGTACTGCCACCTCAGCAGCACGAAGATCCGCTCCGGTTCGGTCAAGGCCGGTGACGAGATCGCCTACTCCGGGAATTCGGGCAACTCCACCGGCCCGCACCTGCACTTCGAGGTACGGCCCGGCGGCGGCGCGGCGATCGACCCGCTCCCCTGGCTCCGGGGCCACGGCCTCAACATCTGACACCCGGCCGCGAGCCGAATCTCTTCTTTCGCGCGTTCGGCGCGGCGGGCCGAGAACACCCCGCCGCGTCGGCGTCCGCGCGTTACAGCTTGTCGACCGGCGCGTACCGCAGCAGCAGCCGCTTCGGCTTGGAGTCCCCGAAGTCGATCGTCGCCTGCGCGTCGGCGCCCGACCCCGTCACCGTGACGACCGTTCCGAGCCCGAACTGGTCGTGCGTGACCCTGTCCCCCACCGCGAGCGAGATGACCGGCTTCTCCGTCGCGCGCCGCGTGGCGAAGCCCGCCGGGCCCGACCGGGCGCGGGAAGTGGACAGCGAGGACGTGATCCCCGAGGTCGGACCGGCCGGGGCGGCCATCGGGCCGGTGCGCTTCCACTCCAGATGCTCGCCCGGAATCTCCTCCAGGAAGCGCGACGGCGGATTGTACGAGGGCTGGCCCCACGCGCTGCGCATCGAGGACCGGGTCAGATAGAGCCGCTCCCGGGCACGCGTGATGCCGACGTACGCCAGCCTGCGCTCCTCCTCCAGCTCCTTCGCCTGGCCGAGCGCGCGCATGTGCGGGAAGACGCCGTCCTCCAGGCCCGTCAGGAAGACGACAGGGAATTCGAGCCCCTTCGCCGTGTGCAGCGTCATCAGAGTGATGACACCGGAGCCTTCCTCGTCCTCGTCGGGGATCTGGTCGGAGTCGGCGACGAGGGCGACCCGCTCCAGGAACTCGGCGAGCGTGCCGGACGCCGCCGCGGCGGGCGCGTCCGGAGCGGGCGCGTCCGCGGCAGGGGTGTCCGCGGCAGGGGTGTCCGCAGCAGGGGTGTCCGCAGCAGGCGCCGTCGTGTCCGCCCCCGCCGCCTGGGCCCGCTCCTGCTCGAACTCCAGCGCCACGGCGGCCAGTTCCTGCAAGTTCTCGATCCGCGTCTCGTCCTGCGGGTCGGTCGACGCCTGCAACTCCGCGAGATAGCCGGTCCGTTCGAGCACGGCCTCCAGGACCGTCGCCGGACCGGCGCCGGACTCGACGACCGTACGCAACTCCTCCATCAGCGTGTTGAAGCGCTTCACGGCGTTCGACGAACGGGCCGCCATGCCGTACGCCTCGTCGACCCGGCGCAGCGCCTGCGCGAAGGAGATCTTCTCCCGCGCCGAGAGCGCGTCGATCATCGCCTCCGCGCGGTCGCCGATGCCGCGCTTGGGCACGTTCAGGATCCGGCGCAGCGGGACGCTGTCCTCGGGGTTGGCGAGCACACGCAGATAGGCCAGCACATCGCGGACCTCCTTGCGCTCGTAGAAGCGCACACCGCCGACGACCTTGTACGGGAGGCCGACGCGGATGAAGATCTCTTCGAACACACGTGACTGCGCGTTCGTCCGGTAGAAGACGGCGACGTCGCCCGCCTTGGCCTCCGACGCGTCCGTCATGCGGTCGATCTCGTCGGCGACGAACTGCGCCTCGTCGTGCTCGGTGTCCGCCACGTACCCCGTGATCAGGGCGCCCGCTCCGGCGTTCGTCCAGAGACTCTTGGGCCGCCGGCTCTCGTTGCGCTCGATGACCGCGTTGGCCGCGCTGAGGATCGTCTGCGTGGAGCGGTAGTTCTGCTCCAGCAGGATCGTCGTCGCGTCCGGGTAGTCCTCCTCGAACTGGAGGATGTTACGGATCGTGGCACCGCGGAACGCGTAGATGGACTGGTCCGCGTCACCGACGACGCACAGCTCCGCCGGGTCGTGCCCCTCGCCCGAGGGGCCGACCAGCTCACGCACCAGGGTGTACTGCGCGTGGTTGGTGTCCTGGTACTCGTCCACCAGGACATGGCGGAAGCGGCGGCGGTAGTACTCGGCGACTTCCGGGAACGCCTGGAGCAGATGGACCGTCGTCATGATGATGTCGTCGAAGTCCAGCGCGTTGGCCTCGCGCAGCCGCGCCTGGTACATCCGGTACGCCTCGGCCAGCGTCTTCTCGAACGGGTCACCGGCCTGACCGGCGAAGGTCTCCTCGTCGATCAGCTCGTTCTTCAGATTCGAGATCTTGGCGCTGAAGGACTTCGGGGGGTGCCGCTTGGGGTCGAGATCGAGATCACGGCAGACCAGGGCCATGAGCCGCTTGGAGTCGGCCGCGTCGTAGATCGAGAACGACGACGTGAAGCCGAGCCGCTTCGACTCACGGCGCAGGATCCGCACGCAGGCACTGTGGAACGTCATCACCCACATGGCGGCCGCACGCGGGCCGACGAGCTGCTCGACGCGCTCCTTCATCTCGCCGGCGGCCTTGTTGGTGAACGTGATCGCCAGTATTTCGCCCGGATGCACCCGGCGCGTCCCCAGCAGATGCGCGATCCGGTGGGTCAGCACCCGGGTCTTGCCCGAGCCCGCGCCGGCCACGATGAGCAGCGGCGATCCGGTGTGCACGACGGCGGCGCGCTGCTCCTCGTTCAGCCCTTCGAGCAGCGCCGCCGGGTCCACGACGGTGCGCGGAGCGCCGTCGCGATGGTGCGGATCCCTGGGCGGGGGCACGTCGAACTTCCCTCCGAAGAGATCGTCGGGCACCTGTTCCGGAGCGGTGTCCTCGGGCGGCGGCGGGGGCTCCTCGGCCGAGGGCTGGAGGTCCGCCAGGAAGCTGTCGTCAAAGAGGCTGCTCATCGCTTCCTGAGTCTAGGGTGCCGCACTGACAGCGGACCGCCACATGGCGCGGTGGGGGCGCCGACGGGCGTTTATGTGAAAGGTCACGGAAATGTATCGGGCATATCGACCATCAACCTTCACAGCGGCACCACGCATTGGCTAGCGTGCTCGCCGAGGCGTTCCGTACTCCATCGGTGATCAGCGCCGAGCGGACGGCCTCCGCCGAATCCGGGCTTCCCCGAGGGGAGTTCGGAACCGGGGACCCACCACGTTCCACCGGGGTGAATCGGGCCGTTTTCCCAGGCCCGTAGGGCAGCCTTCCGTTCCGCCCGAACCCGACAGCTAACCCGGTAGGCGGTCCACGGAAGGAGATGCCGGCCTTGGCATCGCATCGCAAAGCGCGCACCCGCACCGGAATACGCGCGAACACCCCCGCCGTCGGTTTCACGACAGCCGCCCTCGCCTCGGTCACGCTGCTCTCGACGCAGAGCGCCACCGCCGCGCCGGCCGACCCCAAGCCCTCGGTGGAAGAGGTGCAGAAGAAGGTCGACGACCTGTACCGGCAGGCCGGTACGGCGACGCAGCAGTACAACAAGGCGAAGGAAGCGACGGACACCCAGCGCAAGTCGGTCGACCGGGTCCTTGACGAGGTCGCCAAGAGCGCCGACAAGGTGAACGAGGCGCGGCGCGCCCTCGGTACGTATGCCGCCGCGCAGTACCGCGCGGGCGCCGTCGGTCCCACGGCCGCCCTGATGTTCGCCGACAGCCCCGAGTCGTACTTCGAGCAGACCCAGCTGATGGACCGGCTGACCGAGCGCCAGCAGGGGGCCGTCGAGGACTTCCAGAAGGAGCAGCGGTCCGCGTCCAAGCAGCGCGCCAAGGCGACGAAGAGCCTGGAGACGCTGACGGAGTCGCAGGCCTCGCTCAAGGTGGGCAAGCAGAAGGTCCAGAACAAGCTCGCGGCGGCGCGGTCGCTGCTCTCGGAGCTGACGGCGCAGGAGAAGGCGCGGCTCGCCGCCCTGGAGCGGGAGAAGGAGCAGGAGGCGCGCCGCAAGGCCGAGGCGAAGGCCAAGGAGGAGGCCGCGGAGCGCAAGCGCCAGGAGGAGGCGCGGCAGGAGGAGCAGCCCGCGACCGGCGGCACGGGCTCGGGGACCGACACCGGTTCGGGCGCCACGGACGGTACGTACGCGGCCAAGGCCGAGAAGGTCCTCGCCTTCGCCCGCGCCCAGATCGGCAAGCCGTACGTGTGGGGCGCCACCGGTCCCAGCTCGTACGACTGCTCGGGGCTGACGGCCGCCGCCTGGAAGGAGGCGGGCGTGCAGCTGCCGCGTACGACCTGGGACCAGGTGAAGGTCGGCAAGCGCGTCGCCACGGCGGACCTGCTCCCCGGCGACCTGGTGTTCTTCTACGACGACATCAGCCACGTCGGCATCTACCAGGGCGACGGCAAGATGATCCACGCGCCGAAGCCGGGCGCGAACGTCCGCGAGGAGTCGATCTACTACATGCCGATCTACGGCAGTGTGCGCCCGGCCTGAGCCCCTCCGGGGGCGGCTGCCCCGACAGGACTTTCTGAGAATCTCCGTGCGATCATGCGACAGATGTCCCTGGGGAGGGGCCGTCGCGGTGGTCCAGACACCGCGCCGGTGAAAGAAGGAGTCCGGCATGAACACGGGTGGGGATCAAGGCGGTTCGTCCGTTTCCGACGAGGAGTGGGAGCGGTTCCTGCGGGAGTCCGCGGACGGCGTGCCCGACGCTCCCAAAGAGGCTTCCGCACGCGCCCGGCTCGTGGCACGGCGGCTGCGGGAGGAGCCCGCGCCCCCGGAGGGATGGCGTACGCACACGCCCGCCCGGCGGCCGAGGCGGCCGAAGGTCCGGTACCTCGTGGGGCTGCTGGCCTCGGTCGCGCTGCTGGCCGTGGCCCTGGATCCGGGGCGGGTCACCGGGTGGTTCGGCGATGACGCCGGGGCCGGAGGACCACTCGCCGCGGAGTCGGAACGCCCGGACCAGGCACCGCCCATCGAGCCGGCCCGGCTGCCCACGCTCGACGAACCGTTCAAGGGCTCGCCCGCCGTGCGCTGGGAGAGCGGGACGGCCGGGATCACGGTGCCCGCGGCCAGGGCGACCGGGTGGATGAGCAAGGGGCAGGTGAAGGACGCGCTCGACCGGAGCCGTGACTTCCTCGCCGCTTCCAGTCTGGATCCGGCGGTGCTGCTGGGCGCGCACCCGGCGAAGGCGATCGCGCTCATCAACCCGCATCAGAAGGACGTCCAGGACTTCCTGGCGACCGCGTTCCGCGCGCCGGGCGAGGAGAACGACCCGGTGATGCTCTTCAGCCGGTTCGACGAGGCGCACACCCGCGTCGTCGGGGATGTCGTCAAGACACGGGGGCGGATCAGCTACCGGGAGGGCGAGCGCGGCGCCCTCCAGGTGACGGCCGATGTCACGTACGTCTACCCGGTCACGCGGGCGGCGGCGGACGGGGGCGGTGATGAGGTCGCGCGCACGATCGTGCGCCGCGAGACGGTGCTGAACTGGGACGATCCCGCGAAGGTGATCACCGAGCGGGGAACCTTCTCCCTCGTTTCGTACAAGGTCCACACGACCAACGGAGGCTGCGGCGCCCCCACCGGTTACCTCGTCCCCCTGTACGCCGACGAGCGGCCCGCCGGCGCGGACGGTGGCCCGGAGGTCGACCCGTACGACCGCAGCACGCCGGTGACCGACGGGAGAGCGGACGGGGAGTGCGGGAAGGCGACGCGGTCGTAGGCGGACGAGAGCGCCGTCGGTGGCCGATGAGCGGCCGTTGTCGCGGGATCGGTCAGGTCCTGCCGGAAAGTGACCTGATGGGCGGAAGAGAAGCGGGCACAATCCGCCGGCGATCTTCCACCTGCGGGCAATAGCGGCCATGGCGGCGCGCGTCCGTGACCCGCGCGCCTAGCGTCCTTTCCCGTACGGGCCGTCCGGGCCCGCGTGGAACAGAGGATGTGGACGCCCTCGTGGCAGCGCACCGCCGACCCCGATTCAGCTCCCGACCGTTCACCGGGCCGTACGGCCGCACGGCGGCCACCCTCGCCCTCGCGGGGGCCGCGACGGCGACCGGGCTCGAAGGGGCCGCACACGGCGAGCCGCAGCTCACCTCGGCCCAGGTGAAGGCGAAGGTCGACAAGCTCTACCACGAGGCGGAGGCCGCCACCGAGAAGTACAACGGCGCGAAGGAGAAGGCGGCCGACGCGAGCGCCTCGCTGGAGAAGCTGCGCGACGAGGCCACCCGGCGGACGGCACGGCTCAACGTCTCGCGCAACGCGCTCGGTTCGATCGCCGCCGCGCAGTACCGCGCGGGCGGCCTCGACCCCGCCGTACAGCTCGCCCTCAGCTCCGACCCCGAGGGATATCTGCGCGGGGCCGCGCTCGCCGAACGCGCCGGCTTCCAGCAGGCCCAGGCCGTCAACAGAATGCGCGCGCAACTCGGTGACCTCGGCCGCTTACGTAAGAAGGCCGACAAGAAGGCCGATGAACTCACCAGCCGCCAGGCCGACCTGGCCACATACAAGTCGACGGTCAAGAAGAAGCTCGCGGACGCCGAGAAGCTGCTCGACCGGCTCACCGCCGCCGAACGCGCGCGGTACGCCGAGGGCACCGGTTCGGCCGATCCACGCGCCGACCGCGCCCAGAGCCGCGCCGGGGCCCTGCCGGCGCCCAGCGGCCGCGCGGCCGCCGCGATCGCCTACGCGCGCGGGGCGCTCGGCAAGCCGTACGTGTGGGGCGCGACCGGGCCCGACGGGTTCGACTGCTCCGGTCTGACGCAGGCCGCCTGGCGCGCCGCCGGAGTCTCCCTCCCGCGCACCACGTACACCCAGATCAACGCGGGCAGGCGGGTCGCACGCTCCCGGCTCGCCCCCGGTGACCTGGTCTTCTTCTACTCCGGCATCTCGCACGTCGGGCTCTATGTCGGCGGCGGACAGATGATCCACGCCCCGCGGCCGGGCGCCGGGGTGCGGATGGCCCCGATCGACCAGATGCCCTTCGCGGGCGCCACCCGCCCCGCGTAGCGGCCCCGAGGGGCCCACCCGGCCCAGGCCCGAGTGCCGTCCCCTCCCCGCCGCACGACGATGAACGCCATGAGACACACGCGGGTCCGCGCGGCCGTTCTCCCCCTCGGCCTCACCCTCGGCTCGCTTCTCGTCCTCGCCCCGGTCGGCGTCACCCCCGCGGGCTGCGGCGACCTCACCGGCGGCCGGCTCTGCGTGGCCGGCCCGGTGGGGGGCAAGGGCGCGTTCACGACGCGTTACGCACGGCACGGCACCGGCGCGAACACCGGCCCCGCGCCCGCCTTCCGGCTCGGCTACCAGCGCAGGGACGCCCGCATCACCGCGTTCCCCGGATGGTTCGGCACCCTCCGTACGAAGGACGGCTCGGCCGCGCTGACAGGCACGCTCGACACCACACGCGGCGAGTGCGTCCGCGGCCTGCTCCAGCACGCGGGCCGGGACTACGTCACCGAGTGGCTCTGCTCGCGGGAATGACGGACACCGGCTCAGACCAGCCTGCGCGCCGTCGCCCACCGCGTGAGTTCGTGCCGGTTGGAGAGCTGGAGCTTGCGCAGCACCGCCGAGACGTGCGACTCGACCGTCTTCACCGAGATGAAGAGCTGCTTCGCGATCTCCTTGTACGCGTAACCGCGCGCGATCAGCCGCAGCACCTCGCGCTCGCGCTGCGTGAGGCGGTCCATGTCCTCGTCCACCGGCGGCGCGTCCGTCGACGCGAACGCGTCGAGCACGAAGCCCGCCAGCCGCGGCGAGAAGACGGCGTCGCCGTCCTGGACACGGAAGATCGAGTCCACGAGGTCCGTGCCGGTGATCGTCTTGGTGACATAGCCGCGCGCGCCGCCGCGGATCACGCCGATGACGTCCTCCGCCGCGTCGGACACCGAGAGCGCCAGGAAGCGCACCGGGTCCTCGGCCGCCGCCATCAGCGGGGCGCAGCGGCGCAGGACCTCCACGCCACCGCCGCCGGGCAGGTGGACGTCGAGGAGGACGACCTCGGGCCGGGTCGCCGTGATGACCGTGACGGCCTGGTCGACGTCGGCGGCCTCGCCGACGACCTCCACGCCCGTCGTCGCCGTCTGTCCGATCTCGGCCTGTACGCCGGTGCGGAACATGCGGTGGTCGTCGACCAGCACCACGCGCGCCCGCCTGGTCCCGGCCTCTCCCCCGCCGCCGTCGCCGCTCGTCCCGCTGATGCCGGTCATGCGTCCGCCGCCCTCTCCATCTCAAGCTCCACTTCCGTGCCCCCGTCGGGCGCCGAACGCACCCTCGCCGTACCGCCGTTGCGTTCCATCCGGCCGAAGATCGATTCCCGTACGCCCATCCGGTCGTCCGGCACCGAGTCCAGATCGAACCCGGGTCCGCGGTCCCGTACGGAGATGAAGACCGTCCGGCCCTCGACCTCCGCGAAGACCTGCACGGCGCCTCCCTCGCCACCGTACTTGGCGGCATTGACCATTGCCTCGCGTGCTGCCTGCATCTGTGCGGTCAGTTTCTCGTCGAGGGGACAGTCGCCGACCACGACGACCTCGATCGGTACGCCGTGGTAGTCCTCGACCTCGGCCGCGGTGGCCTTCACGGCCTCGGCGAGGGTGTCGGGTTCGTTCTCCTCGTCCTTGCCGGTGCCCTCCGGCTTGTAGAGCCAGGCGCGCAGCTCCCGCTCCTGCGCGCGGGCCAGGCGGCGGACCTCGCCGCCGTCGTCCGCGTTGCGCTGGATCAGCGTGAGCGTGTGCAGGACGGAGTCGTGCACGTGCGCGGCGACCTCGGCGCGTTCCTGGGCGCGGATGCGCATCAGGCGCTCGTCGGAGAGGTCCTGCGTCATCCGTACCAGCCAGGGGCCGGCGAGCAGCGCGACTCCGGCCACGACGGCGATGGCCGCCGTCAGGACGTTGCCGAGCTGGGCGGCCGAGCCGCGTACGACCATGAAGACGGTCAGGCCCATGCCGACCAGGGCCACGCCCGCGAGCCCGCGGGCCAGTTGGAAGACCCTGCGGCGCCTGCTGTCCGTGGAGAGCGACGCCCACTGCGCGCGTCGCGCGTTGTCGGCCTGGCGCCAGACCAGGACGACACCGGCGCCGATGAGCAGCGTCGGCCAGATGTAGTGGCCCGCGCCGCCGCGGCCGAGGTCCGCGCTGCCGACGAAGATGGACCCGACGACGAACAGCGCGATGATCGCGAAGGTCTGTCCCCTGTCGGGTTTCCGGAGCTTTCGCCGTCCGTCGCCCGTCGTCTCGAAGAGCGGGCGCGACGCGGTGGGCATGCCGCCGAAACCGAGCGGGACGACGATCCAGAAGATGGCGTACAGCATCGCGCCCAGCCCCTGGGCCAGGAACAGGCCGAGGAAGACCAGCCGCACCCAGCCGACCGGCAGCCCCAGATGCCCCGCGAGGCCGCGTGCGACGCCGCCCAGCAGTCTGCCGTCGGCGCTGCGGTAGAGCTTGCGCAGCGGCTGCTCGTCGGCCCCCGGGGCCGTCCCTGACGCCCGGCTGCGGCTCCGGGACGCGCCCGACGGTCCCGAAGGCGACCCCGCGGCCGGCCCCGCGGCCGATGACGACGACGTGGATGACGACGGGGGCGGGGTTGGCGTGGCGACCGGCATGCCATTGATGGTCACACGGCCGGGTGCGCCGTGGCATCAGGGCTGCGCCCTGAGAGCGGCCCCGAGAACGACCCTGACACCGCCCGGCCGGCCACCGCGGAATATCAGGGACCGGCCAGGGTCGGGACGGCTGGAGACCGGGCGGGCGGACGGTCACCATGGTCGTATGACTCAGTCCGTGCCGCACACCTCGACGCAGCCGCAGCCGCCGCCCCCCCAGTTGGTGCGCGCGCCGCGGCAGAAGGTCGTCGCGGGCGTCTGCGGCGGGCTGGGGCGCTACTGCGACCTCGACCCGGTCATCTTCCGGATCGTCGTCGTCGTGCTCACGCTGACCGGTGGCATCGGCCTCATCTTCTACGGCTTCGCCTGGCTGCTGGTGCCGGTCGACGGCGAGGACGAGAACGAGCTGCGCCGTCTGCTGTCGGGCCGCGTGGACGGCGCGTCCCTGATCGCCGTGCTCCTCGCGCTCGTGGGCTGCGGCCTGTTCCTGTCGATGCTCAACAACAGCGGCACCCTCGGCTTCGCCACGATGCTGTCGATCGCCACGATCGGCGCGGCGGTCTGGTCGCAGCGGCGCAGCGCCACCACGCAGGAGGGCGGCCCGCTCGACCCGGGTACGGCGGCGGCCGTGGCCGAGGCTCCCCCGGAGACGAAGGCGCCGCCGACCCCCGGCGGTCCGTCGTGGTGGCGCGACCCGATCGTCAAGGACGGCACGACGGGGCCGGCGTCGCCGCCCGACTATCTGTGGGGCCCGGACGACGAGGCGGACGCGGATCCGTCGGGCGGGGGAAAGGGGAAGCGGAAGGAGTCCGGGTCCCCGTGCGGGCGCAAGGGCCGCCCGCGCGGCATCGGCGGCCTCGTCTTCCTGCTGGCGATGGCCGCGGGCGGTCTCGGCCTCGGACTGTCGTGGGAGGAGCAGCCGCTCGGTACGAGCCTGCAGATCGCCTTCGCCGCCACGCTCGGGGTGTTCGGTCTCGGCCTCCTCGGGAGCGCTTTCCTGGGACGTACGGGCTTCGGCACGATCTTCCTCACGATCCTCACCGCCGGGCTGCTCGCGGGCTCGGCGGCCATCCCGAAGGACATCGGCACGGACTGGGTCCGTACGACATGGCGCCCGGCGACGGTCGCCTCGGTGGCGCCGGCGTACGAACTCGGCACCGGTGTCGGGACGCTCGATCTTTCCCGGGTCGGCATCGCCGCGGGCAAGACCCTCCGTACGGAGGCGGAGGTCGGCGCGGGGAAGCTGAAGGTCGTCGTGCCGCACGACGTGACGCTGAAGGTGCACGCGGAGGTGGGGCTCGGCGACCTCCAGCTCCCCGGCGAGCGGCCGAACGACATCGACCTCTCACCGGCCCAGGAACGGACGCGTACCGTGGCCCCGCCCAAGGGCGTGAAACCGGCGGGCACACTGGACCTTCGGCTCGAAGCCGGTGTCGGACAGGTGGAGGTGACCCGTGCTGCGGCATGAGTTCAAGCCGGGCAAGCTGGTGGCCGGGCTCGCCGTGACGGGCGCGGCCACCGTGTTCGCCGGAGACGCGGGGGGCTGGTGGGACGCCCCCTGGTATGTGATGGTCCCGTTCATCTGCGGCGGCCTCTTCCTGGCCTCCGCCGTGTCGATGGCCGACTACAGCATTCGCCGCCGCCTGTCGGCCAGGGCCGCGTCCAGGGAGAACACCGAGGCGCCGGCGAGCACGAGCGGCAGCCAGGCCATGAGGTAGGCGAGGTCGTTGCCGTAGTAGTACGGGTCCGACTGCCAGCTCACCGTCAGCCACAGGCTCAGGGAGATCAGCGCGCCGCCGAACGCGGCGAGCCGGGCCAGCAGCCCGACGAGCGTGCCGAGGCCGACGGCGAGTTCGCCGATGGCTATCGCGTAGCCGAAGCCCTCGGGGTTCTTGAGGGAGAGGTCGACGAGCGCGGGGATGGCCGAGCTGTCCCGCACGCTCCGCATCAGGTCACCGACGGAACCGGGCCCGTCGGCCGACATGAAGGCGCTGTCGGTGAGTTTGTCGAGTCCGGCGTAGATGAAGGTCACTCCGAGGAAGATCCTCAGCGGCAGCAGGGCGTACTTCGTCGCCGAGTCCTTCCAGCCCCGCTGCTCACCGCCGACCGTTCCGAAGGTGTCTGTCCGGTATCCGTGCGCCATAGCGCGTCCTGCCTTTCCGCTGCCCACGTCGCTCGCAGGGCTCGATTGTCCCCGCGTGCCTCGTGCATGCATACGGATGGGACGGACCCCGCGCTCAGCGGTCCGCCCGCTATGTCGCCGTCCGTCCGCACTGTGCCGGTCCGGACTCAGTCCACGACGTCGATCGCCACGCGGTTCGTCTCGACTCCGGCCGCCGTCACCACCTGTACGTCGAGGCGCCCCGGCTCCACGTCGACCGGGACGGGCACGGTGAGCACGGTGTCCGACGGGTTCTGGAAGCCGCCGGGGACCGGGACCAGCGGTACGTGGATATGGACCGGTCCGATCCGTACGACCATCCTGGCCAGCCGGTCCGGCGTGCCCGCGCCCGGCGGCACGAAACCGGTCCCCCGGATCTCGATGTCGTCACCGGTGCGGATCGGCGCGTCCAGATCCCCGGCCTCCCTGGCCCGGACGACCGAGAGCACCACCGGACGACCGCCCTCGGCCCACTTCCCGGCGAAGTACGTCGCGGCGGAGACGATCACCAGCAGGGCGAGCGCCCACGGCAGGTCGGGCAACTGCTCGGGGCGGCGGGCCAGCCGTACCGCCGAGAAGAGCACGGCGACGGCCGTGACCAGCGTGTACTGGACGTCGGCGAAGCTGCCGCGCCCGCCGTCGTCGCAGAGCAGGTCGGCGAGGCGCGGACGCTCGGCCCGTACCTTCTGAAGGCGCCGGTCCCCGACGCGTACGCCCACCACCCGGCGTACGACGACGGCGGTCGCGCACACCACGGTCACCACGGTCAGCATGCCGACGCCACGGGCGAGTTCGAGCCCCGCGATGAGCGCGTCGCGCGCGTCGTTGTCGGACGCCCCGGCGAGCTGGAGCGCGAGCACCAGCACGGCGAAGACGACGAGCAGCACCCACGCGGAGGCGATGGTGCGGGAGGTCGACAGCCGGTTGTCCTCGCCGATGAGCGGGGCGAGGAGGCCGCCGCGCGTACGGTGCAGCCTGGCGGCGCCGGTGAGCAGTCCGGCCACGACGAGGGAGGCGATCAGCCCCGCCGTACGGGCGCCGGTCCAGCCCGCGCCGATCGCGGTGACGGCCAGCCCCAGCACGAAGACCACGACGGCTCCCCACACCAGGAGCAGCGTGTGCCGCCAGACGGCGAGCAGCCAGGCGTCGCCCGCCTCGCGGCTGCGGTCGGCGACGGCGCGCGCGGACTGGGTGAGTTCGTCGGACACCCACTGCCTGGACGCGCCGGGTGAGTGCGCGAGCGCGGCGGGCAGGCCCTGGCCCGCCGCGAACTCCTCACGTTTCGCGAGGAACGCCGCGACCGCCCGGCGGTGCCCCTCAGGAGCCCCGCTCGGGCAGTTCCCGCAGGTACAGCCCCCGCCGTGCGTGCCTTGCCCCGCCACTTGCACCGCCACGCCGAATGCCGCCTTCCCCGCCCCGCACCCGTCGCTGTCTCTCCGGGTGAACTTCCTTGCTGTGACTGGGAATTGTGCCGTATCCAAGAGGGGGTCAGACGCCGAGGACCAGATACGCGAAACCCAAGTACCCCCGGTAGCCGCCGAGATAGCCCGCGCGGTGCCTGGCGGCAGTGACCCGGGCGGCGTCGTGCAGGGGGTGATCGGGGTGGTCGAGGGCCCAGCGCTCGCCCCAGCCGGCCCGGCCGTTGGACTCGAAGACATCCCATTCGCGCTGGTCGGCGACGGTGGTACGGAGCGGTGCGAAGCCGGCGTCGGCGGCGGCCCGGACCAAGTCGTCGAGCGAGCCGACCAATTCGTCCTCGACGGCGCCGAGTCCCGTCAGCGCGGCGTCGGTCGGTGGAACCGCCCAGAATCCGTCCGCGAGAAGCACATGCCCGCCGGGCTTCACGGCCGCGCGCAGGGCGCGCAGCGCCTCGCGGGTCGAGCCGGGCCAGGCGTGCACGGCGCCGATACAGACGGCGAGGTCGTATCCGGTCCGCGTCCACGCGTCGGCGGAGCTCTCGTGGAAGGTGACCCGGCTGCCGAGCCCCCGCTCCCGGGCGAGCCGTCGCCCGCGCTCGACCGCGACGGGATCCTTCTCCACACCGTCACCGGAGCTGCCGGGGGCGCCTTCGACCATCCGCAGCAGCAACTCGCCCCAGCCACAGCCGAGATCGAGCACCTTCCCGCCCTCGGGCACGGGACAGGCGTCGACCAGTGAACGGGCGTGCTCTTCGGAGAGGGGAGCGTTCCAGGTCAGGAGGGGGTTGTTGGGGGCGGCGAGGATGGCGTTCAGTTCGTCGTCGGACATGGTGGGAGACGCTCGCACAGGCGATCGGCCGGGTGCGAGCGAATTCTTCCGCACATGCCGATGCCGCCACCCGGACGAATGAGCGACGGCATCGGCGTTGACCCGGGAGGACGGTCACTCCCACTCGATCGTGCCCGGCGGCTTGCTCGTCACGTCCAGGACCACGCGGTTCACGTCCGCCACCTCGTTGGTGATGCGGGTGGAGATCTTCGCCAGTACGTCGTACGGCATCCGCGTCCAGTCCGCCGTCATGGCGTCCTCCGAGGAGACGGGGCGCAGCACGATCGGGTGGCCGTAGGTGCGGCCGTCGCCCTGGACGCCCACGGACCGGACGTCCGCGAGCAGCACCACCGGGCACTGCCAGATGTCGCGGTCGAGACCGGCCGCCGTCAGCTCCTCGCGGGCGATGGCGTCCGCCTCGCGCAGCAGGTCCAGGCGCTCGCGCGTGATGTCGCCGACGATACGGATGCCGAGGCCCGGTCCCGGGAAGGGCTGGCGGTGGACGATCTCGTCCGGCAGGCCCAGCTCCTGGCCGACCATCCGGACCTCGTCCTTGAAGAGCTGGCGCAGCGGCTCGATGAGGGAGAACTCCAGGTCCTCGGGGAGTCCGCCGACGTTGTGGTGCGACTTGATGTTGGCCGTGCCGCTGCCGCCGCCGGACTCGACCACGTCCGGGTAGAGGGTGCCCTGGACCAGGAATTCGACCGGCTCGCCGGGCTCGGCCTCGGCGATGATCTCCGCCTGGGCCTGCTCGAAGACCCGGATGAACTCGCGGCCGATGATCTTCCGCTTCTGCTCGGGGTCGGAGACTCCGGCCAGCGCGGCCAGGAACCGCTCCTGTGCGTCGACGACCTTCAGCTGCACACCGGTCGCGGCGACGAAGTCCTTCTCGACCTGCTCGGTCTCGCCCTTGCGCATCAGTCCGTGGTCGACGTACACGCAGGTCAGCTGGGAGCCGATGGCCTTCTGTACGAGGGCGGCGGCGACGGCCGAGTCCACGCCGCCGGAGAGACCGCAGATCGCGCGGCTGGAGCCGACCCGCTCACGGATCGCGGCGACCTGCTCCTCGATGACGTTGCCGGTGGTCCAGGTCGGCTCGATGCCGGCGCCCCGGTAGAGGAAGTGCTCAAGGACCTGCTGGCCGTGCGTGGAGTGCATCACCTCGGGGTGGTGCTGGACCCCGTACAGCTTCTTCTCGTCGTTCTCGAAGGCGGCGACCGGCACCACATCGGTGGAGGCGGTGACGGTGAAGCCCTCGGGGGCGGCGGAACAGGCGTCGCCGTGCGACATCCAGACCTGCTGCTCGGCCGGGGTGCCCTCGAAGAGGGTGGAGCCGGCCAGGGAGACGTGGAGTCCCGTCCGGCCGTACTCACGCGAGCCGGTGTTGTCGACCGTCCCGCCGAGTGCCGTCGCCATCAGCTGGAAGCCGTAGCACATGCCGAAGACCGGGACCCCGGCCTCGAAGAGCGCGCGGTCGACGGTCGGGGCGCCCTCCGCGTACACGGAGGACGGGCCGCCGGAGAGGATGATCGCCTTGGGGTTCTTGGCCAGCATCTCGGCCACCGGCATCGTCGAGGGGACGATCTCGCTGTAGACCCGGGCCTCGCGGACGCGGCGGGCGATGAGCTGGGCGTACTGCGCGCCGAAGTCGACGACGAGTACGGCGTCGGGGGCGGCGGGGGGTACTGCTGGCACGGGCGCGGCCTTCCGGCGGTGAAGGGGTTCGGTACTCCGATTCTAACGGGGGCCGAACACAGCTTTTCGTCTCAGCATCCGAACCCCGCGCGGGGCTCCCGGCGGCCCTCGGGCATACTGACCGCCATGCGCGAGCACTCGACCTTCGTCTTTATCTATGGCACCGGCCCGTCCGGCTGCCATGGTCGTGCCGCTTGAGCTGACAAGCGACTTCCCAGGCGCCCCGGGCCGACAAGGCCCGGGGCGTTCCGCGTTGTCCGGGCCGGATGTTCGCCGCTCGGGGTCTCCCCCTTCGTACAGAGGAGCCCTTCATGACTGTCACCGACCGCACCGGCGCCCGTACCGACGAGGCCGCAGAGGTGATCGACGGCGCCCGTGAGCGCATCGACGCGCTGGACGACCGGATCATCGGTCTCGTACAGGAACGGATGGCCGTCTCGTCCGTCATCCAGAACGCCCGTATCGCCTCCGGCGGACGCCGGGTCAACCTCTCCCGCGAGAACGAGATCCTGGGCCGCTTCAGCGACGCGCTCGGCACGCCGGGCACCGCGCTCGCGATGACGCTGCTGGAGCTCTCACGCGGCCGGATCTGAGCGGGTACGGGGGCGGTGCGGCCCGGAGTCGCCCGGACTGTACGGACATGGGTTCGGGCGCATCCTCACCCGTACGGCGCGTGACCGGACCCGCCGGGCCTTCGTTGGTCCCGATGTCCGTGCCAGCCAGGGGCGGGCCCGAACAAACCACGCGTGGCTTCGCTGGGGCGTGTGACGTACCGCTGGTGCGTCGTGGGACCTCGTCTCAGCGCGAGTGACCGGTCGGCAGGGGACAGCATGCCCGGTCACCCCAAGAGCGGTCGGCACCGGGGACGCCCGGGGCCGACCGCATACGGATACGGATCCCCCCGTGTCCGGCCGACAGTCCGACCGCACCTTCGGCTCTTCCCGCTCTTCACCGCTCACCAGTCCACCGTCCCGAACTCGCGGCGCTCACCCCCCCAGCGCCGCGATCCGGCACCGCGCGCCGCCCTGACGCCACGGTGCCGACGACAAGGGCCCCGCAGGCGCCCGTCCGATTCACTTCGGACCGGGCCCGCGGGGCCCTTGTCGCGTGTGGCCGCGTGTGGCCGCGTGTGGCCGCTCGTCGCCGCTCGGAGTGTGACGGCCGTCACATAAGGATTCTGTGAGGAAGTGGGCAACCATCTGCCCAGGTCACAGGTCCATCATGCGACACAAAGGTCTCTCCTGCCCCATGTCGGAGCACCCATAGACTCCGCACCGCCTGTCCGCGGTGCCCGGACTTCGCCGAGGTCTTCATGAAGCTCCGCCGCGCCATGGCCGTCGCAGCAGCGACCGCTGTCATGGCCCCTGCCGCCTTCCTGGCGGCGCCGGCCGCGTACGCGGCCGATGGTGACCCCGACACCACCGGCACCACCCAGACCACGCCCGCCGACGAGAACCCGCCGCCTCCCGGCGACGACGAGGCCGAGACTCCGCCCGCGGACGACGAGCTCGAAGCCCCGCCCACGGACGGCCAGGATCCGCCGCCCGGCGACGACGAGGTCGTCACGGCGCCCGGCGAGGCCGAACCCCCGGCGCAGGACGACGAGCCGGAGAACCCGGGCGGCGAGAACGACGACGAGGATGACGACGGCGAAGAGGAACAGCCCACGCCTCCCGACGAGGAGTGCGCCGACGCCGACTTCAGGACCACGCTCTCCGGCCTCCCCAGCAAGATCGTCGCCGGTTCGGGCTGGAAGGCGTTCCATCTGAACCTCGACAACACCAACGGCGAGGAGGCCGTGTCGGTCGACCTCGGCGCCGTCGTGCTCTACAAGAAGGACGCCCACGGCTCCTTCGAGTCCAGCCTGACCTCCACGTACGCGCGGTTCGAGTACTACGACGGCAGGAAGTGGGTCAACGAGCTCTCCGACGGCGGCTCGATCGCGGGGAAGGTCCTCGACATCGAGGCGGGCGAGACGTACTCGCTCCAGCTCCGTCTCAAGATCGCCGCGAAGGCCCTGGCCGGTTCGGCCGTCGCGATCGCCTTCGCGGTCTCCGTCGACGAGGAGAAGTGCTCGCTCGACGAGAAGTGGTACAGCTTCCGGGTCCTGGCCGCCGACACGGAGCCGGGCGACCTCCCGCCGGCCCAGCCCGAGAAGGGCGAGAGCCCCGCGGACGTCAAGCCGCAGGGCGGTTCGGAGCCACTGCCCGCCGCCGCGACCGGCACCCTCGCCGAGACCGGCTCCCACTCCATGCTGCCGGCCCTCGGCACGGCGGCCGGGCTCGCGGTCGTCGCGGGCGGCGGCCTGGTGTTCGCGCTCCGTCGCCGGAGCGGTGACGCCGCCGCGTAACACGCGCCGGCAGAGCCCGCGGGCGCGGGCCACGAGACCGGAGGCGCTGCACTCGGAGGGGGGTGCAGCGCCTCCTTGCCGCCCGGACGACCGTTGGCGCTACACCGCTCTCTTCGGCGGGACCGCCGGCAGCCCGAGGAACGGCAGCTTCAGCGCCCCGAAGGCCGACGCCGGGACCGCCGGCGACTTCGGCGCGACCGCCTCCCGCCGTACGTACGCCGCCCCCGCCGACTGCTCCGGACGCGGGTCCCTCTCCCCCTTGTTGGGCCAGAAGGACATCGCGCGCTCGGCCTGCGCGGTGATGGTGAGCGACGGATTGACGCCGAGGTTCGCCGAGACCGCCGAGCCGTCGACGACCGAGATACCCGGGTGGCCGTACAGCCGGTGGTACGGGTCGATGACACCGTGCTCCGCGTCCGCCCCGATCGGGCAGCCGCCGAGGAAGTGCGCGGTGAGCGGAGTGCCCATCAGCTCACCGACGTTCGAGCCGGCGAAGCCGTTGATCTCCTCGGCCAGCAGCGTCGCCGTGCGCGTGCCCTCCGCGATCTGCTTGGGGTTGGGGGCGCCATGACCCTGACGGGCCGTCAGCAGACCTTTCCCGAGGCCGCCTTGTTTGCGGTACGTCGTCAGCGAGTTGTCGACGGACTGCATGACCAGACCGATGATGGTCCGCTCCGACCAGTGCCGGTTGGAGAGCGAACGGGCCGCGCGGACAGGGTGTTTGGCCATGTTGCCGAGCCAGCCCGCTATCCGGCGTCCGTTCTCGCTGTACGGGACCTGGAGGATCGAGAGCGAGCCCATCGCGTTGGACCCCTTGCCGTAACGGACGGGCTCCACATGGGTGTCGGCGTCGGGATGGAAGGAGGAGGTGATGGCGACACCACGGGTGAAGTCGGCCCCTCCCCGGCCACCGGCGGCGCCGTGCTTCTTCCGGTAGCGCCGGTCGGTGGTCTGGGCGCCCACCAGGGCCTCGGAGTTGGTACGGGTCAGCTCACCGAGCCGGTCGGACAGCCGGGGCAGCCGACCCCGGTCCTTCATCGTGTGCAGCAGGGTCTGCGTCCCGTACGTCCCCGCTGCGATCACGACATGGCGGGCGCGCAGCACCCGTGGCGCCGACTTCCGCCGGTGGGTGGGGACGGTCGCGACACGATGGCCGCCGGCCGGGTCCTCGGTGATGTCGACGACGGTCGTCATGGGGCGGATGACCGCCCCGGCCTGTTCGGCGAGGTGGAGATAGTTCTCGTTGAGCGTGTTCTTGGCGCCGTGCCGGCAGCCGGTCATGCACTCACCGCACTGGGCGCACGCCTTGCGGGAGGGACCGGCGCCGCCGAAGTACGGGTCGCCGACGGACGCGCCCGGCTCCGCCCGCTCCGTACCGTCGGCGTCCTTGCCGTCGCCGAAGAAGACCCCGACCGGCGCGAGGTGGAAGGTGTCGCCCACGCCCATCGCCTGTGCGGTCGCCTTGAGATGGACGTCCGAGGGGGTCATGGTCGGGTTGAGCCTGACGCCCAGCATGCGCCGGGCCTGGTCGTAGTACGGGGCGAGTTCGGTCTGCCAGTCGGTGATGCCGGCCCACTGCTTGTCCTCGAAGAACGCCTTCGGCGGCACGTACAGCGTGTTCGCGTAGTTGAGCGAGCCGCCGCCGACACCGGCGCCCGCCAGGACCATCACATTGCCGAGCAGATGGACCCGCTGGATACCGAAGAGGCCGAGGGCCGGGGCCCACAGATAGTTCTTGATGTCCCAGGAGTTCTTGGGGAGGGTGCCGGGCGTGAAGCGACGGCCGGCTTCGAGGACCCCGACGCGGTAACCCTTCTCGGTCAGCCGCAGCGCTGAGACCGCACCGCCGAAGCCCGACCCGACGACGATGACGTCGTAGTCGTCACCGTCACCGTCACCGGTTTCGTCGGCGTCGGAGACAGCGACAGCGACGGCCTCCGCCTCCGCCGCGACCTCGTCCTCCGGGCCCCGGGCATGGATCTCCCCTGACATCGGCTCTCCTTCTTCGAATCAGCGCAGCCGGAATGCCTTGAGCACGCGCAGGCTCCTGGTCATGAACGCCGCGTATTTCTCGTCGTCCATGCCCATCGACGGAGCCACCGGCAGCACGCGCTGCTGCGCGACGGTCTGTACCTCGGTGAATTTGAGAATGCCCTCGGAGCCGTGCCTGTGGCCGAGGCCGGACTCCTTCATGCCGCCCATCGGCGCCTGGACGCTGCCGTACGCCGAGGCGTAACCCTCGTTGATGTTGACGGTGCCGGTGCGAAGCCGGGTGGCGATCGCGTGCCCCCGCCTGCCGTCACGCGTCCAGACGCTCGAATTGAGCCCGTACGGCGTGGAGTTGGCCAGCTCGACGGCCTCGTCCTCGTCGCTGAACCGGTAGAGGGAGACGACCGGCCCGAAGGTCTCCTCGGTGCAGACCGACATCGGCGCCTCGACGCCCTGAAGAATGGTGGGCTCGTAGAAGTACGGCCCGATGTCGGGGCGCGCGACGCCGCCCGCGAGGACCGTGGCTCCCTTGGCGACGGCTTCCTCGACATGGCTGCTCACGGTCTTGAGCTGGCGTTCGCCGACGAGCGAGCCCATGTCCGCGCCGTACGCGAGCGCGCTGCCCAGCCGCATCGCCTTCGTACGGGCGACGAACCGCTCGACGAACGCGTCGGCCACGGACTCGTGGACGTACAACCGCTCGATGGAGATGCAGAGTTGGCCGGCGGTGGAGAAGCAGGCGCGCACCGCGCCGGCCGCCGCCTTGTCGATGTCGGCGTCGTGCAGGACGAGCATGGCGTTCTTGCCGCCGAGTTCGAGGGAGGCGCCGACGAGCCGGCCCGCCGCGCGCTTCGCGACCTCACGGCCGGTGCGGGTGGAACCGGTGAACGAGATGTAGTCGCCGTGCTCGACGACCTCCGGTCCCACGACCGCGCCCTCGCCGATCACCACCTGGAACACCCCGGCCGGCAGCCCGGCCTCGACCAGCAGGTCACGTGCCCACAGCGCGGTGAGCGCTGTCTCGGTGTCGGGCTTCATCACCACGGCGTTGCCCGCGACGAAGGCGGGCAGGGCGTCGCCGACGGAGAGCTCCAGCGGGTAGTTCCAGGGCACGATCTGGCCGACGACACCGCGCGGGTGGCGCTGCTCGGTGACCTTGGTCAGCAGGGGTACGGCGCCGGTGTGCCGTCTCGGCCGCAGATACGCCGGGGCCTTGCGCCCGTAGTGGCGGGCGGCGACGGCCACGGACTGGACCTCTTCGTGCGCGTGCAGCCTCGCCTTGCCGGTCTCCAGCTGGATGAGGTCGAGCACCTCGGCCTGGCGCTCCAGCAGCAGGTCGTGGAAGCGGAGGAGGACGGCGGCGCGCTTCCGTACGGAGGTGGCCGCCCAGACGGGCTGCGCGACGCGGGCGCGCGCGAAGGCCTCGGCGACGTCCTCGGGCGTGGACTCGGGCAGGTCGGCGAGTTTCTCGCCGGTGGCCGGGGTGTGGTTCGCGGTGTGCCCGGAACCCACGACGCCCCTGATGAGCTGGGCGAGCACTTCGGGAGTGACCACGTCGGCGGCGGTGCGCACGCCGGCGGGCACCGGAGCCACGGGATTGGTCGTGGGGGCCTGTGAGTCCGTCATGAGGGCGAGGGTATGCCGCATCCGGAACTTTGGGTACCCGCCGGTAACACCTTTTCACCGGTCGCCGACCGGGAGTACGCCGACCGGCGGACGACCACCGGCCGACCCGCCACGAACGCGCCAGTGATCGCTGGCGGAAAAGCCCTGATCAGGCGCTCAGGGCAGGAAGCTACTGTCGATCACGAGGTTCTTGACGACGTTCGAGAAGAGTTCCTCGCCGTCCTTCACGGCGTCGCCCCGGGCGGGCATGGTCACGCGCAGCCGCCAGTGCACATCGTCCTCGCCGGGGACGACCAGCTCGTGGTAGCGGTAGCGGACGGGTTCCTCGGACGAATCGCTGTACGACGTGAAGTCGACGATGTTCTCAAACGCCTTGTCCGAGCCCTCGAAGGACGAGTCCTTCGTCGAGTACGCCGCTTCCTTCATCTCCGTACCGCTCACGCCGCCGCCCTCGTAGTGGGCCTTCCAGGCGTCCGAATCGGGCTCCACCATCTCGAAGTCCGGCTGCTTCTGGACCTGGTCCATGGAGATACCGAAGACGCCGCTCGGATCCTTGAAGCTGACTCGGGTCTCCTCGGTCCCGCTCTCCTGGGAGCGCCGGTAATCCTTCGGGACGGCTATCTCGGCCTCCAGGATCTCCGCCTCCGGGCGGACACCCCAGCCCTCCGGCAGCCCCTCGGACACGAACGGGTTGAAGAAGATCAGCACCAGCGCGAGAGCCACCGCGAGCAGCCCGCCACCGAGGCCGTACTGCGCCGGGCGGTTGCGGTGGAGGACCGGCGGGACCCACTTGTTGCCGCCGCCCGACCCGCTGTTGCCCGCGCCCTGGTAGAGCCTCGCCGCCTCCGCGGAGAGCTGCGGCGGACGCGCCACGGACTCCAGTACCGCGCGCACCTCGGCGGCGGTGGGACGTGCCGCCGGGTCCTTGCGCAGGAGCTGCATCACGACCGTGCCGAAGGCGCCCGATCCGCGGGCCGGTATCTGCGGCTCGGCGGAGAGTACGGCCTGGAGCGTCGCGGGGATGTTCGAGCGGCGGTACGGGGACATCCCCTCGACCGCCGCGTACAGCACGACGCCCAGCGACCAGAGGTCCGACTCGGGGCCGGGGCGCTGGCCGAGCACCCGCTCCGGCGCGATGAACTCCGGTGAGCCGACGAAGGCGCCCGTCTCGGTGAGCCCCTGCTGGCCCTCGACCTGGGCGATGCCGAAGTCGCTGAGCACGACGCGGTCGCCGCGCCCGAGCAGGACGTTGTCCGGCTTCACGTCGCGGTGCAGCACACCTGCCTCGTGGGCGGCGTTGAGCGCGTTCAGTACGTCGAGCCCGATCCTGGCGGCCTCGCGCGGGTCGAGGGTGCCCTCCTGAAGACGGTCGGCGAGCGACTGGCCGCGTACCAGCTCCATGACGATCCACGGCTTGGCGTCCTCGACGACCACATCGTGCATCGTGACGACCGAGGGATGGTCGATCCGCGCGGCGGAGGTCGCCTCGCGCTGCATCCGCCGGTGGACGGTGTCGCGTTCCTGGGCGCTGAGATGCTCGGGCACCCGGGGCTCCTTGACCGCGACGTCGCGGTCCACGACCTCGTCGTGCGCCAGCCAGACGGTGCCCATACCGCCGTGCCCGAGCCGCGAGACGAGCCGGTAGCGGCCGCCCAGCAGGCGTCCGGCCGACGGGTCGGGCGCGGCGGGGCCCTGCGGGGTCTGCTGCGTCGGCTGGTACGGGGAACCCTGAGGGCTCTGGGGAGCGGCCTGGGTCGGCACCTGCGGCGGCTGCCCCTGGTGCGGCGGATACGGCTGCGGCTGCGGCGGTCGAAGTCCGTAGCTCGTGGGCTCGTTCGCCCGTCCCCCGTCGTTCGTCATGACCACATCCTTACGGAAAGCACATCTCGATGGCCACCACGGGGTGGCAGCGGGTGCAGAGCCGTGACATCACGGTCCCACTCGTGCGCCACACGGGCTCTTGCGCTCGTGCGGCCTTGCCCTCACTCGCTCGCGCTGTCCGAGCCGCCCTCGCCGTCCGGCTGCCAGCCGCCGAGCATGATGTTGAACTGGGACCAAGTGGTGGACCAGTCGCCGACCGGACCGGACATGTAGAGCGCGTACTCGGTCGAGCCGTCGGCCGAGTAGTACATCTGGTCGATCGCGCGGCGCTCCCCCTTGTGTCCCTGTTCCTCGGTCCAGGTGAACTCCCAGAGCGCGGCCTTCGTCTGGCCGCGGAAATTGTTGGGACGCATCTCGACCCGGTCGTACTGGGGCAGTTTGCCGACGTCCAGCTCCATGTTCTTCATGTGCTGGAGGGGATTCTCGAAGTCCGGTGTGGTGTCGACGGCGATACGCAGGAGGTGAAGGCCGTTGTCGGGGGTGTAGTCGATCTGGTCGCCGTCCATCTGGCGCTGCCAGCCCTCGGGGACGATGAGGCTGAAGCCCGCCGGATCGTCCACCCGCACCCAGCCGTCGGGGACGGCGCCGGCGTCGGTGCTCTCGCCGTCGGTGCTGTCCTCGCCGTCGGTGCTCTCGCCGCCGGTGCTGTCCTCGCCGCCGCTGCCACTGCCACTGCCGCCCGTGCCGGCGTTCGCGCTCGGCTCCTTGCCGTCGTCGGAGGAGTCGCCGCTCGGCTCCGGGTTCGCGCCGGCGCTCGTGCCCGGGTCGTCCCTGTTCCCGGCCTCGATCGCGAAGTAGCCCGCCACGCCGCCGACCAGTGCGGCGGCGACGACCGCGACGACCACGACCGGCCAACGGCGCTTCCCGGCGGGCGTGGTGGCGGTCTGTGGACCGGTCGACTGCGGGTACGCGTGCAGCGGTGTGTGCCCGTACGGGGAGGGGTACGGCGTCGCGGTGTGCGGCGGCGGGGTGTGGAGGTGCTGGGGCTGTGGGGCCTGCGGGTGCTGGGCCTGGGGCCCCGGGGTTCCCGGCTGCTGGTCCCGCTGGTGCGGTGTGTAGGGCGGCACCGGGGCCGTCGCGGCCTCCCGCCGCGCCGCCTCGGGCTCCCGCCCCTCCAGCACCTCCCGCAGCATCCGCTCGGCCTCGGCGGAGTCCGGGCGGGCCTCCGGGTCCTTGTGCAGCAGCGCGGTGATCACGGGCGCGAGCGGCCCGGCACGTACGGGAGCCGGCGGTTCGTCGGTGATCACCGCCTGCATGGTGGCCACCGCCGACGTACGGCGGAACGGTGACGTCCCTTCGACCGCCGTGTGCAGCGTCGCACCGAGCGACCACAGGTCGGAGGCCGGCCCCGGATCGCTGCCGCGCACCCGCTCGGGTGCCAAGTAGTCGATGGAGCCGACGAGTTCACCGGTCCGGGTGATGGCCGAGTCGCCCTCGATGGCGGCGATCCCGAAGTCCGTCAGCAGCACGCGGCCGTCCCGAGCGAGGAGGACATTGCCGGGCTTGACGTCGCGGTGCAGCACCCCGGCCGCGTGCGCGGCGCGCAGCGCGCCGAGCACCTGGAGGCCGATCCGGGCCGCCTCCCGTATCACGATGGGGTCGGACTTGAGCGCGTCCGCGAGCGAGGGGCCGTCCACGTACTGCATGACGATCCACGGCCGGCCGCCGTGGTCGAGCACGTCATGGACCGTCACCACGGCGGGATGGCTGATCCGGGCCGCGGCTCTGGCCTCTTTCTGGGTGCGGGCGTGCAGCACCCCGCGGTCGGCCGCAGAGACGTACAGCGCGGCCGTCAACTCCTTGATCGCGACTGTCCTGTTGAGGAGTTCGTCGTAGGCCCGCCAGACCTGGCCCATGCCGCCTCTGCCGATGGCCTCGCCGAGCTTGTAGCGCCCGGCGAGCATCTGGCCCTCGCGCGTTTCCTCAGAATGTTCCACGTGCCCCCGCCTGGTGCCCCCGACTGCTCCTCGGAATGACAGATTACGGAGCGGACGCGCGGACACGGAACCTGGGCCCGCGCATGAAACCGCACCGTGACACGAACGACGCGACCGGACGGCCCGTCAGAGAGCCTTCAGCGAAGGGCCGGTGAGGATTCGGCCGTCGGTCGGTGGTTGGTAGGTGCTCGGTCGGCCGGCGGTCGGCCGACGGTCGGCCGACGGCCCGTCAACGGGTGATCCGGTAGGAGCCGGTGGCCTGTTGGTAGATCTCGGAGACCTTGTCCCGCTCGTTCTCCGGGCCGATGACCTGGATGACGTGGTAGCTGTCCTTGACGATCATGACGAGATTCCGGACGTAGACCTCCTGCCCGCTGCTGTTCTGCCAGGTGAACTGACCCTCGGCCATGGGCTGTTGTCCGACGTCGATCCGGCGCAGACCCGATGAGGTGGCCCAGGACGAATCCCGGAAGGGCTGCAACTCCCTTTCCTTGTCGGCCTGGTAGGCCATCGGGTCGCCGCCGTTGTCGGCCACGGTGTCGCGTCCCGGCACGACGATGAGCGTGTAGTCACCTCGTACGTAGCGGACTTGGCCACTGTCGTTGATCGGCCGGCGCTCCCAGCTCTTGTCCACGCCGATCTCGAAGCCCTCGGTGTCCTTGCGCAGGACATAGCCGGCCGCGAGGTCGGCCGGGGACCCGGAGGTCTGCGGTGTCGAGGAGTTGGGGTCCGCGGGCTCGTCGGCGCCGTTGTCCGGGGTCGTGTCCGGGTTCTGCGGCTGCGGCGACGCCGGCGCGCTCGGATTCGAACCCGCCCCGGTCGGCGACTGCTTCTCGTCGGCCTTCGGCAGGAACATCACGGCGAAGGCGATGGCCGCGACCATCAGCACGAGGATCACGACGAGCAGGGTGCGCCCGAGCGAGCGCGGCGACCCGCTGCCGCCCTTCGGCCGCTGCCTGGGCTCGCGGTACTCCCTGTCGCCGAAGTCGTCGTCCCGGTGGTCCCGTTCGGCGTACGAGCGGTCCGGCCGCTCGCGGCGCGGCTCCACATATGTCTCACCGTGCGACGCGTGCGCCACGCCGCGCCGCTCGGAGGCCCTGCCGCCCTTCTCCTTGCGCTCCTTGACCTTCTTGTGGCGGTGCCGGCCGGCGTCGCCGCCCCGGCCGCGGCCTCGGCGCTTGCGGACCAGCTCGCCCCTGCGGCGCACGATGGGCAGCCGCTCGTCGACGGAGGGCACGGCCACGACGTCGAGCCCCGCGTCGGGCTCGGGCGCCGAGCGCACCAGCGAACGCAGCCAGCCGCGCAGCTCCTCGAAGTCGGGCCGCTCCGTGGGGTCCTGCCGGAGCAGCGACTCGACGACGGGACGCAGCGGGCCGCACTCCTCGGCGAACGCGGGCGGTTCGGCGCAGACGAGCTGGACCAGCTCGGCCGCGCTCTCCTCCGGATACGGTGCGTGGCCCTGGACCGCGCGGTAGAGCAGCGCGCCCAGCGCCCACAGGTCGGTGGACGGGCCGATGGGCGGGGCGAGCTGCCAGTTCTCGTGCACCGGGCCGGCCTGCTCGGGTGCCCATCGCTCGGTGACGGCGCCGACGACGGCTATCCGTGCCTGGCGCGCGCGTTCGGCGGCGAGCGGGGTGGCGGGGCCCCGGTAGGCGGGGGTCGCGCCGCTCGCGACGACATCGTCCCAGCGGCCCGCCGGTGCGGCGGAGCCGGGGACGGCGGGCAGGTTCGACGACTGGCGCTGGGCGTCGGCGCGCATGGCGTCGCTGGTGCCCGAGCCGTGCCAACTGCCGCCGCTGCCGGTGGTGCCCGAGCCGCCCGCGCTCTGCCGCGGGAGGTAGGGGGAGGAGCCGCCGGCCGGGGGCAGCGCCGGTACGCCACGGCCGCCCGACGCCTGGTGATACGGGTCGCCGCCGCCCGCGGACAGCGGGGCGGAGCCGTCGCCGGGGGCGGACGGACCGTCGTGCCAGGTGCCTGCCAGCTGGACGCGGCGGGGCGGGCCCGGGTCGTCGTCGTCCGTGTCGGGGTCGTCGGGGTCGCCGGCGTCGTCGTCGTACCTTCCGCGCCCGGCGTCGATCTCGCGGGGCGGCATCGCCCACCAGTCGGGGTCGCGGTTGTCGCTCTGCGAGGGTCCGGCCGCTCCGGCCCCGCCCGGGGGGCCCTCCGGGGCGCCGCCGCGGCCCGCGGGGGCCGAGGGGTCCGACAGACGCACGGGGCGCTGTGCGGGGGCGGTGCCGCTGTCGCGCTGCTGGTCCTCGGTGACACGGGCGGCGGCGCGCGCTCCGGCGCGGTAGGCCGCGATGGCTCCGGCGCGCGCGGCGCGGGTGTCCGCCGGACCGCCGCGGGAGGGGTTGGCGGGCAGGGCGGGCGGGCCGGTGTACGGGAGGACGGGGGCCGCTCCCGTACCGCTGTCGGCGCCCGTGCCCGTACCGCCATGTGCGTCCCGGCCGTCGGCGTCCCGGCCGTCGGCGTCCGGGCCGTCGGCGTCGTCCGCGCCTCCCCGGCCGCCGTCGGGGCGGGTTCCGGTGTCACCGGTGTCCGGGCCGCGGCCCACGACGGGCCGGCCCGACGCGTCGGTCCCGTACGGGCCCTGGGCGTAAGGGACTTCGCCGTAGGACCGGCCGCCGTACGTGCCGTCCCCGTAGGTCGCTTCGCCGTACGGACCGTCGGCCGAGCGGGCCGTCTCCAGCGCGGCGCGCCCCGGCGAGGCGGGCCCCACCGGTACGCCCAGCGCGGTCCCGGGCGGCAGTGCCTCGGAGGTGCCGGTCCGGCCCGGGGGGATTCCCGCGACACCCGGGCCGCCATCCGGCAGGCCCGCCATGTCCGTACCGCCGCCGAGGCCGAGGCCCGTCTGCGGACCCGGTGCCTGTTCGGTGCCGGGAACGGGCCCGGGAATCTCGCCGACAGGCCGGTAACCGGCGTCGAAACCGCCCTCTTCGGGCGATGGCGGCACCGGCATGTAGCCGCAGAGCGCCTCCTCGGCCGCGCCGGCCGCGAGGCCGGTGAGCACCACGCGCCCGTCGTCGCAGACGAGCACCGTGCGGATGGTGATGTTCCGGTGGGTCCAGCCGTGGGCGTGCAGCACCCGCACGGCGGTGAGCACGTCCGAGGCGATCTCGGCCGCGCGGTAGGGGTTGAGCGGCTTCTCGGCGAGCAGGGCGGCCAGCGGCCTGGCCGCGACCAGTTCACTCACTATCCACAGCGAGCCGCCCTCGGCGAAGACGTCGAAGACCTGGTCGAGCCGGGGGTGGTCGGGGATCTGCGCGGCGCTCTGCGCGGCATCGATGGCACGGCGCACCGCCGGGTCCGTGGGCCTGCGTGTCGTGCGGCCCGAGACCCGCCGCGTGGCCGCGGCGCCGTCCGGGTCGACCATCTCGGCGTCCACGACCTCCGGCAACGGCACTTGCCTGACAAGGACTTCCTGCCCGCTGTAGGTGTCGAACGCACGCGTCTCGACGAGATCGAACTCGTCGGACGGAGGCAGGGGCAGGCGGTAGCGGTCGGCAAGCACCCGTCCCGCGTAGTCGTCCACGACGCCTCCCACACGCGCGCTGTCCCCGGGTCTCCGGATCGTCGGAGACCTCGCGAAACCGCCAATTCCGGTCGTTTACCGGCCCATTGTGACTGCGTACGGTCCGCGAGCTCTCACGATACGTGGCCGCACACAAATATGCCGCCGGGTCGCCGCAACACAGGTCTTAACCTTCCCGGCAACCTGCGCCCGTACGCCCCGGCGCACCGGGCCGCTACCCGCCGTGGCCCGTTCCGGTCATCTTGCGCGCCGCTCCACAGACAGTCGCATCAATCACCGGAACGAGTGGTATCGCCCGTCAGTTCACGCCATCGCGACGTGTTCACGCCGCGCCTCGCTGTCAGTTCGACGGCTTGAAAGTGCTGTACGCCGTCTCACGGAGCGTCCGGCACTCGTCGTCGTTCCACTCGCTCGCCTCACAGGTGATCATGATCGCGTAGCCGTGGGTGGCGTCGACCTTGAAGCCACGATTCAGCACACGCACCCGTTCGCCGTTCTGGTCGCGCTCGAACTCCCAGTCGGCGGTGGTCGGATAGCCGTTGAAATCCACCGACGCGAGCTTCAGGCGCTTGTAGTTGCCGAGGGTGCCTTTTATCTGGGCTTCGAGCTGCTCCCAGGCGAGCTTCGCGTCGTCGGTCGGCTTCGCGTTGAAGTCGACCTGGATACGGGGGAATTCGCCGTTCTCGCTGTAGATCCCGCCCGAACTCTGGCCCGCCGTACCGGTACGCCGGAAATCGTCGGGCATCGCCATGGAGAAGCGGAACTGCTGGTCAGTGATCACCTTGAAGTCGTCCGGAAGCCCCTTGCCGCCCGAACCGGAGTCCGAGTCGGAATCGCCGGAACCCGGACCCGAGTTGTCCGTACCGGGGTCGTCCGAAGGCCGGCCGTCCGACGCGTTGCCGTCACCGCTGTCCTTGGCCGAATCCTGCTGCTTGTCCTGGCCCGCCGTGTCCTCGGCGCCGCTCTTGGCGTCGTCACCCGCGGAGGCCCCCGCCGACGTGGCGGTGTCGTCCTTGCCCGTGTCGCCCCCGGCCGTCTTGTCCGAGTCGTCGCTCAGGGCGACGGCCAGGACGACGGCGAGGATCGCCAGCACGACGACGCCCGCGATGATCATCAACGTGCGGCGCGGGACGACATCGGTGAGCGACGCCCGCGTGGCCGTGGTCCGCGCGGTGCCGCCGCCCGGTGTGGGCGCGGGTGCGGACGGCGACGCGGCCGCGGCGCCCGTACCGGCGGCACCCGCACCGGCGCCCGTCGTCCGGCCCGGCCGCTGTCCGCCGCCGGCGACGCTTCCGCTGCCGACCGGTTCCTTGGTCCTGCTCTTGGACCGGGGCGCGGGCACCGGCGGGAGCGGCACGACCCGGGTGGCGTCGGCGGCCGGTTCGGGCAGCACCGAGGGGTCGGGGGCGTCGATGACGTCCTGGAGCAGGGCCCGCGCGCCCGGCTCGTCGAGCCGTAGCGCCGGGTCCTTGGCCAGCAGACCGTAGATGACCTCTTCCAGCGCGCCCGCGTTCTTCGGCGGGTCGAGCGGCTCGGTCATGACGGCGGTGAGGGTCGCGATGGCCGACCCCTTGTCGTACGGCGGGCAGCCCTCGACCGACGCGTAGAGGAGTCCGCCCAGCGACCACAGGTCGGCGGCGGGACCGGGCTTCTTGCCGCGGGCGCGCTCCGGCGAGATGTACGAGGGGGCGCCGACGAGCATGCCGGTCGAGGTGACCGACGGGTCGCCCTCCACCTGTGCGATGCCGAAGTCGGTGAGGACGACGCGTCCGTCATCGGCGATCAGCACGTTGGACGGCTTCACGTCCCGGTGCAGGATGCCCTGCCGGTGGGCCGAGCGCAGCACGTCGAGAATCGCGAGCCCGACCTCGGCGGCGCGCCTCGGGGTGAGGATCCCGTCCTCGCGGACGACATCGGCGAGGGACTTGCCCTCGATCAGTTCCATGACGATCCACGGCCGGTCGTCCTCGTCCACGACGTCGTAGACCGTGACCGCCCCGTTGCTGCGGATACGGGCGATCGCCTTGGCCTCGCGCAGTGTGCGCGTGATGAGGCGGCGCTTCTCGTCCTCGTCGATGCTGCTGGGGAAGCGCAGCTCCTTGACGGCGACCGTGCGGCCCAGCGTCTCGTCGACAGCCCGCCAGACCGTGCCCATTCCACCGCGGCCGAGCACCTCACCGAGTCGGTACCGTCCGGCGAGGAGGCGCCCCTCGGAGGGCGATCCGGCCTCGGGGGTCGATGGGGTTTCGGAGGTCGCTCTGGCCTCTCGCTCCGTGTCGTCCGTGTCGTTCCCGGGGTCCCGCGCCGTATCCCGCGACTGCTCCGCCTCCGCCATGCGTCCCCTCTGCGTTCCCTGGTGTCCGCCCGCGCCTGGGCCTGACGTCACTGTCGTCCGTCGGCCCTGCGGGCGGGCGGGGCCAGTTCGAAGACAGGCCCCTGGCATCTGCCCGCGCGCGGCGCGGTAACGCGCCCTGACAGAGCCCTCATTGTCCCTCACTCCGGCGCATGCGATGCTCCCGGGTCCGCCGTCCGCCGGGACGAGGTCCCAAGCGGAGTCCGGCGCGGGGCGGTTGGGCGGGGCGCGGCGGATCGCGTCGCTGGTCATGCCCCTGTTCGAGGGTCGAACAGGGGTGCCCGGAGCCGTTCGTCACAGGACTGCCGCAGGCGCCCCACCAGCCTCAACTCACCCCAGGCGCCTCGGCCACCTCGGACGACTCATCTCGGACAGCAGCCCGAAGACCCGAACACCCCGGACACCCCGACATCTCACAGCGGCACGATGTCCGGCGCCCCGAGCCTCGCCGCGTCCGCCGTCAGGTCGTCCGGCTGCCGCTGCGACTCGCGCTCCGCCTCCACCCGCTTGCGGTAGTGCTCGACCTCCTTCTCGATCTGGTCCTTGTCCCAGCCGAGCACCGGCGCCATCAGCTCCGCGCACTCACGCGCGGAGCGCGTCCCCCGGTCGAACGTCTCGATCGAGATACGCGTCCGCCTCGTCAGGACGTCGTCCAGGTGGCGCGCCCCCTCGTGCGACGCCGCGTACACGATCTCGGCCCGCAGATAATCCTCGGCGGCGCCCAGCGGCTCGCCGAGCCCGGGGTCGGCCGCGATCAGCTCCAGCAGCTCCTCGACCATCGCCCCGTACCGGTTGAGCAGATGCTCCACGCGCACCACATGGAGTCCGGTCCGCGCGGCGATACCCGCCCGCGCGTTCCACAGGGCGCGGTAGCCCTCGGCGCCGAGCAGCGGGGTGTCCTCCGTGACGCAGTCCGCCACCCGCTGGTCGAGGCCGTGCACCGCCTCGTCCACCGCGTCCTTGGCCATGACCCGGTACGTCGTGTACTTGCCGCCCGCGACGACGACCATGCCCGGCACCGGGTGCGCCACCGTGTGCTCGCGCGACAGCTTGCTCGTCGCGTCGGACTCGCCGGCCAGCAGCGGGCGCAGCCCCGCGTACACCCCCTCCACGTCGTCACGCGTCAGCGGTACGGCGAGGACCGAGTTGACGTGTTCGAGGAGATAGTCGATGTCCGCGCTGGAGGCCGCCGGGTGCGCCTTGTCGAGGTCCCAGTCGGTGTCGGTGGTGCCCACGATCCAGTGCCTGCCCCACGGGATGACGAACAGCACCGACTTCTCGGTCCGCAGGATCAGCCCGGTCGAGGAGTGGATGCGGTCCTTGGGCACGACGAGGTGGATGCCCTTGGACGCCCGGACATGGAACTGTCCGCGCTCGCCGATCAGCGCCTGGGTGTCGTCCGTCCACACCCCGGTCGCGTTGACGATCTGCTTCGCCCGGACCTCGTACTCACCGGCCCCGTCCACGTCCCGCACGCGCGCCCCCACGACCCGCTCGCCCTCGCGCAGGAAGCCGACCACGCGGGCCCTGCTGGCGACATGCGCGCCGTAGCTCGCGGCCGTACGCACCAGGGTGGCCACATAACGCGCGTCGTCCATCTGCGCGTCGTAGTACTGCAACGCCCCCACCAGCGCGTCCTTCTTCAACGCGGGAGCCACGCGGAGCGCGTGGCGGCGGGAGAGATGGCGGTGCGTCGGCAGGCCCCGGCCGTGGCCCGAGGAGAACGACATCGCGTCGTACAGCGCGACGCCCGATCCCGCGTAGAACCGCTCCCACCCCTTGTGCCGCAACGGGTAGAGGAACGGCACCGGCTTCACCAGATGCGGGGCCAGCCGCTCCAGCAGCAGGCCGCGCTCCTTGAGCGCCTCCCTGACGAGGCCGAAGTCGAGCATCTCCAGATAGCGCAGACCGCCGTGGATCAGCTTGCTCGACCGGCTCGACGTGCCCGAGGCCCAGTCCCGCGCCTCGACGAGCCCGGTCGAAAGTCCGCGGGTCACGGCGTCGAGCGCGGTCCCGGCACCGACCACGCCCGCGCCCACGACCAACACGTCCAGTTCCCGCTCGGCCATCTCCGCCAGAGCCGTGGCACGCTCCTCCGGTCCCAGTGTCGCTGTCCTCACCGCTGCCTCCCGTCGCCCCCGTGTTGTTCGGGCTCTTCGATTCTGTCCGCACTCACCGACTTCAGCCACCGGCTGTGGACAACACCGGCTGAAGATCGGACCGGACCCGTTAAATCGGCAGACATGTCCACCAATGTCCGGCCATGTAATGACGCATATCGGTCATATTTACGCCTAGTCTGACATTGCGCTCGCTCGTTCTGTCCACAGGGGTTGCGCCCTCTGTCCCCTCCGGTTATGGGAAAGGACGGCCCACATGCCCGCAGACCTCGCCGTCATCGGACTCGGCCATCTCGGCCTCCCCCTCGCCCAGGCCGCCGTGGCCGCCGGCATCGAGACCATCGGCTACGACTCCGATCCACGGCCCGTCGCCGAACTGGCGGCGGGCCGCACCCCGGTCGACGGCTCGCTCACCGCCTCCGACGTGCGCCGTATGCTCTCCGGCGGCTTCCGGCCCACCACCAACCCGACCGAGCTGGGCCGGGTCCGTACCGCCGTCATCTGCGCGCCCACCCCGCTGGGCCCCGACCGCACGCTGGATCTCACCGCCGTCGGCGAGGCCGCGCGCGCCCTCGCCGCCCGGCTGCGCCCGCACACCACCGTGCTCCTCGAATCACCGGCGGGCCCCGGCACCACGGAGGGGTTCCTGCGCACGATCCTGGAAGAGGGCTCGGGCCTGCGCGCCGGACGCGACTTCCACCTCGCGTACTCCCCCGGCCGTCTCGACCCCGGCCGCCGCACCCACGGCCACACCAACACCCCCAAGGTGATCGGCGGACTCACCCCGGCCTGCACCGAATCCGCCGCCGCCTTCTACGGACGCCTCACCGACAAGGTGGTCCGCGCGCGCGGCCCGCGCGAGGCGGAGACCGTCAAGCTGCTCGAAACCAACTTCAGGCACGTCAACATCGCCCTGGTCAACGAGATGGCGGTGCTCTGCCACGACCTCGGCGTCGACCTCTGGGACGTCATCCGGTGCGCCGAGACCAAGCCGTTCGGCTTCCAGGCCTTCCGCCCCGGCCCCGGCGTGGGCGGCCACGGCGTCCCCATGGACCCCAGCTACCTCCCGCACGCGGGCCGCACCCCCGGCCACCCGCTGCGCATGGTCGGGCTCGCGCAGGAGATCAACACACGCATGCCGCAGTACGTGATCCAGCGCTGCGCCACGCTCCTCAACGAGCACGGCAAGTCCGCGCGCGGCGCCCGCGTCCTGCTGCTCGGCGTCACCTACAAGCAGGACCACGCCGACCAGGAGAGCTCACCGGCCACCGAGATCGCCTGCCGGCTGATGGACCTGGGCGCGACCGTCAGCTACCAGGACCCGTACGTCCCCGACTGGCGCGTACGCGATCTGCCCGTGCCGCGCGCCGACTCTCTTTACGAGGCCGCGGCGCAGGCGGATCTGACGGTGCTGCTCCAGCACCACCGTACGTACGACCTCCAGGGCCTCGCCGTGAAGGCGCAGTTGCTGCTCGACACCCGGGGAGCGAGCCCGGCGGGCGCGGCGCACCGTCTCTGAGGCGGCGGGCCCACCCGCCGTCCACCGCCGGACAATTGCCTGGGGCGGTGTCGTAGCGGACTGCTATGGTCCAGGGCGCTCGCACAACGGTGCGAGCTTTCCTTGGGGGATTCTTCAAATGAGCCAGTCGTTCCAGCCGCCCGGAAACCCGTTCGCCGGCGGTCCCGTCCCGCCCGGACCGGGCAACCCCTTCGCGCCGGCCCCGCCGGTCCGCGACAACGTGGGCCTCGGGCTGGCGGCTGCGGCCGTCACCGCGATCGCCGCCGCCGCGATCTACGGCGGCATCGCCGGTGCGATCGAGAGCGAGATCGGTTTCGCCGCCATCGCTGTCGGCTTCGTCATCGGTCTGGTCGCGGGCAAGGTCGGCGGACGTAACCCGATCCTCGCCGTCGTCAGCGCCGTGTTCGCGCTGGCCGCCGTCTACCTGGGCCAGATCTTCGGCATCGCGATCATCGGGGCCGAGGAGCTGGGCCTGTCGACGACGGAGATGCTGTTCGACCACTTCAACCTGCTGACCGAGGTGTGGAACGAGGGCAAGGAAGCGATGACGTTCCTCTTCTTCGCCCTCGCCGCGTTCGCCGCGGTCTCGGCGGCCAAGAAGGCCTGAGCGTAGGCCGACAGTGGTCCGCGCCAGGTCCGTCAGGTCCGCCGACAACAGCGGCGCTGACGGACCGGGCGCGGTTCTCCGCTCCACGCCAGGGGCGCGGGCCGGGTTCGTCTACAGGACCGCCGGCACCCTCCGCGGGTTCAGCGGCTGTGCTGCGAGTCCGCGACCGTCACCTCGACGCGCTGGAACTCCTTGAGTTCGCTGTAACCGGTCGTCGCCATCGCCCTCTTGAGCGCGCCGAAGAAGTTCATCGAGCCGTCCGGGCTGTGCGAGGGACCGGTCAGGACCTCCTCGGTCGTCCCGACGACGCCCAAATCCACCAACTTGCCGCGCGGCACGTCCTCGTGGACCGCCTCCATGCCCCAGTGGCGCCCCTTGCCCGGCGCGTCGCTCGCGCGCGCCAGCGGGGAGCCCATCATCACCGCGTCCGCCCCGCACGCCACGGCCTTGGGCAGGTCGCCGGACCAGCCCACGCCGCCGTCGGCGATCACGTGCACGTACCGGCCGCCGGACTCGTCCATGTAGTCGCGCCGCGCGGCGGCCACGTCCGCGACCGCGGTCGCCATCGGCACCTGGATGCCCAGCACGTTACGGGTGGTGTGTGCGGCCCCGCCGCCGAAGCCCACCAGCACACCGGCCGCGCCGGTACGCATCAGGTGCAGCGAGGCGGTGTACGTGGCGCAGCCGCCGACGATGACCGGGACGTCCAGCTCGTAGATGAACTGCTTCAGGTTCAGCGGCTCGGCCGCGCCCGAGACATGCTCGGCGGAGACCGTCGTCCCCCGGATGACGAAGATGTCGACCCCGGCGTCCACAACCGCCTTGGAGAACTGGGCGGTTCGCTGCGGCGACAGTGCGGCGGCCGTGACCACGCCCGAGTCGCGCACCTCCTTGATGCGCCGGCCGATCAGCTCCTCCTGGATCGGCGCGGCGTAGATCTCCTGGAGCCTGCGGTTGGCGGTCGCCCGGTCCAGCTCCGCGATCTCGTCCAGCAGCGGCTGCGGGTCCTCGTAACGGGTCCACAGACCTTCGAGGTTGAGCACGCCGAGACCGCCCAGCTCACCGATGCGGATCGCGGTGCTCGGCGAGACGATGGAGTCCATGGGGGCGGCCAGGAACGGCAGCTCGAAGCGGTAGGCGTCGATCTGCCAGGCGATCGAGACCTCCTTCGGGTCGCGGGTGCGCCGGCTGGGGACGACGGCGATGTCGTCGAAGGCGTACGCCCGGCGTCCGCGCTTGCCGCGGCCGATCTCGATCTCAGTCACGATGTGTGGCCTTTCCTCTGCGTCTGCGGCTTCAGTATCCCCGACCCGCCCCGGCACACCGGTGAGGGGCGGCCCCGAATCGAGCGGGGCCGCCCCTCACCGACGAGCCGGACGTCAGCGCCTGGTGTAGTTCGGCGCCTCGACCGTCATCTGGATGTCGTGCGGGTGGCTCTCCTTGAGACCCGCGGAGGTGATCCGTACGAAGCGGCCGTTGTCCTGGAGCTGCGGGACGGTGCGGCCACCGACGTAGAACATCGACTGCCGCAGTCCGCCGGTCAGTTGGTGCACGACCGAGGAGAGCGGACCGCGGTACGGCACCTGTCCCTCGATGCCCTCGGGCACCAGCTTCTCGTCGGACGCCACGCCCTCCTGGAAATACCGGTCCTTGGAGAACGACCGCTGCTCGCCACGGGTCTGCATCGCGCCCAGCGAGCCCATGCCGCGGTACGACTTGAACTGCTTGCCGTTGATGAACATCAGCTCGCCCGGCGACTCCTCGCAGCCCGCGAGCAGCGAGCCGAGCATCACCGTGTCGGCGCCGGCGACCAGGGCCTTCGCGATGTCGCCGCTGTACTGGAGGCCGCCGTCGCCGATGACCGGGACGCCCGCGGCCTTCGCGGCCACCGACGCCTCGTAGATGGCGGTGACCTGCGGGACGCCGATACCGGCGACGACGCGCGTCGTACAGATGGAGCCGGGGCCGACGCCCACCTTGATGCCGTCGACACCGGCGTCGATCAGCGACTGGGCGCCGTCGCGCGTGGCGATGTTGCCGCCGACGACGTCGACGGTGCTGTTCGACTTGATCTTGGCGACCATGTCACCGACGAGCCGGGAGTGGCCGTGGGCGGTGTCGACGACGATGAAGTCGACGCCCGCCTCGATGAGCGCCTGGGCGCGCTCGTACGCGTCACCGGCGACACCGACGGCCGCGCCGACGAGGAGCCGGCCGTCCGCGTCCTTGGCCGCGTTGGGGTACTTCTCGGCCTTGACGAAGTCCTTGACCGTGATGAGGCCCTTGAGGACACCGGCGTCGTCGACCAGCGGCAGTTTCTCGATCTTGTGGCGGCGCAGCAGCTCCATGGCGTCCACGCCGGAGATGCCGACCTTGCCGGTGACCAGCGGCATCGGCGTCATGACCTCGCGCACCTGGCGCGTACGGTCCGACTCGAAGGCCATGTCACGGTTGGTGACGATGCCGAGCAGCTTGCCCGAGCGGTCGATGACCGGGACGCCGCTGATCCGGAACTTGGCGCAGAGCTGATCCGCCTCGCCGAGCGTCGCGTCGGGGTTGACCGTGATCGGGTCGGTGACCATGCCGGACTCGGAGCGCTTCACGAGGTCGACCTGGTTCGCCTGGTCGGCGATCGACAGATTGCGGTGCAGCACGCCGGCGCCGCCCTGGCGCGCCATGGCGATGGCCATGCGCGCCTCGGTGACCTTGTCCATCGCCGCGGAGAGCAGCGGGATGTTCACCTTGACGTTCTTCGAGATGTACGAGGAGGTGTCGATCTCGTCCGGCGTCATGTCGGACGCGCCCGGGAGCAGCAGCACGTCGTCGTATGTCAGCCCGAGCGTCGCGAACTTCTCGGGCACTCCGTCGACGTTTGCAGTCATGACACCTTCCCCAAATGGCCTTGATCGGTGCGGATGTCCATGCTAACGGGAAGCGGGGGCGTCTGATTCCACGGTCCCGCGGCGCACCCCACCGCTCGGGGCCCGCCGCCGGGTGCGGCTACTGCTCGGCGAGCGCGCGCAGTCTGCTGAGCGCGCGGTGCTGCGCGACCCGTACGGCGCCGGGCGACATCCCCAGCATCTGGCCGGTCTCCTCGGCGGTCAGCCCCACGGCGACCCGCAGGACGAGCAGTTCGCGCTGGTTGTCCGGGAGGTTGGCGAGGAGCTTCTTCGCCCACTCGGCGTCGCTGCTGAGCAGCGCGCGCTCCTCCGGGCCGAGGGAATCGTCGGGCCGCTCGGGCATCTCGTCGGAGGGCACCGCCGTCGAGCCGGGGTGCCGCATGGCGGCCCGCTGGAGATCGGCGACCTTGTGCGCGGCGATGGCGAAGACGAAGGCTTCGAAGGGCCTGCCGGTGTCCCTGTAGCGCGGGAGCGCCATCAGGACCGCGACGCAGACCTCCTGCGCGAGGTCCTCCACGAAGTGGCGCGCGTCACCCGGCAGTCGGTTGAGCCGGGTGCGGCAGTAGCGCAGCGCGAGAGGATGCACGTGGGCCAGAAGATCGTGCGTGGCCTGCCCGTCCCCCTCGACGGCACGGTGAACGAGCGCACCGATCACCGTGGTCTCGTCATCGCGCATCCGCCCATGGTGCCTCGGAGGCTGCCGATCCGTGGCGCCACGTTCATAGTTGTGCACCGAAGCGTTATGAGCAGGTGCGCCGGAACTCATCTCCTGCGCCCTCCTCTTCCGCTCGCCCGACTCGTCCCCGAGGAACTCCACATCTCAAGGATGCGGCATCGGGCGGGAAACTGTGGCGTACGGGCACCGGTGACCCTCTCCGCCGCCCCGTCCGCCGCACCGGCAGACGGGGTTACGCGACTGTCCGGACGAGCTGCCCGGGCGCCTCCGACCAGTGCCTAACGGACCAGACCCCAGCGGAATCCGAGGGCCACGGCGTGTGCGCGGTCGGATGCGCCGAGCTTCTTGAAAAGCCGCCGGGCGTGTGTCTTGACCGTGTCCTCCGAGAGGAAGAGCTCGCGCCCGATCTCCGCGTTCGACCGGCCGTGGCTCATGCCTTCGAGCACCTGGATCTCACGCGCCGTGAGTGTGGGCGCGGCGCCCATCTCGGCCGACCTGAGCCGGCGCGGGGCGAGCCGCCACGTCGGGTCGGCGAGCGCCTGTGTGACGGTCGCGCGCAGCTCCGCGCGGGACGCGTCCTTGTGCAGATAACCGCGGGCACCGGCGGCGACCGCGAGCGCGACACCGTCCAGGTCCTCGGCGACCGTGAGCATGATGATCCGGGCGCCCGGATCGGCGGACAGCAGCCGGCGAACGGTCTCGACACCGCCCAGACCAGGCATGCGTACGTCCATCAGAATCAGGTCCGAGCGGTCGGCGCCCCAGCGGCGGAGGACTTCCTCACCGTTGGCCGCGGTCGTCACGCGCTCGACGCCGGGCACGGTCGCAACCGCGCGGCGCAGCGCCTCTCGGGCAAGCGGGGAGTCGTCGCAGACGAGGACGGATGTCATGGCCGCCCTCCGCAGCTGATGCGCGTCACCTTGAGCCTCCAGGCTGAGTACATGTGGTCACCTGTGCGATTGACGCCATCGGACATGTGCCCGATCGCTTCTTCCTTCAACCGCCTCGACCACTCAACGACGGTCACTCGAAAGAGTTACGGGTCCGGAATCGCCCTCGGCACTCTACGTGAGGAAGCGCACACAGAGCAGAGCCTCGCAGGTCATCGCTCGATCACTCTGAGCCATGCCCCATTTAGCGCCATTTCTTCGCTTTTGCTGGTGTCTGTGGCTAGATTCGCAATGAGTCATATTTACATCTACTTACACAGGAGATGTACGGTCGTGAGCAGATGTGGTCGGCACGTCGGGCTCGTACCCGGCGTCCCTGAGCGCGTCTCACGCCTTGGCGACCCATATCCGCCTCCACGGATGCAAGGGGACATGAGCAATGGCAGATTTCTCCCGTCTTCCCGGACCGAACGCAGATCTGTGGGACTGGCAGCTCCTCGCGGCCTGTCGCGGCGTCGACAGTTCGCTGTTCTTTCACCCGGAGGGAGAGAGAGGTGCGGCACGCAGCGCTCGCGAAACCTCGGCGAAAGAGGTGTGCATGAGATGTCCGGTCCGCGCGCAGTGCGCGGCGCACGCGCTGGCGGTGCGGGAGCCGTACGGAGTCTGGGGCGGGCTGACGGAGGACGAACGCGAAGAACTGATGGGGCGCGCCCGCGCCCGGTTGATCGCGACCACGGGGGTGAACGGGTCGGGGCGTACCTGACCTGCGACAAACATTGCGCAGAAACGTTTCTGCATTGACCGCGCACTGACCGCGCACCTCGCCACAGACGCTCCGAGTACCGCGCTCCCGTCACGGGCGGGAGCGGGACAGGGGTGGGGAAGGGGGCGCGACGGGGACGGCGTCAGCGCGAAGCGGCCCGTTCCAGTTGATCCAGCGTCGCCGCCACCGCCGGGACCCGTGCCAGATCGGGCAGGGTGAGCGCGACGATCTCCCGCCGGACCGCGGGCTCGACAGTGACCGTACGGGCGGCCTTCGGCAGCACCGACTCCATGGCCAGCTCCGGCAGGAAAGCGACCCCGAGCCCGGCCCCGACCAGGCCGATCACCGCGGGGTAGTCGTCCGTCGCGAAGTCGATACGGGGGGTGAAGCCCGCGTTCTCGCAGGCCTCCACCAGTTGGCGACGGCAGCGCGGGCACCCCGCGATCCAGGACTCGTCGGCGAGGTCCGCGATGGAGACGGCGGCGGCCCGGGCCAGCCGGTGGCCCTCGGGGAGCAGCCCCACCAGCCGGTCGGTGAGCAGGGGGCGTACGACCAGGTCGTCCCACTCCTCGGCGCCGCCGGTGGAGCCGTAACGGAACGCCAGCGCCACGTCGCAGTCGCCGTCGCGCAGCATCTCGACGGAGCGTGGCGGTTCCGCGTCGACCAGCGAGACACGGGTGCCGGGGTGGGCGGCGCGCAGGGCGGCCAGTGCTGCGGGGACGAGCGTGGAGCTGCCGCTCGGGAACGAGACCAGCCGGACCCGGCCGGCCCGAAGGCCCGCGATGGCGGCGACCTCCTCCTCGGCGGCGGTGAGTCCCGACAGGATGCCCGTCGCGTGCCGTACGAGCACTTCGCCGGCCTGGGTGAGGCGCATCTCGCGGCTGGTCCTGATCAGCAGGGTCGTACCGACCGAGGCTTCGAGGCCCTTCATCTGCTGGCTGACGGCGGGCTGGGTGCACCCCAGTTCCCGCGCCGCGGCGGAGAACGAGCCGGTGGCGGCGACGGCACGCAGGACACGGAGATGACGGGCTTCGATCACTCCGCAAACATAAGGGATGCTTGGGGGTATGAAGAAATGAGGGGTGGAGCATTTGAGAGGCATCGGACCGGGGCGGCGGGTTAGCGTGCCTGGCATGAGAGTTCTGACCGTGAATGTGGGACGCCCCAGGACCGTCGCCTACACGGACGCGCCGGGAGGCGCGACCGGTATCGACAAGCAGCCGGTGGACGGCCCGGTCGCGGTGCGCGATCCCGGCCGGAAGGGCACGGGCGCGAGCGGTCTCGTCGGGGACACGGTGTGCGATCTGCGCCATCACGGCGGCAGCGACCAGGCCGTGTACGTGTACGCGCGGGAGGATCTGGACTTCTGGGAGCGGGAGTTGGGGCGTCCGCTGGCCAATGGCGGCTTCGGCGAGAATCTCACGACGTCCGGTCTCGATCTCAACGGGACCAAGATCGGGGAGCGTTGGCGGGTCGGCCCCGATCTGGTGCTGGAGGCGACGAGCGGCCGGATTCCGTGCCGTACGTTCGCCGGCTGGCTCGGTGAGAAGGGGTGGGTCAGGCGGTTCACCCGGCAGGGCGTCACCGGTGCGTACTTCCGGGTCCTGGTGCCCGGAGAGGTCCGGGCGGGCGACCCGGTCGAGATCGTGCACCGGCCCGACCACGAGGTGACGGTGGCTCTCGCCTTCCGGGCCGTGACGACCGAGCGGGAACTGCTGCCGCGCGTGCTGGCGGCCGGAGAGGCCCTGCACACCGAGGAGTTGAGGATCGCGCGGGAGTACGTGGCGAACTACGGCGGGGCGGGCGGCGCCGGAACGGTGCCCGGCCCGGCGGACGGAAGTGCCGACGGTCCGGTGGGGAGCGCCGAGAGCGCCGGGGCGGTGTGACGCCGGAAACGACAGCGGGACGGGAAGCGGTGCGCCGGGGACGCCCCGAGGTGGGCGGGGGCGCCTTCCGCCCGTCGGACGGCCGTTCGCGCCGGGCGCGCGACCGTCTACCGTGCCGCCTATGACGACTGCTTTGATTACGGGTGCGACAGCGGGGATCGGCGCCGCGTTCGCGCGGCGGCTGGCGGCGGGCGGGACGACCTCCGGCGGGGTGGGAAGCGGCCACAACCTGGTGCTGGTCGCACGGGACACCGTGCGCCTTCAGCAACAGGCGACCGAACTCCACGACCTGCACGGCATCGAGGCGGAGGTGCTGACGGCCGACCTCTCCACGGACCTGGGCATCGCGGCGGTCGAGGAGCGTCTCGGCGACCGTAAGCACCCCATCGATCTGCTGGTCAACAACGCGGGGTTCGGGAACAAGGGCCGGTTCCTCGACGTCTCGATGGCCGACGAGCTGGTGATGCTGAAGGTGCACTGCGAGGCGGTGCTGCGGCTGACGTCGGCGGCCGTCCCCGGGATGAGGGAGCGCGGGCGCGGCGGGGTGGTGAACGTGTCGTCGGTGGCCGCGTTCGTGCCTCGCGGGACGTACGGCGCGTCGAAGGCGTGGGTCGTGCAGTTCACCCAGGGGGCTTCTCGGGACCTGGAGGGGACAGGGGTGCGGCTGATGGCGCTCTGCCCCGGCTTCACGCGGACGGAGTTCCACGACCGGGCGGGCATGGGGACGGACAACATCCCCAACTGGATGTGGCTGGACGCCGACAAGCTGGTGACGGCCGCGCTGGCCGACCTGGCGCGCGGCAAGGTGGTGTCGGTGCCCGATCCCCGGTACAAGGCGCTGATGAGCGCGGTGAAGCTCGTGCCGCGCGGGCTGCTCGGCGGGATCACGTCGAAGACGGGGCGGAAGTACGGCCCGCAGTAGCGGAGGGTGCGGTCGGTGCGGTCGGTGCGGTCGGGGCGGTCGGGGCGGTCGAACCGCGATCACCGTCACCCCGCTGATCATCGCCTTCGTCACCCGCCAGCGACACTGGAAGGCCGGACTCACCGCCGACAGCGTCAAGTAGCGTCGTCCGACGCCTGGAGTGACCCCCGCGGACCCACGAGGAGACCGACTTCCACCATGCACGACGCCACCGACAATCGGCCTTCCGCACTGCTCTCGATGAGTCCCGGTATCGCGGAGCGGCTGTTCTCGCCTGCTCATCTCGCCCGGCTGAGGGGCCTCGTACGCACCGATCCGCGGCTCGTCGCCCACACCCTCACCGGCCCCGGTCTGGACCCCGCCGTCGCCGTCGCGCTCGCGGACGCCGAACTGCTGATCACCTGCTGGGGCGCGCCTCCGCTCACCGCCGAGGTGCTCGGGGCCGCACCGCGGCTGCGCGCCGTCGTGCACGCGGCGGGCACCGTCAAGCACCACATCACGGACGCCTGTTGGGACCGGGGCATCGCGGTCACGTCGGCCGCGGCGGCCAACGCCAAGCCCGTCGCCGAGTACACGCTGGCCGCGATCCTCTTCGCGGGCAAGAGGGTCCTCGGCACGGCCCACCGCCACCGGGAGCTGCGCGCCTCCCACGACTGGCACCAGGAGCTGGGCGGGGCGGGCAACTACCGCCGTACGGTCGGCATCGTCGGCGCGTCCCGGATCGGCCGCCGGGTGATCGAACTGCTGCGGCCGTTCGACCTCGACGTCCTGCTGTACGACCCATACATCAACACCGCCGCCGCCGAGGCTCTCGGTGTCGAACCGGTGGCGCTGACCGAGCTGTGCGCGCGAAGCCAGGTGGTGTCCGTCCACGCACCGCAGGTCCCGGCCACCCATCGGATGATCGGCGCCGCCCAGCTCGCCGCGATGCCGGACGGGGCCACTCTGATCAACACCGCGCGCGGCTCGCTGATCGACGAGGCCGCGCTGCTCCCGCAACTGGTCTCCGGCCGGCTGAGCGCGGTGCTCGACGTGACGGATCCCGAACCGCCGTCGCCGGACTCGCCGTTGTACGACCTGCCGAACGTGCTGCTGACCCCGCATGTCGCGGGCTCGCTGGGCGGCGAGGTCCACCGGATGGCCGACCAGGCGCTGGACGAGGTGGAACGGTACGCGAAGGGGCTGCCGTTCGAGGATCCCGTACACCCCTCGGCGCTGCCGCACTCGGCCTGAGCCGTACACCGGAACGCGCGCCGGACGCGCCGAGGCCCGGCACCCCCGAAGGGGCGCCGGGCCTCGGCGCGTGTACCACGGAGCTGCTTGCCTCAGTGGCTGTGGCCGTGACCGCCGTGACCGGCGTCGCCCTCTTCCTCGGCCGGCTTCTCGACGACCAGGGTCTCGGTCGTGAGGAGCAGCGACGCGATGGAAGCGGCGTTCTCCAGCGCGGAGCGGGTGACCTTGACCGGGTCGATGACGCCGGCCTTCACCAGGTCGACGTACTCGCCGGTCGAGGCGTTGAAGCCGTGACCCGCGTCGAGCTCGGCGACCTTCGCGGTGATGACGTAGCCCTCAAGACCGGCGTTCTCGGCGATCCAGCGCAGCGGCTCGACCACGGCGCGGCGGACGACCGCGACACCGGTGGCCTCGTCGCCCGTCTTGCCCAGGCCGTCCTCCAGCACCTTGGCGGCGTGCACCAGGGCGGAGCCACCACCGGAGACGATGCCCTCCTCGACCGCGGCGCGGGTCGCGGAGATGGCGTCCTCCAGACGGTGCTTCTTCTCCTTGAGCTCCACCTCGGTGGCGGCGCCGACCTTGATCACGCACACGCCGCCGGCCAGCTTCGCGAGGCGCTCCTGGAGCTTCTCGCGGTCCCAGTCGGAGTCCGTGGACTCGATCTCGGCCTTGATCTGGTTGACGCGTCCGGCGACCTCGGTGCTCTCGCCACCGCCGTCGACGATCGTGGTGTCGTCCTTGGAGACCGTGACGCGGCGGGCGGTGCCCAGCACGTCGAGACCGGCCTGGTCGAGCTTGAGGCCGACCTCTTCGGCGATGACGGTCGCGCCCGTGAGGGTGGCGATGTCGCCGAGCATGGCCTTGCGGCGGTCACCGAAGCCGGGGGCCTTCACCGCGACGGCGTTGAAGGTCCCACGGATCTTGTTGACGACGAGGGTGGAGAGCGCCTCGCCCTCGACGTCCTCGGCGATGATCAGCAGCGGCCGGGAGCCGCCCGCCTGGATGACCTTCTCCAGCAGCGGGAGCATGTCCTGGATGGAGCCGATCTTGCCCTGGTTGATCAGGATGTACGGGTCGTCGAGGACGGCCTCCATACGCTCCTGGTCGGTCACCATGTACGGCGAGAGGTAGCCCTTGTCGAAGGCCATGCCCTCGGTGAACTCCAGCTCCAGGCCGAAGGTGTTGGACTCCTCGACGGTGATGACACCGTCCTTGCCGACCTTGTCCATCGCCTCGGCGATGAGCTCGCCGACCTGCGAGTCCTGGGCGGAGAGCCCGGCGACGGCGGCGATGTCGGTCTTGTCGTCGATCGGGCGGGCCGTGTCCAGCAGCTGCTTGGAGACGGCGGCGACCGCGGCGTCGATGCCCTTCTTCAGGGCGGCCGGGGAGGCGCCGGCGGCGACGTTGCGCAGGCCCTCGCGGACCAGCGCCTGGGCCAGCACGGTGGCGGTGGTGGTGCCGTCACCCGCGATGTCGTTGGTCTTGGTCGCCACCTCCTTCACGAGCTGGGCGCCGAGGTTCTCGTACGGGTCGTCGAGCTCGACCTCGCGGGCGATCGTGACACCGTCGTTGGTGATGGTCGGCGCGCCGAACTTCTTGTCGATGACGACGTTGCGGCCCTTGGGGCCGATCGTCACCTTCACCGTGTCGGCAAGCTTGTTGACGCCGCGCTCAAGGGCGCGACGGGCGTCCTCGTCGAACTTCAGGATCTTCGCCATGGGAGCTTTCTCTTGTCCTCTCGAACGAACAACGAACTACGCCCCGGACCACCCGGCGATGCGGGGGCCAGGGGCGTAGTTCACAGCGGACTGTGGAATTACTTCTCGATGATCGCGAGCACGTCGCGAGCCGAGAGGACGAGGTACTCCTCGCCCGTGTACTTCACCTCAGTACCGCCGTACTTGCTGTACAGAACGACGTCGCCGACGGAAACGTCGAGCGGAAGACGCTCGCCGTTCTCGAAGCGACCCGGACCGACGGCCAGGACGACGCCCTCCTGGGGCTTCTCCTTGGCAGTGTCCGGAATAACCAGGCCAGAGGCCGTGGTCTGCTCTGCGTCGAGCGGCTGGACCACAATGCGGTCCTCGAGCGGCTTGATGGCAACCTTGGTGCTGGCGGTCGTCACGATCCGACCTCCCCCTTCGGAGATCTCACGGGGTTAACTGTCTGGGTGGCGTGACCGGGGTCGATCCGTCGTCGCGGGTGCCGGACCTGTCCTGTCACGCATTGGCACTCTCCAGTGGGGAGTGCCAGACATGACACTATGACCGCGATTAGCACTCGGTCAAGCTGAGTGCCAGTCGGGCTCCGCGCGGCGCCCCCGTCCGGCCCCTCCGGCGAGGGCCGCGGGCCGGTGAACTAGACGTAGTCCTCCAGCTTCGCCACCGCGTAGCCCTTGTCCGTGATCGTCTTCATGACGTGCCGGATCATGTCGGGCATCGAGCCCTTCCAGTCCTCCTTCCCGCGGAAGTGCGTGAGGACGATGTCACCGGGATGCAGGTTCCGGTCCCACTCGCGCCACTCCATGTGGTCGGGGAACGCCTCGGACGACCACAGAGGGACCGCCTTGACGCCGCAGGACTTGGCGGCGCGCAGGGTGTCGGCGTCGTAGTTGCCGTACGGCGGCCGGAAGAGCTCGGGCCGCTTCCCGTACCGCTTCTTGATCTTCTCCTGCTGGCCGCAGATCTCCCGCTTCTGCTCCTTGTAGGAGAGCCCGGGAAGGTAGGGGTGGGTGAGGGTGTGGTTGTGCAGGGAGACGCCGCGGGACTGCATCTTCTTGAAGTAGGCGTAGTTGTCGTTGATGACGTAGTCGCTGAGGAAGGCGCTGTACGGGATCTTCAACTCGCCCATCATCCGCAGCAGTTCGGGGTCCTTCTCGGCGCCGTCGTCGATCGTCAGGAAGACGATCTTCTCCTTCGTCGGGACGGCGGTGAAGACCGGCGGCAGCGTCGCGCCGCCCGTGACCTCGAAGCCCTTGCGGGTGGTGATCCGCGGCTTCACCGCGGGCGGCGGGGGCGCGGCGAGCGGGGTCTTGGCGAGCTTCCACTTCTTGGCGGCCACCGCGCGCAGCGCCTGGGCATGGACGACAGCGGCGGCGTCGGCCTTCTTGGCGGCCTCGGCGCCGGGCCCGGCCCGGCCGGGCTTCCCGGGGGCGGACTCCACGGGTCCACCGCCACCGCCGCCCCCGTCCCCGCTCCGCCCGCCGGCGCCATTGCCGTTACGGTCGCCGGACTCCCCCGCACAGGCGGCGGCGAGCGCGGCGATCAGGAGTACGGCGGCCACGGTGCGCGCCCGTCCGCCCGGGTGTCTTTTCAGTAGCTCCGAGGCTTTATCTTCGTTTTGTCGTACTAGTTGCATGGCGCCGCATCCTGTCAGCGCCCGGTCCACGTGCCCGGCCGACACCGCCGTGGGAGCGATGGCGGTCCCCCGGCCGGCCCACAATGGCCCGGTGAACGACCGCACCCCCGCACCCCTGTCCCCGCTCCTCTCCGAGGAGGGCCAGGCCCTCCTCGCCGCCCTTCGCGACTACGACCCCGCGCGGGAGCTGGCCCTGGCGACCCGGCTGCGCCGCGACCACCCCGCCGAGCTGGTCTCGTCGGCCCTCGCGCAGGCCCGGCTGCGACAGCGCGCGGTCGTGAAATTCGGCGAGCGTGACGCGTACCGCATGTACTTCACGCCGGACGGCGTCGAGCAGGCCACCCGCACCTCGGTCGCCGCCCACCGGGCGGCCCGGTTCCGGGACATCGGCTCCACGGCCGGGGGTCGCGCGGGCGGGCGCCCGGCGCGGATCACGGATCTGTGCTGCGGCATCGGCGGCGACGCGATCGAGCTGGCCCGCGCGGGGTTCGCCGTGACCGCCGTCGACCGTTCCCCGGCGGCCTGCGAGATCGCCGCGCACAACGTCCGTACGCTCGCGCCCGACGCCCCGCCGCCGACCGTCGTGTGCGCGGACGTCATGACGTACGACCTGACGGCCGCGCCCACCCCTGACGCCCTGTTCATCGACCCGGCGAGGCGCGGCGGCCGGGGGCGGATCTTCGACCCGGAGGCGTACTCGCCGCCGCTGTCCTGGGCGATCGGGGCGGTACGTGAGGTCGGCGCGGGTGGCATCAAGATCGCGCCGGGCATCCCGCACGAGCTGGTGCCCGACGATTTCGAGGCCGAGTGGATCTCCGACGGCGGCGACGTCAAGGAGGCGGTGCTCTGGCACGACGCGACCGCCTCCGACGGCCCCGGCCGGGTCACGCCCGGCGCCCGGCGCGCCACCCTGCTCCCGGCGGGAGTCACTCTCACCGGCCGCGGACTGCCGGACCCTCGGGTCAGAAAGGTCGGCCGCTATCTGTACGAGCCGGACGGCGCCGTCATCCGCGCCCATCTGGTCGCCGAGGCCGCCGACGAGCTGGACGGCGGGCTGATCGACGAGACGATCGCGTACATCACGGCGGACGAGGCACGCCCGACGCCGTACGCGACCGCCTACGAGATCACCGACGAACTGCCCTTCAGCCTCAAGCGGCTCAAGGCCCTGCTCCGCGAGCGCGGGGTCGGCATCCTGACGGTCAAGAAGCGCGGCTCGCCGGTCGAACCGGAGGAGCTGCGGCGGAAGATGAAGCTCAAGGGCCGGAATTCGGCCACGGTCTTCCTCACCCGGGTCGCCGGCGCGCCGACGATGCTGCTCGGCAGACCCGCCGGGAGGGCGTGAGTCCCGGCCATTCAGGGCCTGTTCCCACCGTCTCCGCTCCTCGCCAATCACCCCGAACCGCCTTGTGGCAGAGCACATTTGAGAGGGTTTTGGGTCTCTGGGCCCATGCGCGCTGACGTGTTCAGGTCATAGGCTCCGCCGAGGGGCGGCCTGACACGTGTCGCCTGAACGCCGCGGTTCGTGAAGGTGGTTGGGAGCTCGGAATGGCTGGTTACGGGGGAGCATCGACGTACGACGGCGCGTGGACACCGCCCGATCCGTCCGGGCGGCGCGACATGCCCCAACTGCTGCAAGTCGCCCGGTGGTTGATCCACGCGCTCTTCGGCTTCACCGTACTGGGCGGGGTCGGCCTGCTTCTCTCCGCCGCCGACGCCGACGCGGTCGACGCGGAGCTGATCGGCCTCGTCGTGTGGGCGGCGGCGCCCGGTACGGCCGGCTGGCTGCTGTCCCGGCGGCTGTGGACCGGCGGGGTGTGGGAGTGGCGAGCGCTGATCGCCGTACAGGCGTGGCTGGTCGCCGGAGGCATCTCCAACATCACCGAGGGCTCCTTCCAGGGCTTCACTCAACTGCTACTGCCCGTACTGATCCTCATCTTCCTGAGCCGTTCCGAGAGCCGGGAGTGGACAAGGCTCGCCGTGGAACGGCGGGCGGAGCGCCGGCGGTTCTCGTTCGCCCGGTTCATCAGGTGGCGGAGTGACGGGGGCCAGACGGCGCTCGAATACCTCGGGCTGTTCGTCCTCGTCGCCGCGATCATCGTCGGGCTCACGGTGAGCGGCGTCGGCGGGCAGATATCCAGCGGCCTCCAGTCCGCGGTCTGTTCGATCACGGGCACGGCGTGCCCGGCCGCCGACGGCGACTCGGTCGAGGCGGGCGACGGCCAGGACGAACCCGGCGGCGACCAGGGTGACCCGGCAGACCCCGGGAACCCTGGCGACCCCGGCGACCCCGGCGACCCCGGCGATCCGCAGGACGGCGAGAACGGCGGCACCGTCCCCGTGGGCGTCGAGACCGACGAGGACCGGAACGACGCCGCCGCCGACGAACCGGGATGGGACGAGGACCAGGCCGCCGCCGACAACGGAGACGACGGGGAGGAGAAGGAGGACTGCGGAGGCTGGGGCTTCTTCTCGTGCGCGGGCGACCGGATCACCCAGGTCGTCAAGGGCGTTGCCGTGGACGGCTTCTGGGGCGACGTCACCGGCGTCTGGGACCTGGTCACCGACCCGGGCGGCACCTGGGACGGGCTGAAGGACTACGGCAGCGGCCTGGGCGACGAGTGGTCGCAGGACGCCAAGGACGCGGGCGACAAGTGGGCGAAGGGCGACTACTTCGACGCGCTGACCGACTGGGGCGGCGCGTCCGTGAACACGGTCGTCAGCGTCGGCGACGACATGTTCGTCGGCGACGAGGTCCGCGACCGGTGGAACAACGGCGAGAAGACGCGGGCGGTCACCGACGTCGTCTGGAACGTCGGGTCGATCTTCATCCCCGGCTACAACGCGGCGAAGGTCGGCGGAAAACTCGGCAAGATCGGCAAGTTGGGCAAGCTCGGGAAACTGGGCAAGGCGGCGGACAAGGCGAGGGAGGCCGCCGACCGGGCCCGGAAGGCCGCGGAGAAGGGCGACGTCAAGGCGGCCGACGAGGCGGCGGCGGAGGCCCGGAAGCACGCCGACGACGCCCGGAAGGAGCTGGCGGAGAAGGGCTGTGTGATCAGCTCCGGCCCGATCGGCGGCCGGCTCCCGGGCGGGCCCGGCGGCTCCGGCGCTGGAGCACCCTCGCTCAGCGGCGGTGTCAACGCCGCCGGGCGGACCGTGGCGGTCTACCGGGCGAACGGCGTCCCCGTACTCCTGCCGTTCGAGAAGAAGTGCGACGGCGCGAGCCAGGAGGAGATCGACGCCGCCGAGCAGGCCAAGAAGGACGCAGACGCGGCGAAGGAAGCGCAGAAGGAGGCCGGCCGCAAGGCGGTCTCCAAGTGGAAGAAGCCGTCCTGGTACGGCGACCTGAAGAACCCCCGCAAGGGCTCCGCCGACCTCGGCGACGGCAAGTGGAAAACGAAGAAGTCGGTCGCGTACAACCCCGCGATGGAACGCTGGATGCGGTTCCAGGAGCAGGTCTCCGGGGTCAAGCGCGGCAAGGAGTACGCGGTGAAGGACCCGGACACCGGCCGCGACGTCGACTTCGACGGCTGGGACTCCGCCGGGCAGAAGTACAAGGAGGCGAAGTTCGGCTATGGGGGCAAGGTCCGTCCGAATGGCACTCTGGAACCCGCACAGGCCACCAAGTGGGTCGAACAGGCACGGCGCCAGGTGCGGGCGGCGAACGGCAAGCCGGTTGAATGGAACTTCTCCAACAAGCAGGCCGCCGACGCCGCGCAGAAGGCGTTCGACGATGCTGGGGTGGACGTGGACGTCGTTCACACGCCCTGGGAGAAGTGAGAAGCGGGAAGCAGGAGCACGATCGGAGTGTCGGGAGTGTCGAGCATGGCGAGCGAAACCATCGTGAAGGCGTCCTGGGGACCCAGGCCCGAGTCCTCCCAGGAACTGGCCGGGCGCTGGCTGGACCTGCTGGGGCGGCTGACCGACCTGTCGGCGGGTGACCTGGCCGAGTGGCGGTGGGACACCGACGGCGCCGCGCCCGGCGCCGCCGTGCCGGACGACCTCGGCGCCTTCGCCGCGGCGATCGAGGCGGCCAACCCGCACGACGACGCGGACATCATCGGCCGGACGGCTGTCGTCGTGGCCCGGCGCCAGGACGGCGGATACGCGCAGCTCAAGGTGGGGGCGGGCGGTACGGACGGATACACCCCGTTCAGCGCGGCGCTGCTGCTCCTCCCCGGCTCCCCGGACGCCGCCGCGCCGCTCGCGGACCGGCTCCCCGAGGCTCTGGCCGCCGTGGCCGACGTCTGGGACGCGGACACCGGGAGCGCGCACGACCGCGAGCTGTTCAACGCGCTGAAGTCCGCGTACGGCCTGCGGGCCTCGCATCCGCGCTGCGGCTGGTCCGTCTTCGTGTCGGCGAACCGGGCCGCGCGGGTGCCCGCGGACCTGGCCGCGCCACGCCTGGCAGCCGGGCCCGGCGGAGTCGTACTGGATATCGGTACCACCACGGACGCGGTGCTCGCGGCGCACAAGACGCTCGCCGACGCGGGGGCGCTGGCACCGCTGCCCACGCCGGCGGACCGGCCGAAGCTGTGACCTCGGGGGCTCCGGAACCGGGACGCGACCCGCTCGAATTCAAGGCGGCGGTCGACGCGCGGACCGCCGCCGTCGTACGGATCGCCACCGCGCCGTACGCCCCGCCCTGGCCGGACGGCGTCGACCCGGGCCGGTCCGGCGCGGGGGCGGACTTCGCGATCGTCGCGCTACGGGTCAGCCCCGACTTCTACGAGGACGAGGACGGCGAACTCCACGCGGCCGTCACCGACGAGTACGAGACCGAGCTCTGGGGAGTCGTACTCGCCCTCGACGCCCGGTGGGGCGCGCACCTGACCGTCGGGCTGGAGGAGTACGGCGACCAGCACCTGGCCGGGGAGCCGGTGCCGCCGTTCTACGCGGCCCTGTTCGACCTGGGCTATTTCGGCGACCTTCAGACGTGGCAGGTGGGCGGGCGCCGGGTCTCCGTCGGGGTGGGGCAGATGGACGCGGAGGAGCCTCTGGTGCTGTTCGCGGCGGTCAACGGCGCGCCGAGCACCTGAGGGCGCGCCGACCCGAACCCCCCGGTGGCGCCCTTCAGCCCTGGTCCTGGTCCTTGTCCCCTGGCGCCTTGGACTCCTCCGGTTTCTTCTTCAACATCTCAGGCATCTCAGCCGTCTCGGACGTCTCCGATGTCTTCGGCGCCCTCGGCCCACCGGCCCTCAGCTCCGCGTCCTTGATCTGGGCGTCGAGAAGCAGTTGGTCCAGGTCCGTGATCTCGTCCGCGTATATCCGCGACAGCGGTTGCGGTCCGACGTACTGCTGGCAGTTGCACTGCGCCAGCTCGTACCGCTTCGGCTTCTTGTTCTCGTCCCAGGCCGTCGCCACTTCCACGTTCTCGTGGCACTTGCCCTGCTTGTCGTGCTTGGCGAGATGGTGCGAACACCCGCAGACGGGCTCCGGCGGCTTGTGTGACTCCTCCAGGGCGAGCCGGCCGCCCTCGACGAGCTTGATGCGCTCCACTCTTCGCTCGTGCCGGGTGCGCAGCGCGCTCCGACCCGTATCGGCGACCCAGCTGAAGCCACCGACCATGAAGAAGACGAAAATCCACCAGAGCCAGTTCATCCGCCGCCCCTTCACCCAATGAATTGGCGCATGCGTTCCACCCAGGATAGAACGGACGGCGTAGGAACGGCCTCAGAGAGCGGGGGGCGACTTCGGGACACATCCGGGCATCACGCGTCACTCAGGTCCCGAAAATCACATTTTCAGCGGTGGGCGCCGCCGCGTCCGCGCTCGGGCGCCGGGCTCAGTACGTGCCCGGCCCACCTCTGGTGGAGTAAGGCCCGGATCGCGCCGAGCACGCCGATGACCAGCGCTATCACGCCGATCCCGACGAGATACGCCACCTCTCCGAGGCCCGCGGAGTCCGGCCGGCCCCCGCCGGTCAGGGCCAGCCCCAGCCCTACGACACACAGCGCGACGGACATTCCCAGCCACACCCCGCTCCGGGCGCCCGCCCGCAGCCGGTGGTCGTTCCGGGGATCCGGCGCCAGCCCGGCCCAGGCGTCGAGCCTCTCGCGCGCGGTGCGGTCCCTGGCGACGCCGAATCCGGCGCCGATCACCGCGGGGACCATGACGATCACGCCGAGGACCAGTTCGACCAGCCCAGTGATGTAGTCGGCGGTCCGGTCCTCGAAATGGCCGAGCCCGAGGCTGAACAGGACCCACCCCATCCCCGCGCCGAGCCCCAGCGACCAGAGCCGCAGCATCCGCACGACGGAGAGGCCGCGCCGCTGCAACTCCGTCATCGCGGCCGCACGCTCCGCGAGCAGCGCCTCACGGTCGGGCCAGTCACGCAGGTGCGCGGGCGGCGGCGGGGGCGGTAACGGCGCACGACGGAACATCCGGGGAGGTTATCGCCCGTGATCATCACAGGACCGACCGGGGATCACCACCAGCGGTCCACGAGAGAAGCCCGTACCGATTGACATGCAGCCACCAGGCTGCCTAAATTATAGGCAGCTGAATGGCTGCGTATCGAGGTCGAGGGTGACGCGTGATGGACGAAGTCTTCAAAGCGCTGGCCGACCCCGGCCGGCGACGCCTGCTGGACAGTCTCGACGCCCGCAACGGGCAGAGCCTGCGGGAGCTGTGCGCCGAGCTCGACATGGCCAGGCAGTCGGTCAGCAAGCACCTGGCGGTGCTCGAAGCGGCGAATCTCGTCACCACCGTGCGGCGCGGCAGGGAGAAGCTCCACTACCTCAACGCCGTGCCGATCAACGCCATCGCCGACCGCTGGATGAACAAGTACGACCGCGGGCGGGCGAGCGCCCTCGCGGACCTGAAAACGGCACTGGAGGGCAGCACCATGACCACGAACGACAGCGGCGACACCGCGTTCGTCTACCGCACCTACATCAGGACCACACCCGAGAAGCTCTGGGGGGCCCTGACCGACCCGGCGTTCACCACCCGCTACTGGGGCGTGACGTTCGAGTCGGACTGGCGGGCCGGGTCGGAGATGTCCTGGGAGCAGTTCGGGGTGAAGATCACCGACCCCGAGCAGGTCGTGCTGGAGTCGGAGCCGTACCGCCGACTCTCCTACACCTGGCACACCATGACGCCGGAGTTCGCGGAGGCGACGGGCCTCGGCGAGGAGTACCGGGCCAGGGCGGCGGCCGAGGAGCGGTCGAAGGTGACGTTCGAGATCGAGCCGATGGGCGCCATGGTCAAGCTGACCGTGATCCACGACGGCTTCGCGCCCGGGTCCACCATCCTGTCGAGCGTCAGTGAGGGCTGGCCTGCGCTGCTGTCGAGCCTCAAGACGATGCTGGAGACGGGCGAGACGCTGCCCGAGGGCTAGGCCGTGTCCGCGGCGGGCGAGCGGGCTCAGAGCCCGGCTGCCCGCTCCTCCAGGAGCGTGCGCTCCCGTTCGTTGCGGGTCAGCCCCGCCGCCCGTACGAATTCGGCCCGCGCCTCCTCCGTACGCCCCAGCCTCGCCAGCAGATCCCCGCGCACGCTCGGCAGCAGGTGGTAGCCCTTGAGCGCGGGCACCGCCGCCAGCGCGTCGACCAGCGCCAGGCCCGCTTCCGGCCCTTCGGACATCGAGACGGCGACCGCGCGGTTCAGCTCCACGACGGGCGAGGGAGTGAGCGCGGCGAGCCGCCCGTACAGCGCGGCGATCGTGGCCCAGTCGGTGGACTCGTACGTCGCCGCCCCCGCGTGACACGCGGCGATCGCCGCCTGGAGTGCGTACGGGCCGGGGACGCCGTCCAGCGCGCTCGCCCGGGTCAGGGCGTCCACGCCACGGCGGATCAGCAGCCGGTCCCAGCGGGCGCGGTTCTGGTCGGCGAGCAGGACGGGCGCGCCGTCGGGGCCGGTACGGGTGGCGATACGGGACGCCTGAAGCTCCAACAGGGCCCCCAGGGCGTGCACTTCGGGCTCCTTGGGCATCAGCCCGCCCAGTACGCGCGCGAGCCGCAGCGCGTCCTCGCACAGGCCGGGGCGCAGCAGGTCGTCCCCGGCGGTGGCGGAGTAGCCCTCGTTGAAGACGAGGTAGATGACCTCCAGCACGGACGCCAAGCGCGCTTCGCGCTCGGCGCCGTACGGCACCTCGAAGGGGACGCCCGCCTTGGCGAGGCCGCGTTTGGCGCGCACGATGCGCTGCGCGACGGTCGGCTCCGGCACCAGAAAGGCGCGGGCGATCTCCTCCGTGGTGAGGCCGCCGAGCAGCCGCAGCGTGAGGGCGACGCGCGCCTCGGTGGACAGGACCGGGTGGCAGGAGACGAAGACGAGCCGCAGCAGGTCGTCGTCGATGTCGTCCGCCTCGGCGGGCTCGGGCGGCGCAGCCGTGTCCTCAAGGGTGCGGCCGACCTCGGCGAGCTTGCGCGCGTACGTCTCGCGGCGGCGTACGAGATCGATGGCACGGCGCCTGGCCGTGGCCATGAGCCACGCACCGGGATTGTCAGGAACCCCCGACTCCGGCCACTGTTCCAGGGCGGCGACCAGGGCGTCCTGCGCCAGTTCCTCGGCGATGCCGACATCGCGTACGACGCGTGCGACGGCGGCGATGATCCTGGACTGCTCGATCCTGAATACCGCTTCCACCGCGCCCGCGCTGCCGCCGCCCTCGCCGTCTGCCGTCACGGCCACCCATCAGAACACCGGGGCGGACGGACGGCAAACGGACGCGGGGGACGACGGCTATTCGGCGATCTGGCGGGTCTCGGCGGTCAGGGTCCAGTACTCCTCGTGGATCTGGAGGAACCGCTTGGCCCACTCGACGGCCTCGGCCTGTGTCTTGGCCTGGACGATCGAGTACCCGCCGATGACCTCCTTGGACTCGGTGAACGGCCCGTCGGTGACCGACAGCTTGCCGCCCGACCAGGTCACCCGGGTGCCCTCGGCGGACGGGTACAGCCCGCCGGTCTCCAGCATGGCGCCGGCCTTGTTCATCTCCTCGGCCAGCTTCCCCATCCGCTCGCCCAGTTCGGCACTGTGGCCCTCGGCCGGCTGGTTGGACTCGTCGAGGTGGATCAGGGTCATGAAGCGCGGCATGGTGACTCCTCGGTGTGTGGTGGCGGGCTGTTCCCCGCCTCTCACCCTCGCGTCGAACGGACCGGCCCCGGATCGACACACGCCGCGATATTTTCTTCCGAAGTTCTTCCTCTTCCGAAATTCCTCGCGGCGGTTCGCGGACCGGGATTCAGTCGGCCGTCTCGAACCGCCAGCGGTGCACGGCCCGCGCCACCAGGTCGTCGGCCGGCTCCGGGATCTCGGGCAGGTCCGCGTCGTACGGCGCGTCCCACCAGGTCATCACCAGCACCCGGCCGCCGGGCGCGGTGAGCGTCTCGCGGCGCCGGGGGGCGGGGGCGAGAGCCCGCGCACGGGCCCACTCCAGCAGTTCGGCGTCCCGGCCGGGCGCGGCCTTGGCCTCCCACATCAGCGCGACGGTCACGAGTAGAGGTTCTCCTTGCCGGCCTCGTGCACATGGTCGTGATGATGATTCCGGCCCGGTACGTGGGTCTCCGTCACCGGCAGTGAGGAGTCCGCCGACAGGTCCCAGTCCGACGCGGGCCGGTTCCGCGCCACCATCTCGGCGCCGAGCGCGGCGACCATCGCGCCGTTGTCCGTGCAGAGTCCGGGCCGCGGCACCCGCAGCCGGATGCCCGCCCGCTCGCACCGGTCTGCGGCCAGCGCGCGCAGCCGCGAGTTGGCGGCGACGCCGCCGCCGATCATCAGGTGGTCCACGCCCTCGTCCTTGCAGGCGCGCACCGCCTTTCGCGTCAGCACGTCCACCACCGCCTCCTGGAAGGACGCGGCCACGTCCCGTACGGGAACGTCCTCGCCCGCCGCCCGCTTCGCCTCGATCCAGCGTGCGACCGACGTCTTGAGCCCGGAGAAGGAGAAGTCGTACGGCGCGTCGCGCGGACCGGTGAGTCCGCGCGGGAACGCGATCGCCGCCGGGTCGCCCTCGCGCGCGAGCCGGTCGATCACCGGGCCGCCGGGGAAGCCCAGTTGAAGCACGCGCGCGATCTTGTCGAAGGCCTCGCCCGCCGCGTCGTCGATGGTCGCGCCCATGGGCCGTACGTCGGCGGTGATGTCCGGCGCGAGCAGCAGCGACGAGTGCCCGCCGCTGACCAGCAGCGCCATCGTGGGCTCGGGCAGCGGCCCGTGCTCCAACTGGTCGACGCAGATGTGCGAGGCGAGGTGGTTCACGCCGTAGAGGGGCTTGCCGAGCGCGTACGCGTACGCCTTCGCGGCCGACACCCCGACCAGCAGCGCCCCGGCCAGCCCGGGACCGGCCGTGACCGCGATCCCGTCGAGGTCGCGGGCGTTCACCCCGGCCTCCTTCAGCGCACGCTCGACCGTCGGCACCATCGCCTCCAGGTGCGCGCGGGAGGCGACCTCGGGGACGACGCCGCCGAAGCGCGCGTGCTCGTCGACGCTGGAGGCGATGGCGTCGGCGAGCAGGGTCGTACCGCGGACGATGCCCACGCCCGTCTCGTCGCACGAGGTCTCGATGCCGAGGACGAGAGGTTCGTCAGCCATTGATCTCTGTTCCTTGTCTGGGGACGCCCCGCTCGTCGTGCATGGAGAGGCGCATGACGAGGGCGTCGACGTTGCCCGGCTGGTAGTAGCCCCGGCGGAAGCCGATGGGCTCGAAGCCGAACCGCTCGTACAGCTTCTGCGCGCGGGGGTTGTCCACCCGCACTTCGAGCAGTACCTCCTCGCACTCGAAGGCGGTGGCGTGCTGGAGGAGATCGGTGAGCAGCCGCGAGCCGAGCCCGCTCCCCCAGCGGTCGCGGGCGGCGGCGATGGTCTGTACGTCGCCGAGGCCACCGGCGGCGGCGAGCCCGGCGTAGCCGACGAGGCGGCCGTCGTCGGCCTCGGCGACCACATAACGGCGGGTGGCGGCGGGGCCTCGCGCGTGGGCCAGCTCGGACCAGAACATGCCCGGTGACCAGGCGTCCTCGGGGAACAGCTCGTGCTCCAGGGCGAGCACGGCCTCGATGTCCCACCAGCGCATCTCGCGCAGGGTCGTATCGGTCACTTCGGGGTGACCACCTTGTAGTTCTTGGGCACCTGCGCGTCGGGACGGCGCAGATAGAGGGGCAGCGCGGGGAGGAACGCGTCGCCGTCGCCGGCCGCGAGTCTCTCGGCGGCCAGTGACGCGAGCGCGGCGGCCGACTGGTGCTCGGGCCCGCGCGCGTCCCCGAACGCCTCCGGGTAGAGCGTGCCGCCCGCCCCGACGACCGGCAGCCCCGCCAGCTCGGCCGCGATGTCGGCGGGCCGGTCGACGGCGGGCTCGGTCAGCCGCGTACGGGAGTCGGCGTACCGCGCCCAGTAGACCTCCTTGCGGCGCGCGTCCGTCGCGACCACGAAGGGCTCGTCGAGCCCGGCGGCGTACGCGAGTCCGTCCAGCGTGCACAGGCCGTGGACCGGGACCCCGAGCGTCGAGCCGAAGGCCGCGGCGGTGACCAGGCCGACGCGCAGTCCGGTGTACGGGCCGGGGCCCACGCCCACGACCAGGTCCGTCACCGCCCCGAGCGCGAGACCGGCCCCGGCCAGGACGCGGTCGACGGCGGGCAGCAGCAGCTCGCCGTGCCGCCGGGCGTCGACCTGGCTCTCGGCGGCGAGGACGGAGACACCGTCGTGGAGGGCGACGGTGACGGCGGGCGTGGCGGTATCAACGGCGAGCAGGAGCACACAAACAGCCTACGGCTCCCCCGGTGGCCCCTGGGGCCGGGCACGGCAGCCCGGCCGCCCCGTCGGCTGCTGCTAACGTCACCACGCACACGTACGTACGAGAGGTGGATCCAGGTGTCCAGGAGCAGCTCGGGATTTGTGGCCGGGCTCACCGCGTTGGCCGTGGCCGCCGTCGGTTTCCTCGCGTACCAGGCGTCGGCGAACGTGCCGGACGAGCTCGCGTCGCCCAAGAAGCCGGGCTCCTCGGCATCCGGCTCCCCCGCCGCCAAGGAGAAGAAGAAGGACGCGCACGCGGTGCCCGCGCGGTCGGGCACCGGTCAGCGCGTCGTCTACGCGCTGACCGCCAAGCGCGTGTGGCTGGTGGGCAAGGCGGGTGCGAAGCCGCGCACCTTCGGGGTCATGCCGAGCACGGTGAGCCCGCCGCCGGGCACGTATCAGGTCACCTCGCGCTCCGGGCAGATCACCGGATCGGACGGCGTGGACATCGAGCACGTGGTGCGGTTCGCCAGCGTCGACCAGGTCGCGATCGGCTTCAGCGCGGCGGTGGACGGGACGATGGCGAAGCCGGACCCGAATCTGAGGACGGGCGGCGTGCGGATGACACCGGCGGACGGCGACGCGATGTGGACGTTCGCGACGGTCGGTTCGAAGGTCGTCGTCGTCCCGTAACGGTCCTCGGGGAGTATCCGAACGGACATTGGCGGGTGGCGGGGGATCTTGATTCCGGCCGCGTCAGCGGTGCGCGCGTACCGGCTGTCGTGTACGTCACCGAGGCGCCCAGCGGCTTCGGGCCGAGGAGTAGAGTCGGCTGCCGCCAGCCCGCGCCGGACCGGGCCCGGGCCCTGATTCCTCTCCCTGCCGGCCAGGTGACGTCATGACCGGTAGGCAGGATCCGCCGAAGCAGGCCCCAGGCACCTCCGCCGCACGGAACCTGCCATCGGCGGGCGACCGCGCCGTGCGGATACGCCGGCGTCTGGAGCGGCTGATAGGCATCGCGGCGACCGAGGGCAACGCGCTGATCCCGCTGCGCAACGGTGACGAGATCTTCGCCGCGATGCTGGGGGGCATCCGTTCCGCCCAGCACACGGTGGACATGATGACGTTCGTGTACTGGAAGGGCGACATAGCCCACCAGTTCGCCCAGGCGCTGGCGGATCGCGCACGGGCCGGGATACGGGTGCGGCTGCTGCTGGACGGCTTCGGCAGCCGGCTGATCGAGAAGGACCAGCTGGAGGCGATGGAACAGGCCGGGGTGCAGGTGGCCTGGTTCCGCAAACCGCTGTATCTCTCCCCCTTCAAACAGAACCACCGCTGCCACCGCAAAGTCCTGGTCGTCGACGAGGAAACGGCGTTCACCGGCGGGGTGGGGATCGCCGAGGAATGGTGCGGCAACGCCCGCAACGAGCACGAGTGGCGCGACACCCACGTCGAGGTCCGCGGACCCGCGGTGGACGGTATCGCCGCCGCCTTCGCCCAGAACTGGGCCGAGTGCCACGACGAACTCTTCGACGACCACGACCGGTTCGTCGAACACCGCCCCCACGGCGGCGCGGTGGTACAGGTGGTTCGCGGCTCGGCGAGCTTCGGCTGGCAGGACATGCAGACCCTGATCCGCGTCATGCTCGAATCGGCCGAGGAACGTTTCCGGCTGGCCACCGCGTACTTCTCTCCGGACGCCTACTTCGTCGAGTTGCTCTGCGCCACCGCGCGGCGCGGAGTGGCGGTGGAGATCGTGCTGCCGGGACCGCACACCGACAAGCGGGTCTGCCAGCTGGCCGGGCAGCACTTCTACGAGGACCTCACCGCCTGCGGAGTGAAGATCTACCACTACCAGCCGACGATGATGCACGCGAAGGTCATCACCGTGGACCGGGTGGCCGCTCTGATCGGCTCGACCAACTTCAACCGGCGTTCCCTGGAGCACGACGAGGAAGTCATGCTCGCCGTGCTGGACGAGGAGTTCACCGCGACGCTCGACGAGCACTTCGACCAGGACCTGTCGGTGAGTGAACTGATCCGGCCGGGCCGATGGAAGAGACGCTCCGTCCTTCAGCGCACCCGTGAGCTGACCGTGCTGCCCGTCCGCCGCTTCCTGTGACCCTGGCCGTCCGCCGACCCGCAGTCGGCGCGGACCCAATTCCCGGGTGACGCCGCTGGTCCCACTGACCTCATGGGGTGTGGGCCCGCGGCGCGGGGGCACGCCGGGTTCAATGAACCCGCTGCCCCGAGGTGAAATTGTGGCCGTGCCCGCGAAGATCCGCCGGACAGGCCCTAGGCCGGCCTGGTTACGCCGCTTCGTCGCCCTCGTCCGCGCGGGACTCGGCCGGCGGGGTCGACACGGCACTGGCGGCCGCGCACGACGCCAGCAGATCGCTCATCGACACGGACGACGGGTCCGCGGACGGGGTCGTCGGCTCCGACGGTCGCGCTTCGGTGCTCTCTGTTGCCGACATGGATGCCTCCTGAGGCTCCGGGGGCAGGCTGGTTAGGCAGACCTAACCAAGTCTCGTCCACCATGTGACCACGGCCGCACGGCATAGGCAACAGTTTACCGACATCGCGTCGGAATCGACGCGGAGAGCGTGACTCAGGTCACATCGGACCGGTTCACGCGGTGATCGCGGTCAGGTCCACGTCCGACCAGCGCGTGCCGATCCCGGTGAGGGTGACCACACGCCGGTCGTGCTCCCGCGCGGCGAGCGGATCCGTACCGGTTCCGTCCCCGAGGACGCGGTCGATCACCACCTGGAGCCGGTCGTCCGACAGCTCCTCGACCTTCCCCTCGCCCCACTCCACGACCACCACCGAGTCCGGCAGCGACACGTCGAGGTCCAGGTCCTCCATCTCGTCGAGACCGCCGCCGAGCCGGTACGCGTCCACGTGCACGAGCGGCGGGCCCGAGGTCAGGGAGGGGTGCACCCGGGCGATGACGAAGGTCGGGGACGTGACCGCGCCGCGTACGCCGAGCCCCGCGCCCAGGCCACGGGCCAGCGTCGTCTTGCCCGCGCCGAGCTCGCCGGTGAGCATCACCAGATCGCCGGGGCGCAGCAGACCGGCGAGCCCCCGGCCCAGCTCGCTCATCCGCTCGGGTGAGTCGACGGTGAGACGAGCGGTGACGCGGGGGCTGACATCGGCGGTGTCACGGGCGGCGGGGGCGGGGCCCGTGCCGGCCTCAGCCGCCGGGCTGTGCGGTGCTTCCATACGAACCCACGTTAGTGGTTGCGGGCACGGCACCCGCCCGTACCAGCAGGTCGGCGAGCCGGTCCGTGACGACCTCCGGATGCTCCAGCATCACCAGATGGCCCGCGTCCGGCACTATGACCAGCTCGGAGTCCGGCAGCAGGTCCGCCATGGCCTCGCTGTGCGAACTGGGCGTGATGAGATCGCGGTCCCCGGCCAGCACCAGCACCGGGACCTCCATGTAGACCGGCAGCGCGTCCGACTTGTCGTGCTCGGTGAACGCCGGGTAGAACTCCGCCACCACGTCGATCGGCGTCCCCTCGATCAGCCGCTCGGCGAACCGCGCGACCGCCGGGTCCACGTCCTTCGAGCTGAACGAGTAGCGCTTGATCAGGCCCGCGAAGAGATCGGCGGTGGCGCGCCGCCCGCGCTCGACCAGTTCGGTCTGCGAGCCGAGGGCCTTCAGGACGCCGGGCAGTACACGGCGTACGGCGTTCACGCCCGCCACCGGCAGCCCGAAGCTGACCTCGCCGAGCTTGCCGCTGGAGGAGCCGACGAACGCGGCGCCGACGACCCGATCGAGTACGAACTCGGGGAAGTTGCTCGCGAGGGCCATCATCGTCATGCCGCCCATGGAGTGGCCGACGAGGACGAGCGGGCCCTCGGGCGCCGCCTCGTCGATGACCGCCCTGAGGTCGCGGCCGAGCTGGTCGATCGAGACGGCGACACCGTCCGGCCCCTGCTGCGCCGTGCCCCGGCCCGAGCGGCCGTGGCTGCGCTGGTCCCAGAAGACGGTTCGCACGAGCCCCCGCAGCGCGGCGCGCTGGAAGTGCCAGGAGTCCTGGTTGAGGCAGTAGCCGTGGCTGAAGACCACGGTGACGGGTGCCGGGGCCTTACGGCCGAAGAGTCTGCGGCGGCGCGGGGTACCCGCGCCGGACTCGGGGTCGACGTCGTCCACTTCGAAGTACAGCTCGGTGCCGTCGTCGGCGAGGGCCCTGCCGGGGGTGCCGCGCAGGGAGCCGTACGGTCCCGTCGAGTCGAGCGCCAGCCGGGCCTTCTTACGTATGCCGCGGCCGACCGTCATCCGCTCGATCGCGACGCCGGCCGCGGCCCCGGCGGCGATCACTCCTATCGCCGTACCGGCGATGCCGGCCAGCCGCCAGGTGCCGCCGGTGGTCGCGGCCTTGGCGGCGTCGGCGGCGGCCGACACCATGTTCCCCGCGATGTCCCCCGCGATGTCCCCCGCGTTGCTCTCGCTCAACGTCCCGCTCCCGCTTCTCGATGTCCCGCGCCGTCCCGGTCTCCGGCGGCCCCGTCCTCATGCCCTTCCTGCCCATTCACATGGACGCGGGGAACACGGGGACCGATACGGGTCACGATCTCGTACGCGATGGTGCCGGCCGCCTCCGCCCAGTCGGCGGCGGTCGGCTCGCCCCGGTCGCCGGGCCCGAAGAGGACGGCGGGGGCGCCCTCCTGGACCGCGTCGGCGTCCGTGCCGGTACCGAGGTCCACGACGAACTGGTCCATGGCGACCCGCCCCGCCACCCGCCGCACCTTTCCGCCGACGAGTACGGGGCCCCGGCCGGACGCGTGGCGCGGAACGCCGTCCGCGTACCCAAGGGGGATCAGCCCGAGGGTCGTCTCGGCGGGGGTGCGGTACCGGTGGCCGTAACTGACGCCGTGTCCCTCCGGTACGCGCTTCACCAGCGCCACGGACGCGGCGAGCGTCATGACGGGCCGCAGGCCGAGCTCCGCCGAGGTGCCGAGTTCGGCGCTGGGCGAGATGCCGTAGACGGCGATGCCGGTCCGTACGAGATCGAAGTGCGACTCGGGGGCGGTGAGGGCGGCGGCGGAGTTCGCGATGTGCCTGACCTCGGGGTCGACACCGGCCTTCTCCGCGTACGCGACCAGCTCGTGGAACAGGTGGAGCTGCGAGGCGATCGAGGGGTCGCCCGGCTCGTCCGCACGGGCGAAGTGCGACCACAGCCCGGTGACGCGGACGGTGCCCGCGACCTCGGCGGCACGGGCCGCGGCGACGAGTTCGGGCCAGTCGGCGGGCTGGCACCCGTTGCGGCCGAGCCCGGTGTCGGCCTTGAGCTGGATCCGCGCGACCCGCCCCGCCTCCCGCGCGGCGGCGGTCACCTCCCGCAGCGCCCACATACCGCTCACGGACATGTCGAGGCCGGCCTCGATGGCCTGCCGCCAGGGGTCGCCGGGGGTCCACAGCCAGCACAGGACCGGAGCCCGGATCCCGGCGGCACGCAACGCGAGCGCCTCGTGCGGCGTCGCGGTCCCGAGCCAGCTCGCCCCGGCGTCGAGGGCGGCCCGCGCGCAGGGCAGCGCCCCGTGCCCGTACGCGTCGGACTTCACCACGGCCATGAGGCCGGCACCGGGCGCGAGACGCGCCCGCAAGGCGCGGACATTGCCGCGGAGCGCCCCGAGATCGATCTCGGCGCGGGCCCGCAGGGAAGAGGTGGGTACGGTTCCGGTCATCCCCCACAGTCTCTCAGAGCCACCCGGGCCCGCCGGAACACGAAGCCCCACCGTGCCGCAGCCTGGGGACGGTTCTCACTCGAAGAACTTGAGGCTGAACCCGACGGTGGAGGTGGCGCCGGGGACGTTGGCCCGGCTGTACGTGGTGTTGCCCCACCAGACGGCCGTGCCGCTGTACCAGTAGCGATTGGCCCACGAGTACGGCGTGCCCTTGGCGACCGCGTGGAACATGGTCGGGAACCGGTTGCCGGACGGCGGGCCCGCGGCGACGTCGCCGCGCGGCAGGACGAAGGTGTGGTGGCCGGGACCGTCGACGTTCAGCGTGGGGTCCCAGCCCGCCATCATGGTCGAGGCGTGCGAGCCGAACAGGCAGCCGTTGCTCTTGTACCAGTCCCACACGTACGCCGGATCGCCACCGGCCCTCAGCCGCAGGTCGGCGAGGCAGTACTGGTTGCTCCAACTGCCGTTCGCGGAGTACACGATGTGCAACTGTCCGTTGGGGTCGACGATCGGCTGCGGCGCCTCGTTGATGTAGGGGTTGCCTACGACCCGTTCCCACGGCTCGCGCGGCTGCGATATGACGTAACGACCGCCGGTGGCCGCGGTGGGACTGCTCATCCGGGCGATGTACAGGTTCTGCTCGACGTTGGTGTCGCCGGACCAGCCGGACCACACGAACCAGCGCTGGCCGCCGAATGTCAGTGGCACCCCGTCGATGGCCCATTTGTCGTTGGGCAGGGCGACCTTGGTGGCGGCGGAGTAGCCGGTGTCCGGGGCGGCCGAGCTGATGTGGTACATCCGGTGCGCCGCACCGGTGCCGGCGGCGAAGTAGACGCGGTACTGACCGTCGTGGTGCACGATCTCCGGGGCCCAGACCTCGCCGAGGCCGCCGGTGTCCCGCCACACCTGGTGCTTGGGCGCGGTGGCGACGCCCTCCATGGTGGAGGCCGACCGCACCGCGATGCCGCCGTCCACGGACTTGGCGGAGACATAGAGGTCGCCGACCTTGATGACGCTCGGGTCGGCGCCGCCGACGAGTGGGCGGCCGAGCGTGGACGGCCGGTCGTCCGTCACCGCGGCGACGGCTTCCGCGGGTCCGGCGGCGGTCACCTGCCCGAATCCCCATGTGCCGAGGAGTCCGAGGGAAACGATGCCGACGATCCATCGCCTGGGGGACATCAGGTTCCTCCCGATCATGTCCACGACAAAGGGAGCGCTCTCAATAGTCGCGACGCGGTGACCGGCCGTCAATAGACCGGCGGCCCTGCCCCCACGTGCCGCGTGACCGCCCCGCTCAGCCGGAGCGGAACTCGCCGGCCTTGACGCCCGCGACGAAGGAAGCGAACGAGTCGGCCGGGAAGCGGAGAACCGGACCAGCCGTGGCCTTGGAGTCACGGACGGGGACGACACCGGAGGTGGCGGCGAGGTTGGCGGCGACCTCGACGCAGTTGCCGCCGTTGGAGCTGTAGGAGGACGTGAACCAGCGGGGGGACTTGGTCGTGGTCGTCACGGGATGCCCTTTCGTACTTCATTGATCATGGCCACGGATTCTGTCTGCGACAGCGACTCGGCCTGCAACTGATGGTAGTCCGACAACACAGGCAGCACGAAGGTGGATTCGCGGTCCAAGTGCCCCTGCATCTGTGACTCCGCGTACGCGATCACCGTTCGGTCCGGCAGCGTGAGCAAGTTGACGGGCAGGTTGAACGGTCGTCGCTCGCCTATGGCATACGGGGCGATTTGGAGCATGGTATTCGGCAACGCGACGAATTCCAGCAGGCGTTCAAGCTGCTCGGCCATGACCTCGGCGCCGCCGACCGGACGACGGACGCAGCTCTCGTCCATCACCACCAGAAGCGTGGGGGGCCGGTTGCGCACGAGAGTCGCCTGACGTTCCGCCAGAACGGAGACTCGCTCGTCGGCCTGTTCGGGGGTGATGCCGCCCCGGCGCACATCACCGTTCGCCAGCGCGCTTGCGTACGCGGTCGTTTGCAACAAGCCGGGAATGATCCCGATCTCAAACAGCCTGATCTCCGCTGCGCGACCTTCATGCCCCACGTACTCCGGAAAGCCCTCCAGCAGCGAACCGTGGCGCATGTCATGCCATTCGCGCTCGAACGAGTCGGGGCTGTCGACCGTGCCCAACACGAGATCGACCTTGCGCGCGAACCGACTACGGAGAGGAACGGCCCGTGTCCGAACAGCAGGTCCCCCCGGCCCTCGGAACGCTCGTGGTCGACACCAACTCGGCTGACCGCGTTGGTGAGTTCAGAGGAGTCACCGGCCCGCGCTGGCTCCTGCGGCCCGTCTGTGGCGGGGACGGGTGGGAGGCGGAGCCCGTAAATCTTCGTCTCGCGACGCCCAGGGAACGGCTCCACGCCGAGAACTCCCGCCGCAACGCCCGAAGTCGGGGCGCGGTGCTGTGAACGCGCGGCCACGGGACGAACACGACCCGAGAGGTGTGAGAACCATGACCAACGCCACCCCGTACGTCGCCGCGCGCAGCACCGACAAGGGCCCGCGTAAAGCCGAGTTGACCGTCGAGTTCGGCCCGAAGGGGCCCCGGCTCGCGTACACGCACCCCCGCCCCGAGGACCGCGACCGGCACGGGAACCTGTGGATCCGCATGGGGGAACCCACCGAACCGGGTCGCGTCCGCTACGACTCCATGCACCCGGCCCGCCAACGCGCCTGCATGGAACAGCTGTTGTGCCAAATCTGCGCGGAACCGGCCGACCGCGACAAACACGGCTGGCTGTTCATCGACTGGCGCCGCGAGGACTCGCCCCCCCACCTGGCCGGAGAAGTCCATCACCTCCATGCCACCCCTGTGCGCAGAACACGTCCAACTCTCCCTGCGCCAGTGCCCCTTCCTCCGCCACACCGAACACGCCGTCCTCCGCGTCCGCAAACCCCACCTCCACGGCGTCTCCGGCACCCTCTACCGCCTCACCGACCACGGCTGGCACACCTCCGACACCGACACCCTCACCCCGTACGGCAAACCCCAACACCCCGGCATGCTCGCCTCCCGCCTCCACCGCGAGCTGCGGGGCGTGACCGTAACGGAATTCCCCTAGGGCCTGTCTTTCGGATCTTGCCGGGCTCGCGGTCCCTGATCCGGCCTGATCCGAAAGACAGGCCCTAAGCCGTCCGCTCCTTCTCGCGCAGCGCCTCCTCGACGGCGTCCTGGACGCGGGCGTCCTCGCGTGCCTTGCGGCGGGCGCGGCTGCGGCGGGTGAGGACGAGCGCGACCACGACGGCCGCGAGCAGTACGACGACGAGCAGCAACAGCGTCCATGGGACGGCCCAGCCGTGCGCCGTGGCCTCGACCGGCTTGAGGGAGGCGGTGGAGCCCGACGCCTCGGTGAGCACGGGCGTGAGGGTCGCCGTCGCGGACAGGCTGACTCCGGGCGTCACACCGCGCACGGGCACCTTCATCTTCCAGCTCTCGCCCGGAAGCAGTTCCGGCGGCGGGGCGATGTCGCCCGCCTCGGCCCGCAGCCATCCGAACGGTCCCGCTACCGACACCGCCTGACGGCCCGACAGCAGGGCGTTGCCCGTGTTGTGGATCGTGTAGGTGACGGTGGCGTCGCCCTTGGCGAACGGGTTGGCCGAACCCTCGTAGTCCACCCGGAGGTTCTCGATCGCGAGCTTCGGCTTCAGCTCGCCGCTGACCCGCAGCTTGACGCGGATACCCAGGCGCCGGTCGACGTTGATGCCCTCGGCGTCGTCGGCCTGTTTCAGGGACGTGAGAATGCCGCCCACGTAGTCGCCGGGCGTGGCATTGCCCGGGACGCCGACCGTGAAGGGGATCTCGGCGGACTTGCCGGGCTTGATCACGACGCTGTCGCGGCCGGCGTGGGCCCAGGCGCCGATGCCGACGGACTTCGTGCCCCGGGTGAGCAGGTCGAGTTGGCCCGTGTCGGTCGTGAATCCGTCGGCGGCGTACACGGTGAGTTCGAGCGGGGTCTTGCCGCGGTTGGCGACGACCATGGCGTCCTTGACCTGTCCGCCGGGGCTGACGGTGTAGCTGTAGCTGGACCGGTCGTCGCCGTACCCGTTCGCGGCCGTCCGGACCGTCCAGGTGACGTCGCCGTCGGCCGCCTGAGCGGGTCCGGTACACAGGCCGGCGATCGCGAGGGCCATGAGCAGGGGGAGGGCGGCGGTACGGAGCGCGGCACGGACAAGGGCGGTGACGCCGGTCCTGCCGCCGGTCTTCCGGCGCGTTGCGGGCATGAGCATGGTGGGTTTCCTCTGGAACGGGAGGCGGGGCAGACCACCCGAAGGCGCCTGCCCCGCCAGTGGAGCGGGTCGGATCAGCTGCTCAGGGCAGTGATCGTGAGAGTGGCGCGGTAGCCACCCTTCTCGACGCTGTCCGGGATCCTCAGACCCAGGTCAGCGCCCAGCTTGGCCGTACCCCGGGCGTGGCCCTGCTCGGCCGAACCGAGGCCGCGCGAGACGGAGAGACCCTCGCCCTGGTCGTCGTAGCGGGAGGCAACCTTCGCGCCCGCCTTCGACCCCGCGCCGTTCACGAGCACGCGCGGCGTCCAGCCGAGGTAGGAGCCGGAGAACGTCTTGCCGGCGTCCTTGAAGTCGCTCACGTTGGCCGAGATCGACCAGGGGGCGAGCGAACGGCGGCTGTCCGAGACGGCGATCGGGTTGATCTTGCCCGCCGCCTCGAAGTGGGTGCCGCCGGTCTCCTTGGCGGTGCCGAGGTCCACCAGGCCGTTGTAGCCGTCGATCGTCCAGCCGAACTCGCCGGGGGCGACGTTGGGTACGTCGACCTGGAGGTCCTGGCCGTCACCGTGGAACGGGTGCACCGTGACCTTGTCGACGAGGGAGCCGACCGGCTGGCCCTCGGTGGTGTTGTTGCACCAATCACCCGTCTCGACGGCGGCGTTCGGAGCGGCGCAGGTGCCGCTGCGGACGTTCTCGACGACGAGCTTGTCGTTGCGCACCTGGACCTTGACGTAGGTGCGGACATGCTCCTGGTTCTGGACCGAGTTGTACCAGTAGCTGTCCGGGTTCAGCGGGTCCGGGCCGTTGCCGGCGCCGCTCGTGCCGCTGCTGTCCGGCTTGGTGATGTCGTAGTACTTCGAGCCCGAGGCGGAGTTGCCCGTCACGTACAGGACGCCGCCGGGACCGGCGTACACGTCCGAGGCACCGGGCTGCTCGGCCGGGTCCGCCTTCTCGCCGTTCTTGATCAGGTAGCTGCGCGAGTAGCTGTGGTCGTGGCCCTGGAGCACCAGGTCGACGCCGAGCTTGGAGAACGCGGTCGGGAAGTCCGTACGGCGGATCTTGTTGTCGCCGTCCTTGGCGTGGGAGGCCGGCGAGTAGATGGCGTGGTGGTAGGTGAGCACCTTCCACTTGGCCTCGGCACCGTGCTTGTTGATGACGTCGGTGACGTAGGCGAGGTGCGCCGCGTCGCCGCCGCCACCCTGGGCGGTGGAGTAGCTGTTGCTGTTGAGGTCGATGAACAGCACATCCTTGTAGATGTACCAGTAGTCACCGCCGGAGGTGTTGGACGCCGGGTTGCCGTTGGAGTACAGCGGGCCCGAGCGGTCCGTGTTCGGGGTGGAGAAGTGCTGCTCGTACGCCTTGCCGCCGACGTCGTGGTTGCCGATGGTGGCGGCCCAGGGGTACTGGCGCAGCTTGTCGGGTGCCAGGAAGGAGTTCCACTGCGCTTCGTTGTTGGCGGTCTCGACCTGGTCACCGCCCGACACCAGGAGTTCGGCGTTCGGGTTGGCCGCCAGCGAGACGTCCACGGTGTCCTGCCAGCCGGCCTGGTCCTTCGCCAGATCGCCGGACGCGCCGATCTGCGGGTCGCCGTAGAACAGGAAGTCGTAGTCGCCCTCGAAGTCCTGCGTCTTGAAGGCGTACGCCTTCGACCAGGTCCCCTCGGTGCCGACGCGGTAGGAGTACTGCGTCTGCTCCTTCAGGCCGGTGATCGTGGCGTGGCGGTTGAAGCCGCCGCTCGTGGCGATGTTCGCCCCGCCGATGGCGTCGAAGGTGGCGGCGCCGGCCGGGAATTCGCCGTCGACCAGCTCCGCGGTCGGGGCGACCTGGAGCTTTTGCGCGGTGTCGGCCGAGGAGTACCACGTCACCGTGCGCTGGGACTCGTTGGCGCCGACGCCGAGGATGATGCCGGTGAGCGTCGTGGGCTCGGCGGCGCCGGCGGGGGACGTCATGCCGCCGCCGAAGGCGACGGCCAAGCCCAGGAATGCCGCCGCGGCCCCGGTGGCCACGCGGCGTCGCGCGGGCCGGGAGGCCCGCACAGAAGGTCTGAGTGTCATTTGTTTACGTTCCTTTTACCCACATGGGTGGATGTATTGGGCATCGATAACTTGTCGGCCGTTGGTGAACCGGAGACGACCGCGACCTTCGCACCAGCTGAACTTATGGACTTCCGGGAACTTCTGGACTTTCCAGAGAACCCGCGCGGGCGTCCCGGCCCGCCACGTCACACCCCGTCACACCACGTCACGTCATCACGTCACAGCCCGAACAGCCGTTGCGTGAACCAGATCAGCCCCATGACGCACACACCCGCGGAGATGGCGCCGGTCGCCCAGAGGGCGGCCCTCGGCGCACGGTGCCGCAGCAGGGCCAGCAGCGGGAAGACCAGGGCGATGATCGCCAACTGCACAGCTTCGATACCGACGTTGAACACCAGGAGCGACCAGAGCAGGGTCCACGAGAACGCCTCGTCGATGCCCAGCGCGCCCGCGAAGCCCAGGCCGTGCACGAGGCCGAAGCAGAACACCACCCCGAGGCGGAGCCGGCCCGCACGGTCCAGGCCGAGGCGACCACGTCCGGCCGATCCGCCGGAGCCGGTTACCGGGCCGGGGCCGAGGTCGAGTTCGCCGGCGTGATCGCCTCGCCGCCGGATCCGCCAGAGGTACCAGCCGGCCACCACGGCGATCGACAGCGCGATGACGGGCTCCACGACGCTCGACGGCACGTCGACCAGACCGAGGGCGGCGAGCATGAACGTCACCGAGTGCGCCAGGGTGAAACTGGTCGCCGCGAGCACGATCTCGCGCAGCCGCCGTGACCCGGCGATGAGGGCCAGCAGGAACAGGATGTGGTCGACGCCGCCCAGCAGATGCTCGGCGCCCAGGCGGAAGAACTCCCAGAACCGCTCGTACCAGGACTGCCCCACGGAGAACGACGGATGACCGGCGTCGAGCGCGGCGCTGCCCGACCGGCCGTCGATCTCGTAGGTGACGATCGTCTTGGTGCCGGTGACGTAGGTCTCGGCGTCGGGGAACAGCTCGCTGCGCACCTGGCGGTCGCCACCCTCCCCGGGACAGGCCCAGTCGAGCAGCAGCCCGGCGTACGGCACGCCTTCCTGCCTGCCCATCGTGAAGTCGCCGACCCGGGCCGGCGTGCAGGCGGCGCCGCCCGAGGTGACCGAGAAGCGCTCGGTGACGTACGAGACGGCCGACTCCGCGTGGGTGTTGAGCGCCGCGGCCTGCGCGGCAGTGTCGCCGTCCTCGAACGCGGCGTTCCCGGTCCGGAAGAGGGGATCGTCCGCCTCGGTGTCGGCGGCGGACACGACGAAGAGGTCGTACTCAAGCTTCAATTCGGTGCGTATATGACCCTTTTCACCCGAGCTGACGTCCGCGTAGACGGTCGAGGTGAATCCGTGGGCCTGCGCCGACGGGCCGAGGCTCAGGAGAGCGATCACCGCGGCGGTGATCCCGACGAGGGCGCGGCGGAGGTGTCGTGACATGTGACTGGCTCCTTCAGGTTGCCAGTGCACGGTGGACGTCATGGGTGAACACGAACCGGCCGGTCGGCGAATACCGGAAAAACAAGCGCGATGACGACACCTGATGATGAAGCAGTCAGAAGCCGGGATAGCAGGATGTAGGCGAACCATCCACCACCCCGTCCGCCTTCTCTTGGAGGAAGATCGCCTTGCGCCCCCCGCTTCGGGCCGTCGCCGCGCTGGCCGCGACCGCCGCGCTGGTCACCGGATGCAGCTCCGGCGACGACTGGTCACAACCGCACCCTGAACCGACCGCCGTCGGCACTCTCGCCCAGGGATTCGTCCCCTCCCCGTCACTCGCCCCGGAGGCGACCACGACGCCGCGGCCCGGCTCCTGGGACGGCGTCCACCCCTCGGAGGACTACCGCGTGGTGCTGCTCACCACGGGTGACGACCGTCCGACCAGGGCCCTCGTGAAGGCGGTCGAGAACTGGGGCGAGGAGGAGCACGTCGACCTCAGAACGGTGGCCGCGGACAACCCCCACGACTTCATACCCAGCATCGGCGAAGCGATGGAGATGCGCCCCGACCTCATCGTCAGCGCGGGCAACGACCTCATCGACCCCCTCGCGATGGTCACCCCCAACCACCTGTCGCAGCCGTTCCTGGTCGTGGGCGCGGAGCTGGCCGAGCCCACCGGCAACGTCACGGCGGTCGACTGGTCGGGCGCGTCGTTCCGCGGCGAGGGCCTCGGCGCCTCCTCGGCGTACGACCCCGCCTCGTTCACCCCCGAGCGCTGCGCGGCGGCCATCAGGGCGGGCGTCGCGGCGGTGCTCAACGACCTGACCGGGATAGTGATCTGGCTCGACAAGGTCTGAGGGGCGGCGGGCACGCACGATGTCGCACATCCTGAGCGTGCGGACCGGTTCAGGGCCGGGGCAGCGACAGAGTGGGCATCTGCCCGTGACACAGGCGCTGCCCGTCCCCGGACACGTGCAGCGTGAACGTCTCCGGCGCGGGCCGGCCGGCCATGTCGTACGCGTCCAGGACACGTTCGACGCGCTCCCACAGCTGAGACCCGGAGTGTCCGCCGCGGCTCACCCCTCCGCCACCACGTCCCGCCAAGCCCCCCGCAGCCCCGCCGCCACGTCCTCCGCGCTCACCGGTGCGCCCCGCGCCGCCGTGCGGGCCGCCAGGCCGTGGAGGTACGTGGCCGCCGAGGCCGCGTCCCGTGCCGGGAGGCCCGAGGCCAGCAGGGAGCCCGTCAGGCCCGAGAGGACGTCGCCGCTGCCCGCCGTCGCCAGCCAGGGGGTGCCCGTCGGGTTGACGCGGACCGGGGCCGAGGGGTCCGGGGAGGCGACCAGGGTGGTCGAGCCCTTGAGCAGGACCGTCGCGCCGTACCGCGCCGTCAGTTCGCGTACCGCCGCCAGCCGGCCCGACTCCACCTCCTCGCGGGGGACTCCCAGCAGCGCCGCCGCCTCCCCCGCGTGCGGGGTGAGCAGCGTCGGGGCCGTACGCGCCCGTACGGCGCCGGCGTCCAGGCCGCGCAGGCCGTCCGCGTCGATCAGGACGGGGACGTCGGAGGCCAGGGCGTCCCGTACGCCCGGCTCGTCCCCGAGGCCCGGGCCGACCACCCACGCCTGGACGCGGCCCGCCTTCGCCGGCGGCCCGGCGTGGATCAGGGTCTCGGGGAAGCGGGCGATCACCGCGTCCCCGGCGGGACCCACGTACCGCACCGCCCCCGCGCCCCCGTGCAGCGCGCCCGCCACCGAGAGCACCGCCGCCCCCGGGTAGCGCGCCGACCCGGCGACGACACCCACGACCCCTCGCCGGTACTTGTCGCTCTCCCCCGTCGGCACCGGCAACAGCCGTGCCACGTCCGCGTGTTGGAGCGCCTCCAGCTCCGGCACCGACGGCAGCACCGCGCCGAGCCCGATGTCGACGAGCCGCACCGCGCCCGCGTACTCCCGCGCCGGGTCGATCAGATGGCCCGGCTTGTACGTGCCGAAGGTCACCGTCGCGTCCGCCCGCAGCGCCTCCCCGACCACCTCGCCGCTGCCCGCCTCGACCCCGCTCGGCAGGTCGACGGCCACGACCACCGCGCCGGAGCCGCGCGCGGCGCGCGCCACCGGCACCGCGTCGGGCCGCAGCCCGCCGCGCCCGCCGATGCCGGTGATGCCGTCCACGACGAGATCGGCGGCGGCCAGTACGTCGAACGGGTCGGACGAATTGTCGAGGGATCGCCCGCCCGCGCCCAGCAGCGCCGCGAGCCCGCCCGCGTGCGCCCGTTCGGGGGCCAGCAGCACCGCCGAGACCCCGGCCCCGCGCCGCGCGAGGCGGGCCCCGGCGTACAGCGCGTCGCCGCCGTTGTCGCCGCTGCCGACGAGCAGGACGACCCGGGCCCCGTACACCCGGCCCCGCCGCCGCAGCAGATCCACGCAGGCGGCGGCCAGCCCGGCCGCCGCCCGCTGCATGAGTACGCCCTCGGGGAGCCGGTCCATCAGCTCCCGTTCGGCGGTCCGTACGGTCTCCACGCTGTACGCGATACGCATGGCACCGAGTCTGCCGCACCGGACCCCGGCTCACCCCTCCGCGATCACCACCGCCGACGCGATCCCGGCGTCATGGCTGAGCGACACATGCCAGGTCCGTACGCCCAGTTCCGCCGCGCGCGCCGCCACCGTGCCCCGTACCCGCAGCCGCGGCTGGCCGGTCTCCTCGACGTACACCTCGGCGTCCGTCCAGTGCAGCCCGGCCGGCGCGCCCAGCGCCTTGGCCAGCGCCTCCTTCGCCGCGAAGCGTGCGGCCAGTGAGGCGATGCCGCGCCGTTCCCCGCTGGGCAGCAGCAACTCCCTCTCCGAGAAGAGCCGTTCGGCCATGGCCGGCGTGCGCTCCAGCGACGCCGCGAAGCGTTCGATCTCCGCGACGTCGATCCCCACCCCGATGATCACTGCGGTCCTGCCTCTCACTCCACCGTGTCTCACTCCCGGTGGCTCACTCCACCGTCACGGACTTCGCCAAGTTTCGCGGCTGGTCCACCTCGTTGCCGCGGGCGGTCGCCAGTTCGCACGCGAAGACCTGCAACGGCACCGTCGAGACCAGCGGCTGAAGGAGCGTCGGCGTGACCGGGATACGGATGAGATGGTCCGCGTACGGCACCACCGCCTCGTCGCCCTCCTCCGCGATGACGATCGTCCGCGCCCCCCGCGCCCGGATCTCCTGGATGTTGGACACGATCTTGTCGTGCAGCACCGAACGCCCGCGCGGCGACGGTACGACGACCACCACCGGCAGGTCCTCCTCGATCAGCGCGATCGGACCGTGCTTGAGCTCACCGGCCGCGAAGCCCTCGGCGTGCATGTACGCCAGTTCCTTCAGCTTCAGCGCGCCCTCCAGCGCCACCGGGTGGCCGACGTGCCGCCCCAGGAAGAGCACCGTCCGCTTGTCGGCGAGGGAGCGCGCCAGCTCCCGTACCGGTTCCATCGTCTCCAGCACGCGCTCGACCTCGTGGGAGATGCGCGACAGTTCGCGGATGACGGCCCGGATCTCGTCGCCGAACTTCGTGCCGCGCAACTGCCCCAGATACAGCGCGACCAGATAGCAGGCCACGAGCTGCGTCAGGAACGCCTTCGTCGACGCGACCGCGACCTCGGGGCCCGCGTGCGTGTAGAGGACGGCGTCCGACTCCCTCGGGATGGTCGAGCCGTTGGTGTTGCAGATGGCGAGCACCGTGGCGCCCTGGTCGCGCGCGTGCCGCAGCGCCATCAGCGTGTCCATCGTCTCGCCGGACTGGGAGATCGCGATGACGAGGGTGCGGGTGTTCAGGATCGGGTCCCGGTAGCGGAACTCGCTCGCCAGCTCCACCTCGCAGGGGATGCGGGTCCAGTGCTCGATGGCGTACTTCGCGATCAGCCCGGCGTGGAAGGCGGTCCCGCACGCCACGATGACGACCTTGTCGGCCGCGCGCAGCACGCGGGGCGGGATCCGTACCTCGTCCAGCGTCAGCGAGCCCTCGGCGTTGATGCGGCCGAGGAGGGTGTCGGCGACGGCCTTCGGCTGTTCGGCGATCTCCTTGAGCATGAAGTAGTCGTAGCCGCCCTTCTCGGCTGCCGACGCGTCCCAGTCGATGTGGTACTCGCGCACATCGGCGTCCGCGCCGTCGAAGTCGGTCACCCGCACGCCGTCCCGGCGCAGTTCCACCACCTGGTCCTGGCCGAGCTCGATCGCGGAGCGCGTATGGGCGATGAAGGCCGCGACGTCGGAGGCGAGGAAGGACTCGCCGTCGCCCACGCCCACCACGAGCGGCGAGTTGCGGCGGGCGCCGACGACGACGTCCGGCTCGTCCGCGTGCACGGCGACCAGCGTGAACGCGCCCTCCAGCCGCCCGCACACCCGCCGCATCGACTCGGCCAGCTCGCCGCAGGACGAGAACGCCTCGGCGAGCAGATGCGCCACGACCTCGGTGTCGGTCTCGGAGGACAGGTCGTGCCCGCGGTCGGTCAGCTCGGTGCGCAGGGCGGCGAAGTTCTCGATGATCCCGTTGTGCACGACGGCGACGCGGCCCGCGTTGTCGATGTGCGGATGGGCGTTGATGTCGGTCGGGCCGCCGTGCGTGGCCCACCGGGTGTGGCCGATACCGGTGGCGCCGCTCGGCAACGGCCTCTCCACCAGCGCCTTCTCCAGATTGACGAGCTTGCCCGCCTTCTTCGCCGAGGCCACCTGGCCGTCGGCGAGCACCGCGACACCGGCCGAGTCGTACCCCCGGTACTCAAGTCGCTTGAGACCGGCGATGACCACGTCGAGCGCCGACTGTCCACCGACATAACCCACGATTCCGCACATGAGCGGCAGCCTACGGCGGGCGGTGGCGAGGTCCCGGGAGCGCTCGCGGGCGACATCCACGAAGCTGGGCCGACCGCCCCCGACCTGGGGCGACCGCCCGGCCCCGCTACTCCATGCGATACGGCTTTGTCACCGAAAGCCTCTGGTGGCGGGCACCTCCCAGCGCCTTCAATGGATGACCGTGACGATGACCGCGACGCTGCGCACCTTGATCACCCTGCCGCGGATGCTCCGCCACGGCGCGGCCGTCGGCGCGTATCTGCCCCCCGACGCGTCCGTCGTCCTCGACCCGCCGACGCCGGAGCTGCGGACCGCGCTCACCGCCGCGTACGCGGGTGATCACGCGCCGGCCAGGGACCTGCTCGCGGCCACCCGCCTCGGCGCCGAGTGGGAACGGCGCGGCGGATACGTGCCCCGGCTGGCCGAGAGCGCGCTGCACAGCCCCGGCTGGCTGGACGCGTGGCTCGCCGAGTCGCCGCGGGACCCGGACGCCCTGCTGGTGAAGGCGGAGCACTGCGTCCAGCAGGCGTGGGAGATACGGACGGGCGCCCGCGCGAGCGACGTCTCGCCCGACCAGTTCCGGGCGTTCTTCGCGCTGCTCGACGACGCGGTCCCGGTGATCAGCGCGGCGACCGAGCTGAACCCCACCGACCCCGTGCCGTGGCAGGTCGCGCTCACCCACGCGCGCGGCAGCCAGGCGCCGCGCGAGGTCTTCGACGCGTACTGGTCGGAGGCCACCGCCCGCGCGCCGCACCACTACGGCTGCCATCTCTCGGCGCTCCAGTACCTGTGCGACAAGTGGTACGGCACGCACGAGGAGATGTTCGACTTCGCCGAGCGCGCGGCGCAGGAGGCCCTGCCGGGCTCGAAGCTGCGCGCGCTGCCGCTGCTGGCGGCCGTCGAGTACGACGTGGTGGCCGACGGCGCCCCGTCGGAGGGCGGCGGCCCGATCGACCGGTCCCGGATCCACGCGGCGCTGAAGCGGGCGCAGGAGTTGTCGGACGCGTACCCGCACGGCGACCCGGAGGTCGCCGGGGTCCGCAACCACCTGGCGCTGATGCTGATCCTGGCGGACCGGCACGGGGAGGCGCTGGAACAGTTCCGGGCGGTGGGGGTGCACGCGACGGAGTACCCGTGGGCGTATCTCGGGGACGCGCGGGGGGAGTTCCTGGACTTCCGGGCGGGTGTACGGATGCATGTGGCGGCGCGGGTGCCGTTCTTCTCCCGCCCGAAGCCGTACGAGTCGGAGCCCGCCCCCTCCGCCGCCTCCCCCTCCGCCCCTTCCGTCCCGTACTGTCTGGCGCTGGTCGCGGCCCCGCCGTACGCCGTCGTGGACGCGGCGCTGATGTGCGGTGTCCCGCTGCGGATAGCCCCGGCGCCGGGAAGATCCTCGTACGTCGAACTGGCCGCCGACCCCGAGCCGGGCGTCCGCGCCACGCTCCTCGGCGAGGACCGGCTCACGGCGGCGGCCGACAACATCACCACCGGCGAACCGTGGCCGGCCCTGGTCCTGCGCCGGACGGGCGACCGCTACGGCTTCACGCTGCTCCAGCGCGGCAAGAAGATCGCCGACCACAACTGGGACCCGGCGGCACCGGTCCCCGACCACGCGGCGGTCACGGCCACGGCCGCCGCACTGGCGGAGGCGTACGGCATCACGGACACCCGCCCCCTCACCAACCTCCTCCGCGGCTCCGACGCCCCGGCCCGGCGCCAGTCGGCCCTGGTCGCGGCGCTCGGCCTCCCCCCGATCCCCCCGGGCTTCGGCACCCGCGACGAAATCCTCACCACCCTCCCCGACGCCCAGATCCTGGCCCGCCGCGGCTTCCTGGCAGGCATCCTGGACACCCTCTCGGGCGACCCGACGGGCCACCCGCCGCTCCCCCGCCGCCGCCGCTGGTGGGCCCTGCGCATCACGGCCCTGCTGCTGTTCACCCCGGTGACGGCGTACGCCTGGTGGTCCCCGGACATCGGCTGGCTCCGCGCCTCGCTGTCGACGATCGCGACGTGCTACATCGCGGGGCAGCTGGCGGGGGCGTGGCGACGGCGGGGGCGCGTGGGGAAGGGCACCACGTGACCCACCCCACCCCCCACAACCAACCCCCCACCCCCGACAATGGCGACGTGATCACTCCGTCTTCGCCGTCACGAAGCGTCCACCGCCGGGCCGAGCACGGGCCGACCCCCTTCGTCGACCTCAGCCGCGCCGAGTGGAGCGCGCTCCGCGACAAGACCCCACTGCCGCTCACCGCCGATGAGGTCGAGCGGCTGCGCGGGCTCGGGGACGTCATCGATCTGGACGAGGTACGGGACGTCTATCTGCCGCTCTCCCGGCTGCTCAACCTGTACGTGCAGGCCACCGGCCAGCTCCGCGGCGCGCTCAACACCTTCCTCCAGGACGCCGGCAACGGCCACGGGGCCCAGCGCGGCACCCCCTTCGTGATAGGCGTCGCCGGAAGCGTGGCCGTCGGCAAGTCGACCGTCGCCCGGCTCCTCCAGGCGCTGCTCGCCCGCTGGCCCGAGCACCCCCGCGTGGAGCGCGTGACCACCGACGGGTTCCTCCTGCCGATGAAGGAGCTCCGGGCGCGCGGTCTGATGTCGCGCAAGGGCTTCCCGGAGTCGTACGACCGCCGGGCGCTGACCCGCTTCGTCGCCGACATCAAGGCCGGCAAGGAGGAGGTGACGGCGCCGGTCTACTCGCATCTGAAGTACGACATCGTGCCGGGCGAGAAACTGACCGTACGACGCCCCGACATCCTCATCGTCGAGGGCCTCAACGTCCTCCAGCCCGCTCTCCCCGGCCAGGACGGCCGTACCCGCGTCGGTCTCGCCGACTTCTTCGACTTCAGCGTGTACGTCGACGCGCGCGCGGAGGACATCGAGCGCTGGTATCTGAACCGGTTCCGCGAGTTGCGCCGGACGGCCTTCCAGAACCCGTCCTCGTACTTCCTCAAATACACCCAGGTCTCCGAGGAGGAGGCCCTCGACTACGCGCGCACCACCTGGCGCACCGTCAACCGGCTCAATCTGCTGGAGAACGTCGCACCCACCCGCGGCCGTGCCACCCTGGTCCTCCGGAAGGGCGCCGACCACAAGGTCCAGCGCCTGTCCCTGCGTAAACTCTGAAACTCCGAGCGAGGGTCTGAGATCCACCGTGCTGCATCTGCGCCTGATCGTCCCCGCCGACCTGACCGACCGCGTCGTGAGCACCCTGGAGCGGACCGTCGGCGCCACCCACCTGGTGGTCGTCCCGGGCGCCGCCCGCGACCCGGCGGGCGATCTCGTCCTGTGCGACGTCGCGCGCGAGGCGGGCGACGGTCTCATCGCCGAGCTGCGCGGTCTCGGACTCGACGAGAACGGATCGATCGCCGCCGACGACATCGGGCTGTCCCTCTCCCGGCGCGCCGATCAGGCGGAGGAGGATGCCCCGGGCGAGGGCGCCGACGCCGTGCTGTGGGAGCAACTGGCGGACGCGACCCACGAGGAGTCCACCCTCTCGGTCACGTATCTCGCCTTCCTCACCCTCGCGACGATGATCGCCGCCTGCGGTGTGGTGCTGGACAACGCGATCCTGATCGTCGGGGCGATGGCGGTGGGGCCCGAGTTCGGGCCGCTCGCCGGGATCTGCACGGCGGTGGTACGGCGCTCCGCGCGGCTCGCCCTGCGCTCAACGGGCGCGCTGCTCGCGGGGTTCGCCGCCGCGATGGTGCTGACGACCGGCTTCAGCCTGCTGATGAACGCGTTCGGACTGTTCCACAGGTCCATGCTGGAGGCGGACCGCCCGAACACCTCCTTCATCTTCAACCCGGACCTGTTCTCCCTGGTGGTCGCGGTGCTCGCCGGGGTGGCCGGCATGCTCTCGCTGACCTCGGCCAAGTCCGGCGCGCTGGTCGGCGTCGCCATCTCGGTGACCACGGTCCCCGCCGCCGCGAACGCGGCCGTCGCCCTCGGCTACGGCGATCTGTACCAGGTGGGGGGCTCCAGCGGCCAGCTCCTGATCAACCTCGGCGGCATCGTCGCCGCCGGAACGCTCACCCTGCTGGTCCAGAAAGCACTCTGGGCCAAGGGGCGCGGGAAGCCGGTGCCCGAGAGCCACTGACCTCCCGCCCGAAGCGCCACCGCGATCCCGCCGGAAGCGTCGGTCCCGCCGACCCCGGAGACCCGACTCCCTTACCCCAGCGCCGACTTCACCACGTCCGCCAGCCGCCCTGCCACCGCGCGCGCCTGCTCGATGTCGGCCGCCTCCACCATCACCCGTACCAGCGGCTCCGTACCCGAAGGCCGCAGCAGCACCCGGCCCGTCGACCCGAGCTGCTCCTCCGCCTCCGACACCGCCGTCGCCAGCTCCGCCGACGTCGTGACGCGCGACTTGTCCACGTCGGGCACATTCACCAGGACCTGCGGCAGCCGCCGCATCACGCCCGCCAGGTCCGCCAGCGACCGGCCCGTGCTCGCCACGCGCGCCGCCAGCATCAGACCGGTCAGCGTGCCGTCGCCGGTCGTCGCGTGGTCGAGGACGATGACATGCCCGGACTGCTCCCCGCCGAGGGCGTAGCCGTGCTCCTTCATCGACTCCAGTACGTAACGGTCGCCGACCGCCGTCTGTACGAGGGTGATGCCCTCACGCTCCATCGCGATCTTGAAGCCGAGGTTGGACATCACCGTCCCCACGACCGCGTCCTCGCGCAGCGTCCCCGCCTCACGCATCGCGAGGGCCAGCACGGCGAGGATCTGGTCGCCGTCGACCTCCTCGCCCGCCGCGTCCACGGCGAGACAGCGGTCGGCGTCGCCGTCGTGCGCGATGCCGAGGTCCGCGCCGTGCTCGACGACCGCGGCCTTCAGGAGGTCCAGATGGGTCGAGCCGCAGCCGTCGTTGATGTTCAGGCCGTCCGGCTCCGCGCCGATCGTGACGATCTCGGCGCCGGCGCGGGTGAACGCCTCCGGCGACACACGGGCCGCGGCGCCGTGCGCCTCGTCCAGGACGATCTTGAGCCCGTCGAGCCGGTTCGGCAGCACCCCGATGAGATGCGCGATGTACTGGTCGAAGCCCTCGTCGTACTCACGGACCCGTCCCACGCCCGCACCGGTCGGCCGCTCCCACGGGGCACCCGTGCGGTGCACGGTGTTCTCCAGATACGCGGCCTCGATCCGGTCCTCCAGCTCGTCGGCCAGCTTGTGACCGCCGCGCGCGAAGAACTTGATGCCGTTGTCCGGCATGGCGTTGTGGCTCGCGGAGAGCATCACGCCGAGGTCGGCACCCAGCGCACCGGTGAGATACGCCACCGCGGGAGTGGGCAGCACACCGACGCGCAGGACGTCCACGCCCGCGCTCGCGAGACCCGCCACCACGGCGGCCTCCAGGAACTCACCCGAGGCACGCGGATCGCGCCCCACCACCGCTGTCGCCCGATGGCCCTCGAACGTGCCCGCCTCGGCGAGTACGTGTGCCGCCGCGACCGAGAGGCCGAGCGTCAGCTCCGCCGTCAGATCCGCGTTGGCGATACCGCGCACGCCGTCCGTGCCGAAGAGTCGTCCCACAGCTGTCCCTCCGAAAATGCTCAGAACTTGCCCCGAAGAGCTCCGCCAAGATCCAAGGAGAACACGGGGATTGCCCGGGGGATCATCCAGGGGATCGGGAAGCTCGGAAAACGAACGCCCCGGCAGCACGGAGTGCCGCCGGGGCGAACATATGCCATACATACGCCGTGAAGCCGTAAGGGCCATGGCGTGGTAAGGCCGAGCGAGCGGTTTAGCGCTTGCTGTACTGCGGCGCCTTGCGGGCCTTCTTGAGACCGGCCTTCTTGCGCTCGACCGCGCGGTCGTCACGGCTCAGGAAGCCGGCCTTCTTCAGCGGGGCGCGGTTGTTGTCCACGTCCGCCTCGTTCAGCGAGCGGGCCACACCGAGGCGCAGCGCGCCGGCCTGGCCGGAGACGCCGCCACCCGAGATACGGGCGATGACGTCGTAGCGGTTGTCGAGTTCGAGCACCTTGAAGGGCTCGTTGACAGCCTGCTGGTGGACCTTGTTCGGGAAGTAGTCCTCGAGCGAACGCCCGTTGATCTTCCACTTGCCGCTGCCCGGAACGATCCGGACACGGGCGATGGCGTTCTTACGACGGCCCAGGCCGGCGGCCGGCTGGGGGTCGCCGAAGCGGGAAGCCAGCGACTCGGAGGTGTACTCGCCCTCGACGGGGGTCTCCGACTCGAAGGTCGTCACCTCGGCGAACGTCTCTTCGCCCTCGGGGGCGTCGACGGGGGTCTCTGCGGTGGTCTCGGCCACGATGTTCCTCAGATTTCTTTTCGTCTTAGGCGGTGGCCGGGATTACTGCGCGACCTGGGTGATCTCGAACGGGACCGGCTGCTGGGCCGCGTGCGGGTGCTGGTCGCCCGCGTACACCTTCAGCTTCGAGAGCATCTGACGGCCCAGGGTGTTCTTGGGGATCATGCCCTTGATGGCCTTTTCCACGGCCTTCTCGGGGCTCTTGGCGAGCAGCTCGTCGTAGCGGACGGAACGCAGACCACCCGGGTAGCCGGAGTGGCGGTACGCCATCTTCTGGGTCTTCTTGTTGCCGGAGAGGTGGACCTTCTCGGCGTTGATGATGACGACGAAGTCGCCCATGTCCATGTGAGGGGCGTAGATCGGCTTGTGCTTGCCCCGGAGGAGGTTCGCTGCCGTAGTCGCCAGACGGCCCAGGACGATGTCCTGCGCGTCGATGATGTGCCACTGGCGCGTGACATCGCCGGGCTTGGGGCTGTACGTACGCACGGTCGTAGCCTTCGCTTCTTCAGTGAGTGGGTCCTGACAAGGCCACCCGGACGATCACGACAGCCCTGGCAGACGTACGGGGACGCAACCCGTGCCTGCCGCTGGATCATCGGCCCGGTGGACCGGCGTAAGGGCCTCTCACGTGAGAATGAACAAGCCAATACGCATAACGAACCAGAAGGATACCCAGGGTGCGCCGTACGGGTCAAAACGAGGCCCCCCAAGGGCCCCGGCCCCGCCCGCGCGAGCCCTACCGCGCCCGCTCCACCCGCCGCTCGTCCCACACCGGCTCCACGCTCTCCCGCACCACCCCGTCCGACCCGAAGACCAGGTACCGGTCGAAGCTCTTCGCGAACCACCGGTCGTGCGTGACGGCGAGCACCGTCCCCTCGTACGCCTCAAGCCCGTCCTGAAGGGCCTCCGCCGACTCCAGGTCCAGGTTGTCCGTCGGCTCGTCCAGCAGCAGCGCCGTCGTCCCGCCCAGCTCCAGCAGCAGGATCTGGAAACGCGCCTGCTGCCCGCCCGACAGCTTGTCGAACGGCTGGTCCCCCTGCCGCTCCAGCTCGTAGCGGCGCAGCACGCTCATCGCACCGCCCCGGTCCTTCGCGTGCTCGGTCCACAGGATGTCGACCAGGGTCCGCCCCAGCAGCTCCGGGTGCGCGTGCGTCTGCGCGAAGTGGCCGGGCACGACGCGGGCGCCCAGCTTCCACTTCCCCGTGTGCGCGACCGACGGATCGCCCGCGAGCAGCCGCAGGAAGTGCGACTTGCCGGAGCCGTTCGACCCGAGGACCGCGACCCGCTCGCCGTAGAAGATCTCCAGCGAGAACGGCGTCATCAGACCGGTCAGCTCCAGGTTCTCGCAGGTCACCGCCCGTACCCCGGTACGCCCGCCCTTGAGCCGCATCCGGATGTCCTGCTCGCGCGGCGGTTCCTGCGGCGGGCCGGCGTCCTCGAACTTGCGCAGCCGCGTCTGGGCGGCCCGGTAGCGCGAGGCCATGCCGTCGTTGTACTTGGCCTTCTGCCCCAGGGCCCTGACCAGCTCCTTGAGCTGGACGTGCTGCTCGTCCCAGCGCCGGCGCAGCTCCTCGAAGCGGGCGAACCGCTCCTTGCGGGCCGCGTGGTACGTACCGAAGCCGCCGCCGTGCACCCAGACGTCCGACCCGGCCGGGCCCGGCTCCACGCTCACGATCCGCTGGGCGCTGCGCGCCAGCAGCTCGCGGTCGTGCGAGACGAACAGCACGGTCTTGGAGGTCTCCTTGAGCCGCTCCTCCAGCCACCGCTTCCCCGGCACGTCCAGATAGTTGTCCGGCTCGTCGAGCAGCAGGACCTCGTCGGGCCCGCGCAGCAGCGCCTCCAGCACCAGCCGTTTCTGCTCGCCGCCGCTGAGCGTCTTCAGCGCGCGCCACTGGGCCTTCTCATACGGGACGCCGAGCGCCGCGACCGTACAGGTGTCCCACAGGGTCTCGGCCTCGTACCCCCGCACCTCCGCCCAGTCGCTGAGCGCCTGCGCGTAGCTCATCTGCGCGGCCTCGTCGTCCCGCTCCATGATGGCGTTCTCGGCGGCGTCCACGGCCCTCGCCGCTTCCCTGATGCGCGGCTGGGCGACGGAGACCAGCAGGTCGCGGACGGTGCGCTCGTCCCGTACGGAGCCGACGAACTGCTCCATCACGCCGAGCCCGCCGGAGACGGTGACCGTCCCGCCGTGCGGCTGGAGGTCCCCCGCCATCAGCCGCAGCAGCGTCGTCTTGCCCGCGCCGTTGGCGCCCACGAGCGCCACGACGGCGCCTTCGCCGACCCGGAACGAGGCATCGCCGAGGAGCACCCGCCCGTCCGGTAGGTAGTACTCCAGATGCGCGGCCTCAAGATGTCCCATGCTTCGCATTGTCAGGGCCAGGACCCCACTCTCCCAACCATTTTCCCCTCCCGTACCCCGACCGGATCACCTCCCGCGCGGTTTAAACTCCCGCCATGAGCTTTGGTCAAGGGGGGCCCTACGGACCGCCCCCACAAGGGCCGTACGGATCGCGTGACCCGCAGGGGCAGACACCGGACTGGGCCGCGCTCGCCGACGCCTCGGCACAGCGCGCCCGGCGCAGGCGGTGGATGCTGATAGGCGGCGGCGCGCTCGCGACCGCCGCCGTCGCGGCGATCGTCGCGACGGCCGTCGTGTCCATGAACGGCGACGGCGGCGGGCGGGCGAGCGACAAGAACGCGAGCGACCTGCCCGCGCCGCCCGACCTGCCCAGCGAGAGCGCCGAGCCCGAGCCGTCCTTCTCGGAGGCCGTGCCGCTGCCGCCGCCGAACCCGAAGGACTTCATCTCCACCGAGGACAAGGACACGGCGCCGCTCGGCGCGGACACCCTGTTCCCCGGCTCCAAGCTGACGATGGGCGACCGCGAGTACACGAAGGGCGCGACGAACCGCACCACGAACTGCGCCGGCGCCACCCAGGACGACCTCGGCTCGATCCTCGCCTCCAACACCTGCGACCAGGTCATCCGCGCCACGTACACCCGTGGTGGCACGGCGGTGACCGTCGGTGTCGCCGTTTTCTCCACCGAGACGCAGGCGCTGAAGGCGAAGAAGGAGGCGCGCGGCGGTCTGGCCTCACTCTCCGGGTCGGGTGTCCCGACGTTCTGCCGGGGAGGCACGATCTGCCGCAAGACCACCAACTCGGTAGGCCGGTACGTGTACTTCACCGTCGGCGGCTTCACCAACGGCAAGGACGTCGTGAAGACGGACAAGGACGTCTACACCACCGGTGACGACGTCGCGGAGTTCACCTTCCTCCAGATCCGCAAGCGCGGTGAGACGCAGGCGTCAGCAGCAGCCACCGCACCCGTCGACCAGTGACGTGGTGCCTGTCCCGCCGGCAGCCGGCAGGGTCCGCTTGTTGCGGGCCAGCCGGTTGCGGGCGGCGAGCTGGTCGTCGGCCGGGTAGCCGACCTCCTCCAGGGTGAGTCCGTGCGGCCGTACGACATGGACGGCCGAGTCCCGCACCCCGGCGGCCAGCACCTTCGCCGGCCACTCCACGGGCCGGTGCCCGTCGCCGACGAACAGCAGCGCGCCGACCAGCGAGCGCACCATGTTGTGGCAGAAGGCGTCGGCACGCACCGTAGCGGTGACGACGCCGTGCGCGTCCCGCTCCCACTCCAGCCGCTGGAGCGTACGGATCGTCGTCGCGCCCTCGCGCCTCTTGCAGTACGCGGCGAAGTCGTGCTCCCCAAGCAGCCCCGCCGACGCGGCGTTCATCGCCTCCACGTCCAACGTCCAGTCGTGCCACAGGACATGGCTGCGCAGCAGCGGGTCGACGCCGCCGGGATCGTCGGTGACGCGGTAGGCGTAGCGCCGCCAGATCGCCGAGAAACGGGCGTTGAAGCCCGGTGGGGCCTCCTCGGCCCGCCACACCCGCACATCGTGCGCCAGACGCCCCGCGAGGCGCCGCAGCAGCCTCTCCCGGTGCTCGGCCCACAGTTCGACGGGCAGGTCGACGTGCGCGACCTGGCCGCGCGCGTGCACGCCCGCGTCCGTCCGTCCCGCGACGGTGAGCTCGTACGTCCGCGCGGACCGGGTCACGACCTTCAGCGCGTCCTCGATGTCCCCCTGGACGGTCCGCCGGGTGGCCTGCCGCGCCCAGCCGGAGAAGTCCTTCCCGTCGTAACTCAGGTCGAGCCGCACCCGTACGAACCCGGGCGCCGCCCCCTCGATGTCCTCACTCACCCGCGGCTCCTCTCCAAAGCCTCTCCAAAGCCTCTCGAAACGGAGCGGGCCCGCCCCCGTGAGGGAGCGGGCCCGTCCTTCGGACAGTCGTCAGAACGCGCTCAGGCGTCCTTGGGCTCGTCCTTGGCCTCGGTCTCGACCGGCTTGGCGTCCTCGACGGGGGCGTCCTCCGTGGAGTCCGCCTCCTTCTTGAGGGCGTCTTCCTTGACGGCGCGCTTCGTGGCGGCCTCGGCCTCACCGGTGGCCTTCTGCGCCACGGTCAGGGCCTCGACCAGCTCGATGACCGCCATCGGGGCGTTGTCGCCACGACGGGGACCGATCTTGGTGATGCGGGTGTAGCCACCGGGGCGGTTCTCGTACCGCGGGGCGATCTCGGTGAAGAGCGAGTGCACGATGCTCTTGTCCGTGATCGTCTGGAGAACGAGGCGACGGTTGTGGATGTCGCCCTTCTTCGCCTTGGTGACCAGACGCTCGGCGACCGGACGCAGGCGGCGGGCCTTGGCCTCGGTCGTCGTGATCTTGCCGTGCTCGAACAGCGCCTTCGCGAGGTTCGCGAGAAGCAGCCGCTCGTGCGCGGCGCTGCCGCCCAGACGGGCACCCTTGGCGGGCTTCGGCATGGTGTTACCCCTTCATATCTGCACCGGCCGTATCAGGTACCGGTGTCAGTTCCCCGCAGACGGATGTCCGCGGAAAGGCTTCAGTACTGCTCGGTCTCCACGAAACCGGCGTCCGCGTCGTCGTCCGCGCCGAACGCGTCGGCGGCGGCGGTGGGGTCGAATCCGGGCGGGCTGTCCTTGAGGGCCAGGCCCATGCCGGCCAGCTTCGCCTTGACCTCGTCGATCGACTTGGCGCCGAAGTTACGGATGTCGAGCAGGTCCGCCTCGGACCGCGCCACGAGCTCACCCACGGAGTGGATGCCCTCGCGCTTGAGGCAGTTGTACGACCGAACGGTGAGCTCCAGCTCCTCGATCGGCAGGGCGAGATCGGCGGCGAGCGCCGCGTCCGTCGGCGACGGGCCCATGTCGATGCCCTCGGCGTCGATGTTGAGCTCGCGCGCCAGACCGAACAGCTCGACCAGCGTCTTGCCGGCGGACGCCATGGCGTCGCGGGGGCGCATGGCCTGCTTGGTCTCGACGTCGACGATCAGCTTGTCGAAGTCGGTGCGCTGCTCGACACGGGTCGCCTCGACCTTGTACGTGACCTTGAGCACCGGCGAGTAGATGGAGTCGACCGGGATACGGCCGATCTCCTGGCCCACCTGCTTGTTCTGGACGGCGGAGACGTAGCCGCGACCGCGCTCGACGGTCAGCTCCATCTCCAGCTTGCCCTTGCCGTTCAGCGTCGCCAGCACGAGGTCCGGGTTGTGGACCTCGACACCGGCCGGGGGCGCGATGTCGGCGGCGGTGACCAGGCCGGGGCCCTGCTTGCGCAGGTACATCACGACCGGCTCGTCGTGCTCCGAGGAGACGACGAGCTGCTTGATGTTGAGGATGAGGTCGGTGACGTCCTCCTTGACGCCCGGCACGGTGGTGAACTCGTGCAGGACCCCGTCGATCCGGATGCTGGTGACAGCGGCTCCGGGGATCGAGGAGAGGAGCGTACGGCGCAGAGAGTTACCGAGCGTGTAGCCGAAACCCGGCTCCAGGGGCTCGATCACGAACCGCGAGCGGTATTCGTCGACGACCTCTTCGGTCAGCGACGGACGCTGAGCGATAAGCATGGAAATGCCTCCAGTCTTGGCACCCGCTATTTGATGCCAACAGAACAAGGATACGGGCGGTACGGGGCGAAGGCCCCGTACCGCCCGCGGTGCTTCTTCAGCCGGCTCCGCCGGCGGGCCGCACCCTCAGGGGGTGCGGAGAATCAAACGCGGCGACGCTTCGGGGGGCGGCAGCCGTTGTGCGGGGTGGGGGTGACGTCCTGGATCGAACCCACCTCCAGGCCGGTGGCCTGGAGCGAGCGGATCGCGGTCTCACGGCCGGAGCCGGGACCCTTGACGAAGACGTCGACCTTGCGCATGCCGTGCTCCTGCGCCCGGCGGGCGGCCGACTCGGCGGCCATCTGCGCGGCGAAGGGGGTGGACTTGCGCGAGCCCTTGAAGCCGACGTGGCCGGCGGAGGCCCAGGAGATCACGTTGCCCGAGGGGTCGGTGATGGAGACGATGGTGTTGTTGAACGTGCTCTTGATGTGGGCGTGCCCATGAGCGACGTTCTTCTTTTCCTTGCGGCGCACCTTCTTGGCAGCGCCCTGACGACCCTTGGGGGGCATCTATTACTCCTACGGGAGGTGGTCGGTCCTACAGCGAAGACCGCTGATGAGCGTCCGCTGAGGACTACTTCTTGCCCGGCTTCTTCTTGCCGGCGATGGCGCGACGCGGACCCTTGCGGGTACGAGCGTTCGTGCTCGTGCGCTGGCCGTGGACCGGCAGGCCGCGACGGTGGCGCAGACCCTGGTAGCAGCCGATCTCGACCTTGCGGCGGATGTCGGCCTGGATCTCGCGACGGAGGTCACCCTCGGTCTTGAGGTTGCCGTCCACGTACTCGCGGAGCTTGACGAGGTCTTCCTCGGCGAGGTCGCGGACGCGCACGTTGGGGTCGACGCCGGTGGCGGCGAGGGTCTCCTTGGACCGGGTGCGCCCGATGCCGAAGACATAGGTGAGGGCGACCTCGACGCGCTTTTCGCGCGGGAGGTCAACGCCTGCGAGGCGTGCCATTCATGGCTCCTGTGTGATTTCGGAGGTCTTCCGCAGTGACTATCCCGGACCGCTGTGCTCTCTCCGGGTCCCCGGCCTCCGCCGGAGGTGTCGGCGCCATCAGCTGGTGCGGATGGCGTCGGACACTGCGTATATACGTTGTCGCTCGCGTCGCGCGAAGTACTGCGAGATGCAGGGGGTCGTGCGTCAGCCCTGGCGCTGCTTGTGGCGCAGGTTGTCACAGATGACCATGACCCGACCGTGACGGCGGATCACCTTGCACTTGTCGCAGATCTTCTTGACGCTCGGCTTGACCTTCATGGTGTGAGGTTCTCCGGGTCAGTGCCGGCACCCCGGGAGCGGGGTGAGGCAAGATCTACTTGTATCGGTAGACGATCCGGCCACGCGTCAGATCGTAGGGAGACAGCTCCACCACTACCCGGTCATCGGGAAGGATTCGGATGTAGTGCATCCGCATCTTGCCGCTGATGTGCGCGAGGACCTTGTGACCGTTCTGGAGCTCCACCTTGAACATGGCGTTCGGGAGAGACTCGATCACGGTGCCCTCAATTTCGATGGCACCTTGCTTCTTGGCCACGCTTCGCCCTTCGAATCGGCTACCTTGATCGATTCTGGGCCGCCGTATGCGGACACACGGGTACACCAGAGCCGACGCGTCAGTCTACGGCAGGGCTCTCGAAAACACGAATCGTTGAGTTTGCCCACCCTCGGAGATCGTCAACCCTTGGAGAACGGGCCACACCCGTACGGCCCAGGGCCGGGGCGGCTCCTCACGCCAGCGGATCCGGCGCCGCCGTCACACCCAGCTCCGCCAGCTTCGCCTTACCGCCATCGACCGCCGTCAGGACCAGCGGGCCGTCCTCCGTCAGCGCGACCGAGTGCTCCCAGTGCGAGGACCAGGTGCCGTCGGTCGTGATGACCGTCCACTCGTCGGCCAGGACCTCCGTGTGCGGCGTGCCGAGCGAGACCATCGGCTCGATCGCCAGACAGAAGCCGGGGACCAGCTTCGGGCCCTTGCCGCGCTTGCGTGAGACGTAGTTCAGCAGGTGCGGGTCCATATGCATCTGGCTGCCGATGCCGTGGCCGCCGTAATCCTCGACGATGCCGTACCTGCCGCCGCCGGGCTTCGGCTGGCGGCGGATGTACGTCTCGATCGCCCGCGAGACGTCGACCAGCCGGGCACCGCCCCGCATCGCGGCGATCCCCGCCCACATCGCCCCCTCCGTCACGCGCGAGAGCTCGACCAGCTCCGGAGCGTGACCGCCGCCCACGAAGGCCGTGAAGGCCGCGTCACCGTGCCAGCCGTCCACGATCGCGCCGGCGTCGATCGAGATGATGTCGCCGTCCTTCAGTACGGTCGTGGTGTCCGGGATCCCGTGCACCACCACCTCGTTGACCGAGGTGCAGATCGTCGCGGGGAACCCGCCGTAACCGAGGAAGTTGGGCTTCGCGCCATGGTCGGCGAGGACCTTGCGCGCGACCTCGTCCAGGTCCTTCGTGGTGGCGCCGGGCACCGCGGCCTCGCCGGTGGCCGCGTGGATCGCGGCGACGACCAGCCCGGCCTCGCGCATCTTCGCGATCTGCTCGGGGGTCTTGATCTCCACCATGACGGCGGCCTGCCTCACTCGGTCGAAGAAACGTTGTCTCCCCGCGCGGCGTCCGCGCGGGAACATCTACGGTAGTCGCCGGACAGCAGTACGGCCGTGGTGCCCCTCGGGGCGCCCCGGCCGTATCACTGTGCCGTACAAGGTGGAACCACGGTGAACCGGACCTATGCGGCCCGGCCCCCCTCCTCCAGAGCCGCCATCGCGCGCTCGGTCACCTCGGCGACCTTGCCCAGCGCCGAGATGGTGACCACGAGGCCCTGCTCCCGGTAGTGGTCGATGATCGGCTCGGTCTGCGTGTGGTAGACCTCCAGCCGCGTGCGGACCGTCTCCTCCGAGTCGTCGTCCCGCTGGTACAGCTCGCCGCCGCACTCGTCACACACACCCTGCTTCTTCGGCGGGCTGTACGTGACGTGGAAGACGTGCGAGCTGTCGTTGCGGCAGATCCGCCGACCGGCGATCCGCTTGACCACCTCGTCCTCGTCGACCTCCAGGTCCAGCACGGCGTCCAGGTGCAGCCCCTCGGCCGTGAGCGCCTTGTCGAGCGCTTCGGCCTGCGAGACGTTGCGGGGAAAGCCGTCCAGAAGGAAGCCGTTCGCGGCGTCCGGCTGCCCCATCCGATCCAGCGCCATCGCGATGGTGACCTCGTCGGGAACCAGGTTCCCGGCGTCCATGTAGCCCTTCGCCTGCACGCCGAGGTCGGTGCCCCGGCTGATGTTGGCGCGGAAGAGGTCACCGGTGGAGATGTGCGGGATGGACAGGTTCTTGGCGAGGTACGCAGCCTGCGTTCCCTTGCCGGCACCGGGCGGTCCGACGAGGACGATTCGCATCAGCGGAGGAACCCTTCGTAATTACGCTGCTGGAGCTGGCTCTCGATCTGCTTCACGGTCTCCAGACCCACACCCACGATGATCAGGATGCTTGTCCCGCCGAACGGGAAGTTCTGGTTCGCGCCGCCGAAGCCTGCCAACGCCATCGTTGGGACGAGAGCGATCAACCCCAGGTACAGCGAGCCCGGCCAAGTGATCCGGTTGAGTACGTAACTCAGATACTCGGCAGTAGGTCGACCGGCCCGGATGCCCGGGATGAAGCCACCATACTTCTTCATGTTGTCCGCTACTTCTTCGGGGTTGAACGTGATGGCCACGTAGAAGAAGGCGAAGAACACGACCAGCACGAAGTAGGTCGCGATGTAGTACGGATGGTCGCCCTTGATGAAGTGGGCTTCGATCCAGGTCTTCCAGCCCGACTGCGAACTGGAGAACTGCGCGATCAGCGCCGGGATGTAGAGCAGCGACGACGCGAAGATGACCGGGATCACACCCGCCTGGTTGACCTTCAGCGGGATGTACGTCGACGTACCGCCGTAGGACCTGCGGCCGATCATCCGCTTCGCGTACTGCACGGGGATCCGGCGCTGCGCCTGTTCGACGAAGACGACGAGACCCACCATCACGAAGCCGATCAGAATGACCGTGCCGAACTCGATCCAGCCCTGAGCGAGCTTGCCGCTCTCCTTGATGGCCCACAGCGCGCCGGGGAAGCCGGCGGCGATGGAGATGAACATCAGGATGGACATGCCGTTGCCGATGCCCTTGTCGGTGATCATCTCACCGAGCCACATGACGGCGGCCGTACCGGCGGTCATCGTGATGACCATCGTGACGGTGATGAAGATCGACTGGTCGGGAACGATCTCCGAGGCCACGGGGCAGCCGCTGAAGAGCGCGCCGCTGCGTGCGGTTGCCACCAGACCGGTGCCCTGGAGCACCGCGAGGGCGACTGTCAGGTATCGGGTGTACTGAGTGATCTTGGCCTGGCCGGACTGCCCTTCCTTCTTGAGGGCTTCGAGTCGGGGGATGACCACGGTCAGCAGCTGCAGGATGATGCTTGCCGTGATGTACGGCATGATGCCGAGCGCGAAGATCGTAATCTGCAGCAGCGCTCCGCCGCTGAACATGTTCACCAAGCCGAACAGGCTGTTATTGCCCTTCTGGGCTGCGTCGACGCACGTCTGTACGTTCTCGTAGCTGACGCCCGGGACGGGGATGTGCGCCCCGAACCGGTACAGCACGATGATGAACAGCGTGAAGAGCAGCTTCTTGCGCAGGTCGGGCGTCTTGAACGCCCGGGCGAACGCGGTGAGCACGGTGCCTCCTGCGACCCCCGCGCTCGCGCGTCAAGGGTGACGGTCTTGAGGATCGACGGATACATATCAGGCAAAAAGCCACGCGACCACCCCTGCGGACAGTCCGCGTGGCTCGGGGTCCGGGGGCGGGCCCCCGGGTTCATACAGCAACAGTGCACGCCACCTTACCGGCGTACCCGCTCCACTAGGAACGACCAACCGGGGATGCCCCTTTTGAGAGGCACCCCCGGTTGGTCGTTCAGTCCATCGAATTCGTCCGAGACGTCTCAGACGAGTTCGGTGACGGAGCCGCCGGCGGCGGCAATCTTCTCCTTGGCGGAGCCGGAAGCGGCGTCAACCGAAACCGTCAGCGCCACGGAGATCTCGCCCTGGCCCAGGACCTTGACGAGGCTGTTCTTGCGGACCGCACCCTTGTCGACCAGATCGGCCACAGTGACCTCGCCACCCTGCGGGTAGAGCTCGGCCAGCTTGTCCAGGTTGACCACCTGGTACTCGGTACGGAACGGGTTCTTGAAGCCCTTGAGCTTCGGCAGCCGCATGTGGAGGGGCATCTGCCCGCCCTCGAAGCGTGCCGGAACCTGGTAACGGGCCTTGGTGCCCTTGGTGCCACGACCCGCTGTCTTGCCCTTGGACGCCTCGCCACGGCCCACACGGGTCTTGGCGGTCTTGGCTCCGGGGGCAGGACGGAGGTTGTGGACCTTCAGCGGCTTCTGCTCCGCCATGTCAGTCGACCTCCTCAACCGTCACGAGGTGCCGCACGGTGTTGGCCATGCCGCGGAACTCGGGACGATCTTCCTTGACAACCACATCGTTGACCCGCTTGAGGCCGAGCGAACGAAGGGTCTCGCGGTGGTTCTGCTTGCTGCCGATGTACGACTTCTTCTGCGTGATCTTGAGACGGGCCATTACGCACCCGCTCCCGCACGCGCACGAAGCAGAGCCGCGGGGGCGACGTCCTCAAGGGGCAGACCGCGGCGGGCCGCGATCTCCTCGGGACGCTGCAGACCCTGGAGGGCCGCCACGGTCGCGTGCACGATGTTGATCGGGTTCGACGAACCGAGCGACTTCGACAGGATGTCGTGGACGCCGGCGCACTCGAGCACCGCGCGCACCGGGCCACCGGCGATGACGCCGGTACCGGGGGACGCGGGCTTGAGCAGGACGACGCCCGCCGCCTTCTCACCCTGGATCGGGTGCGGGATGGTGCCCTGGATACGGGGGACCTTGAAGAAGTGCTTCTTGGCCTCCTCAACACCCTTGGCGATGGCGGCCGGCACCTCCTTGGCCTTGCCGTAACCGACACCCACGGTGCCGTCACCGTCGCCCACCACGACCAGCGCGGTGAAGCTGAAGCGACGACCACCCTTCACGACCTTGGCGACACGGTTGATCGCGACGACACGCTCGACGTACGCGGTCTTCTCGGCGGCAGCGCCACCGTCACGGCCCTTCCGGTCCCGCCGCTCGCCGCCACCGGCACCGCTTCCGCGGCGCTGGGGTCCAGCCATTGGATTTACCTCTCTCTGTTACGTCCGCTAGCTCCGGAACCGGGGCTTAGAACTTCAGCCCGGCTTCACGGGCGGCGTCAGCCAGAGCGGCAATCCGCCCGGCGTACTGGTTGCCACCACGGTCGAACACGACAGCCTCGATACCGGCGGCCTTGGCGCGCTCGGCGACCAGGGCACCCACCCGCTGTGCCTGGGCGCTCTTGTCGCCCTCGCCACCGCGGATCGACGAGTCCAGGCTCGACGCCGAAGCGAGCGTGTGGCCCGCGATGTCGTCGACGACCTGGGCCACCATGTGGCGGTTGGAACGCGTCACAACGAGCCGCGGGCGGACCTGCGTGCCCGAGACCTTCTTGCGTACGCGGATGTGACGGCGCTTGATGGCAGCGGCCTTGTAGGCCTTGCCCTTGGCGATCTTTACACCGTATGCCATGGCTACTTACCCGCCTTTCCGACCTTGCGGCGGATGACCTCGCCGGCGTACTTGACGCCCTTGGCCTTGTACGGGTCGGGCTTCCGCAGCTTGCGGATGTTCGCCGCGACCTCGCCGACCTTCTGCTTGTCGATGCCCTCGACACTGAGCTTCGTCGGGGACTCGACCTTGAAGGTGATGCCCTCGGGGGCCTCGACGACGATCGGGTGGCTGTATCCGAGCGCGAACTCCAGGTTGGAGCCCTTCGCCTGGACGCGGTAACCGACACCGCTGATTTCGAGCGCCTTGGTGTATCCCTGGGTCACACCGGTGATCATGTTCGCCACCAGCGTGCGGGACAGGCCGTGCAGGGCCTTGTTCTGACGCTCGTCGTTCGGACGCAGCACCTTGAGGGTGCCGTCATCGTCCTTGGAGACCTCGATCGGCGCTGCGACGGTGTGCGAGAGGGAACCCTTGGGGCCCTTCACCGCGACCGTGCGGCCGTCGATGGTGACGTCCACACCGGTGGGAACCTGGATGGGGAGCTTGCCGATTCGCGACATGAGCTTTTCCTCCGTTCCCGACTACCAGACGTAGGCGAGGACTTCCCCACCTACGCCCTTCTTGCCTGCCTGCTGGCCGGTCAGAAGACCGTGGGACGTGGAGATGATCGCCACGCCCAGGCCGCCGAGCACCTTGGGCAGGTTGGTGGACTTGGCATACACGCGCAGACCCGGCTTCGAGATGCGCTTGATGCCGGCGATCGAACGCTCGCGGTTCGGGCCGAACTTCAGCTCAAGGGTGAGGCTCTTGCCGACCTCGGCGTCCTCGACCTTCCAGCCGGTGATGAAGCCCTCCTGCTGGAGGATCTCCGCGATGTGCGACTTGATCTTGCTGTGCGGCATCTCGACGCTGTCGTGATACGCCGAGTTCGCGTTACGCAGACGCGTGAGCATGTCTGCGATGGGATCAGTCATGGTCATGAATTGGCCTTCGGCCTCTCTCGCCGGGGTTTCCTGTATGCGCCATCCCTCTCCCCGCTCGATGGCGGGACGGGTGCGGTGCGGGGACCTACGGCGTAGTAAGTTTTGGGCGCCGGACGCCCAACCCCGCAAGCCTACGGCATGTGGGGCAGGGCATCCGCCGACCAGTTGCTTACCGAGAGCTCTGGTTGATTCCTTACTTCAACTCAACGCTGAAGTAGCGGAATTACCAGGAGCTCTTGGTGACGCCCGGCAGCTCGCCGCGGTGTGCCATCTCACGAAGGCAGACACGGCAGAGGCCGAACTTGCGGTAGACGGAGTGGGGACGCCCGCAGCGCTGGCAGCGGGTGTAACCGCGCACGCCGAACTTCGGCTTGCGGGCGGCCTTAGCGATCAGAGCCTTCTTCGCCACGGTCAGTTCTCCTTGAACGGGAAGCCGAGGTGACGAAGGAGGGCACGACCCTCGTCGTCGTTGGTCGCCGTGGTCACCACGGTGATGTCCATGCCCCGGACCCGGTCGATCTTGTCCTGGTCGATCTCGTGGAACATGACCTGCTCCGTGAGACCGAAGGTGTAGTTGCCACGGCCGTCGAACTGCTTGGGCGACAGGCCGCGGAAGTCACGGATACGCGGCAGCGCGAGCGACAGCGTACGGTCCAGGAACTCCCACATGCGGTCACCGCGGAGGGTGACGTGGCAGCCGATCGGCTGCCCCTCGCGCAGCTTGAACTGCGCGATCGACTTGCGGGCCTTGGTCACGGCCGGCTTCTGGCCGGTGATCGTGGTGAGGTCCTTGATGGCACCCTCGATCAGCTTGGAGTCGCGGGCGGCGTCGCCCACACCCATGTTGACCACGATCTTGACGAGACCGGGGACCTGCATGACGTTCTCCAGGGAGAACTCCTCACGCAGCTTGCCGGCGATCTCCTCGCGGTAGCGCAGCTTCAGACGCGGCGCGGTTGTGGTCGTCATCAGATGTCCTCACCGGTCCGCTTGGCAACGCGGATCTTGTTGCCCTCGTCGTCAAAGCGGTACCCGACGCGGGTGACGACCTTCTTGCCGTCCTTCTCCACGACCAGCGACACGTTGCTGATGTGGACAGGGGCCTCGGTCGTCACGATGCCGCCGGTCTGCGAACCACGAGCGGTCTGGCCGGCCTTGGTGTGCTTCTTGACCCGGTTGACACCCTCGACGAGGACACGGTCCTGCGTGGGGTAGGCCACGATGACCTTGCCCTGCTTGCCCTTGTCCTTACCGGTGATGACCTGAACCAGGTCGCCCTTCTTGATCTTCATGCTTACAGCACCTCCGGCGCGAGCGAGATGATCTTCATGAACTTCTTCTCGCGCAGCTCACGGCCCACCGGGCCGAAGATACGGGTGCCACGAGGGTCGCCGTCGTTCTTCAGAATGACGGCGGCGTTCTCGTCGAAGCGGATGTACGAGCCGTCCTGGCGGCGGCGCTCCTTCACGGTGCGAACGATGACCGCCTTGATGACGTCACCCTTCTTCACGTTGCCACCGGGGATCGCGTCCTTGACGGTGGCGACGATGACGTCACCGATACCCGCGTAGCGGCGACCCGAGCCACCGAGAACACGGATGCAAAGGATCTCCTTGGCACCAGTGTTGTCGGCGACACGCAGTCGCGACTCCTGCTGGATCACGTCTATCTCCTGATCGTCTGCCGGTTCCCGGTGGGGGCCGTGACGTACGTACGGCCCCCACCGAGCCTGGCGGAACTACTCCCAGAGAATGCCCTGGGAGGGATTACTTGGCCTTCTCGAGGATCTCGACGATGCGCCAGCGCTTCGTCGCCGACAGCGGCCGGGTCTCCATGAGGAGGACACGGTCGCCGATCCCGGCGGCGTTCTGCTCGTCGTGCGCCTTGAGCTTGTTCGTACGGCGGATGACCTTGCCGTACAGGGCGTGCTTCACGCGGTCCTCGACAGCGACGACGACGGTCTTGTCCATCTTGTCGCTGACGACGAGACCCTCACGGGTCTTGCGGAATCCGCGGTCGCTCTTCGCGGTCGTCTCAGTCACGTTGCTCTCAGTCATCAGGCGCTCTCCACCGTCTCGATGCCCAGCTCGCGCTCACGCATCAGGGTGTAGATCCGCGCGATGTCCTTCCGGACCAGCTTCAGCCGGCCGTGGTTCTCAAGCTGACCGGTCGCCGCCTGGAAGCGGAGATTGAACAGCTCTTCCTTGGCCTCGCGAAGCTTGTCGACAAGCTCCTCGTTGCCCAGTTCACGCAGCTCGGACGCCTTGGTAACGGCCGCCATCACGACTCACCTGCCTCGCGCCGAACGATGCGGCACTTCATCGGAAGCTTGTGGGCGGCGCGGGTGAGCGCCTCCTTGGCAACCTTCTCGTTCGGGTAGGACAGCTCGAACATCACCCGACCGGGCTTGACGTTCGCGATCCACCATTCGGGAGAACCCTTACCGGAACCCATGCGGGTCTCGGCGGGCTTCTTCGTCAGGGGACGGTCCGGATAGATGTTGATCCAGACCTTGCCGCCACGCTTGATGTGACGGGTCATCGCGATACGAGCGGCCTCGATCTGACGGTTCGTCACGTATGCCGGGGTCAGCGCCTGGATGCCGTACTCGCCGAACGCAACCTGCGTGCCACCCTTGGACATTCCGCTGCGCTTCGGGTGGTGCTGCTTGCGGTGCTTGACCCTACGGGGGATCAGCATTTCGGTCAGGCCTCCGTTCCGCCGGTAGAAGTGGGCGCGGCCTCCGCGGCCGGAGCAGCCGTCGCGTCGGCCTTGGGGGCCTCCGCACCGGGAGCCTGCTGCGGCTTGCGGCCACCACGGCCGCCGCCACGCTCGCCACCGCGGCCACCGCGGCCGGCGGGACGGTCGTTGCCGCCACCACGGGCCGGACGGTTGCCCGCGCGCGCCGCGGCGTTCTCGGCGCGCACCTCGGCGATGTTCTTGACGTCGCCCTTGTAGATCCAGACCTTCACGCCGATACGGCCGAAGGTCGTCTTGGCCTCGAAGAAGCCGTAGTCGACGTTGGCCCGGAGCGTGTGCAGGGGCACGCGGCCCTCGCGGTAGAACTCCGAGCGCGACATCTCGGCGCCGCCGAGACGGCCACCACACTGGATCTTGATGCCCTTGGCGCCGGCCTTCATCGTCGACTGCATGCTCTTACGCATGGCGCGACGGAAGGAGACACGCGAGGACAGCTGCTCGGCGACGGCCTGGGCCACCAGCTGAGCGTCCACCTCGGGGTTCTTGACCTCAAGGATGTTCAGCTGGACCTGCTTGCCGGTCAGCTTCTCCAGCTCGCCGCGGATACGGTCGGCCTCGGCGCCGCGGCGGCCGATGACGATGCCCGGACGTGCGGTGTGGATGTCCACGCGGACGCGGTCACGGGTGCGCTCGATCTCCACCTTGGAGATACCGGCACGCTCCATGCCCTTCGTCATCATGCGACGAATGGAGACGTCTTCCTTGACGTAGTCCGCGTACAGCTTGTCGGCGTACCAACGGGACTTGAAGTCCGTGGTGATGCCGAGCCGGAACCCATGCGGGTTAACCTTCTGGCCCATTACCGGGTTCCTTCCTTGCTGCTGAGGACCACGGTGATGTGGCTGGTCCGCTTACGGATCCGGTAGGCACGCCCCTGGGCGCGCGGCCGGAACCGCTTGAGGGTCGGACCCTCGTCCACGTACGCCTCGCTGATGACCAGCGAAGTGGCGTCTGGGTGGTCGTAGTTGTGCGCGGCGTTGGCAATGGCGCTGTCAAGCACCTTGCCGACCGGCACGCTCGCGGCCTGCGGGGCGAAACGCAGGACCGCCTGAGCCTCCGTGGCATCCATGCCACGGATGAGGTCCACCACGCGGCGGGCCTTCATGGGCGTGACGCGGATGTACCGCGCCTGGGCCCTGGCTTCCATGGTTGTCCCTTCGGTGTGAGTCATAGTCGTTTCCACCCCGCCTTAGCGGCGCTTCGACTTCCGGTCGTCCTTGACGTGGCCGCGGAAGGTGCGAGTCGGCGAGAACTCGCCGAGCTTGTGGCCGACCATCGACTCGGTGACGAACACCGGGACATGGATCTTGCCGTTGTGCACCGCGATGGTGTGGCCCAGCATTGCCGGGATGATCATCGAGCGACGGGACCAGGTCTTGATGACGTTCTTGGTGCCAGCTTCGTTCTGGACGTCCACCTTCTTGATGAGGTGGCCGTCGACGAAGGGCCCCTTCTTGAGACTGCGCGGCATCTAAACCCGCTCCTAGCGCTTCTTGTTCGTCTTGCGGCGGCGGACGATGTACTTGTTGCTCGCCTTCTTCGGCGAACGCGTACGACCTTCCTTCTGACCCCACGGGCTGACCGGGTGGCGACCACCTGAAGTCTTGCCCTCACCACCACCGTGCGGGTGGTCAACAGGGTTCATGGCGACACCGCGGACGGTCGGGCGGACGCCCTTCCAGCGCATACGGCCGGCCTTGCCCCAGTTGATGTTCGACTGCTCGGCGTTGCCGACCTCACCGATGGTGGCGCGGCAGCGGACGTCGACCAGCCGGATCTCTCCGGACGGCATACGAAGGTGGGCCATGGAGCCCTCCTTCGCCAGCAGCTGTACGGAAGTGCCCGCGGAACGGGCGAACTTCGCGCCGCCGCCGGGACGCAGCTCGATGGCGTGGATGGTCGTACCGACCGGGATGTTGCGCAGCGCCAGGTTGTTGCCGGGCTTGATGTCGGCGGACGGGCCGTTCTCGACACGGCTGCCCTGCGTCAGGCCACGCGGCGCGAGAATGTAGCGCTTCTCGCCGTCCGCGTAGTGCAGGAGCGCGATGCGCGCGGTGCGGTTCGGGTCGTACTCGATGTGCGCGACCTTGGCCGGCACGCCGTCCTTGTCGTGACGACGAAAATCGATCACGCGAAAAGCGCGCTTGTGGCCGCCGCCCTGGTGGCGAACGGTCACACGACCGGCGTTGTTACGGCCGCCCTTGCTGTGCAGGGGGCGGACCAGCGACTTCTCCGGCGTGGACCGCGTGATCTCGACGAAGTCGGCGACGCTGGAGCCACGACGGCCCGGGGTCGTCGGCTTGTACTTGCGGATACCCATTTCTCAGTCCTCGGAATATTCCGGACTTCGATTCGATCCGACTCCCGTTAGGAAGTCGGGCCGCCGAAGATGTCGATACGGTCGCCCTCGGCGAGGGTCACGATGGCGCGCTTGGTGTCCGAGCGCTTGCCGAAACCGGTGCGGGTGCGCTTGCGCTTGCCCTGCCGGTTGATCGTGTTGACCCCGGTGACCTTGACCGAGAAGACCGCCTCGACGGCCTGCTTGATCTGGGTCTTGTTGGAGCCGGGCGCGACGATGAACGTGTACTTGTTCTCGTCGAGCAGCGCGTAGCTCTTCTCGGACACCACAGGCTTGACGAGAACGTCACGCGGGTCCGTGAAGGTCTTGCTGGTGATCTCGGCCATCAGGCTTCGCTCCCCTCGGTGTCGGCAGTCTGTCGCGCAGCCCCGCCGGACACGAAGGACTCGAAGGCGGCCTTGGTGAAGACCACGTCGTCGGAGACAAGCACGTCGTATGTGTTGAGCTGTCCCGGGTCCAGCAGGTGGACCTCGGGGAGGTTGCGCGCGGACAGCCACGCGGCCTCGTCGCTCCGCTCGACGACCAGGAGCACGTGCTTGCGCTCACTGACCTTGCCGAGCAGGCTCTTGGCGGCCTTGGTGGACGCCGCGCCCTCGACCACGTCGGAGACGACGTGGATACGAGCGTTGCGGGCCCGGTCCGAGAGGGCCCCGCGCAGGGCGGCGACCTTCATCTTCTTCGGGGTCCGCTGCGAGTAGTCACGCGGGGTGGGGCCGTGTACGACGCCACCGCCGGCGAACTGCGGCGCACGGGTCGAACCCTGACGGGCGCGGCCGGTGCCCTTCTGGCGGTAAGGCTTCTTGCCACCACCACGGACCTCGCCACGGCGCTTGACCTTGTGCGTGCCCTGACGGGCGGCGGCCAGCTGCGCGACGACGACCTGGTGGATCAGCGGGATGCTGACCTTGGCGTCGAAGATCTCGGCCGGGAGCTCGACGGTCCCGGTCTTGTCGCCCGAGGGCGACATGATGTCGATGGTGCTGCTCATGTCTTCAGGCCCCCTTCGCCGCGGTGCGGACCAGGACGAGGCCGCCGTTCGGACCAGGAACCGCACCCTTGATCAGGATGAGGCCCTTCTCCGCGTCAACGGCGTGAACGGTCAGGTTCTGGGTGGTGACCCGCTCATTGCCCATACGGCCGGCCATCCGCATGCCCTTGAACACGCGGCCCGGGGTGGCACAGCCACCGATGGAGCCGGGAGAGCGGTGCTTGCGCTGGGTTCCGTGACCGGCGCCGAGGCCCTTGAAGTTGTGACGCTTCATGACACCGGCGAAGCCCTTGCCCTTGCTCTTGCCCGTGACGTCCACGCGGACGCCGGACTCGAACACAGCGGCGGTGACCTCCTGGCCGAGCGTGTACTCGGACGCGTCGGAGGTGCGGAGCTCCACCAGGTGGCGGCGGGGGGTCACGTCGGCCTTGGCGAAGTGGCCCTTGAGGGGCTTGTTCACCTTGCGCGGGTCGATCTCGCCGAAGGCGATCTGGACCGACTCGTAGCCGTCGGAGTCATTCGTACGGACCTGGGTAACGACGCAGGGTCCGGCCTTGACCACGGTCACCGGGACGACACGGTTGTTCTCGTCCCAGACCTGGGTCATGCCGAGCTTCTCGCCCAGGACACCCTTGATCTGCTTTGCCATCTCTTCCGCGCCTCTCAGAGCTTGATCTCGATGTCGACGCCGGCCGGAAGGTCCAGGCGCATCAACGAGTCAACGGTCTTGGGCGTCGGGTCGAGAATGTCGATCAGGCGCTTGTGCGTGCGCATCTCGAAGTGCTCGCGCGAGTCCTTGTACTTGTGCGGCGACTTGATGACGCAGTACACGTTCTTCTCAGTGGGCAGCGGCACCGGGCCCGCGACCGACGCACCAGTGCGAGTCACCGTCTCGACGATCTTCTTCGCCGAAGAGTCGATGACCTCGTGGTCGTAGGCCTTGAGCCGGATGCGGATCTTCTGTCCCGCCATGGCTACTCAGTAGTCCTGTTCTCTCGAAACGCTCTGGCCCCCGGGCGGGGTGTGCGACGTGATGTCCACGCACTGCTTGTCTCCGACCCACGCGGTCGGGCGTGTCGCATTCCCTCTACGGACGAATCCCGAAGGATTTCCCTGCCAAGGGGTTGCGGGCCCAAAGACCGCGAGACCGGGGACGAACGCCCACCGGGCGCCTGGCCGGTACCCCGCTGACACTTCCCGGAAGATTCCCGTACGTCCGCCCCAGCGCTGCCGTGAGAGGCAGATGGGACGACGAGTACTGTGGGACTCGCTTCCGGTCCTCCCGGCGGGAGGCGCGCAGCATCGGCACTCAACCGAGCAACCTGAGCAGTGTGCCATATGGCCCGGAGCCCTGGCCAATCGCGGCCGGAGAGCGTACCCCACGGGGTGAGCGCCGAATCCTCGGGTGGACGCGGAGCGCGTCCGAGATGGCCGGAGTCACCTGATCAGGAGGACACTGGTACACAGAGGTGGATTATGCGCAAAGTAGTCGACAGCCGGGACATGCCGAGCGAAACGAACTGCACCCTCGCGATCACGGGCGAGGAGGACGAAGCAGTCCGCGCCCCGACCGAACAAGGGGCCTCGGCCCACGGCCACGAGAACACGGCGGAACTGCGGACCCAGATCCGGTCAACGCTGAGGGACGAGATGCCGCAGCAGGTCTGAGGCCGGCGCTCAGCGGTGGGCGGCGTAGGTGACGAGGTCGGGCCGCCGGCTGACGGCAACGCCCGCCGATCGCCGGTGGGTCTCAGACGGTTCGTGCCACGGCGGCGCGCAGTTCGCGTACACCGTTGATGGGCGAAGACCAGTTCCGCGTCGACGCGCTCGACAAGGGTGTTGAGGAGAGGCTGCGGCTCCCGAACCCGGGCGCTCCGGCTCGGCCGTCGCCCATGCCGAAAGGGCCAGGTAGAACGCTTTGACGCAGACCACGAGGTTGTCGAAGTCACGGCGCGGCGTTCCGTCTGCCTTGGTAGCGGTCCGCTTCTGCCACTCCTGGAACGTCTCGGCGCTGAGATGAAGGCTCTGCTACCAGTGGTCACGCAACAACGGCTGAATGGGCCGCAGCCCCTTCGAGTGTCGGGCACTCGCTGACGCTGCGCCCGATGGCGCTCGGCCCCCACAACATGCCCCCGACCGGCTGGAGATCATCGACAACCCAGTTGGGCATTTGGCATCCGATATAGGAAAAAGCTGGGACTCCTGCCGTCCAAAGAATCTCAGGGCGGAAAGATGCTGGCCGACGCGGCGATTCCCGTCGACTCCGCGTAGGTATAAGGACTTTGGACGCATAGAACTCTCCGCCCTGGATAGTGATGCGCTCAGACCGTGCGGCTCCTGAGCCCGGGGGCCTGAGCCGTGCGGGGCTGCCGCACCCGGGCGTGATTCCCCGAAACCGAAGGGTTCCTCCACTGTGCCACCGGCTCAAGAGTTCGGCGACAACCCTGTTGGAGTACGAGAAACCGGGCACTACACAGAGGAGTACGTTCCCAGCTTCGTCGAGAAGTGGGACTCGCTCATAGATTGGGAGAAGAGGGCGGAAAGCGAGGGAAACTTCTTCATCGACCTGCTGCGCAAGCGGGGAGTGAAGAGCGTGCTCGACGTCGCGACGGGGACCGGATTTCACTCCGTGCGGCTGCTGTCGGCCGGATTCGAAACAGTAAGTGCGGACGGCAGCGCAGAAATGCTGGCGATGGCCTTCGAGAACGGCACCAAGCAGGGGGGTCATATCCTGCGCGTCGTCCAGGCGGACTGGCGCTGGCTCAACAGAGACGTTCACGGCGAGTACGACGCCATCGTCTGCCTCGGCAATTCATTCACACATCTCTTCTCGGAGCGCGACCGGCGCAAGGCGTTGGCCGAATTCTACGCGATGCTCAAGCACGATGGAATCCTCGTTCTGGACCAGCGCAATTACGATGCGATTCTGGACGATGGTTACACCAGCAAGCACACGTATTACTACTGCGGTGACGACGTCACCGTGGAGCCGGAGTACGTCGACGAGGGTCTGTGCCGAATGCGGTACAGCTTCGCGGACGACTCGGTGTATCACCTCAATATGTTCCCGCTGCGGAAGGAGTACGCCCGTCGGCTCATGTCCGACGTCGGCTTTCAGCGCATCGAGACTTACGGTGACTTCCAGCACACCTACCGGGGTGGGGAGCCGGACTTTCTTGTGCATGTGGCAGAAAAGGAATATCGGATGGATGACGAGAAGGAAGGGCGATACTCCGGTGCGGTGAGTACCGCCCGCAGTTACTACAACTCGTCTGACGCCGATACCTTCTATGCCACGGTGTGGGGCGGCGAGGATATCCATATCGGTCTTTACGAAAGCCCCGGGGAGTCCATCACGGACGCCAGCGCCCGGACCGTCCGGCGGATGGCCTCGAAGCTGGAGCTGACACCGGAGTCCGTGGTGCTCGACCTCGGGTCGGGCTACGGCGGTTCGGCACGGTATCTGGCTGAGACGTACGGCTGCCGGGTCCTCGCGCTCAACCTCAGCGAGGTGGAGAACCGGCGCCACAAGGAGCTGAACGCGGCCCGCGCTCTTACCGGCATGATCGAGGTCGTGGACGGGTCCTTCGAGGACATCCCGTACCCGGACTCCTCGGTCGATGTCGTCTGGTCCCAGGATGCTTTCCTGCACAGCGGGAACCGCGTCCAGGTGCTCGCGGAGATCGCGCGGGTGCTGCGGCCGGGCGGCCGACTCATCTTCACCGATCCGATGGCGGCGGACGGCTGCCCCACCGGTGTCCTGCAGCCGATTCTCGACCGTATTCACCTGGACGACATGGGCTCGCCCGCCTTCTACACACGCGAGCTGACCCGACTCGGCTTCACCGCCGTCGACGGCGGCTTCGAGGAGCACCGCGGGCAGCTGGTGACCCACTACGCGCGCGTCCTTGAGGAGACGGGGCGGCAGGAGACCGAAGGGCTGGCCAGGAAGGTCAGCCACGGCTACCTCGCCCAGATGAAAAAGGGCCTCGGCCACTGGATCGACGGCGGCCGCAAGGAGCACATCACCTGGGGCGTCTTCCACTTCAAGCTCGGGGGCAACGGCCGTGGTGCGGCAGCGCCGCCCGGGTCGGCGTGAGCCAGACTCCGCCACGCCACCGATCTGGAAGAAACGGCCATAAGGCGTCCCACTCTTCGCCCATCTCGGAGGAGATCCGCTTCGGGACGGAGTAACCCGCCCCCGCAGACACGCGCCCAGCAGGGCCGACCGCACCCCGCGGCCGGCCCTGCCTCGCGCCACGTCCTGTCAGTGGCTTGCAGCACCATGAACCCTTTGAACGGCGATCACGCGCCCGAGAGGAGACTGCGGTGGATGCGATCAAGGCCCTTGCCGACCCCGGCCTGCGGGAGGCGGCACGGGAGAGCCTGGCCGCGAGGGGCCTCGCGGCGGTGCGACCGCTGCTCGACGAGTTGCTGGACGCGACGTCAGTCGTCGGGCGCCGGGAGATCGAGTTCGTGCTGACCAAGCGGATCGGGCCGGCCGCCTTCGACGAGGTGCTGGCGGCGCTGGCCGCGACCGAGGACGAGGAGTCACGCCACCGCCTCGGTGGCGTGTTCACGTCGTTCCGCGCGGTCGACCGCTATGTCGAGGCGCTGTCGCATCCGTCCGCGGAGGTACGGTGCTGCGCCATCTTCGGAATCCGGTCCGTCTGCTCAGTGGCGGGCGGCGCCGAACCGGAGCCCGGCGTGGACTACGGCCTGGTGATCGACGCGTTGATTCCGTTGCTGGCGGATCCGGACGCGGAAGTGGCCCACTGGGCGGAGCGGGTGCTGAAAGTGCTGGGGCCGGGCGTCGTGGAGCCCCTGCGCCGCGTGCGCGGTCATGGGCCGGGACGACTTCGGTCACGCGCCCTGACCATCCTCGCATCGGTCGGCGGCGAAGAGGCTCTGTCGCCGGCGGACCGGGCCGCTGTGGATCGGCTGATCCGTATCAAGTTGTCCGACGACGAGGCCCAACCCCTGGACGTCGGCTCCACGTCCTGGATCGGCGTCCCCACCGGCGACCAGCGGGGAGTCATAGAGCTGCTCGGCCTCTTCGACGCGAGGCCCGCGACGTTTGCGCTGGGACTGAGCGTCGGAATGCACGACAGCCACGACGGCGTCGAACACGGCAGGGTCTACGTCACCCCGGAGGTCGACGGATGGACCCTGATACTCGGCCCCTGGTGCGATCCGGGCGACCCGGAACGCGCGGAGGATGTACTGCGCGTCGTCACCGAGCTGAGCCGTCGCTACGGCCGGGCCCAGGCGTATCACTCCGTCGAGGAGGACGGCGGATCGGCCTGGCTCGTCGTCGAGAACGGCAACGTCGTACGCCGCTTCCGCGCGTCCTGGGAAGACGACGACGCGCAGTTCACACTGGGTGAGCCCCTGCCCGAGGAGCGCGCCGCCTGCGTCGAAGAGGGCATTATCCCGGTGGGGGATGCCGGGGCCGACGACGAGGAGTGGACAGACCTCGCCGCGTACCTCTCGCCGCGACTCGCGGAGCAACTGGGCGTCAGCCCGATGGACTTGGGCCCGCATACCACGGTGCGCGGAGTCGGGAGGGTGACGCTCACCCCGTACGCGCGCGAACACGGAAGGCCGAACACGGGCGCGTACGCGATCTAGGGTCTGGACCCGTAGGTGGTGCGTGAGCAGTCGGGTGAGGAGGCGGGTCGAGGTCTGCCTGTCCTCGGCCGACAGCGTTCCAACAGGTCGCCCTGGCACCGGCCGAGCATCGCCTGCCTGCACCACCGCGGCAAGGCAGTTGCGGGCCATCTGTCAGGCGGCGCACCCGGTGGTGCAGAGGTTGCCTCCGCACCGAATACATAGAGCGCTCCATCAGCTACCTTGAGCAACCAAGTGGATCGCATCTTGCGCGGTCCGTTGCATGAGGGGATCTCAACATGATGCGACGACGCATGGCCGTGGCCCTCGGGGCGCTGGCGGCCGGCGCGACCTTGGCAGTCGCGGTGTCCGGATCGGCGTACGCGGCGGAAGGCGTCCTGATCATCAACGGCAACAAATACAAAGACCCGAGCGGCTGCTACGCCATCGATCGGTACCCGACCTCGGTGACCAACCACACCGACGCCATCGCCGAGGTCCACTCCGGACCGGGCTGCACCGGCCTGGTCGAGGAGCTGGTCTACCCGGGCAGGACGTACAACACGGAAACAGCCCACAGCGTGTTCGTCCTCTGAGCCCACTGGCGGCACCGGCGCCTCGTTCCCAGCGGGGCGCCGCGTGTCCGGACTCCCTGATCACAACTCAGAACAGGAGCCTTGCGCTCCGGGGTCCGGCCCGAACGGAGTCGCTACCTGAGCTGCCAGGTCGGTGACGGCAACACCGCCGGGCGTCCGCTCCATCTCCCGGTCCCGCCACCGACCCACACACCTAGCTGGTGACGGCGATGACACTCCCCACGGAGACCGCTGCCACGGTACGCATCACAGCGGAGTTCACCGCTTCGGCGCCCCAACTGCCCCGCTCCAGCTCCTTCGCACGCTGGTGGACCTTGCCCGACCACGGGACGGACCGGTGCAGGCTGGGCAGGGTGCCGCTCGCGGAGAGCAGCCCGATCAACGCCGCCGTATGGGCATCGGGCTCCGCGCCGTCGATCAGGACGGCGCGGACCTTCTCCACGAGGGCCTTCTTGTGTCCGGTGTCCCCGGCGGTCGTCGCGGTCGACCGGAACAGCCCCAGCGTCTTCTTGGTCTCCTGGCGCAGCATGCCCCGCTCGACCAGCCGGTCGAGCACGGTCTCCCGCAACCCGGTACCGATCTCGATGAGAAGGGTCTGGACACCTCGCACCCGTCCGGCGACCTTCTCGTGGGCGGCCCGGAGCACGGGATCCGACAGCGGATCACCGACGACGGCGTGCACCTTCAGACCGTTCAGTCCCTTGTCGTTCTCGTCCACCCTGACGTGCCCGCCGAGGCCCAGCTCTACGAGAACGGCGCCGCCCAGGGTGTAGAACAGCGTGCCGACTCCCGCGATCGCTCCCGATTTGTCGTCGAACATCAGCAGCGTCAGATCTTCGACGAGAGGGTCTTGTTCTGCATGGTCTCTTTCCAGCCGTCGCCACCGGCATGGCCGCGACGCAGGGCACCTGCGCCGCCCTCGCCGGCACACTGGCCCAACTCACCTCCCCCGCCACGGCGATGACCCTGATGGCGGCGGGATCGGTCACCGTGACCCTGACCCTCGCGGCGCTCGGCACGCACGAGGAACGTCGCTCGGCCGCCCCCGGTACGCGCCCGGACGTCAGGTCGGAACCCACCGCCACCGAGTAGCCGGTCCTGCCCGAGCGGCCCGGAAACCGGGGGCGGTTCAGTGCAGGGTCGGTACGTCGCCTCCGCGCGCCCACGCGACATCCACGTCCCGCAGACCCCGGCCCCACGGCGCCACGATGCCCGCGAGCGCCGCCGCGTCCGGCGGGGTGGCGCCGAGGCCGATCGCGTAGCGGACGCGATCCCGGTCCCCGTCCGTCGTGTACGGGCGCGGCCAGGCGTGCGCGTCCCGTACCCCGGCCGCTTCGAGCGCGGTGAGCAGCGCCCGTACGCGGCCCCGGAACCGGCCCAGGGTGTCGGGGCGGCGCGTGGACACCGTGGCCACCGCCCAGGCGGCGTGGCGGCGGTGGAGGGGTGGGGGTGGGGAGAGCGCTGGGGAGGCAGCCGTCTCCAGGAGTTCCCAGGCCCGGTAGAGCTCCTGGACCAGCAGGTCGCGGTGGCCGGGGCCGACCTGGTCCGTGCAGCTGCGGATCGGGGCGGTCGGGGTCAGGACGGTGACCGGGGCGGCGGTCGTGGGGGCGGCAACTCCCGTGAGGCCGACGGGTACGTGCCAGTCCCAGGCCGCCCACGTGCCGAAGAAGTGCCGGAGCAGGTCCCCGGGCTCCACCGCGTCCGTCTCCGTGACCGTGCGTGCCGCCAGTGCCGCCCAGGCCAGACCGGGCAGCCCCCCGAACGGCGCCGAGTCCAGTCCTCGGGCCCCCGCCCACGCCTTCACCTCCCTCGCCAGTCGCGCGAAGGCACCGTGACGGTCACCGACCGCGTCCCGTACCGCCGCCGCGTCGCTCACCGCGCTCAGCGCGAGCGCCGCCGCCTCGCCCAGCTCGGCCCGACGGTCCACGGCCCGCGCCGGAGGCAGCGAACCGGCCGCCACCACCGCCAGGTCGACGCCCAACCCGCCCACCGTGAACCGGAGTCCGGGCACGCGTGCGCCGATCACCTCCCGTACGGGAGACGCGCCGTCGGGGAGCGCGGCGCTCACCCGGCGCCGTATCCCGTCCATGTCCACCGACTCGCCCGGCACCGCGGCCACCAGGTCCAGATCCGCCCCGGCGGACGCGCAGCCCATACGGCGGGAACCCACCACATGGAGAACACCCAGCGTCCGCGCGAGCAGGCGCGCGGTGGACTCGGCGCCGACGGCGGGCGGCTTGACCGGCGGCTCGCCCTCCGGGACCCAGGTGATCTCCCCCGTACCGAGCGCGACCCTCGCCCGCACCCGCATCGGCTCGTCACCCCGCCGCGAGAGCAGCACCAACTCGCCCACCGTGGGCGACACTTCGTCGAGCCGGGCCTCGATGCCGGGCGCGACCCGCTGCGGGTCCCGGCTCCGCCCCAGCGTCGGATGCGGCGTGAAGCCCTCGGCCCGCCGCCCGCCGCAGCGTGGGAACCGCTGTTCCAGCGCCCGCCGCAGCTCCTTCCACGGTGCGTCGGAGCCCTCCGCCGCCGGGTCCGGCCAGAGCGTGGCGTCCTCACGGCGCCCGAAGGTGCGCACCCCGCCCAGCCGCGCGGTGAACGGCGCCGTCCCGGCGGCGGCAGCCGCCAGCAGCGGCGCCGCGCGCTTGAAGTCGGACTCCGGGACGAAGCCGAAGAGCACGTTCACATGTGGCGGCCGGCGGTCGACCTGCGGGTCGTGCTCCCGCCGTACGGCCTGGAGGGGAGCCCACAGCTCGTGCGGCGGTAGCCAGGCGACGGCCGTACGAGCCGTGGCCTGGACGTCCAGCACCTCCGCGGGTGTGTCCGGCGCCCCGAGCGCGACCTCCGCCTGCACGCCGTAGTGGTCGGAGATGTAGAGCCCCCGCACGTCCGGCGTGTCCCCGCGCAGCACCGCCCCGGCCACCACCCCGCTCCCCCGCAGCAGCACCCGGTCCAGGCGCGATGCGCGGCCCGAGAGCGAGGCCACCGCCGCCAGCGGATTGGTGACCGGATCGAACGTGGGCGTGCGGTCCTCGGAGCCGTACACCTCGCTCCAGGCGTCCCGCAGCCCGAGCGCGGCGGCCGGTCCCTCGCCCCCACCGGAGCCGTCGTTGAAATCCCCCAGCAGGATCAGATCGGTGTCGATACCGCCCAACCCCTCGGCGAGGGAGGCCAGTTCGCCACGGCGCCGGGCCGGACCGTCCTTGGAGTGGTCGCTGCTCAGGTGCGTGGCCGCCACGACGAGCGGCCCCGAAGCCGTCTCCACGGTGAGCGCGGTGACGGCCTTGTGCGGGCCGAGCGCGTGCCGTCCCGCCTCCCGTACGGGCAGCCGGCTGAGGAGCAGCAGACCGGTGTCGTCGACGTCGCGGCCGTCCGGGTCGGTGCCGAGGGTGTAACTCGCCCGCACCCAAGGTGCGTTCAGGAGCATCGCCAGTAGGTCGACCTCGACCTCCTGGAGGGCGATGACGTCGGCCCCGGACTCGGCGAGGGCGGCGAGCAGAAGGGGGCGCCGCGCGGCGGTGTCGACGCGGTCGCTGTCGTAGCGGTCCCAGAGGGTGTTCCAGGTCAGGACGCGCAGCGAGGCGGGAGCGGGTACGGAGGTGACGCTCGCGGGCACCCACTCGCCGCCCTCGTACGCGTACGGCGTGCACGCCGTGAAGAACGGCGCCCGCAGCAGCCGCGCGTGCCGCACCCGCCCCGCGTCCGTCGCGTCGATGCGGTCGACGCCGGTCGCCCGGTCCCAGACCACCTCGCCGTCCGCCTCGACGAACAGCACGCGGTGCCACGGTATGTCGCCGCCGGGCACGAACGCGGGCAGCGGGATCCGCCCCGGGGTCGTACCGCGCCGGCTGACGCCGAGGACGAAGCGCGCCGGATCGAAGCGCGGGTCCCAGCGCACCTGGTGGTAGAGCTGATCGCTGGTCCGCATCAGGGTCCCCCGCTCTCGATGTCGTCGGCGTCCTGGACGGCCCCGGTCGCCCCCACGTACCACGTACGGTGCGCGTCCCCCGGATACGGCGGTACGAAGCGGTGCAGCTGCCCCGTGAGTACGTCGGCCGGCACCGGGTGCGGCCGTACGCCGTTGCGCCTGATCAGCTCCGCCTCGTCCACGAGCAGCACCGCGTGCGTGACGAACGCGTCGCGCCGCCGCGCCACCGCCCGTACGAGCGAACGCTGCTGCTGGTTGAGCGAGGTGGCGTCCCACACCACCGTCCCCCCGGCCGCGAGCGCCCGGTCGAGACGGTCGAGGCCGTCCCGGAGGATGTCGTTGGCCCGCTGATCGGCGCGCTCGCCGCGCTCCTCGCGCAGGTCGTCCAGCGAGATCCGCGTCCCCACGCCGGTGAGCCCTCCTACGAAGGTGCTCTTCCCGCTCCCCGAAGGACCGACGAGCTGAATCAGCGTGGGGAAGTCCCCGGACCGCCACCGCCAGGTCGCGGCCACCGCCTCCTCGACGGTCGCCAGACGCCCGTCGACCCAGGCGTCCCGCGCCTGCGCCCAGCACCGTCCGACCGCGTCGGGGCCGAGCCCGTCCAGCGCGGCACGCAGCCCCGTACGCAGCGCCTCCAACGGCTCGCGGTCCAGCAGCCCCGCCTCCTCGGCGAGCAGCGCGGACCACTCGACCTGCTCCCGCGCACGGCCGTTCTCCGCGCGCACGGCGGCGACGGCGTGCAGCACCCCCAGGTCGGCGGCGAGGGCCATCCGCGCGAGCCCGCCGCGGCGCTCGTCGTCGGGGAACGGCCGGTGCAGACCCGTGTGCAGACCCACCAGGTCGGCGACGCGTCGGGCCGGCGCCATCCCGAGCGGCGCGACGAGCGCGGCCGCGAGCCGCCCGCGCGGCACGTGAGGCAGGAACGCGGCGAGAACCCCGCCCAGCCGGTCGTCCCCGTGCCGCCCGCCCGCGTCGAGCCGCCCGGCAGCCTCCCGTGCCGCGCGCTCGTCCCCCTCCACACCCACGGCCCTCGCCAGGGCCCCCGCGTCCACGGGACCCCCCGACCGCACGTCCCACAGCGCGGCACTCGCCCCGAGCCCGTTCTCCACGACGGCGGCGTGCATCCAGTGCGTATCGGTCTGTACGTGATGCGGCCGCACCCACTTGGCGAGCCGCCGCCCGAACTCCTCGCGCACGAAGCCCTCGACGGTCCGTACGACGTAACCCTCATGCCGTGCCGGGTCCAACTTCAGCCCCCGCAGGGCCCGTTCGTCGAACGTCCCGCGCCACAGCACGCGCGGCGCGGGAATCCCCAGCCGCCGAAGCATCCGCACGGTCTCGTCCCAGCCGAGACAGCGCTCGCCGTCCCACACGGAGAAGCCGTAGAACCAACTCTCCAACTCTTCGTACGCGATCGAGTGCCGCGCGTACATGTTCTCCCCGCACACCCGCACCCCGTCCGGGATCAACGGACCGACCCGCCCCTGGAGCGCCTTCACCCAGGCCCGCGACGGATGATGCCCGGAGTCCAGCGACCGGGCGTGCAGCCCGTCGCGGTACAGGGTGGTGTTCTCCCCGTCCATCTTCTCGGTGACGACGACTTCCCGCCCCCGCAACCCGTCCAGATCCCCGGCCCGCACATCGTCCGAGGTGACGCCGGGCGACCAGGGCAGGTGCGCCGTACGCGGATACGCCGTACGCATGCCCCACTCCCCCGTAGCCCCACGACCGCTTACCCGGCAACCCTAGGAGCGCGACGGAACCCGATCCATCGATTAACGGCCCCCGGGCGCTCCGCTGCCCGCCGCCCGCTGCCCGCCGCCCGCCGCCCGCCGCAGAACAGAGAAGTGGGGGGGGGCCCCCCCCCCCGGGGGGGGGGGCCCCGCGGGGGGGGGGGGGGGGGGGGGGGCGGGGGGGCGGCGGGGGGGGGGGGGGGTGTGGT
>NZ_JBITEV010000008.1:159582-330512 GCF_044455465.1 Streptomyces sp. NPDC051217
ACCACGCCCTCCCGCCCCCCGGGCCGCCCGCCCCCCCCCCCCCCCCCCCCCCCCCCCCCCCCCCCCCCCCACCCCCCCCCGGCCCCCCCCCCCCCCGGGGGGGGGGGCCCCCCACTTCTTGGTTGCTCGTGTGGGAGCTACCAGGTCAGATCGGCGATTACTTGCTGATCTTGGTGACCTGGCCGGCGCCCACGGTCCGGCCACCCTCGCGGATGGCGAACTTCAGGCCCTCCTCCATGGCGACCGGCTGAATCAGCGAGACCGTCATGAGGGTGTTGTCGCCCGGCATGACCATCTCGGTGCCCTCGGGGAGGGTCACGACGCCGGTCACGTCAGTCGTACGGAAGTAGAACTGCGGGCGGTAGTTGTTGAAGAAGGGGGTGTGACGACCACCCTCGTCCTTCGACAGGATGTAGGACTGGGCCTCGAACTCGGTGTGCGGCGTGACCGAACCGGGCTTGATGATGACCTGGCCGCGCTCGACATCCTCGCGCTTGATGCCACGGAGAAGCAGACCGACGTTCTCACCGGCCTGGCCCTCGTCGAGCAGCTTGCGGAACATCTCGATGCCGGTGACCGTGGTGGTGGTCTTCTCGGTCTTGATACCGACGATGTCGACGGTCTCGTTGACCTTGAGCACACCACGCTCGATACGACCGGTGACGACCGTGCCACGGCCGGTGATCGTGAAGACGTCCTCGATGGGCATGAGGAACGGCTTCTCGACGTCACGCTCGGGCTGCGGGATCGACTCGTCGACGGCCTTCATCAGGTCGAGGACGGTCTGGCCCCACTCCTTGTCGCCTTCGAGCGCCTTGAGCGCCGAGACCTTGACGACCGGCAGGTCGTCGCCCGGGAACTCGTACTCGGAGAGGAGCTCACGGACCTCGAGCTCGACGAGCTCAAGGATCTCCTCGTCGTCCACCATGTCGGCCTTGTTCAGCGCGACGACGATGTACGGCACGCCGACCTGGCGGGCCAGGAGCACGTGCTCCTTGGTCTGCGGCATCGGGCCGTCGGTCGCGGCGACAACGAGGATGGCGCCGTCCATCTGCGCCGCACCCGTGATCATGTTCTTGATGTAGTCCGCGTGACCGGGGCAGTCGACGTGCGCGTAGTGACGCGACTCCGTCTGGTACTCGACGTGCGCGATGGAGATGGTGATACCGCGCTGGCGCTCCTCAGGAGCCTTGTCGATCTGGTCGAAGGCCGAGGCCTCGTTCAGGTCCGGGTACGCGTCATGCAGCACCTTGGTAATGGCGGCCGTGAGGGTCGTCTTACCGTGGTCGATGTGACCGATGGTGCCGATGTTGACGTGCGGCTTAGTCCGCTCGAACTTCGCCTTCGCCACTGGGGTCCTCCTGGAGTGGTTCTGTACGCCTTACTCATCGGCGCCAGGTGATCTTTGCTGGGATGCCGGGGCCCGGGGCACCGGACACTCGCACGGTCTCCCGTACGCGTTGTCCGGCGGCCCCAGGGCTTGCCGGTGACAAGCCTAAAGCGTGCTCGGGACGAGCTACTCGCCCTTGGCCTTCGCGATGATCTCCTCAGCGACGTTCCGGGGAACCTCGGCGTAGGAGTCGAACTGCATCGAGTAGCTTGCGCGACCCGAAGTCTTGCTGCGGAGGTCTCCGACGTAGCCGAACATCTCCGAGAGGGGCACGAGGCCCTTCACGACGCGAGCGCCGCTGCGCTCCTCCATGGCCTGGATCTGGCCACGGCGGGAGTTGAGGTCGCCGATGACATCGCCCATGTAGTCCTCGGGCGTGGTGACCTCGACGGCCATCATCGGTTCGAGAAGTACGGGCGATGCCCGGCGGGCGCCGTCCTTGAACGCCTGCGAACCGGCGATCTTGAAGGCGAGTTCCGAGGAGTCGACCTCGTGGTAGCCACCGTCGAGAAGGGTGACGCGTACGCCCACCATCTCGTAACCGGCCAGGATGCCGAACTGCATGGCCTCCTGCGCACCCGCGTCCACCGAGGGGATGTACTCACGGGGGATACGGCCACCGGTCACCTTGTTCACGAACTCGTAGGTCGCGTCGCCGCCCTCGATGGGCTCCAACGCGATCTGCACCTTCGCGAACTGGCCGGTACCACCGGTCTGCTTCTTGTGCGTGTAGTCGATACGCTCGACGGCCTTGCGGATCGTCTCACGGTAAGCGACCTGCGGCTTACCGACATTCGCCTCCACGCGGAACTCGCGCTTCATGCGGTCGACAAGCACTTCGAGGTGAAGCTCGCCCATACCACCGATGATGGTCTGGCCGGTCTCCTCGTCCGAGTGAACCTGGAAGGAGGGGTCCTCCTCCGCGAGGCGCTGGATGGCGACACCCAGACGCTCCTGGTCACCCTTGGACTTGGGCTCGATCGCGACCTGGATCACCGGCGCCGGGAAGTCCATGGACTCCAGGATCACCGGGTTCTTGTCGTCGCTCAGCGTCTCACCGGTGGTGGTCTGCTTCAGGCCCATGACGGCGACGATGTCACCGGCGCCCACCGACTCGATCTCCTCACGCTTGTTCGCGTGCATACGGTAGATCTTGCCGATGCGCTCCTTCTTGCCCTTCACGGAGTTCAGCACCGCGGTGCCGGCCGTGAGGCGACCGGAGTAGATCCGGACGAAGGTGAGCTTGCCCAGGTGCGGGTCGCTCGCGATCTTGAAGGCGAGGCCGGCGAACGGCTCGTCGTCGGAGGGCTTGCGCCTGACGACCTTCTCCGGGTCCTTGACGTCGTGGCCTTCGATGGCGTCGACGTCGAGGGGAGAGGGGAGGTAGCGCACGACCGCGTCGAGCAGGGGCTGAACGCCCTTGTTCTTGAACGCGGTACCGCAGAAGACGGGCGTGACGGTGATGGAGTCGGCCGCGCCCTTGGAGGCGAGCGTGATACGGCGGATCGCCGTGTGCAGCTGCTCCTCGGTGGGCTCCTGGCCCTCCAGGTACAGCTCCATCATCTCGTCGTCGTTCTCGGACACGACCTCAAGGAGCTTGCCGCGCCATTCCTCGGCGGCCTCGGTGTGCGTGTCCGGGATGTCGACGACGTCGTACATCTCGCCCTTGGTGGCCTCGGCGGACCAGACGAAGGCCTTCATCGACACGAGGTCGACGACGCCCTTGAAGTCCGCCTCGGCACCGATCGGAAGCTGCATCACGATCGGGACCGCGCCAAGGCGGTCCGAGATCATGTCGACGCAGCGGTGGAACTCCGCACCGGTCCGGTCGAGCTTGTTGACGAAGCAGATACGCGGCACGCCGTAGCGGTCCGCCTGACGCCAGACGGTCTCGGACTGCGGCTCAACGCCCGCCACACCGTCGAACACGGTGACAGCGCCGTCGAGGACGCGGAGCGAACGCTCCACCTCGACGGTGAAGTCGACGTGACCCGGGGTGTCGATGATGTTGATCGTGTGATCGACATCATCGAGCGGCCAGTGACAGGTCGTCGCGGCAGACGTGATCGTGATGCCGCGCTCCTGCTCCTGCTCCATCCAGTCCATCGTGGCAGCGCCGTCGTGGACTTCACCGATCTTGTAGCTCACACCGGTGTAGAACAGGATCCGCTCGGTGGTGGTCGTCTTGCCCGCGTCGATGTGGGCCATGATCCCGATGTTGCGGACCTTGGCCAGGTCAAGCGAAGTGGTGGCCATAAGGCTCAATCTTCTCTCGGTCTCGATGTGGGCGCTGACTACCAGCGGTAGTGCGCGAAGGCCTTGTTGGACTCGGCCATCTTGTGCGTGTCCTCACGCTTCTTGACCGAAGCGCCGAGGCCGTTGGAGGCGTCGAGCAGTTCGTTCATGAGGCGCTCGGTCATGGTCTTCTCGCGACGGGCGCGGGAGTAACCGACCAGCCAGCGCAGCGCGAGGGTGGAGGCGCGACCGGGCTTGACCTCGATCGGCACCTGGTAGGTGGCGCCGCCGACGCGGCGGGACTTGACCTCAAGAGACGGCTTGACGTTCTCAAGCGCGCGCTTCAGCGTGATGACCGGGTCATTGCCGGTCTTCTCGCGGAGGCCTTCCATGGCGCCGTAGACGATCCGCTCGGCGGTGGAACGCTTGCCGTTGAGCAGAAGCTTGTTGATCAGCGACGTGACAAGAGGAGAACCGTAGACCGGGTCGATGATGACCGGGCGCTTCGGGGCAGGGCCCTTACGAGGCATTGTTTACTTCTCCTTCTTGGCGCCGTAGCGGCTGCGGGCCTGCTTGCGGTTCTTGACACCCTGGGTGTCCAGGGAACCGCGGATGATCTTGTAGCGAACACCCGGCAGGTCCTTCACACGGCCACCACGCACGAGCACGATGGAGTGCTCCTGCAGGTTGTGTCCCTCACCCGGAATGTAAGCCGTGACCTCGATACCGGAGGTCAGCCGCACACGCGCGACCTTCCGCAGGGCGGAGTTGGGCTTCTTCGGGGTGGTCGTGAACACACGCGTGCAGACGCCGCGGCGCTGAGGGGAACCCTCGAGGGCAGGCGTCTTGTTCTTCTCGACCTTGTCCTGCCGGCCCTTCCGGACCAGCTGCTGGATCGTAGGCACTACTTCTCCGGTTTCTGTGTGCCGTCGGTAAAACTAACCTGGAACATTCGCCGACCCACGCGGTCGGGTGTGTCGAATACTGCAAGATCCCGCTGGAGGCGAGGAAAGCGCAGATCGCGGTGGCCTTTGTCCGAACTCACCATGCGGCTGAGGACACGCACAGGAGCCCAGGCACACCCCAGGCACAAGGTCTGAGCGTACCTACCTCATCGACTCCGGTCAAAAAAGATGCGCCGCACCTGGTTTCGAACGCCTCACGCACGGCCGATGGGCGGCCACCCCCACCGGGATGACCGCCCATCGGACCGCACTCACGTCTTACTGGTTGTACGGACCGTAGTCGTAGTCCTCCAGCGGAACGGCCTGGCCGGAGCCCGTACCGAACGGTGAGTAGTCGATGTCGTCGTAGCCGACGGCCGAGTACATCGCGGCCTTGGCCTCCTCGGTCGGCTCCACCCGGATGTTGCGGTAGCGGGAGAGACCCGTACCCGCCGGGATGAGCTTTCCGATGATGACGTTCTCCTTGAGGCCGATCAGGGAGTCCGACTTGGCGTTGATCGCCGCGTCGGTCAGGACCCTGGTCGTCTCCTGGAAGGACGCCGCCGACAGCCACGACTCCGTGGCCAGCGAGGCCTTGGTGATACCCATCAGCTGCGGACGGCCGGAGGCCGGGTGGCCGCCTTCCGTGACCACGCGACGGTTCTCGGTCTCGAACTTCGAGCGCTCGACGAGCTCGCCCGGCAGCAGTTCCGCGTCGCCGGACTCGATGATCGTCACGCGGCGCAGCATCTGCCGGATGATGATCTCGATGTGCTTGTCGTGGATCGACACACCCTGCGAGTTGTAGACCTTCTGGACCTCGCCGACCAGGTGGACCTGGACCGCGCGCTGACCGAGGATCCGCAGCACGTCGTGCGGGTTGGTGGCACCGACGGTGAGCTTCTGGCCCACCTCGACACGGTCACCGTCGCCCACGAGCAGCCGGGCGCGCTTGGAGATCGGGAACGGCGTCTCCTCGCTACCGTCGTCCGGGGTGACGACGAGCTTCTTCGTCTTCTCGGTCTCCTCGATGCGGACGGAGCCCGCGGCCTCGGAGATCGGCGCGACGCCCTTGGGCGTACGGGCCTCGAAGAGCTCGACGACACGCGGCAGACCCTGCGTGATGTCGTCGCCCGCCACACCACCGGTGTGGAAGGTACGCATCGTCAGCTGGGTGCCGGGCTCACCGATGGACTGGGCGGCGATGATGCCGACCGCCTCACCGATGTCGACCAGCTTGCCGGTGGCCAGCGAACGGCCGTAGCAGAAGGCACAGGTGCCCACCGCGGACTCACAGGTCAGGACCGAGCGGGTCTTGACCTCCTCCACGCCGGCCGCCACGACCGCGTCGATCAGGACATCGCCCAGGTCGACGTTGGCCGGTGCGATGACCTTGCCGTCCACGACGACGTCCTCGGCGAGCATCCGCGCGTACACGGACGTCTCGACGTCCTCCGCCTTGCGCAGGACACCGTCCTCGCCGCGCTCCGCGATCCGCAGCTTGAGGCCGCGGTCGGTGCCGCAGTCCTCCTCGCGGATGATGACGTCCTGCGAGACGTCCACCAGACGACGGGTCAGGTAACCCGAGTCGGCGGTACGCAGGGCGGTGTCGGCCAGACCCTTACGGGCACCGTGCGTGGAGATGAAGTACTCCAGCACGGACAGGCCTTCACGGAACGACGCCTTGATGGGACGGGGAATCGTCTCGTTCTTGGCGTTGGACACCAGACCACGCATACCGGCGATCTGACGCATCTGCATCATGTTTCCACGAGCACCCGAGTTCACCATCATGAAGATGGGGTTGGTCTTCGGGAAGTTCGCGTTCATCGCCTCGGCGACCTCGTTGGTCGCCTTGGTCCAGATCGCGATGAGCTCCTGGGTGCGCTCGTCCTTGGTGATCAGACCGCGCTCGTACTGCTTCTGGACCTTCTCGTCCTGGACCTCGTAACCCTGGACGATCGCCTTCTTCGCCTCGGGCACGACGACATCGGAGATGGCGACGGTGACACCGGAGCGGGTCGCCCAGAAGAAGCCGGCCGCCTTCAGGTTGTCGAGCGTCGCCGCCACGATGACCTTGGGGTAGCGCTCGGCGAGGTCGTTGACGATCTCGGAGAGCTGCTTCTTGCCCACCGAGTAGTCGACGAAGGGGTAGTCCTCGGGCAGCAGCTCGTTGAAGAGCGCGCGGCCCAGGGTCGTACGCAGCCGGAACGGGTCGCCCTGCTGCCACTCGGGGTTCGTCTCGCCGTCCTCGCCGACCGGCGGGGTCCAGCCGCGCGGCGGGATGGTGCCCACCGGGAAGCGGATGTCGACCTTCGCCTGGAGCGAGAGCTCGCGGTTGTCGAACGCCATCGTGGCCTCGGCGCTGGAGCCGAAGGACCGGCCCTCGCCGATGACCTCGCGCTCCTCCTCGTCCGTGGTGAGGAAGAAGAGGCCGAGCACCATGTCCTGGGTGGGCATGGTGACGGGACGGCCGTCGGCCGGCTTGAGGATGTTGTTCGAGGACAGCATCAGGATGCGGGCCTCGGCCTGCGCCTCCGCGGAGAGCGGCAGGTGGACGGCCATCTGGTCACCGTCGAAGTCCGCGTTGAACGCGGTGCAGACGAGCGGGTGGATCTGGATGGCCTTGCCCTCGACCAGCTGGGGCTCGAAGGCCTGGATGCCGAGGCGGTGCAGGGTCGGAGCACGGTTCAGCAGCACCGGGTGTTCGGCGATGACCTCTTCGAGGACGTCGTACACGACGGTGCGGCCACGCTCGACCATGCGCTTGGCCGACTTGATGTTCTGCGCGTGGTTCAGGTCCACCAGGCGCTTCATCACGAACGGCTTGAAGAGCTCCAGCGCCATGGCCTTCGGCAGACCGCACTGGTGCAGCTTGAGCTGCGGTCCGACGACGATCACGGAACGGGCCGAGTAGTCGACCCGCTTGCCGAGCAGGTTCTGGCGGAAACGGCCCTGCTTGCCCTTCAGCATGTCGCTGAGGGACTTCAGGGGCCGGTTGCCGGGACCGGTGACCGGGCGACCGCGGCGGCCGTTGTCGAACAGCGCGTCGACGGCCTCCTGCAGCATCCGCTTCTCGTTGTTCACGATGATCTCGGGGGCACCGAGGTCAAGGAGACGCTTGAGGCGGTTGTTGCGGTTGATCACACGGCGGTACAGGTCGTTCAGGTCGGAGGTCGCGAAGCGGCCACCGTCCAGCTGCACCATCGGACGCAGGTCCGGCGGGATCACCGGCACGCAGTCCAGCACCATGCCCTTGGGGCTGTTGCTGGTCTGCAGGAACGCGGAGACGACCTTGAGGCGCTTGAGCGCACGGGTCTTCTTCTGGCCCTTGCCGGTACGGATGATCTCGCGGAGCCGCTCGGCCTCTTCGTTCAGGTCGAAGGACTCCAGGCGCTTCTGCAGAGCGGCCGCGCCCATGGAACCGTCGAAGTACGTGCCGAAGCGGTCACGCAGCTCGCGGTAGAGCAGCTCGTCGCCCTCCAGGTCCTGGACCTTGAGGTTCTTGAAACGGCTCCACACCTCGTCGAGCCGGTCGATCTCGCGCTGCGCACGGTCGCGCAGCTGCTTCATCTCACGCTCAGCACCTTCGCGCACCTTGCGGCGCACGTCGGCCTTGGCGCCCTCGGCCTCCAGCTCGGCCAGGTCGGTCTCGAGCTTCTTGGCGCGGGCTTCGAGGTCGGAGTCGCGACGGTTCTCGACCTGCTGACGCTCGACGGAGACATGCGCCTCCAGCGACGGCAGGTCACGCGTACGGCGCTCCTCGTCCACGAACGTGATCATGTACGCGGCGAAGTAGATGACCTTCTCAAGGTCCTTCGGCGCGAGGTCGAGCAGGTACCCCAGCCGGGACGGAACTCCCTTGAAGTACCAGATGTGGGTGACGGGCGCGGCAAGCTCGATGTGGCCCATCCGCTCACGGCGCACCTTGGCGCGCGTGACTTCGACGCCACAGCGCTCACAGATGATGCCCTTGAAGCGGACACGCTTGTACTTGCCGCAGTAGCACTCCCAGTCCCGGGTCGGACCGAAGATCTTCTCGCAGAAGAGTCCGTCCTTCTCGGGCTTGAGCGTGCGGTAGTTGATGGTCTCCGGCTTCTTCACTTCGCCGTGGGACCAGGTCCGGATGTCGTCCGCGGTGGCGAGGCCGATCCGCAGCTCGTCGAAGAAGTTGACGTCGAGCACTTGTCGTCAATCCCTCTTTCGGGGTCGAGTCTCAATCAATGGTCTGAAGGGGGTCCCGCCCGAGCCCACCAGGGCGCGAGGGGAGGGTCCGGGAGGAGCCGGCCGCCCCGAGACAGGAGCGGCCGGACAACCCGTCAGACCTCTTCGACGCTGCTCGGCTCTCGCCGGGACAGGTCGATACCGAGCTCCTCCGCCGCGCGGAAGACGTCCTCGTCCGTGTCGCGCATCTCGATGGACATACCGTCCGAGGACAGCACCTCCACGTTGAGACAGAGCGACTGCATTTCCTTGATGAGCACCTTGAAGGACTCGGGAATGCCGGGCTCGGGGATGTTCTCGCCCTTGACGATGGCCTCGTAGACCTTCACGCGGCCGGTCACGTCGTCGGACTTGATGGTCAGGAGCTCCTGGAGGGCGTAAGCGGCGCCGTAAGCCTCCAGCGCCCACACCTCCATCTCACCGAAGCGCTGACCGCCGAACTGGGCCTTACCACCCAGCGGCTGCTGGGTGATCATCGAGTACGGACCGGTCGAGCGGGCGTGGAGCTTGTCGTCGACCAGGTGGTGGAGCTTCAGGATGTACATGTAGCCGATGGAGACCGGCTCGGGGAACGGCTCACCGGAGCGGCCGTCGAACAGGCTGGCCTTGCCGGAGGCCTTGACCATCCGCTCGCCGTCGCGGTTCGGGATCGTGGCCTCGAAGAGGCCGGAGATCTCGTCCTCGCGCGCACCGTCGAAGACGGGTGTCGCGACGTTGGTACCGGCGGCGACCTCGTCGGCGCCGATGGCCTTCAGCCGCTCCATCCACTCCTCGCTGCCCTCGACCTTCCAGCCCTGGCTGGCGAGCCAGCCGAGGTGGATCTCCAGGACCTGTCCCGGGTTCATCCGGGACGGGACGCCGAGGGGGTTGAGGATGATGTCGACCGGGGTGCCGTCCTCCAGGAACGGCATGTCCTCGATCGGCAGGATCTTGGAGATGACGCCCTTGTTGCCGTGCCGGCCGGCGAGCTTGTCACCGTCGGTGATCTTGCGCTTCTGGGCGACGTAGACGCGGACCAGCTGGTTCACGCCCGGAGGAAGCTCGTCGCCCTCCTCACGGTCGAAGACGCGGACACCGATGATCTTGCCGGTCTCGCCGTGCGGCACCTTCAGCGAGGTGTCGCGGACTTCACGGGCCTTCTCACCGAAGATCGCGCGGAGCAGACGCTCCTCCGGCGTCAGCTCGGTCTCACCCTTGGGCGTGACCTTGCCGACGAGGATGTCCCCGGCCGTGACCTCGGCACCGATACGGATGATGCCGCGCTCGTCGAGGTCCGCGAGGACCTCTTCGGAGACGTTCGGAATGTCCCGGGTGATCTCCTCCGGGCCAAGCTTGGTGTCACGGGCGTCGACCTCGTGCTCCTCGATGTGGATCGAGGAGAGGACGTCGTCCTGCACCAGCCGCTGGCTGAGGATGATCGCGTCTTCGTAGTTGTGGCCCTCCCACGGCATGAACGCCACGAGGAGGTTCTTGCCGAGCGCCATCTCGCCACGCTCGGTGGCGGGACCGTCGGCGAGCACCTGGTTCTCGACGACCCGGTCACCCTCGGAGACGATGACCTTCTGGTTGACGGAGGTGCCCTGGTTGGAGCGGGAGAACTTGGCGATGCGGTACGTGGTGTACGTGCCGTCGTCGTTGGCGATGGTGATGTAGTCCGCGGAGACCTCCTGGACCACACCCTCCTTGTCCGCCTTGATGACGTCACCGGCGTCGACCGCGCAGCGGTACTCCATGCCGGTGCCGACGAGCGGCGCCTCGGAGGTGATCAGCGGCACGGCCTGGCGCATCATGTTCGCGCCCATGAGGGCGCGGTTGGCGTCGTCGTGCTCCAGGAACGGGATCATCGCGGTCGCGACCGACACCATCTGGCGCGGCGAGACGTCCATGTAGTCGACGTCGTCACCGGGGATGTAGTCGACCTCGCCGCCACGACGGCGGACCAGGACGCGCGGCTCGGTGAACCGCATCTCCTCGGACAGCGTCGCGTTGGCCTGCGCGATGACGAAGCGGTCCTCCTCGTCGGCGGTCAGGTAGTCGACGTCGTCGGTGACGACACCGCCGACGACCTTGCGGTACGGCGTCTCGACGAAACCGAACGCGTTGACCCGGCCGTACGACGCGAGCGAGCCGATCAGGCCGATGTTCGGGCCTTCGGGGGTCTCGATCGGGCACATGCGGCCGTAGTGCGAGGGGTGCACGTCACGGACTTCGAAGCCGGCCCGCTCACGGGACAGACCACCGGGGCCGAGCGCGTTGAGCCGGCGCTTGTGGGTCAGACCCGACAGCGGGTTGTTCTGGTCCATGAACTGCGACAGCTGGCTGGTGCCGAAGAACTCCTTGATGGAGGCGACGACCGGCCGGATGTTGATCAGGGTCTGCGGCGTGATCGCCTCGACGTCCTGGGTCGTCATGCGCTCACGTACGACGCGCTCCATCCTCGCCAGACCCGTACGGACCTGGTTCTGGATGAGCTCGCCCACGTTGCGCAGACGGCGGTTGCCGAAGTGGTCGATGTCGTCGGTCTCGACCAGGATCTGGGTGCCGCTCTCGCCGACCGTCTCGGTCTCACCGGCGTGCAGCTTCACCAGGTACTTGATCGTGGCGATGATGTCGTCGGTGGTGAGCACACCGGCGTCCAGCGGCTCCGCCGCGCCGAGCTTCTTGTTCACCTTGTAGCGGCCGACCTTCGCGAGGTCGTAGCGCTTGGGGTTGAAGTAGAGGTTCTCGAGCAGCGTCTGGGCCGCCTCGCGCGTCGGGGGCTCGCCCGGACGCAGCTTGCGGTAGATGTCGAGCAGCGCGTCGTCCTGGCCCTGGGTGTGGTCCTTCTCCAGGGTGGCGCGCATCGACTCGTACTCGCCGAACTCCTCCAGGATCTGCTCGGTCGTCCAGCCGAGAGCCTTGAGCAGAACGGTCACGGACTGCTTGCGCTTACGGTCGATACGGACACCGACCATGTCGCGCTTGTCGATCTCCATCTCCAGCCAGGCACCCCGGGACGGGATGATCTTGGAAGAGAAGATGTCCTTGTCGGACGTCTTGTCGATCGAGGAATCGAAGTACACACCCGGCGAGCGGACGAGCTGGGTCACCACGACACGCTCGGTGCCGTTGATGACGAAGGTGCCCTTGTCCGTCATGAGCGGGAAGTCGCCCATGAAGACCGTCTGGGACTTGATCTCGCCGGTCTCGTTGTTGGTGAACTCGGCGGTGACGAAGAGCGGGGCCGCGTACGTGAAGTCGCGCTCCTTGCACTCGTCGATCGAGTTCTTGGGCGGCTCGAAGCGGTGGTCGCGGAAAGTCAGCGACATCGACCCGGAGAAGTCCTCGATCGGAGAGATCTCCTCGAAGATCTCCTCCAGCCCCGACTTCCTGGGGACGTCCTGGCCGCTCTCAAGAGCTGCCTCGACACGCGCCTTCCAGATGGCATTGCCGAGCAGCCAGTCGAAGCTCTCGGTCTGCAGCGCGAGAAGGTTCGGAACCTCGAGGGGCTCCTTGATCTTTGCAAAGGAGATGCGCAGCGGGGCGGTGCTGGCGCCGTTGTTCGTATTCGTGGTCGAGGCGTTGCGCGAGGCGGCCAAGAGGGGGTCCTTCCGAGGGCTCGGACTCACTACGCGCGTACCGGTCCCGAGCTGGACACGCCGGATGACAGGCCCCTAAAAGGGCTGGTCGGCCGACGATGTCTTGCATGGGGGTGCCCCTGGTGACGGGCAGGGAGCAGCTAACAGGCAGCGCAAAGGGTCAGTGTAGCCACTTGGCACACTGATGTCCAGGCCGGGTTTTGCGAGACCCTCGTTGTACTCAACACCTTGTCTCAACTGCGTTCGGACCCACGCCGTAGGCGCACATCGATCCTGCCCTCTTCGTCGCCGATCCATGCCTCGGATTCGGATCGATTATGGCGACGCGTCCTGAGAATTGCGCGCTGCGTGCGGTTCGTCAAGGCCCCCCGCCCCGTACGGATCGTCACCGGTCGTACGGAAGGCACGGCGATGATCACCATACTCGCAGCCGGACGAAGAGCAAGGAACCCCTCACGGCAACGGAGAAGGGGGGGGGCCCCCCCCGGGGGCCCCCCCCCCCCGCCCCCGCCCGGCGCCCCCCCCCCCCCGGGGCGGCCCCCCCCCCCCCCCCACCCCCCCCCCCCCCCCCCCGGGGGGGCCCCCCGGGGGGGGCCCCCCCCCTTCTCGTCAACGTCCTGCGCCTCGCTCGGCGCGGTCGCCGTCACACCCGCCCCGCGAGAGCCGTCGCGGCTCCCGTGGGGCGGGTGATCAGCGGGGTCCTACGAGGTCACTTGACCTCGACGGAGGCGCCGGCGGCCTTGAGGGACTCGGCAGCCTTCTCGGCGGCCTCCTTGGCGACCTTCTCGACGACGGGCTTGGGAGCGCCGTCCACGAGGTCCTTGGCCTCCTTGAGGCCCAGCGAGGTGAGCTCACGCACGACCTTGATGACCTGGATCTTCTTCTCGCCGGCACCCGTGAGGATGACGTCGAACTCGTCCTGGACATCTTCGGCCTCGGCGGCGACAGCGGCACCACCGGCAGCGGCGGCGGCGACCGGGGCGGCGGCCTTGACGTCGAACTTGGCCTCGAAGGCCTTCACGAAGTCGGAGAGCTCGATGAGGGTCAGGGTCTCGAACTGCTCGAGCAGCTCGTCCTGGGACAGCTTCGCCATGATGGCGTCCTTCCACTATGTCGGCAGGTGCCGGATGTATATGACGGCGGGCGTACGGGGGGCCCGCTGCGACGCGGCGCCGAACTACTCGGCGTCGGCCTCGGCGGGAGCCGGCGTACCGGCACCGCCCTGCTCGGCCTCACGCTTGGCGCGAAGGGCATCCGCGGTGCGGACGAACTCCGACAGCGGGGCCTGGAACGTCGCCGCGGCCTTGGCCATCGACGCCTTGATTCCACCGGCCACCTTGGCGAGCAGCACCTCGCGGGACTCAAGGTCCGCGAGCTTCTTGAACTCGTCGGCGCTGAGCGCCTTGCCATCAAGGACTCCGCCCTTGATGACGAGATTCGGGTTGTCCTTGGCGAAGTCACGAAGACCCTTCGCCGACTCCACCGGGTCACCGGTGACGAAGGCAACCGCCGTCGGACCCGCGAACAGGTCGTCCAGCGTGTTGATCCCGGCCTCGTTGGCCGCGATCTTGGTCAGCGTGTTCTTCACCACGGCGTACTGGGCGTTCTCACCGAGGGAACGACGCAGCTCCTTGAGCTGCGCCACGGTGAGACCCCGGTACTCGGTCAGCACTGCGGCGTTCGAACTGCGGAACTGTTCCGTCAGCTCGGCCACCGCGGCAGCCTTGTCGGGCCTTGCCATGAGCGTCGGCCTCCTTCCGGGTGATGAGGACCGCTCAGAAGGGGCCGGAGAAAACGAAACGCCCCGGCGCAGGCGCACGGGGCGTAGCTCAACCGGGACGAACCCGGGAACTCTCCTCGGTCACCTACGCGGGTCGTCCGCTTGCGGCGGATCCTTCGGTCGCCTCACCCTCTTGCGAGAGCACGGCGACGACCAGCGGTCTTTGGCTTCATGTGAAGAGTACGTGATGCGGTTACCCGCAGGCAAATCCGGTCACCGGGGCCGTAAACCCGCCCCGGTGACGGAATGTGGGAAGTGGACCCCCGACTTCGAGGATCAGATCCCGGAGCCCTCGGCGCCCGCGCCGAGGTCGCCCAGCATCTTGAACAGGTCGACGGTGTCGGCGGCCGGCGGCGTCTGGACGGAAGCCTTGGCCCCGTAGTCGCTGTAGTGCGCGCTGATCTTCATCTCGCCCTGCGGCGAGTCCATCGCGACATCCATCTTGACCGGGTAGTCGTCCTCGTTGACCCAGACCTCGGTGTCGTAACCCTTGATGCCCGACTTCTTGATGTTGTCGAGGAGGTCCTTGCGCTCCTTCTCGCTGAGCACGTCGAGGCCCTCGTTCGACTCCATCATCTCGGCGACCGTGAGCGTGCCCTTGTAGTGCTGCGCCTCGACCCCGTCGATCTTCTCGGAGCCGACGTGCTTCACATTCGGCGAGTCCAGGAGCAGCGCGAGCTGCTGCGCCGGGTCCTGGTTCATGTTCTCCATGCCGCCGGTGAGCTCCCGGGCGGCCGCCGGGTCGCCCGAGGCCTCCGCGGCCGCGGCCAGGTCCAGCATCATCCAGCGCTTGCCGTCCATGTCCTTGGCCGCCTCGGCGCCCATGTCCATGTACATGGCGTTCTTGACCCACACCATCCGGATCTTGTCCGGGGCGTCGGGCTCGGCCTGGAGCATCGAGCCGGACATGGTCATGTCCATCACCATGGGGTCCCATCCCATGACGCCGGTCATCTCCATGTCGCCCGCCTCGGCCCCCGTCGCGGCGGCCGGCATCGACATCGTCATCGTGACCTTGGCGGACTTCGCCGCCGCCGTCTTCTCGTACGCCGCCGTCAGAACGTCCGTCACCGCGGAACGCGACTGCGGCTCGCCCTTGGCCGCCGAACTCCCGGCCTTCTTCTTCGTGTCCGCGTCCGAGTCACCGCTCTGACAGCCGGCGACACCCGCCACGACAGCCACTGCCGTCAGCGAGACGCCGACGCGCCCCCATGTCGACATGGTCATACCCCACCCCTTTTTCCGATGTTCCTAGTTGAACGGTATCGCACGGATATGACAGCCCGCGCATGCGAAAGCCGGTCCCGGCGCCTCAACAGAGGTGCCGGGACCGGCTCTTGACAGACAGCTACTCGACTGCCGCCCGGAATCAGACGGAGGCCGGGTCCTCCTCGACGAGGAGGTTACGAGTGCGGTTGGCGTCCAGCGGAATGCCGGGGCCCATCGTCGTCGCCAGGGTCGCCTTCTTGATGTAACGGCCCTTCGCGGCAGACGGCTTGAGACGGAGGATCTCCTCCAGCGCCGCGGCGTAGTTCTCGACCAGCTTCGTCTCGTCGAAGGAGACCTTGCCGATGATGAAGTGCAGGTTCGAGTGCTTGTCGACGCGGAACTCGATCTTGCCGCCCTTGATGTCGTTCACGGCCTTCGTGACATCGGGGGTGACGGTGCCGGTCTTCGGGTTCGGCATCAGACCACGCGGGCCGAGGACGCGGCCGAGGCGGCCGACCTTGCCCATGAGGTCCGGGGTGGCGACGACGGCGTCGAAGTCGAGACGGCCCTTCTGGACCTCTTCGATCAGCTCGTCCGAGCCGACGATGTCGGCGCCCGCGGCGCGCGCTGCCTCGGCACGGTCACCGGTCGCGAAGACCAGGACCCGGGCGGTCTTGCCGGTGCCGTGCGGAAGGTTCACGGTGCCACGGACCATCTGGTCCGCCTTGCGCGGGTCGACGCCCAGACGCATGGCGACCTCGACGGTGCCGTCGAACTTGGTGGTGTTGGTGTCCTTGGCGATACGGACGGCTTCGAGCGGAGGGTACGTACGCTCCGCGTCGATCTTCGCGTCCGCGCTGCGGAGTGCCTTGCTGCGCTTCACTTCTTCTCCTGGTGGTTCATTCAGGTGTGGAGTTCGTGGTGCGGGCCGCGCATGGCCCTTCCACTTGGCGCGCCCGAGAGGGCCCGCCGGGCGGGACTCAGCCCTCGACCGTGATGCCCATCGAACGGGCGGTGCCGGAAATGATCTTCTCGGCGGCGTCCAGGTCGTTGGCGTTCAGGTCGGGCATCTTGGTCGTGGCGATGTCACGGACCTGCGCACGGGTGAGCTTGGCGACCTTCTTGACGTGCGGCTCGCCTGAGCCCTTGTCCACACCGGCGGCCTTGAGGATCAGCTTGGCGGCCGGCGGAGTCTTGGTGATGAAGGTGAAGGAGCGGTCCTCGTAGACCGTGATCTCCACCGGCACGACCATGCCACGCTGCGACTCGGTCGCGGCGTTGTAGGCCTTGCAGAACTCCATGATGTTGACGCCGTGCTGACCGAGCGCGGGGCCGACCGGCGGAGCCGGGTTGGCCGCGCCGGCCGAGATCTGGAGCTTGATGAGCCCCGTGACCTTCTTCTTCTTGGGAGGCATGTGCTCTCTCCGGGTCCTAGTGAGAGTGTTCCGGCCCGGTCATCCGGTCATCCGGATGCGGGCATACCGCGCAACGATAACGGGTACAGCTGCACGGCCAAAAACCGAGCAGGTCAGACCCTCTCCCGCGCGTGGGGAAATCCCCTGCGAGAGCCTGTCTGACCTGGTCGGAACTGGCTTTGGAGCGCGCGAACCGCGCGTCAGTTCTTCTGGATCTGGTCGAAGCTCAGCTCGACCGGAGTCTCGCGGCCGAAGATCTCGACGAGGCCCTTGACCTTCTTCGAGTCGGCGTTGATCTCGTTGATCGTCGCCTGGAGCGTCGCGAACGGGCCGTCGGTGACGGTGACCGAGTCGCCGACCTCGAAGTCCAGCACCTGGACCTCGACCTTGCGGGACGGAGCCGGCTTGCCCTCGGCCTCGGCCGCCTCGCGCGCGGCCTTCTCCTCGGCCTCGGGGGCGAGCATCTTGACGATCTCGTCCAGGGTCAGCGGGTACGGGTCGTAGGCGTTGCCGACGAAGCCGGTGACGCCCGGCGTGTTCCGTACGACACCCCAGGACTCGTTCGTCAGATCCATCCGCACCAGGACGTAGCCCGGGAGCTTGTTCTGGCGGACGTTCTTTCGCTCGCCGTTCTTGATCTGGACGATCTCTTCCTCGGGCACCTCGGCCGAGTAGATGAAGTCCTCGACGTTGAGCGAGACGGCGCGCTGTTCCAGGTTGGCCTTCACGCGCTTCTCGTAGCCCGCGTACGTGTGGATGACGTACCACTCGCCGGGCAGCCCGCGCAGCTCCTCGCGGAGCGCGGCGACGGGGTCGACGGCGGGCTCCTCGACGAGCTCGATGTCCTCGCCGTCCTCGGAACCGGCTTCGGTGTCCTCGGCGTCATCAGTGGCGTCGGCGTCGGCCGCCGCGTCCTCGGCGGAAGCGGACTCCGCGGAAGCGTCCTCGGCGTCCGCCGCCACGTCCTCGGCGTGCAGCGCCGACTCCTCGGCCGGCTCGCCGGCCTCGGCGTCAGCGGCTTCGGCCTGGTCTGGCTCGACAGCGTCCGCCGCCTCCACGATGTCGGTCTCGTCCTCGCGGGACTCGACCGCCTCGTTGGCGTCGTTCAGGTTCGGGTCAGACACGTTGGCTGCTTCTTCCTGGCTTCACGATGGGTGGAACATGCGGAAAGGGACGCCTGTGGGCGCCCTCCGCCTCCGCGGCTTTAGCCGAAGACGTACTTGACTACTCTCTGGAAGCCGTAGTCCATCACGGTCACCAGACCGATCATGACGACGACGAAGACGATCACAACAGTCGTGTAGGTCGTCAGCTGGTTGCGAGTCGGCCAGACGACCTTGCGCAGCTCCGCGACGATCTGACGGTAGAAGAGCGCGAGACGGCCCAGAGGGCCCTTCTTGCCGCGCTTGCCACCCTTGCGGGTCTTCTTCGACTCGGAGGTCTCGTCATCGTCAGCATCAGGCTTGTCGATGGAGCCCACGGCGTCCGTCACGCTCTCTCACCTGATTCCGGGTCGTGGCCGTGCCGCGCCCGGTGGAGCCGCACGGCAGTGCTTTTGAAGTACGTACACGCGCACACATCCTGGCGAAGGAGTGTGTAGCAGGGCCGGAGGGACTTGAACCCCCAACCGCTGGTTTTGGAGACCAGTGCTCTACCAATTGAGCTACGACCCTTTGCGTTTTCCCCAACCTACCGCATCCGACCGGAAGCACGGTGTGTGCGGATCGGCGGTGGCGGCTGAGGGCCAACGACCAGTGAGTGTACGTGCTCGGGGGCCCGGCGTCGAACAGGTAACGCCGGACCGGCTCCTGTCCGAACCTGTCCGCTCTCTGTCCACGGGCTGTCCAGTCGGCGAAACCCCTGTGCCCGGGTCTCCGGAGGTCTGGGACCATGGCCCGCATGAGCGCTGCAATTCCTCCGACCGAGCGCCGGGTCTCCGCCCGAGTCGGCGCAATCTCCGAGTCCGCCACCCTTGCCGTCGACGCCAAGGCCAAGGCCCTCAAGGCCGCCGGCCGGCCGGTGATCGGCTTCGGGGCCGGTGAGCCCGACTTCCCGACGCCCGACTACATCGTCGAGGCCGCGAGTGAGGCCTGCCACAACCCGAAGTACCACCGCTACACCCCGGCCGGCGGGCTCCCCGAGCTGAAGGCCGCGATCGTCGCGAAGACGCTGCGTGACTCCGGTTACGAGATCGACCCCGCCCAGGTCCTGGTGACCAACGGCGGCAAGCAGGCGATCTACGAGGCCTTCGCCGCGATCCTCGACCCGGGCGACGAGGTCATCGTCCCGGCGCCGTACTGGACGACGTACCCCGAGTCGATCCGGCTGGCCGGCGGTGTCCCGGTGGACGTGGTGGCCGACGAGACCACCGGCTACCGGGTCTCCGTCGAGCAGTTGGAGGCCGCGCGTACGGAGCGTACGAAGGTCGTGCTCTTCGTCTCGCCGTCCAACCCGACCGGCGCCGTCTACAGCCGCGAGGACACCGAGGCCATCGGCCGCTGGGCCGTGGAGCACGGCCTGTGGGTCATGACGGACGAGATCTACGAGCACCTCGTCTACGGGGACGCCCGGTTCACCTCGCTGCCCGCGGTGGTGCCGGAGCTGCGCGACAAGTGCGTCGTCGTCAACGGTGTGGCCAAGACGTACGCCATGACCGGCTGGCGGGTGGGCTGGATCGTCGGCCCCAAGGACGTGGTGAAGGCCGCGACGAACCTCCAGTCGCACGCGACGTCGAACGTGGCCAACGTCTCGCAGGCCGCCGCGCTCGCCGCCCTCACCGGGAGTCTCGACGCGGTGGAAGAGATGCGGACCGCCTTCGACCGGCGCCGGGGCACCATCGTCCGGATGCTCAACGAGATCGACGGCGTGGTCTGCCCGGAGCCCGAGGGTGCCTTCTATGTCTACCCGTCGGTGAAGGCGCTGCTCGGCAAGGAGATCCGCGGGCAGCGCCCCGCGAGCTCCGTCGACCTCGCCACCCTGATCCTGGAAGAGGCCGAGGTCGCGGTCGTACCGGGTGAGGCATTCGGTACGCCGGGGTATCTGCGGCTGTCGTACGCCCTGGGCGACGAGGACCTGGCCGAGGGCGTGGCCCGGCTCCAGAAGCTGCTGGCCGAGGCCCGCGACTGAAGAACCACGAATCGGCAGGAAGACACGGGTCCCCGGCGGTGTCCGGGGACCCGTTCTTATCTTCGGACAAGGGCCCGAAGGTGGAAAGGGACTCCCGGACTCCATGTGAGTACGGCAAGATCCATGGATGGAGAACGTTTCCGGCCCCCCGCACGACGACCGCGCCACCCGCGACATCCGTCTGCTGCCCAAGGCCCATCTGCATCTGCACTTCACCGGCTCGATGCGGCCCACGACCCTGCTGGAGCTCGCCGACAAGTACGGGGTCCATCTCCCCGACGCGCTCACCGGCGGCGAGCCGCCCGAACTCCGCGCGACCGACGAGCGGGGCTGGTTCCGCTTCCAGCGGCTCTACGACATCGCCCGGTCGTGTCTGCGCGCCCCCGAGGACATCCAGCGGCTGGTCCGCGAGGCCGCGGAGGAGGACGTACGGGACGGCTCCGGGTGGCTGGAGATCCAGGTCGACCCCACCTCGTACGCCCCGCTGCTCGGCGGGCTGATCCCGGCGCTGGAGATCATCCTGGACGCGGTGGACGCGGCGTCACGCGACACCGGGCTCGGCATACGCGTCGTGGTCGCGGCGAACCGGATGAAGCATCCGCTGGACGCCCGCACACTGGCGCGGCTCGCCGTGCGGTACGCGGACCGGGGCGTCGTCGGCTTCGGTCTGTCGAACGACGAACGCCGGGGCATGGCACGGGACTTCGACCGGGCCTTCGCCATCGCCAGGGAGGGCGGGCTGCTCGCGGCGCCGCACGGCGGTGAGCTGAGCGGGCCCTCGTCGGTGCGGGACTGCCTGGACGACCTGCGGGCGAGCCGGATCGGGCACGGCGTACGGGCGGCCGAGGACCCGCGGCTGCTGCGCAAGCTGGCCGATCGCGGGGTGACCTGTGAGGTGTGCCCGGCGTCGAACGTGGCGCTGGGCGTCTACGAGAAGCCCGACGACGTACCCTTGCGCACTCTGTTCGAGGCGGGGGTGCCGATGGCGCTCGGCGCGGACGACCCGCTGCTCTTCGGCTCGCGGCTCGCGGCGCAGTACGAACTGGTGCGCAGGTACCACGGGTTCACGGACATCGAGCTGGCCGAGCTGGCGCGGCAGTCGGTACGGGCCTCGGCGGCGCCGGCCGGGACGCGCGACAAGCTGCTGGCGGGGATCGACGGGTGGCTGGAGGACTGAGGAGACTCGCTTGGCGGGGCCGTTACGGGCTGAGCGCGGACAGGACCGTCCGCACCAGGGCCGGGGCGAACTCGTCGAGCGGGGGGACTTGTTCGCCGTCGGGGAATGCCTTCAAAAAGGCCCGCTGGAGGCACGCGCCGAGCAGCAGTGAGGCCACGGCGTCGACGTCGGCGCCGGCCCGTACACGCCCGGCCTCGCGTTCGGCGCGCAGATATCCGGCGAGCGCGCGCAGCGGCCACCGGGGGCCCGCGCCCAGGGCGGTGATCCCCTCGGCGTGCCTGCGCAGCAGCGCCGGTTCGGCGAAGAGCGACGCGCCGATCGGGAAGGTCGCCTCGTAGAACAGGGCCGCCTGGCGGACGACTTCGGTGAGATTCTCCTCGACGCTGTTACGGGCGTTCGCACCGAAGGGCCCTTCCCCGAGCTCGGAGAGCAGCGGGCCGAGGCGGGGCATCCGTTCCTCCAGTACGCGCAGGAAGAGCTCCTCCTTGCCGGAGAAGTACTTGTAGAGCGCGGCCTCCGAACACCCGGCCGCACGGGCGATCTCCTTGGTGGTGGCGCGTGCCAGCCCGATGGTGCCCATCAGCTGGGCGGCGGCGTCCAGGATGCGGGCCCGCGCGGGCTTCATGTGCGCTCCGATCGCCGTGAGGTGGCCTGACGAGGGTTGACGAGGAGTGGGTGGATACTCACCATAGGGGTGAGTGAATACTCACCCACCATGGAGCGGAAGAGGCGAGGGCGATGAAGCTCACCGTGTTCGGGGCGACCGGGGGCGTCGGCCGGGAGATCGTGCGGCAGGGACTGGCGGCGGGCCACCGGGTCACGGCGGTGGTGCGGGACCCGGCGCGGCTGGAGGTGACCGGGGACCGGCTCGACGTGTTCACCGCGGCCTCGTTCGACGACCCGGAGTCACTGCGGGCCGCCGTGGCGGGCCGCGACGCGGTGCTGTCGGGCGTCGGTCCGCGCGGGCGCAAGGACGCGGGGATCACCGCGCCGGTGACCCGCTCGATCCTGCGGGCGATGGACGCGGAGGGGGTGCGCCGGCTGCTGGTGGTGAGCGCGGCCCCGGTCGGCGAGGTGCCGCGGGACGAGCCGCTGCTGGGGAAGGTGGCCATGGGCGTGGTCAAGGTCGTGCTCAAGCCCGTCTACGTCGACCTGGCCCGGATGGAGGAGGAACTGACCCGCAGCGCGACCGACTGGACCTCGGTCCGGCCTCCGCAGCTCCTGGACAAGCCGGTGACGGGCGTCTACCGCGCGGTGGTGGGCGCGAACCCGCGCGGCGGCAGCAAGATAGGCCGCCCGGACCTGGCCCACGCGATGCTGGCGATGATCGACGACCCGGCGACCGTGAGGCGGCCGGTGGGGGTCGCGTACTGAGGTGCGGGGCTTGGGACTTGAGGGCCTGAGGCCCTGCGGGCCGGGGCGGGTTTGCGGCGGGGGGCGGGGGCGGGCCTCAGAGGCTGACGCCGACCGTCACCGGCTCGTTGACCAGCGTGATCCCGAACGCCTCGCGCACCCCGGCGACGACCTCCCGCGCGAGCGCGAGCAGGTCCTCGGTGGTGGCGTCGCCCCGATTGGTCAGGGCGAGCGTGTGCTTGGTGGAGATGCGGGCCGGGCCGCCGCCGTACCCCTTGGTGAAGCCCGCACGGTCGATCAGCCACGCGGCCGAGGTCTTCGTGCGGCCCTCCCCCGCCGGATACGCCGGCGGTGTGACGTCCGGGCCCAGCCGCTCCGCCGCGCGGGCGAGGAAGGCCGCGTACGCCGTGTCGTCGAGGATCGGGTTGGTGAAGAAGGAGCCGGCCGACCAGGTGTCGTGGTCCGCCGGGTCGAGCACCATGCCCTTGCCCGCGCGCAGTCCGAGCACCGTGCGGCGGGCTGTGTCCACCGGGACGCGGTCGCCGGGTTCGACACCGAGCGCGCGGGCCGTCTCGGCGTACTTGAGCGGGGCCGAGAGCCCGCCCGCGTCCTCCAGGACGAACCGGACCCGCAGGACGACGTAGCGCTCGGGGTGCTCCTTGAAGCGGCTGTGACGGTACGAGAAGGCGCACTCGGAGTTGGCGAGGGTCAGGATCTCGCGGGTGGCGCGGTCGTAGGCGACGACCTCGGTGATGGTGCTGGACACCTCCTGGCCGTACGCGCCGACGTTCTGGATCGGCGTGGCGCCGGCCGAGCCGGGGACGCCGGCCAGGCACTCGATGCCCGCGAGACCCGCCTCGACCGTACGGGCGACGGCGTCGGTCCAGGTCTCGCCGGCGGCCAGTTCCAGCGTCGTACCCGCGAGGTCGAAGCCGCGCGTGGCGATCCGCAGGGCGGTGCCCTCGAAGCCCTTGTCGCCGATGACCAGATTGCTGCCGCCGCCGATGATCAGCAGCGGCGTGCCCGCGTCGTCCGCCTCGCGCACGGCTGTGACGACCTCGGCGTCGGTGGTCGCGGTGATCAGCCGGGTGGCCGGGCCGCCGAGGCGGAAGGTGGTCAGCGGGGCGAGGGGGGCGTCCTGGAGTTCCTGCACGGGACAAGACTACGGTCCGGTCCGGAGACGAATCGTCTCCGGACCGGACCGGACCGGACCGCGCGTGCCGCGCCGGGGGCCGTCAGACACCCACCGTCTCGCGCTCCCCTTCCGCCTCCATCCGCGACTCCCGCACCACCGCGGTCTTCGCCCGCGCCCGGCGGCCCGGCATGGCCAGTGCCGCCAGGGCCGCGACTCCCACGACCGCCGAGCCGATCCACAGGGCCGGGACCGTGCCGTCGACGAAGATCCGCGGAGTCTCGTAGCCGCCTCGCGCGGAGAACACCGCCCCGAGGACCGCGACACCGAGCGCTCCGCCGACCTCGCGCAGCGCGTTGTTGGCGCCGGACGCGACCCCCTGCTCCTCGGGCCGGACGCTGGACATGACCAGGCTGGCGGCGGGGGCGAAGTACAGGGCCATGCCGATCCCGCTGATGATCAGGGCCGGCAGCTGCGCCGCGTACGACACACCGGGCTCGATGACCATCGCGAACAGGGCGAGACCGACGGCCTGGAGGGCGAGGCCCGCGGTGACGACGGGCCGGCCGCCGATCCGGTCGGAGAGGATCCCGGCGAGCGGCGCGACGATCAGCGGCATCGCGGTCCAGGGCAGCATCCGCAGGCCGGCCTCGGTGGGCGAGTATCCGGCGACGCCCTGCATGAACTGGCTGAGCAGGAAGATCGAGCCGAACATGCCCAGGAACATCAGCAGGCTCGCGGCGTTGATCCCGGCGAAGGTGCGGTCCTTGAACAGCCGCATGGGCAGCATCGAGTCGGGCCGGTGGAAGCCGTGGTGCACGAAGCCGACGATCAGGGCCGTGCCGACGATCAGCCCGGTGAGGACGAGCGGGCTGGTCCAGCCCTCGTTGTTGGCGGTGCCCAGGGCGTACACGATGCCGAAGAGGCCGCCGCTGATGAGCAGGGTGCCGGGGATGTCGATACGGGCGTTCGGGGCGTACGACTCCTTGAGCCGCGTCCTGGCGAGCGGCAGCAGCAGGAGGCCGACCGGGACGTTCAGCCAGAAGATCCACTCCCAGGAGATGTGCTCGGTGAGGCTTCCGCCGACGAGCGGGCCCGCGGCCACGGCGATGCCGGTGACGGCGCTGAAGATGCCGAGGGCGGCGCCGCGCCTCGCGGCCGGGACCGCCGCGGTGAGCAGAGTGAGTGCGAGCGGCATCATGATCGCCGCGCCGACTCCCTGGACGGCGCGTGCGGCGATCAGGCTGTTGATGCCGGGCGCGAGGGCCGCCGCGGCGGACGCCGCGGTGAAGATCGAGAGACCGCCGACGAAGAGCCTGCGGCGGCCGAACCGGTCGCCGAGGGCCGCGCCGAACATGAGCAGCACCGCGAAGGTGAGCGTGTAGGCGTTGACCGTCCACTCCAGGTCGGCGAGCTTGCCGCCGAGGTCCTCGCGGATGGACGGCAGGGCGGTGGTGACGACGAGGTTGTCGAGGGCCGCCATGAAGCCCGCGGTTCCGGTGATGACGAGGGCCCAGGTGGCGTTCGCGCCGCCGCGGGCCGCTGGCTGGTTCATCGTTCTCCCCATTCGATTAGTTATTGATGACTAACTTTCATGCTCATGAAGAGAGCGAGCGATGTCACCGCTCGCTTCGGCTCAGTTGCCGGACGGCTCGGCCGTCGGGTCGATGGGTGGGGCGGCGGGTGGGCCGGCCGTCGGGTCGGCCGGGTCGGCGGGCGGGTCGGTGGGTGGGCCGCCGACCGGGCGCGCCGAGTCGTAGAAGCCGGTCCAGACGCGATGGCCGGCCGGAAACCCCATCGCCACCAGGGTGTTGACCAGCATTCCGTACGCCAGGAACGTCGTGGTCTCGTTCGGGTCCGCGCCGAGCGTCAGATGCACGGAGTCCCAGAGCACCTCCCACGCGGCCCGTACGGAGCGGCCGAACTCGTGATCCCCCGCCGACTCGGCCGCGGCCACCGCGACGTACGTCTGCATCTGCATCATCAGCTTGTCCGGGTCTTCCGAGATGAGCCGCTGATAGGCCGTGGCCATGGCATGGACGGCCGCCTCGGGGTCGAGGCCCTCCGACGCGCTCTCGAAGATGCGCCGGACGTCGAAGAGGCAGCGCTCCGACGCCGCGAGGAAGATGGCCTGCTTGTTCGGGAAGAGCCGGAAGAGGTACGGCTGCGAGACGCCCACCCGACGGGCGATCGCCTCGGTCGAGGTGCCGTGATATCCAGTGCGGGCGAATTCGGCGATCGCCGCGCGGACGACACTCTCGCGTCGCTCTTCTGCGCTCATCCTGACCATGAGAATAAGTTATTGATTGATAACTTACCTGTCAAGCCCGGAGGATGGCATCTGATCCCAGGCCCGGTGCCGGACGGGCCGCGGATGCGGGTCGTCCGGCACCGGGCCGCAGACTGGGGGCGCTCAGGCGAGTTGGACGACGGCGCGGGACATCCCCAGCACCTTCTTGCCCTCGCTGGTCGCCGTCAGGTCCACGCGTACGCGGTTGTCGTCGAGCTTGGCGCCGATCTTGGCGGTCACCTCGATGACCGCGCCCTTGTCGTCGTTGGGCACGACCACGGGTCTGGTGAAGCGGACGCCGTATTCGACCACGGCTCCCGGGTCCCCGACCCAGTCGGTCACCACCCGGACGGCCTCGGCCATCGTGAACATGCCGTGCGCGATGACGTCGGGCAGCCCGACCTCCCGCGCGAACTTCTCGTTCCAGTGGATCGGGTTGAAGTCCCCGGAGGCGCCCGCGTAACGCACCAGGGTGTCGCGCGCGACCGGGAACGTCCCGGCCGGCAGCTCCGTACCGATCTCGACGTTGTCGTAGGCGATCCGCGTGGCCATCGGCGTCACTCCCCCTCGGCGGCGCGCGCCACCAGCTTGGTCCACGCGGTCACGACATGCGCGCCCGCCTCGTCGTGCACCTCGCCGCGGACGTCGAGGATGTCGTTCCCCGCCATGGACTTGATTCCCTCGATGGTGGAGGTGACCGTCAGCCGGTCACCCGCCCGTACGGGACGGGTGTAGACGAACTTCTGGTCGCCGTGCACGACCCGGCTGTAGTCCAGGCCGAGCTGCGGATCGGCGATGGCCTCCCGCGCCGCCTTGAAGGTGATCGCGAAGACGAAGGTCGGCGGGGCGATCACGTCGAGGTGACCGAACGCCTTCGCCGCGTCCGGATCGACGTACGCCGGATTGGTGTCGCCCACCGCCTCGGCGAACTCGCGGATCTTCTCCCGGCCGACCTCGTACGGCTCGGTCGGCGGATACGTCCGCCCGACGAAGGACTGGTCGAGCGCCATGGACTCGTTCCCTCCTGATGAGACTGCCCTGAGACTGCCCTGATGAATGGTGCCCAACTATGGATCGGGCGGGGCAAACGACACGAGGCCGCCCCCCGGTTAAGGGGGCGGCCTCGGGTACGAGCCTGGTTCAGCGCGTTTCGCGGTGAGCCGTGTGCGAGTTGCAACGAGGGCAGTGCTTCTTCATCTCAAGACGGTCCGGGTTGTTGCGCCGGTTCTTCTTGGTGATGTAGTTCCGCTCCTTGCACTCCACGCAGGCCAGCGTGATCTTCGGGCGGACGTCGGTGGCAGCCACGTGAGTGCTCCTTGGACGGACAGATTGACGGGTTAACGCATAAAAGAGTAGCCGATCGAAGGATCGCCCCCACCATCGGCTACCGTGTGTAGCGGTGACCGGACTTGAACCGGTGACACAGCGATTATGAGCCGCTTGCTCTACCGACTGAGCTACACCGCTGTGATGTCGGATCCCCTCACCCGGAGGCGAGGAGGACCGAGCACCAGAGCCCCAATACGGAATCGAACCGTAGACCTTCTCCTTACCATGGAGACGCTCTACCGACTGAGCTATTGGGGCGAGCGATGAAGACATTACACGGTCCGTCGCCGTTCGCCCAAATCCGTTTCCCGGCCTCTCGTCCCACCTGTCCCTTCCGTCTCGGGGTCCTTCTCGGGGCGGATGCCGGGCGCGGGTGGGGACTGCGCGGCGACGGCGGTGGGCGGGGCGGTGGACGGGCGGCGGGCCGCGTTCCGTAGGCCGGGAAGAGCCACGCCGGTATGACTATTTCCTTCCTCCTCGAAGCCCGCGCGGGGCGCCTCTAGGCTCGACGCACGCTGCGTGATCTTGCACGCCAGAGCCTCACAGCCCACCCAGGAGCCCACCAGGAGCACGATGCCCGACAGCCAGCCGCAGCCGTCAGACGGCGTGACGGCCAATGCCACCGCGCTGCTGCTGCGCGGGGCCCGCCTCACCGACGGCCGGGCCGTCGACGTACGGCTGAGCGGCGGCCGGATCGAAGCCGTCGGCACCGCCGGCAGTCTCCCCGCGCTCGGCGCCTGCCTGGACCTCGACGGGCATCTGCTCCTGCCCGCCCCCGCCGAGCCGCACGCGCACAGCGACACCGCGCTGAGCGCCGTCACGTCCGACGGGCCCGTCTCGCACGAACCCGAGGACATCCAGCGCCGTGCGACCGAGGCCGCGCTGCTCCAGGTCGGACACGGGGCGACGACGCTGCGGACGCATGTGCGGATCGGTGACGCGCAGGAGTTGGCGCCCATGGAGGCGGTGCTCCAGGCACGGCGTTCGCTGCGCGGGCTCGGGGATCTGACGGTCGTCGCCGTACCGCGCCTGCTGACCGGGGTCGCGGGCGCCGACGGGCTGGCGATGCTGCGGGACGCGGTGAAGATGGGCGCGGGTGTGGTGGGCGGCTGTCCGGACCTCGACCCCGATCCGGCCGGATACGTGGAATCGGTGCTGACCGTGGCCGCCGAGCACGGCTGTCCGGTCGACCTCCATACGGACGGCGGTGACCCGGCCCGCCTCGCGCGCCTCGCGGCGATGGCGGGCGGGCTGCGGCCCGGCGTCTCGATCGGGCCCTGCGCGGGGCTGTCCCGGCTGCCGTCGGACACGACGGGCCGGGCGGCCGACCAGTTGGCGGCGGCCGGTGTGACGGTCGTCTGTCTGCCCCAGGGCGGCTGCGGCGGTGTCGACCAGCGGGGTGTGGCGCCCGTGCGGGTGCTGCGTGCCGCCGGGGTGCGGGTGGCGGCGGGCAGTGGGGCCGTACGGGACGTGGCGAACCCGGTGGGGCGCGGGGACCCTTTGGAGGCGGCGTATCTGCTGGCCTCCCAAGGAGGACTGCGCGCGGCGGAGGCGTACGACGCGGTGAGCACGGCCGCGCGTGAGGCCATGCGGCTGCCGGAGGTACGGCTGGAGGCGGGCTTTCCGGCCGAGTTGCTCGCGGTGCGCGGGGACCGGCTGGAGGGGGCGCTGTCGCTGGCGTACAGCCGGATCGTCATTCACCGGGGCCGGGTGGTGGCCCGGACGAACGCGGTACGGGAGTACTGCGACTCGGCGGTGGCCGCGTCGCTGGACCTGCCGCGGCAGGGACGGCAGGGGCGGCCGGAGACGCGGCCGTGAGGCGCGTTGCGCAAGCACCCGCCGTGTGCCGGCCGCCGGGAATCGCTCCTCCTACGGAGGTGCCGCGTGAGCGGTGACGGCCCGTCGGACGTACCGTCGTGAGCATGCGAATTGTCATCGCCGGAGGACACGGTCAGATCGCCCTGCGGCTGGAGCGGCTGCTCGCCGCGCGCGAACACGGGGTCGCGGGCATCATCCGCAAACCCGAACAGGCGCAGGCTCTGCGGGAGGCGGGCGCCGAAGCCGTCGTGCTCGACCTGGAGTCGGCCTCGGTGGACGAGGTCGCCGCCGTCCTGGAGGGCGCGGACGCGGCGGTCTTCGCCGCCGGAGCGGGACCGGGCAGCACCACGGAACGCAAGGACAGCGTCGACCGGGGCGCGGCGGTCCTGTTCGCGGACGCGGCGGAACGGTCGGGCGTACGGCGCTACGTGATCGTCTCGTCCATGGGCGCCGACCCGGACCACCAGGGCGACGACGTCTTCGACCACTACCTGCGGGCCAAGGGCGCGGCGGACGCGTACGTCCTGGCCAAGGAGGGGCTCGACACGACCGTCCTGCGCCCCGGAATGCTCACGAACGACGCGGGCACGGGCCTCGTGAACCTCGCGCCGTCGACGGGCCGTGGCCCGGTGCCACGGGACGATGTGGCCGCGACGCTGCTGGAGTTGGCGGAGACACGGGCGACGGCGGGCCTGACGCTGGAACTGATCAGCGGGACGGTGCCGGTCGCTGAGGCGGTGAAGAACGTGGCGTCGTCCGCCTGATGGGTGACGACGATGGCCCCTGGTCCGCGTCTCCGCGGGCCAGGGGCCATCGTTTCCGTGTGGCGGCGCCAGGATTCGAACCTGGGAAGGCTAAGCCGGCGGATTTACAGTCCGCTCCCATTGGCCACTCGGGCACACCGCCATGGGATGTCGTCGCGGGACCGGCGCTGTGGGCGCTGCTCCGTGGCAACGACATAAACGATACCCGATGCCCGGGGGTGCTCCGCCACCGGATTGATCAGGCCGGGAGCGGGCCGGGATGACTAGGCTTTGCCGGAGCGGGCCGGGGGCCCGGCCGTACTTTCGGCATCAGTCGCGGCGTGGGTCGCGGCACTCTTTCCAGCACCCGATTCAAGGAGCCACAGGACATGGCCGACTCCAGTTTCGACATCGTCTCGAAGGTCGAGCGGCAGGAGGTCGACAACGCCCTCAACCAGACCGCGAAGGAGGTCTCCCAGCGGTACGACTTCAAGAACGTCGGAGCCTCGATCGCCTGGTCCGGCGAGAAGATCGTCATGCAGGCCAACAGCGAGGAGCGGGTCAACGCGATCCTCGACGTCTTCCAGTCCAAGCTGATCAAGCGGGGCATCTCGCTGAAGGCGCTGGACGCGGGCGAGCCGCAGCAGTCCGGCAAGGAGTACAAGATCTTCGCGTCGATCGAGGAGGGCATCTCCCAGGAGAACGCGAAGAAGGTCGCCAAGATCATCCGCGATGAGGGCCCCAAGGGCGTCAAGGCGCTCGTGCAGGGCGACGAGCTGCGGGTCAGCTCGAAGAGCCGGGACGATCTTCAGGCCGTACAGGCGCTGTTGAAGGGGCAGGACTTCGACTTCGCGCTGCAGTACGTCAACTACCGCTGACCAAAGGGCCGGCCGGGTGCGGGTGTCGCCGGTCTGCCACGAGCACGGCACAACGAGGGCGGGCGGCCGGGGACTTTCCCGGCCGCGGCCCTTGTTGCGTTCTCCTCCCAAGGAGGCGGTTCGGATGAGTGACGCGTTGTTTCCGCGGGAGCGGGCTGTTCTCGGGGAGGGGGCCGTGCATGTGCCCGGGTGGCTGGGTCGGGCGCGGCAGCGGGAGTTGGTGGAGGCTTGTCGGGAGTGGGCCCGGGGGCCCGTGCCCATGCGGCATACCAGCTTGCCCAACGGGGGCGTGATGTCCGCGCGGACCGTCTGTCTGGGGTGGCACTGGCAGCCGTACCGCTACACCCGTACCGCCGGGGACGTGAACGGCGCCCGGGTCGTGCCGTTTCCGGGGTGGCTCGGGGAGTTGGGGCGGGCGGCGGTCGATGAGGCGTACGGGGCGGGGGCCGGGGACCGCTACGCGCCCGACACCGCGCTGGTCAACTTCTACGAAGGCGACGCCGGGATGGGCATGCACCAGGACAAGGACGAGAAGTCCCGCGCGCCCGTGGTGTCGCTGAGCATCGGTGACAGCTGCGTCTTCCGGTTCGGCAACACACGGACGCGGACGCGTCCTTATACGGATGTCGAGTTGGCGTCCGGCGATCTCTTCGTCTTCGGCGGGCCGTCCCGGCTCGCGTTCCACGGTGTGCCCAAGGTGTGTCCGGGGACGGCCGACCCGGCGAGCGGGATGCGCGCCGGGCGGCTGAACATCACGCTCCGCGAGACCGGGCTCGACGGCTGAGACGCGTCAGCGGGAGCGGGAGTGGCCGAAGAGGAGGCGGTAGATGATCAGCAGTACCAGTGCGCCGCCGATCGCCGCTCCCCAGGTGGCCGCGTCGTAGAAGTCGGTGTCGATCGGGCGGTCCAGCCAGCGGGACGATATCCAGCCACCGATGAAGGCGCCGGCGATACCGATGAGGGTGGTGCCGATCAGGCCGCCCGGGTCCCGGCCGGGCAGCAGGATCTTGGCGACGGCTCCGGCGAGGAGTCCGAGGACGAGCCAGCCGATGATGGTCATGCCGTGAACCTGCCTTTCGTGCTGTGTTCTGCGGAAAGACGCCCGGAAGGCGGGCCGCGGTTGCGGACGTCGATAGCGTGCGGCGTATGACACAGCAGCTGCGTCGCACACTGGGCCTCTTCGACGCCGTGGTCGTCGGGTTGGGGGCGATGCTCGGGGCGGGCGTCTTCGTCGCGCTCGGGCCCGCCGCCGGGGCGGCCGGAACCGGCCTGCTGTGGGGGCTGGCGGTGGCGGCCCTGGTGGCGTACTGCAACGCGATGTCGTCGGCCCGGCTCGCGGTCGACTACCCCGCTTCGGGCGGCACATACGTGTACGGCCGTGAGCGGCTGGGCGCGTTCTGGGGGTGGCTGGCGGGCTGGGCGTTCGTGGTGGGCAAGACCGCCTCGTGCGCGGCGATGGCGCTGACGGTCGGGGCGTACGCCTGGCCGGGACAGGCGCACGCGGTGGCCGTCGCGGCGGTGGTGGTCCTGACCGCGGTGAACTACGGCGGCGTGCGGAAGTCGGCGACGCTGACGCGGGTCATCGTGGCGGTGGTGCTGGGGGTCCTCGCCGCCGTCGTGGTCGTGGCTCTCGGATCGGACGCGGCCGACGCGGGTCGGCTGGGGCTCGGCCTCGGTACGGAGGCCGACCCGGAGGCAGGGCCGGTTTCGGCGCACGGGGTGCTGGGGGCGGCCGGGCTGCTCTTCTTCGCCTTCGCCGGATACGCCCGCATCACCACGCTCGGCGAGGAGGTGCGCGACCCCGCCCGTACGATCCCGCGCGCCGTCCCGCTGGCACTGGGCCTCGTGCTTGCCGTCTACGCGTGCGTGGCGGTCGCGGCGCTGTCGGTCCTCGGTGCCGGGGAATTGGGGCGTTCAGAGGCCCCTCTGGCCGATGCCGTACGGGCCGCGGGGGCGTCCTGGCTGGTGCCAGTGGTGCGCGTCGGGGCCGCCGCGGGGGCGCTCGGGGCGCTGCTGGCCCTGATACTCGGGATCTCCCGCACGACGCTCGCGATGGCGCGGGACGGGTACCTGCCGCGCGGGCTGGCCGCCGTGCACCCCCGCTTCCAGGTGCCGCACCGGGCCGAGCTGGCGGTGGGCGGGGTCGTGGCCGTGCTGGCGGCGACCGTGGACGTGCGCGGGGCGATCGGCTTCTCGTCCTTCGGGGTGCTGGCGTACTACGCGATCGCCAACGCGTCCGCGTGGACGCTCGGTTCCGGGCTGGTGCGGATACGGGCAGCGGTCGGGCTCGTGGGCTGTGTCGTGCTGGCCTTCGCGCTGCCCGGCCCGTCGGTCGTGTCAGGGGCCGCGGTGCTGCTGCTGGGGGCGGCCTGGTACGCCGTACGGCGGCGCTGAGGTCACCAGCCCGCGAACGCCTCGTCCGTACGGACGATGTCGCGGCCGAAGGGCAGCAGCGAGACGGGGATCAGCTTGAAGTTGGCGATGCCCAGCGGGATGCCGATGATCGTCACACAGAGGGCGAGCCCGGTGAAGATATGGCCGAGGGCGAGCCACCAGCCGGCCAGGATCACCCACAGCACGTTGGCGACGAACGACGGGGATCCCACGTCGCGGCGCTCCACCGTCGTGTAGCCGAACGGCCACAGCGCGTACCGGCCGATACGGAACGCGGCCACCCCGAAGGGGATGCCGATGATCGTGACGCACAGAAGCAGCCCCGCGAACATGTAACCGAGGAACAGCCAGAAACCACTCAGAACCAGCCAGATGATATTGAGGATTGTCTTCATGGACGGCCACCTGCCATCTGTTCTAGTCGGGCGATGCGCTCCGCCATCGGCGGATGCGTGGAGAACATTCTCGATACACCCTGCCCAGGACGGAACGGATTAGCGATCATCAGGTGGCTCGCCGTCTCGATCCGTGGCTCCGGCGGCAGCGGCAACTGCTTCGTACCGGCTTCGAGCTTGCGCAGTGCGCTCGCGAGGGCCAGCGGATCGCCGGTGAGCTGCGCGCCGGACGCGTCCGCCTCGTACTCCCGGGAACGGCTCACGGCGAGCTGGATCACCGAGGCCGCCAGCGGTCCGAGGAGCATCACCAGGAGCATGCCGACGAGGCCGGGGCCCTCGTCGTCGTCCGAGCGGCCGATGGGGATGAGCCAGGCGAAGTTCACCAGGAACATGACGACCGAGGCGAGGGCGCCGGCGACGGAGGAGATGAGGATGTCGCGGTTGTAGACATGGCTGAGCTCATGACCGAGCACTCCGCGCAACTCCTGCTCGTTCAGGATCTGCAGGATCCCGTCCGTGCAACAGACGGCTGCGTTACGGGGATTGCGGCCGGTGGCGAACGCGTTGGGGGCCTGGGTCGGCGAGATGTAGAGCCGCGGCATCGGCTGCCGCGCGGTCGTGGAGAGCTCGCGGACGATGCGGTAGAGCTTCGGCGCCTCGAACTCGCTGACCGGGCGTGCGCGCATGGCGCGCAGGGCGAGCTTGTCGCTGTTCCAGTAGGCGTACGCGTTCGTCGCGAGCGCGATCACGACCGCGATGATCAGCCCCATCCTGCCGAAAATACTGCCGATGACGATGATGAGTGCGGACAGTCCCCCGAGGAGTGCGGCGGTCCTCAACCCGTTGTGCCGGCGGTGCACGGAGCGCCCTCCAAATCGTGCGGCAGGGGAACCCTTTACGTGATGCTGCTCCACTCTCCAGTGGACCCTTCCTTACTGGTCAACGCCAGGCGAGGGTCACGGGTTCCCTGGCGCGCCCGCGCGGGCGTGTACGCCGTACGGGTGGTGGAGGGTGCGCGTGGGGCGGGTTCCAGGGCCGGAGAGCGCCTCAGAAGAGACTTTCGGCGGCGAAGCGGAGGACCAGCTGGGGCGCGCCCGACAGGGCGACGCCCGCGACGGCGGTCAGGCCGATCGCGACGAGCACGGGGGCCGGGGCGCGCCGGGCGACCAGGGTGCCGGCGGGCTGGATGACCGGGGCCGGCGCCTCCGCCTCCGGGCGGCCGTCCTCGGCCGTCTCGGGGGCGCGGAAGATGACCGCCGTCCACTGAAGGTAGTAGAAGAGCGCGATGACGACGTTGACGGCCATCACGACGGCCAGCCAGCCGAGGCCCGCGTCGACGGCCGAGGAGAAGACCGTGACCTTCGCGAAGAGGCCGACGATGCCGGGCGGCAGGCCGGCGAGGCAGAGCAGGAAGAATCCCATGGCGAGCGCGACGAGCGGGCGCTCGGAGGCGAGACCGCGGTAGTCCGCGAGACGGTTCAGGGGCTTCGTACGGGCGACCAGGGCGGCGACGGCGAAGGCGCCGAGGTTCACGACGGCGTACATCAGGGCGTACGCGACGGTGGAGCCGATCTGGTCCGTGCCGGCGTACGCCGCCGCCGCGACCGGCACCAGCAGATAGCCGGCCTGGGCGACGGACGACCACGCGAGGAGGCGCACCGCGCTCCACGCGCGCGTGGCCGACTGGCGCAGCGCGGCGACGTTGCCGACGGTCATCGTGAGCGCGGCGAGCACCGCGACAGCCGGGCCCCAGACGTCGGAGTGGCTCGGGAAGGCGATGACCGTCACCAGGATCAGGCCGGAGAAGCCGACGGCCTTGCTGACGACGGAGAGGTACGCGGCGATGGGCAGGGGCGCGCCGACGTAGGTGTCGGGGACCCAGAAGTGGAAGGGCGCGGCGGCGGCCTTGAAGGCGAAGCCGACGAGGGTCAGCGCGACGCCCGCCGATGCGAGGGTTTCGAGCTTTCCGGGGACGTCGTCGAGCCCGGCGGCGATCTCGGTGAGGTGCAGGGAGCCGGTGGCGGCGTACACGAAGCTGACGCCGAGCAGCATGACGGCGGTGGCCGTCACGGAGGAGAGGAAGAACTTCAGCGCCGCCTCGGACGAGAGACGGTCGCCGCGCTTGAGGCCGACCAGCGCGAAGGCGGGGAGGGTGGCGACTTCGAGGGCGACGACGAGGGTCGCGAGGTCGCGGGCGGCGGGCAGGAGAGCGGCGCCGGCGGCCGAGGAGAGCAGCAGGAACCAGAATTCGCCCGCCGGGAGCTTCCGGCCGGTGTCGCCGCTCCTGCCCCCGTCGAGTTCGTGGACGGAGAGCAGCGCGGTGAGCAGCGCGCCGCCGAGCACCAGGAGCTGGATGACGAGCGTGAAGTGGTCGGCCGTGTAGCTGCACACCTCGGGCTCCGCCGTCAGGCAGAAGGTGGACCGGTCGCCGGCGCGGAGCGGGATGAGCAGGAGGAGCGCGGCGGCGAGGCCGGCGACGGAGACGGCGCCGAGAAGCGGCTTACGGCGTTCCGGGACGAACAGGTCGGCGATCAGGACGGTGAGGGCGACGGCGGCGGTGAGGGCCGGGGGCGCGATGGCGAGCCAGTCGACGGACTGGACGAGATTCGCGGCGCTGTCGGCGGCGCCCTGGGCAGCGGCCACGGTCACGACTTGCCTCCTGCGAGGAGCTTCTGCACGGCCGGGTCGGTGAGGCCGAGGAGGACGGCGGGCCAGAGTCCGGCGAGGACGGTGAGGGCGACGAGCGGGGTCCAGGCGGCGAGTTCGTAGCCGTGGACATCGGCGAGTTCGGGCGTCGGGGACTCTTCCGCCGCCCCGGCCTGCTGGACGGCGCCCATGCAGACGCGGCGGACCACGATCAGCAGATACGCGGCGGTGAGGAGCGTGCCGAAGCAGGCGATCGCCGTGAAGGTGACGAAGGCGGGGCGGCTGAGGCCGTCCGCGGGGTCGAAGGCGCCGAACATGGCGAGCATCTCGCCCCAGAATCCGGCGAGACCGGGCAGCCCGAGCGAGGCGACGGCGGCGAAGGCGAGCAGACCGCCGAGGCGTGGTGCGCGGCCGTAAAGCGCCGCGCCGGTGGCGCCGGCGAGGGTGTCGAGGTCGGCGGTGCCGTAGCGGTCCTTGAGCGCTCCGACCAGGAAGAAGAGCAGGCCGGTGATGAGGCCGTGGGCGACGTTGGCGAAGAGCGCGCCGTTGACGCCTGTGGGGGTCATGGACGCGATGCCGAGGAGCACGAAGCCCATGTGGCCGACGGAGGAGTACGCGATCAGGCGCTTGAGGTCGCCGCCCGCGCCCTGCCGGGCGAGGGCGAGGCAGGCCAGGGAGCCGTAGATGATTCCGGCGACGGCGAAGGCGGCGAGGTACGGCGCGAAGGTCCGCGTCCCGTCGGGCGCGACAGGCAGGACGATACGGACGAACCCGTACGTACCCATCTTGAGCATGACCCCGGCGAGAAGGACGGATCCGACGGTCGGGGCGGCCGTGTGGGCGTCCGGGAGCCAGCTGTGCAGCGGCCACATCGGCGTCTTGACCGCGAGCCCGATCCCGATCGCCAGAACGGCCGTGATCTGCACGGATGTACTCAGCCCACGGCCGTTGTCAGTGGCGAGTGCCACCATGTCGAATGTGCCCGCGTGCAGCCCGACGAGCAGCAGGCCGAGCAGCATGACCACGGAGCCGAGCAGCGTGTAGAGGATGAACTTCCAGGCGGCGGCCTGCCGTTCCTCACCGCCCCAGCGGGCGATGAGGAAGTACATCGGGATGAGCACCATCTCGAAGGCCAGGAAGAAGAGCAGCAGGTCGAGTACGGCGAAGGTCGCGAGGGTGCCGGATTCGAGGACGAGCAGCAGGGCGACGAAGGCCTTCGGGGAGGGGCCGGCGGGAAGCTTGAAGTAGCTGTAGAGCGCGCAGAGGAAGGTCAGCAGCGCGGTCAGGACCAGAAGGGGGAGAGAGATGCCGTCGACACCGAGGTGGATCCGCACGTCGAGTGCGGCGATCCAGCTGATGTCCGTCGTGGCCTGCATCCTCGACGGCTGGTCGTGGTCGAAGCCGAGCGCGAGGACGATCGCGGCGATGAGGATCGCGCCGGTCACGGTCACGCCGTGGCGCAGGACGGCCTGGTCGGGGCTCTTGCCCCGGAGTCCGGGCGGGGCGGGCAGCAGCGCGGCCGCCGCGCCCAGGAGGGGAGCCCCGACGATGAACGCGAGAAGGAACTGCATCACGGACGTGCTGATATCGATCATGGCTCACGCTCCGGCTGCGACGAGTACGGCGGCGATGGCCAGGACGACCGTTCCGGCGAGCAGGGCACCCAGGTAGGTCTGGACGTTGCCGGTCTGCGCGCCGCGTACCGCGATGCCGAGCCAGCGGGTGCCGGTGCCCGCTCCGCGTACGTAGGTGTCGACGACCTCGCGGTCGAGGAAGCGGACCAGCCCGGCCGCGGCCAGGACCGGCCGCTGGAAGAGGACGCGGTAGAGGGCGTCCAGGTGGAAGCCTGCGGCGGCGTGGCCGTGGAGCCTGCCCAGCAGGAGCCGGCCGGGGTCGGCGGGGTCGGGTGCCGAGGCGATGTCGCCGTAGGCGGGGGCGTGGCTGGCGATGGCCTCGGCCTCGGAGAGCGCGGGCTCGGCGTCCGGGTGCGCGGCGACGGCGCCCATCGGGGTGCGGGCGGCGAGTGCCGTGGTGTGGCTCCAGGCGCCGTAGGTGACCAGTCCGCCGACGAGGGCGACTCCCGTGCCGAGTACGGAGGTGGTGACCGTCGGGGCGAGGGTCTCGGCGTCCAGCCAGGGGGCGATGACGCCGACGGTCAGGCCGAAGGCGAGGGAGGGGACGGCGAGCACCCACAGGACGGTGGTCATGGCGAGGGGCTCTCTGCCGTGGTCGGCCGCTTCGGGGCCCCGGCCCCGGAAGGCGAGGAGCCACAGGCGCGTCGCGTAGGCGGCGGTGAGGAGGGCGGTGAGCAGACCGGCGACCAGCACGATCCAGCCGGCGGCGCCGGGCGCGATGTCGGACTCGCCGAAGGCGGTGTGTTCGGCGGCGACGAGGACGGCTTCCTTGGAGAAGAAGCCGGCGAAGGGCGGGATGGCGGCGAGCGCGAGCAGCGCGATCGTCATCGTCCAGTAGGCGTCGGGGACGCGTTTGGCGAGGTCGCCCATCCGGGACATGGCGGCGAGCGAGTTGGTGCCGGCGGCGTGGATGATCACGCCGGCGCCGAGGAAGAGAAGCGCCTTGAAGGCGCCGTGCGAGATGAGATGGAAGACGGCGGCGCCACGGTCTCCCACGGCCAGCGCGCCGGTCATGTAGCCGAGTTGGCCGATGGTCGAGTAGGCGAGGACGCGTTTGATGTCGTCCTGCGCGAGGGCGGCGAGCGCGGAGCCGACCATGGTGATCGCCGCCAGCACGGCGAGTACGCCGAGGGCCGCCGCCGAGGCGGCGAAGACGGGGAGGAGACGGGCCACGAAGTAGACACCGGCGGCGACCATCGTCGCCGCGTGGATCAGCGCGGAGACGGGGGTGGGGCCGGCCATCGCGTCGGGCAGCCAGGTGTGCAGCGGGAATTGGGCCGACTTGCCCGCGACGCCGGCGATCAGCAGCAGCGCGATCAGGAGGGGGTGGTCGAGCCCGTCGTTCGCGACGGCGTCGAGGACGCCGGTGATCCGGAACGTGCCGGTGTCGACGGCGAGCGCGAACAGACCGAGCAGGAAGGGGACATCGCCGAGTTTGGTGACCAGGAAGGCCTTCAGGGAGGCGGCGCGCGCCTCGGGCGTCTCCCAGTAGTGGCCGACGAGGAAGTACGAGCAGATGCCCATGATCTCCCAGCCGACCAGCAGCACCATCAGGTCGCCGGAGTAGACGACGAGCAGCATCGCGGAGGTGAAGAGGGAGACCAGAGCTGCGTACGAGGGATAGCGCGGGTCGTCGCGCAGATAGCTCGTCGAGTAGATCTGCACGCACGTCGCGACGGTGCCCACGAGGATCGCGACGAGCGCGGCGAAGCCGTCGATGTGCAGGGCGAGATCGATCGGGACCGAGCCGGTGGGGGTGAGCTGGGTCGCGGCGTCGATCGGTGCGCGGGGGCCGTCGGGCCCGTTGCTCTGGCGTACGGCGACGATCGCGGCGAGTACGGCGGCGGCGAGCGGCGGCAGCACGGCCAGCGGCCGGACGAAGCCGGGGGCCGTACGGCCGAGGAGCAGTCCGGCGACCGCGCCGAGGAACGGCAGGAGGGGGACGAGGACGGCCAGGGTGGTCGTGGTCACGCGGTGGCCTCAGCCTTCTTTGCCCGGGCGTCGGCTTCGGTCCGGGCGGACTCGGCCGCCGCGTCTTCGGCGGACGTGGCCGCGGCCTCGTCGGTCGCGTCGCTCTCGACGCTGTCGCGGAGGCGGTCGACGTCGGCGGTGCCGCGGGAGCGGTAGACCATCAGGACGATCGCCAGACCGATGCCGATCTCGGCGGCGGCGACGGCGATCACGAAGAGGGTGAGCGCCTGGCCGGCGTGCAGGGTGTCGCGCAGCCAGACGTCGAAGGCGACGAGGTTGAGATTGACGGCGTTGAGCATCAGCTCGACGGACATGAGGACGAGGATCGCGTTGCGGCGGGCGAGCACCCCGTACAGACCGGTGCAGAACAGCAGCGCCGCGAGCACGGCGGGATAGGCGAGATGCATCAGCGCTGCTCCTTGCCGCTCTTGCGGGACAGGACGATCGCGCCGATCAGCGCGGCGAGCAGAAGGACGGAGAGCGCTTCGAAGGGCAGGACCCAGTGCCGGAAGAGGAACTGCCCGGAGACCTCGGTGGACCCCTGGGCGGGGCCGTCGAGGTCGATCCAGGTCGTACGGAACGCGTCGACGACCACCCACACCAGCGCGACGGCCGCGGTGATCGCCACCGCGAGCGCGACCATGCGGTTCTCCGAATCCGCGTCGGGGGAACGGCCGATGGGCGCCTTCGTCAGCATCAGCCCGAACAGAAGGAGGACGACGACGGAGCCGACATAGATCAGGACCTGCACCCAGGCGATGAACTCGGCGGTCAGCAGCAGGTATTCGACGGCCAGGCCGCCGAGCGCCACGACGAGCCACAGGGCGGCGTGCACCAGTTGTCTGGTCGTGACGGTGATGACGGCCGCGCCGAGGGTGACGAGACCGACGAGGAGGAAGGCGATCTCGACGCCGGTCGGGGAGAGGAAGCCGGGGTCGGCCGCGAGGGTGGTCACTCGCCGCCCTCCCGCTCCTGGGGCGCGGAGGGCGCGGACGCGGCGGCCCGCGCCGCGGCTTCGGCCGCCGCCAGCTTGTCGGCCGTCTTGCGGGCGGCGCCGATCTCCTTCGGCTCCTCGGCGCCCGGGTCGAGGGCGGGCGGGGCGGGCACGGTCCACATCCACTCGCGGAGTCTGTCGCGCTCGTGGGTGAGTTCCAGGATGTCCGTCTCCGCGTACTCGAACTCCGGTGACCAGAACAGCGCGTCGAAAGGACAGACCTCGATACAGATACCGCAGTACATGCAGAGAGAGAAGTCGATGGCGAACCGGTCGAGGACGTTCCGGCTGCGCTCGCGCCCGCCCGGGGCGGCGGCGGGAAGCGTCTCCTTGTGGGAGTCGATGTAGATGCACCAGTCGGGGCACTCACGGGCGCAGAGCATGCAGACCGTGCAGTTCTCCTCGAACAGGCCGATCACGCCCCGGCTGCGGGGCGGGAGTTCGGGCTGGGTGTCCGGGTACTGCGCGGTGACGGACTTCCTGGTCATCGTACGAAGGGTGACGGCCAGCCCCTTGGCCAGGCCGCTACCGGGGATCGGAGCCACTTACTGGATCACCACCTTGACGATGCCGGTGAGGGCGATCTGGGCGAGGGCGAGGGGGATGAGCACGGTCCACGCGAGCTTCTGGAGCTGGTCCTCGCGCAGCCGCGGATAGCTGACGCGCAGCCAGATGACGACGAAGGCGAGGATGAACGTCTTGAGGAGGGTCCAGAGCCAGCCGAGGTCGTCCCCGCCGAACGGGCTGTGCCAGCCGCCGAGGAACAGGACGGTGGTCAGTCCGCACAGGACGACGATGCCCGCGTACTCGGCGAGCAGGAACAGCGCGAACCGCAGACCGGTGTACTCGGTGTAGGCGCCGAAGATGATCTCGGAGTCGGCGACCGGCATGTCGAAGGGAGGGCGCTGGAGTTCGGCGAGGCCGGCGACGAAGAAGACGAGGGCGCCGACGATCTGCCAGGGCACCCACCACCACTCGAAGGCGTCGAGGATGCCCGGCAGCGAGACCGTGCCTGCCGCCATGGCGACGGAGGCGGCCGTGAGCAGCATGGGCAGTTCGTACGCGAGCAGTTGGGCGGCCGTGCGCAGACCGCCGAGCAGGGAGAACTTGTTGGCCGACGCCCAGCCCGCCATGAGCGAACCGAGCACGCCGACGCCCATCACGGCGAGCACGAAGAAGATGCCCGCGTCGACGACCTCGCCGACGGCACCTTCCTGGGGGCCGATCGGGATCACGACCAGTACGAGGAGGTAGGGCAACAGGGCGACGGCCGGGGCGAGCTGGAAGATCCGGCGGTCGGCGGCGGCCGGGACGATGTCTTCCTTCTGCGCGAACTTCACGCCGTCGGCGACGAGTTGGGCCCAGCCGTGGAAGCCGCCGACATACATGGGGCCGAGACGGCCCTGCATGTGGGCCATGACCTTGTGCTCGGTCTGTCCCACGACCAGGGGCAGGAGAAGGAAGGCGGCGAAGACGATGACCAGCCGAATGGCGACGTCGAGCACGTCGTTCACGCGTCTCCTCCGGGGCGCTCGGAGCCGGGGGCGGGGTCGTTGCCGGGGTCGTGCTCTGCCTCGGGCTTCGTCGCGCCGGGCTTCGCCGGCCCAGGCTTCGTCGCGCCGGGTTTCGCCGGCTCGGGCGTCGTCGCGCCGGTCGCCGGGTCGTCGAAGGCCGGGCGCGGATCGTGCCAGGGCGCCGGCCCGCCCTTCGGCGCGGGCGCCGCTTCAGGCGCCGCTTCGAGCCCAGGTTCGGGCGCCGACGGCTGCTGGCTCGCGGAGCCCTCCGAGACGCTGCGGGCGCGGCGGACCGGGCGGTCCCCCGCCGCGCGGGGCGTGCGGACCGGCCGGGCCGGGGCCGGCGGCAGCTGGCCCTTGAGCGGGCCCCAGTCGTTCGGGTCCGGTACGCCCGGCGGCAGCATCTGGCGGCGCTTGGGTCCCGTGTGGCCCGGCGCGGACTCCCCCGGCTCCTTCGCGCCCGGCCAGGCCTTCGCGACCCGGGCCGCCAGGACGAAGTCCTTGCGCAGCGGGTGCCCTTCGAAGGTCTCCGGCAGCAGCAGACGCACCAGGTTGGGGTGGTCGGTGAAGGTGATGCCGAACATCTCGTACGTCTCGCGCTCGTGCCAGCCCGCGCCCGCGTAGACCCCGAGGGCGGTGGGCAGTACGGCGGCCTCGTGCGGAACGGTCGTGCGGACCAACAGCCGCCGTACAGCCCCGCGTTCGACCGACGCGACGTGTGCGCTGACGCGGAAGCCGGTGCCGGGTTCGTCGACGGCGCTCAGCCAGTCGAAGTAGGTACAGCCCAAGTCGTCACGGGCGGTTTCGAGCGCGGCCAGCCAGGAGGCGGCGGGGACGTCGACCGTCAGGAGGTCGTACGCGCGCTCCGCAGTGGCGTCCGCGCCGAAGATCTCCGCGACGGCGTCGGGCAGGCCGTCGTACGCGTCCGAAGTCATCAGGTGCTCTCCCCCGGAGTCGGCGGGGCCGCGATCAGCCCGCTGCGCAGCGCGGCGGTGCTCGGCCGGCGGCCCTCGGAGCCGTAACGCTCACCCAGCGACTCGCGGGAGATCTTCTCCTGGAGCTTGAGGATCCCCTGGAGCAGGGCCTCGGGGCGCGGCGGGCAGCCCGGTACGTAGACATCGACCGGAATGATCTGGTCGACGCCCTTCGTGACGGAGTACGAGTCCCAGTACGGGCCACCGCAGTTGGAGCAGGCGCCGAAGGAGATCACGTACTTGGGCTCGGGCATCTGCTCGAACAGCCGCTTCACCGCCGGTGCCATCTTGTCCGTCACCGTGCCGGACACGACCATCAGGTCCGCCTGCCGCGGGCCCGGTGCCAGGGGGATGACGCCGAGCCGGATGAAGTCGTGCCGGGCCATCGAGGCGGCGATGAACTCGATGGCGCAGCAGGCGAGTCCGAAGTTGAAGACCCAGAGGCTGTAGCGGCGGCCCCAGTTGAGGATCACCTTCATCGGCTGGGGCGCGAGGCGCGAGAGCACGCCCAGGCGCTGGGGGTTGGGCAGCTCGACCGGTGCGGCGGCGGGGGTCACGTCCATTCCAGGACGCCCTTCTTCCATGCGTAGAGAAGTCCTACGGCCAGGAAGCCGAGGAAGATGAACATCTCGACGAGCGTCGTCGCGCCGTACCCCGGGGCCGCGAAGACCGTCGCCCATGGGAAGAGGAAGATCGAGTCGACGGCGAAGATGACGTAGAGGAAGGCGTAGACGTAGTAACGGACCTGGGTGTGTGCCCAGCCCTCGCCCACCGGGTCGACGCCGCATTCGTACGTGAGCAGCTTCTCCGGCGTCGGTACCACCGGCCGGAGCAGCCTGCCCGCTCCGAAGGCCACGGCGACGAAGAGTACGCCGACGACCGCGAGCAGTCCGACCACCGAGTAGCTCTGGAAGTAGTCCGACGCGAGAACGGTCGGTTCCGGCACGTGCGTCACCCGCCCCTCGCTCCGCCGATCGGTGTGTCTCTGGATCCTGGTCGCTGATCTGTACGCACGGGAGTCTAGGCCCTGCTAAAGGGACCGTAAGCAGTCGGTCGCGCATCAAGTCATGGCGGGGTCATGGATGGGTCCCACACGCGTCCGCTCAGATGCTGGTCGGGCGCTTTCCGAGTTGGTGGTGGGGTTAACCCCACCCGCACTCCCCCAGCCACCCCATGGCGTGCGCCCCCGTGGCCGTGCAGGCTAGAGCCTTATGACCGCCCGTAACAGCCTTTTCGACGACGAACGGCCCCCGCCGCGTTTCGCCTTTGACCGGCACACCTGGAAGGAGATCGCCCATCTCCTCGCCAATCTGCCGCTGTCGATCGCCGGCTTCGTCTACGTCGCGTTCGTGGTGCCCGCCGGCGTCTTTCTGTCCGTCACCGTGATCGGTCTGCCCCTGCTCGCCGGCGGCCTGTCCGGGGCGCGACTGCTGGGGAAGGCCGAACGGGCGCGGGCGCGTGCCCTGCTGGGGGTCCGGATCGACGAGCCGAGCCCGCTCCGCGGCCGCGGCCGCCGGGAGCGGCGGGCCCGCGGCACCGAGGGGTTCTTCTCCTGGCTGTGGACGGGGCTGAGGGACCCGGTGGGCTGGCGGACCGTCCTGTACGCGTTCATCCGGCTGCCGTGGGGAATCCTGACCTTCACGATCACCACGGTCAGCCTGTTCGTCTTCTGGCCGGTGCTGCCCTTCATCGCGCGCGGTCTGACCAACGTCGACCGCGCCCTGGTCCGCGGGCTGCTCTCGCCCTCGGACGAGCTGGAGAGCCGGATCGCGGAGCTGGAGTCGGACCGGGGCGTCGTCGTGGACACGGCCGCCGCCGATCTGCGCCGTATCGAGCGCGATCTGCACGACGGCGCGCAAGCCCGGCTGGTCGCCCTGGCCATGGGGCTCGGCCTCGCGAAGGAGAAGCTGCTGGACGACCCGGAGACGGCGGCGAGCATGGTCGACGAGGCGCACGGCGAGGTGAAGCTGGCCCTCCAGGAGCTGCGCGACCTCGCGCGCGGCATCCATCCGGCCGTACTGACGGACCGGGGTCTGGACGCCGCGCTCTCCTCCGTCGCCTCACGCTGCACGGTCCCGGTCAAGGTCGAGGTCGAGCTGGCGGAACGCCCGGCGGCGGCCATCGAGGGCATCGCGTACTTCACGGTCTCGGAGCTCTTGCAGAACGTCAGCAAGCACAGCGGGGCGAGTACCGCCAGCGTCGAGGTGTGGCGGGCGAAGGACCGGCTGCTCATCCAGATCGAGGACGACGGGCGCGGGGGCGCCCGGCTGGACGGCGGGACGGGTATGGCGGGGCTGGCCGAGCGCCTGGGTGCGGTCGACGGTCTCTTCGTACTGGACTCGCCGGTCGGAGGGCCGACGATCGTCACGGCCGAACTCCCCTGGCGTGAGCGTGAGCGTGAGCCGGCCCCGGAGTAGGCCGGGGCCGTGCCGTACGCGCGCGGACGCCCGGGGGCCGGGGGCCTGAAACCGCACCACCGAAGGTGGGGAAAACCCCAGGGCGAAGACGGTAACCGCCCTCATGGTGCGGGCGCGGCCGGCGGATGAGCATGGAGATACGACATGAAGCACGACCGCCCCGCTCGCAGAACGGACGACACGATGGCCACGGATTACGGCACGCGGACACCGCCACAGCGCCACACCCTTCATCCGGCACTGCGCGCTCCGTTCTCGGGCCGGGCGTGGAAGGAGTTCGCCTATCTCCTTCTCAACCTTCCGATGGGCATCCTCTTCTTCGTCTACGCGGTGACGACCGTCTCGCTCAGCGCGGGGCTCCTCGTGACCTTCGTCGGCATTCCGCTGCTGGCCGCCGCGCTCGTCGGCTGCCGGGGCCTGGGAGCGGTCGAGCGGACAAGGGCGCGGGCCCTGCTCGGCCTGGAGATAGCGAGCCCGCTGCCCGTCCGGGGGAAGAAGTCAGGTCTGATGTCCTGGGTCGGCGCGGTCCTCAAGAGCGGCGTTTCCTGGCGGCATCTCCTCTACGGCTTCCTGCACTTCCCGTGGGCGCTGTTCTCCTTCGTCACGTCCGTGACCTTCGTGGTCACCGGCTGGAGCCTCTTCCTCTATCCGCTGTGGCAGTGGGTCTTCCCCGAGTACACGGACCAGGACGGCATCGCGCTCTTCAGTGACGGCACCAACGACTTCTACCTGGACACCCCGTTCGAGACGGCCGCCACCAGCGTCGTCGGTCTGGTCCTCGTCCTCGCGTCGCCGTGGCTGATCCGTGGACTGACTGCTGTGGACCGGCTGTTGGTCGTCGGTCTGCTCGGCCCGTCCAAGCTGGCGACCCGGGTCTCGGAGCTGGAGTCGGACCGCGGGGTCGTGGTCGACACCGCCGCCGCGGACCTGCGGCGTATCGAGCGTGACCTGCACGACGGCGCGCAGGCCCGGCTGGTGGCCCTGGCCATGGACCTGGGCCTGGCGAAGGAGAAGCTGCTGGTCGATCCGGAGGCGGCGGCGCGGATGGTCGACGAGGCGCACGGCGAGGTGAAGGTCGCCCTCCAGGAGCTGCGGGATCTGGCACGGGGCATCCACCCGGCGGTCCTCACCGACCGGGGCCTGGACGCCGCGCTCTCCTCCGTCGCCTCCCGCTGCACCGTGCCCGTCCAGGTCGAGGTCGACCTGGACCAGCGCCCGGCGGCGGCCATCGAGGGCATCGCCTACTTCACCGTCTCCGAGCTCCTGCAGAACGTCAGCAAGCACGCCCGGGCCGGGCGCGCCTCGGTGGACGTGTGGCGGATGCAGGACCGGCTGATGCTCCAGGTCGCGGACGACGGCCGGGGCGGTGCGAACACCTCGTCGGGCAGCGGCCTGGCCGGTCTCGCGGAGCGGCTCGACGCGGTGGACGGGATCCTGGTCGTGGACTCACCGGTCGGCGGGCCGACGACGGTGACGGCGGAGCTGCCCTGGCGCAAGTGACGCCGCGAAGGACCGGCCGACGGGCGAGCCGTACGAGGCTCCGCAGGACCCGAGAGACACGGGAGACACGGGACGGGCGGGACACAGACGCGGCCACGGCGCACCGGACATCGTCCGGTGCGCCGGAGTCGCGTCTTCGGCTCTCCTCCGGTGCGCCGGAGTCACGTCTCTCGCTTTGATCAGTTCCCGGTCAGTGGACGCACGGGGATACGAATACTGGGATGCTGGGACCGCAGGGCGGACGCGGAGCGCGTACGCACATCGACATGGGGGCGGCAGGGTTGTGGAGGACAGGGTACGAGTGGTCATCGCCGAGGATTCGGTGCTCCTGCGGGAGGGCCTGACCCGGCTGCTGACCGATCTCGGGCATGACGTCGTCGCCGGTGTCGGGGACGGTGAGGCGCTGATCAAGACCGTCGGCGACCTGGCCCGTGAAGGTGCGGCGCCGGACGTGGTGGTGGCCGACGTACGGATGCCGCCGACCCATACCGACGAGGGGGTCCGGGCCGCGGTCCAGCTGCGCAAGGACCATCCGGGCATCGGCGTGCTGGTGCTGTCCCAGTACGTGGAGGAGCAGTACGCGACGGAACTGCTCGCGGGCAGCAGCCGGGGGGTCGGCTATCTGCTCAAGGACCGGGTGGCCGAGGTCCGCGAGTTCGTGGACGCGGTCGTACGGGTGGCGAGGGGCGGCACCGCGCTGGACCCCGAGGTGGTGGCGCAGTTGCTCGGCCGTAGCCGTAAGCAGGACGTGCTGGTCGGTCTGACGCCCCGGGAGCGCGAGGTCCTGGGCCTGATGGCGGAGGGGCGGACGAACTCGGCGATCGCCAGGCAGCTGGTCGTGAGCGACGGCGCGGTGGAGAAGCACGTCAGCAACATCTTCCAGAAGCTGGGCCTGTCGCCGAGTGACGGAGATCACCGCCGGGTGCTGGCGGTACTGACCTATCTCAACTCATGACGGCGGCCGGCCGGGTCGGACGCTGCGGTCATGTGGGGGGCACGTAATGGGTCCTAGTCCAAAAGACTGAGTTCAAAGCGGCACAGACAGGGATGAACACAGAGCGCCCGGGGGCGGAGAAAACATGGCAAATTGCCACAACGAAGCGTCTCAAAAAGACGTCCACCATACGAGCGGTCCAGGGAAGGCGACCCTTACCGACGTAGGGTGGCCCCTGGGTGTACCGGTCGTACCGGTCAGCCCAAGCAGCCGCCTCGAGGGAGGTCCAGTTCAGTGACCAGCCAGGTCAGTAGCCCAGCCGAGCAGGCCGACGGGGCTGACGACACGAGTGGTTCCGTCGTCGGCGAACAGCTCACCCCGCACGGCGCGTCCGGCGTGCCCGGCTCGAAGGAAGTCCGCCGTCTGGACCGGGTGATCATCCGTTTCGCGGGTGACTCCGGTGACGGCATGCAGCTGACGGGTGACCGGTTCACCTCGGAGACGGCGTCGTTCGGGAACGACCTGTCGACGCTGCCGAACTTCCCCGCCGAGATCCGCGCGCCCGCAGGCACCCTGCCGGGTGTGTCCTCGTTCCAGCTGCACTTCGCCGACCACGACATCCTCACCCCCGGCGACGCGCCGAACGTACTGGTCGCGATGAACCCGGCCGCGCTCAAGGCGAACATCGGCGACGTGCCGCGGGGCGCCGACATCATCGTCAACACCGACGAGTTCACCAAGCGCCCCATGGCGAAGGTCGGTTACACGACCTCGCCGCTGGAGGACGGCTCGCTGGAGGCGTACCAGCTCCACCCGGTCCCGCTGACGACGCTGACGATCGAGGCGCTGAAGGACTTCGGGCTCTCCCGCAAGGAGGCCGAGCGTTCGAAGAACATGTTCGCGCTGGGTCTGCTCTCGTGGATGTACCACCGGCCGACCGAGAGCACCGAGCAGTTCCTGCGGACGAAGTTCGCGAAGAAGCCGAACATCGCCGAGGCGAACGTCGCGGCGTTCCGGGCGGGCTGGAACTTCGGCGAGACCACCGAGGACTTCGCCGTCTCCTACGAGGTCGCGCCTGCCACGAAGGCGTTCCCGACCGGCACGTACCGCAACATCTCCGGGAACCTGGCGCTGTCGTACGGGCTGATCGCCGCCTCCCACCAGGCGGACCTTCCCCTCTACCTCGGGTCGTACCCGATCACGCCGGCGTCCGACATCCTCCACGAGCTGTCGCGCCACAAGAACTTCGGCGTCCGCACCTTCCAGGCGGAGGACGAGATCGCCGCGATCGGCGCGGCGCTCGGCGCGTCCTTCGGCGGTTCCCTCGCCGTGACGACGACCTCCGGGCCCGGCGTGGCCCTGAAGTCGGAGACGATCGGCCTGGCGGTCTCGCTGGAGCTGCCCCTGCTGGTGGTGGCGATCCAGCGCGGCGGGCCCTCGACCGGTCTGCCTACCAAGACCGAGCAGGCCGACCTGCTCCAGGCGATGTACGGCCGCAACGGCGAGGCGCCGGTGCCGATCGTCGCCCCGCAGACCCCCGCGGACTGCTTCGACGCGGCCATCGAGGCGGCCCGGATCGCGGTCACGTACCGCACGCCGGTCTTCCTGCTCTCCGACGGCTACCTCGCCAACGGCTCGGAGCCCTGGCGGATCCCCGAGCAGGACGAACTGCCGGATCTGGGTGTGCAGTTCACCACCGCGCCCAACCACCAGCTGCCCGACGGCACGGACGTGTTCTGGCCGTACAAGCGCGACCCGCACACCCTGGCCCGTCCGTGGGCCGTGCCCGGCACGCCCGGTCTCGAACACCGCATCGGCGGCATCGAGAAGCAGGACGGCACGGGCAACATCTCCTACGACCCGGCCAACCACGACTTCATGGTCCGCACCCGCCAGGCCAAGATCGACGGCATCGAGGTGCCGGACCTCGTCGTGGACGACCCGGACGGCGCGCGCACGCTGGTGCTGGGCTGGGGCTCCACGTACGGCCCGATCACCGCCGCCGTCCGCCGGCTGCGCACCAACGGCCACCCGATCGCGCAGGCGCATCTGCGCCACATCAACCCGTTCCCGCGGAATCTGGGCGAGGTGCTGAAGCGGTACGACAAGGTCGTGGTGCCGGAGATGAACCTGGGTCAGCTCGCCACGCTCCTGCGGGCGAAGTACCTCATCGACGCGCACTCCTACAACCAGGTCAACGGTATGCCGTTCAAGGCCGAACAGCTCGCCACGGCTCTCAAGGAGGCCATCGATGCCTGAGGTCAACGAGCTGCTTTCCCTCGTCCCCAAGGCCGAGGCCAAGCAGTCCATGAAGGACTTCAAGTCCGACCAGGAAGTCCGCTGGTGCCCCGGCTGCGGTGACTACGCCGTGCTGGCCGCCGTCCAGGGCTTCATGCCGGACCTCGGGCTGGCCAAGGAGAACATCGTGTTCGTGTCGGGGATCGGCTGCTCCAGCCGCTTCCCGTACTACATGAACACCTACGGCATGCACTCCATCCACGGACGTGCGCCGGCCATCGCCACCGGACTCGCGACCTCGCGCCGCGATCTGTCCGTCTGGGTCGTCACCGGTGACGGCGACGCGCTGTCCATCGGCGGCAACCACCTCATCCACGCGCTCCGGCGCAACGTCAACCTGAAGATCCTGCTGTTCAACAACCGGATCTACGGGCTGACGAAGGGGCAGTACTCGCCCACCTCCGAGGTCGGCAAGATCACCAAGTCGACACCGATGGGCTCGCTGGACTCGCCCTTCAACCCGGTGTCGCTGGCGATCGGCGCCGAGGCGTCCTTCGTGGCCCGGACCGTCGACTCCGACCGCAAGCACCTCACGAGCGTGCTGCGCCAGGCGGCCGACCACCCGGGCACGGCGCTCGTGGAGATCTACCAGAACTGCAACATCTTCAACGACGGTGCCTTCGAGGCGCTGAAGGACAAGGACCGCGCTCTGGAGGCGGTCATCCGCCTGGAGCACGGGGAGCAGATCCGGTTCGGGGCCGACAACTCCAAGGGTGTCGTACGGGACCCGTCCACCGGCGATCTCGTCGTCGTACCGGTGACGGCGGACAACGAGCACCAGATCCTGGTGCACGACGCGCACGCCACCAGCCCCACCACGGCGTTCGCGCTCTCGCGCCTCGCCGACCCGGACACGCTGCACCACACGCCCATCGGTGTGCTGCGCAGCGTGAAGCGGCCGGTCTACGACACGCTGATGAGCGATCAGCTCGACGCGGCCGTCGAGCAGAACGGCAAGGGCGACCTGTCGCAGCTGCTCGCCGGCAACGACACGTGGACGGTGGCCGGCTGACCCGGCCGACCGCGTCCGTACAACCCGGGGCCCGGGTCTCGTTCCTCCACGAGACCCGGGCCTCGTCGTGTCCCCGGTCATTCCCGGGGTCCGCCGCTGTCATGACCGTATGCCGATACGGACATGACAGCCCGGCCCGCCCGGCGCTACCGTCGTCGAACTGATGTATGCGGTTCGGGAGGGCCAGTGAAGTCGGACGGCGAGCAGCGGGCGGGATTGCTGTACGGGATCGGCGCCTACGGCATGTGGGGTCTGGTCCCGCTCTTCTGGCCGCTGCTCAAGCCCTCCGGAGCGGTCGAGATCCTGGCCCACCGGATGGTCTGGTCGCTGGCCGTCGTCGCGATCGCGCTGCTCGTGGTACGCCGCTGGGCGTGGGTTCGGGAGTTGCTGGCCCAGCCCCGGAAGCTGGGTCTGCTGGTGGTGGCCGCCACGGTCATCAGCGTCAACTGGGGCCTGTACATCTGGTCGGTCAACAGCGGCCATGTCGTCGAGGCGTCCCTCGGCTACTTCATCAACCCTCTCGTCACCATCGCCATGGGAGTCCTGCTCCTCAAGGAGCGGCTGCGGCCCGCCCAGTGGGCGGCGGTCGGCGTCGGTCTCCTCGCCGTGCTGGTGCTGGCGATCGGATACGGGCAGCCGCCCTGGATCTCGCTCACGCTGGCCTTCTCGTTCGCGACGTACGGCCTGGTGAAGAAGAAGGTCAACATCGGCGGTCTGGAGTCGCTGGCCGCCGAGACCGTGATCCTCTTCGTGCCCGCGCTCGGCTATCTGATCTGGCTCGGGGCCTCCGGTGACGCCACGTTCGGACCGGAGGGGGCGGGGCACGCCGCGCTGCTGGCGGCCACCGGTGTGGTGACGGCCGTGCCGCTGGTCTGCTTCGGGGCCGCGGCGATACGGGTGCCGCTGTCGACGCTGGGGCTGTTGCAGTATCTGGCGCCGGTGTTCCAGTTCCTCCTGGGGATCCTGTACTTCCACGAGGCGATGCCCGCCGAGCGGTGGGCCGGCTTCGCGCTGGTGTGGGCGGCGCTGACGATCCTGACATGGGACGCGCTGCGGACCTCCCGGCGTACGAGGGCGAAGGCGGAGGCGCTGCGGCGGGCGGAGGCGGAGACACGGGCGGAGACTTGGGCCGACACGCGGGTGGAGCCCGAGGCGCTGCCTCAGGCTCCGTCCACGATCCGCGCTCAGTCCGCCGACGGCGTCACGGCTGCGGGCCGGGCCGGGACGAGTACGTCCTCCGGCGAGTGAGGAGCGAGCCGCTTCCGGCGCCGTAGGCCCGTCGCCGTGATTGCGAGCCCCGGTCTGGACCGAGAAGCACCAGAACGAGATCGCGGCGTCGCGCGCGGAGTACGACGGGCGTGCGGCGGTGGAGGCGCGGGCGGCCGTCTGACGGCCGCTCACGCGGGCGCCCGGCCCGTCAGACGGCGCTCTGCCGGGCGCGATGGGCCCGGACCTTGTGGAGGTTCCCGCACCGCTCCATCGCGCACCAGCGTCTGCGGCCCGGCCGCGACGTGTCGACGAACAGCAAGTAGCAGTTGGGCGTGGAGCATTCGCGGATGCGGTCCGCGTACGGCCCGGTGAACAGGTCCACGGCGTCGCGCGCGACGGTCGACAACAGTTGCGCCCCGGTCGCCCCCGGGGCCCACTCGCGCGCCCCGCCCGCGCCCATCCGGGCGACGAGCGGGGGCTCGGCCGCCGCCGCGTTGAGGACGGCGAAGTCGGAGGCGTCGGCGGGGCGGTCGAAGCGGTGGCCCCGCGCGCGGTCGGCGGTGATCCGCAGCAACGCGTCACGCACCGCGTGCGCCGTCCGTACGTCGGCCTCGGCCACGGTGAGCAGTGGCTCCAGACCGGGCGCGAGCCGGCTCTCCCCCGCCCAGCGGACCAGTCCGGCCGGACCGTCCAGCACCTCGTGGCGCGTGAGCGCCCTCGGCCCGCCGGTCACCAGCAACTCCAGGCACAGCGCGCCGGGATCGAAACGGTAGGGACGCCCCTCGGGGTTCCGCAGGACCATCCCCGGCGTGTTCGTCGCGCGACCAGTCATGTAACCACTATAAACAGTTTCATGACCTTGCACTGGAAGCTCGTCATCGATACGACCGATCCGCACCGCCAGGCCGATTTCTGGGCCGAGGCGCTCGGTTACGAGGTCGAGGACAACAGTGCGCTGATCGAGCGGCTACTGGGCATCGGCGCCGTACCCATCGAGCAAACAGTGGATTCACACGGCCGCCGCGCCTGGCTCGATCTCATCGCCGTCCGCCATCCGGACGACCCGTTCGACCCCGACACGGGCGCCGGGACGGGCCGGCGAATCCTCTTTCAGCGCGTACCGGAGACGAAGGCCGGCAGAAGCCGCTTCCACCTCGACGTCCACGTCGGCGAAGACCGCCGACCGGCCGAAGTGGCCAGGCTTCAGGGCCTGGGGGCGAAGGTCCTCCACGAGGAGAACGTGCCGGAGGGCGTCTGGGTGACCATGACGGACCCGGAGGGCAACGAGTTCTGCGTGCAGTGAGACAGCGGGGCAGCGAGGGCGGGGCCGGGCGGCCGGGTCGGGCTCAGGTGGTGGCCGCCGTTGTCAGGCATAGCGTCCAGGCCCGCTGTGCGGGGGTGTCCGGGACCGCGAGGCCGCGGGCCTTTTCGAGGGCCTCCCACGCGGTGTCCGGGTCGGTGCCGCCCAGGATCAGGAGGGCGGCGGCCAGCAGGGACGCGCGGCCTATGCCGGCCCGGCAGTGGGTCACCACGTGGGCGCCGTCGGCAAGCCGGGCGGTCAGTTCGCGCAGGACCGGCAGGACCACCGCCAGGTCGGGGACGGTCCGGTCGGGGATGGGGACGCCGACGTAGCGCAGCCCGGCCGCCCCGGCCGCCCGTTCCTCGTCGGTCAGGCCCAACTCGTCGCGTTCGGCCCGGGTGAGGGCGCAGACCAGGACATCGGCACCCGCGTCGCGCAAGCCCCGCATCTCGTCCTCCAGCCAGTCGGCTCCCCGAGGTTTGGCCATGGTGCTCAGACGTCCGGGGCCGGGCAGGTCGACGGTGAACAGCGTAGGTCGCATGTCAGCAGCATAAGTATCCGGAGTGCGAACACCCGTGTCCGATTTCTGCTCTTGACGCTGAGTCAAGCGTGCACTGACCATCAGCACGCGTCGTGCGCACCACCTTCCGTCAGTCCCCGTACGGAATCCGGAGCCCCCACATGAAGCTCTCCACGCTCTCCGTTCCCGCACGTTCCCTCCTCGTCGGCGCGCTCGCGATCGGCGGGCTGCTCGCGTCCGGCGTTCCCGCCGCGACGGCGTCACCGGCCTCCGCGACGGCGCCCGCCACCGTCCTCGCCGCCCCCGACATATCCCTCACCAACGTCAAGGCGCACCTCACCCAGTTCTCCTCGATAGCCGCCGCCAACGGCGGCAACCGCGCCCACGGCCGACCCGGCTATCTGGCCTCGGTCAACTATGTGAAGGGCAAGCTGGACGCGGCCGGGTTCACCACCTCCGTACAGCAGTTCACCTCCGGCGGGCGCGTCGGCTACAACCTGATAGCCGACTGGCCCGGTGGCGACCCCAACCAGGTCGTGATGGCCGGTGCCCACCTCGACTCGGTGACATCGGGCGCCGGGATCAACGACAACGGGTCCGGCTCCGCCGCCGTACTGGAGACCGCGCTCGCGGTGTCGAGAGCCGGGCTGCAGCCGACGAAGCATCTGCGGTTCGGCTGGTGGGGCGCGGAGGAGCTGGGGCTGGTCGGCTCCCGCTACTACGCGAACAACCTGCCGTCCGCCGAGCGCGCGAAGCTCGACGGCTATCTCAACTTCGACATGATCGGCTCGTCGAACGCCGGCTACTTCGTCTACGACGACGACCCCGCCATCGAGCAGACCTTCAAGACGTACTTCGCCGGAATCGGCGTCCCGACGGAGATCGAGACCGAGGGTGACGGCCGCTCGGACCACGCCTCCTTCATGAGCATCGGCGTACCGGTCGGCGGGCTCTTCACCGGCGCCGGGCGTACGAAGTCGAGTGCCCAGGCACAGAAGTGGGGCGGCACGGCGGGACAGGCCTTCGACCGCTGCTACCACTCGGTCTGCGACACGACGGCGAACATCAACGACACCGCGCTGAACCGCAACAGCGACGCGGTCGCCTACGCCATCTGGGAGCTGGCGACCTGACCTGATCCGAGAGGACAGGTCCAGCCCTCACGCACTGATGTCCTTCGCCGTGAAACGCGCCCAGGCCGCCGAGCCGAAGACGGCCGCGTACCCGCCCTGCAGGCCGAGATTCTTCAGCACGTCGTCCCAGTAGAACGGCTCGCGGAGCAGATCGGCGAAGGACAGCCAGTAGTGCGGGAAGAGATACGGGTGGATCGCGTGCAGCTGCGGGATCGTGTCCAGGATCTGCACCGTGATCACCAGCCCGACCGTCGTGGCCATCGCCGCGATGCCGCTGTTGGTGAGGGTGGAGACGAACAGGCCGAGCGCCGCCAGCCCGATCAGTGAGGCGGCCACGACCAGCGCGATCAGCACCGCTCTGACCAGCCCGTCGCCGAACGAGATGCTCGTGCCCGAGATGGTCGTGACCTCGCCGAGCGGGAAGAGCAGCGCTCCCACGGCCAGCGCGGAGACCGCCACCGCCAGAGTGGCGGCCAGACAGAACACCAGCGTCGCCGCGTACTTGGCCAGCAGCAGCCGGGTCCGGCCCGCCGGCGCGACCAGCAGATAGCGCAGGGTGCCGCCGTTCGCCTCGCCCGCGACCGCGTCGCCCGCGATGACGCCGACCGCCATCGGGAGGAAGACCGGCAGCGTCGCGGCGAGCGCGGCGAAGACGAGGAACAGCCCGTTGTTGGTGATCTGGGTGAGGAAGGCGGGGCCGCCGCCCTCCGGCCCGCCGCCTCCGACCGAGCCGCCGTCGCTCGTCTCGATCTTGATGGCGATACCGATCAGGACCGGTACGGCGGCCAGCACGCCGAGCAGCGCGAGGGTGCGCCAGCGGCGAAAGGTGGTGGTCAGCTCGGAGCGGAAGAGTCCCAACGTCCAGAGCGGCGAGACGGGACGCGTCCCGGCACCCTCGTCCGTAGCGGCGCCCGCGCCCCCCGGACCGCTCAAAGGGTCGCCTCCCCCGTCGCCCGACTCCAGCACCTCAGCCCGCGACATCGAATCCCTCCCCGGTCAGCGCCACGAACGCGTCCTCCAGCGAGGCCCGTTCGACCCCGAAGGCCCGTACGCGCACCCCCGCCCGTACGAGCCCGGCGTTCAGATCCGCCGGATCGGCCGGCTCCCCCTCGTCGGACACGGCGAGCTCCCCGCTCACCCGGTCCCCGGCCACCGTCACATCGGTGACCCCCAGCTCCTTCAGCACCCGCGCCGCGTCCGCCGGATCGGGCGTCGTCACCGCCAGCCGGCCACGGGTGCCCGCCGCCAGCTCGGCGACCGTGCCCTGGGTCAGCAGCCGCCCCCGTGCCATCACGGCGGCGTGTGTGCACACCTGTTCGATCTCGTCCAGCAGATGCGAGGAGAGGAAGACCGTCGTGCCCTCCCCGGCCAGCTCCCGTACGAGCGCTCTGATCTCCCTCATGCCCTGCGGGTCGAGCCCGTTCGTCGGCTCGTCGAGCACCAGGAGCCTGCGCGGCTGGAGCAGCGCGGCCGCGAGCCCGAGCCGCTGCTTCATGCCGAGCGAGTACGCCTTCGCCTTCTTGCCGCCCGCCGCCGTGAGCCCGACCCGCTCCAGCGCCTGGCCCACCCGGGCCCGCCGGGTGCGCGGATCGGCCGTCGGGTCGGCGGAGTCGTACCGCAGCAGATTGTCGCGGCCGTTCAAGTATCCGTACAGCGCCGGGCCTTCGATCAACGTGCCCACCTGCGGCAGTACGGCCCTGGCCGCGCGCGGCATGGCGCGGCCGAGGACCGAGGCCGTGCCCGCGGTCGGCTCGATCAGGCCCATCAGCATGCGGATGGTGGTGGTCTTGCCCGAGCCGTTGGGGCCGAGGAAGCCGAAGACGCTGCCGGCCGGCACGGCGAGGTCGAGACGGTCGACGGCGAGCTGCCCGCCCCGGTAGCGCTTGGTGAGCCCGCGTGTCTCTATGACGACGGTCATCCCTCGCCCTTCCTCTCCCGACCGGTCCCGCCGGTCCTCCCTGTCCACCCGGCCGCTCCCGTCCCCGGAGTGCGGGCAGCGGGCCGCCCCGCCGTACGAGCGTACGACGGGGCGGCCCGCTCATGCGCGGTGTCATGGCGCCGCGCTCCCGCGGCGCCCGGGTCGTGTCCGGGGCGCTACTTCGCCTCGTTGGCCGCCTTGATCAGCGCGTCCTTGGTGACCGCGCCGACGAAGACCTTGCCGTCGTCCGTCATCAAGGCGTTCACCAGACGCGTCTTGAAGACCGTGCCCGAACCGAACTTCCCCTGGGCCTTGTCGCCCAGCGCGTCCATGAACTGCTGGGCCTCGGCCGGCATGTCCTTCGACGCGGCGGCCGTCGGGGCCTTGGCACCGGTGTCGAGCTGGACCACGGCGGTCCAGCCCTCGCCGATCACGTTCGGCTCCGAACCGAGGTCCTTGGCGTCCTTGGGCGCCTTGTGGGCCTGGTCCTTGCCCGCCGTCGCCTTCGACTGGTCGGCCTCCGTCACCTTCGCGCCCTTGGGGGGCGTGAAGTCGAAGGTGGACGCGGCCGGCCGGGAGAAGTCGACCTTGGTGAAGCCGACGTCGACCACGGCCTTGCCACCGCTGCTCGGCAGCAGCGTGAACTTCAGCGGCGTACCGGTCTTGGAGTCGACCGCCACCTTGATGGAGCCGACCGTCGAACCGGCCTGCTTGGGCTTGATCACCAGCTGATAGGCGTCACGGCCCGCGATCCGCGCCGTGCCGTCCACCGTCACCGAAGTCGTGTCGCCGGAAGCCTTCAGTGCCTCCCGCGCGAAGTCCCGCGGCGTGGCCGGCAGATCCTTCGGAACGGCCTGATCCTTGCCGTTCGTGCCGTTCTTGTCCTTACCGGTGCCCTTCGCCGCGTCCGCGGGAGCCTCGGCGTGGTACGCCTCGTTGGAAGCGCTGTCGTACGCCCACACCTCGCCGCCGTTGTGGATCAGGCTGTACTCGGCGGCGCTGTCGAGGATCGACAGCCGCTGCTTGTCGGGCCCGTCGGTGGCGACCCGCAGGGTGTGCTCGCCGGAGGCCAGGTCCATCAGCCTGCCGGTCGGCTCCGCGGCCGAACCGCCGTCCTTGCCGTTGTCGGCCCCGCCCTTCGGCGCGAGCGCTCCGGCGGCCGAACCGCCGAGGTCGCCGAGGCCGCCGAGCGACGGGATGCCGAGGTCCGTTGTGATCTTGACCGTGCCGGACAGCCGTTCCGTTTCGGACGCCGCCATCTTCTCGATCAGCTGCGCCGCGGTGATCTTCGGCAGGTCCGGGTCGCCCGACGCGGCGAGCGCGGGGACGAGTCCGATGGTCGCCGCGGCGACCGAGGCCACCGCGACCGGGACCACATAGCGCGCCGCTCTGCGACGGCCCGCCGGAAGGTCCTCGGCCTCGTCGTTCCCGCCGGTGATCTGTGCGCTGTCGTTCGGTGCCATGTGTGCCCTACCTCCGTGGTCGGCGGCTTCCGTCCTTCACACTCGTCCACCCCTTGCCGCCATTCTCACTCGAATTGGTCCGGGGTGGTGTTCTCCATAAGACCAAATCGGCTAATCGGAAGCGTCAGCCCGCGGGCCCAACCTCGCGTACTGCTCTGGGATGACGGGGGGAGCCACCGGATCCCCCATCCAGTAGGGGACGGCCGGACCGGGCGTCGGGGGCGTCAACAGGCGTACTCAGCCCGCCCGGTGGACCACCGCGTCGCACAGCTCCAGCAGCGCGGACTTCGCGTAGCACTCCGGCAGCGGCGCGAGGGACGCACGCGCCTCCTCGGCGTACCGGACGGTGTCCCGCCGTGCCTGCTCCAGCGCCGGGTGCGCGCGCAGCCTGTGCAGCGCCTCCGCGTGCCTGGCGTCGTCCGTCAGGTCTCCGTCCAGGAGTTCGACCAGCTCGATGTCCTCCGGGCGCCCGTGCGCCTCCGCCTGGGCCCGCAGCAGCAGCACCGGCAGCGTGGGAATGCCCTCGCGGAGGTCGGTGCCCGGTGTCTTGCCGGACTCGTGGGAGTCGCTGGCGATGTCCAGGACGTCGTCGGCGAGCTGGAAGGCGACGCCGAGCCGCTCACCGTACTGGGTGAGGATGTCGGTGACCGTCTCGTCGGCGCCGGACGTCAGGGCGCCGAAGCGGCCCGACACGGCGAACAGCGCGCCGGTCTTGCCGGCGAGCACGTCGAGGTAGTGGCTGACCGGGTCGCGCCCGTCGCGCGGTCCGGCCGTCTCCAGGATCTGACCCGTCACCAGCCGCTCGAACGCCTCGGCCTGGATCCGTACGGCCTCGGGGCCGAGGTCCGCCAGGATGTGCGAGGCGCGCGCGAAGAGGAAGTCACCGGTGAGGACCGCGACGGAGTTGCCCCAGCGGCTGTTGGCGCTGTCGACACCCCGGCGTACGTCCGCCTCGTCCATCACGTCGTCGTGGTAGAGCGTCGCCAGGTGGGTCAGCTCGACGACGACGGCCGCAGGGACGATCCCGGGGGCGTACGGGTCGCCGAACTGGGCCGCCAGCATCACGACCAGCGGCCGGAACCGCTTGCCTCCGGCGCGCACCAGATGCTGCGCCGCTTCCGTGATGAAAGGGACCTCGCTCTTGGTGGCTTCGAGGAGACCCGCCTCCACGGCCGACAATCCGCTCAGGACATCGGCTTCAAGAGCCGGGTCCCGCACGCTCAGCCCGAACGGCCCGACGACGGTCACGAGGGGTACTCCTGTCTGCTGACGATCACATGGATTGTCGATGTGTCGCTGCTGTCATTCAAGTCAGCGTATCCGGTCGGGTTTCGATCACCATGGGCGCCTTCCCGGCTCCACCAGTATGTTCTTGATCAGTAAATACGATCGGAACTGACCCCTTATGTCCGCACCCCCTGTCCGTTCGGGCTACCGCCGGTACGTTCCCCTAACTCCCGGCCACACTCGGGTTCTTTCGGTCATTGCGCGCTTTTCACCACTGCCGCCGCTGGGCAACACCGACGTAACGTGTCCCGCATCGATCCGGAAAGCGAGGCAGCACCCATGCCCGAGCAGAGCCCGCTCGAAGTCGCCGAGGGAGACCCCTTCGGTCCGCACAACCTCCCGTACGGCGTCTTCACCACGGCCGACGAGCCCGAGCGACGCCGGCTCGGGGTCCGCGTCGGCGGCCATGTGCTCGACGCGGGAGCCGCCGCGCACGCGCTGGGCTCCCCGTACGCCGCGCTGCTCGACCGGCCCAGCCTCAACCCGCTGATGGCCGCGGGACGCACGGCCTGGCGCGATGTACGCCGCGCGCTCACCGCCTGGGTCACGGTCCCCGCCCACCGGCCGGACATAGAGCCGCTGCTGCACCCGCTCGGCTCGGTGACGATGCATCTGCCGTACGAGGTCGCCGACTGGGTCGACTTCTACGCCAGCGAGAACCACGCCACCAATCTGGGCCGGATCTTCCGGCCCGACGGTGAGCCGCTGACCCCGAACTGGAAACATCTGCCGATCGGTTACCACGGCCGCGCGGGCACGGTCGTCGTCTCCGGTACCGACGTGGTGCGCCCGTCCGGGCAGCGCAAGGGGCCCGTCGACGCCGCCCCGGTCTTCGGGCCGTCGGTCAGGCTCGACATCGAGACGGAGGTCGGCTTCGTGGTCGGCACCCCGTCGGCGATGGGCGGCTCCGTGGAGCTGGCCGCCTTCGACGACCATGTCTTCGGTCTCTCGCTGCTCAACGACTGGTCGGCACGGGACATCCAGGGCTGGGAGAACGTCCCGCTGGGGCCGTTCCTCGGCAAGTCCTTCGCCACCTCCGTCTCGGCCTGGGTGACGCCTCTGGCGGCCCTGGACGCGGCGCGGGTCGCTCCCCCGCCCCGTACGCATCCGCTCCTGCCGTATCTGGACGACGCGGACGAGGAGGTGCCCGGCGGCTTCGACCTGCGGATCACGGTCACCCTCAACGGCCAGGTGCTCTCCGAACCGCCCTTCGCGGGCATGTACTGGACCGCGGCGCAGCAGCTGGCCCATATGACGGTGAACGGCGCCTCGCTCCGTACGGGCGATCTGTACGGCTCCGGCACGGTCAGCGGCCCCGAGCGCGACCAACGCGGCTCCCTGATCGAGCTGAGCTGGAACGGCACGGAGCCGATCGAATTCAGCGACGGCAAGCGGACGTTCCTGGAGGACGGCGACGAGGTCACCCTCACCGCCTGGGCGCCGGGCCCGGACGGCACCCGCGTGGGCCTCGGCGAGGTGACCGGCCGGATCGTCGCCGGGTGAGGGCCGCCCGCCGACCGCTCGTCCTGCTGGGCGTGCCGCTCCTGGTGGTGCTGACGGCCCTCGCACTCAGGGGCCGGAGCGAGGAGCCCGGCTACGCGGACGGCTACACCTTCGGCCGGGACAAGGGCCCGGCCGGCCACCTCGGCGGGGCGGACGCGTCCGACCGAGGGGCGGCCGAGTCCGAGTGCGGTGAGCACGCGGAGACCGACGGCGTGGAGACGAACGCCGACTGGATGGCCGGCTGCGTGGACGGCGCGCTGCGCCTCCCCGAGGCGCCACCGGAGTCCGGGTCCTGACAGCCGGGTGAGCGCCCCGGGGCCCGTCCGACACCGGTGGGGCCCCGAGGCGTTCACGGCTGTACGGGCTACCGCACGAAGACGCCCGCCTGGCTCGCCAGATCAAGGAAGTACTGCGGCGCGAGGCCCAGCACCAGCGTCACGGCGACGCCCACCCCGATCGTGGTCATCGTCAGCGGCGAGGGCACGGCGACCGTGGGGCCGTCCGCCTTCGGTTCGCTGAAGAACATCAGCACGATGACCCGGACGTAGAAGAACGCGGCGATCGCCGATGAGATCACACCGACCACGACCAGCGACCCGGCCCCGCCGTCCGCCGCCGCCTTGAAGACGGCGAACTTCCCCGAGAAGCCCGAGGTCAGCGGGATGCCGGCGAAGGCCAGCAGGAAAACCGCGAAGACCGCGGCCACCAGTGGCGAACGCCGCCCCAGCCCGGCCCACTTGGACAGATGCGTCGCCTCCCCGCCCGCGTCGCGCACCAGCGTGACGACGGCGAACGCGCCGACCGTGACGAAGGAGTACGCCGCCAGATAGAAGAGGACGGAGGAGATGCCCTCGTCCGTCATCGCGATGACACCGGCCAGGATGAAGCCCGCGTGCGCGATCGACGAGTACGCCAGAAGGCGCTTGATGTCCGTCTGGGTGATCGCGACGATCGCGCCGAACACCATGGTGGCGATCGCGACGCCGAACATCACCGGCCGGTAGTCCCAGCGCAGGCCCGGCAGAACCACGTAGAGCAGCCGCAGCAGCGCGCCGAACGCCGCCACCTTCGTCGCGGCGGCCATGAAGCCCGTGACCGGTGTGGGCGCGCCCTGGTAGACGTCCGGGGTCCACATGTGGAACGGCACCGCGCCGACCTTGAAGAGCAGGCCCATGAGGATCATCGCGCCGCCGATGAGCAGCAGCGCGTCGTTGCCCATGGTGTCGGCGAGCACCGGGTCGACCGTGCCGACGGAGCCGTCGACGACGGCGGCGATGCGCGCGTACGTCACCGAGCCCGCGTAGCCGTACAGCAGCGCGATGCCGAACAGCAGGAACGCGGACGAGAAGGCGCCGAGCAGGAAGTACTTCACCGCGGCCTCCTGCGACATCAGCCGCTTGCGGCGGGCGAGGGCGCAGAGGAGGTAGAGCGGGAGGGAGAAGACCTCCAGCGCGATGAAGAGCGTCAGCAGGTCGTTGGCGGCCGGGAAGACCAGCATGCCGGCCACCGCGAACAGCGCGATCGGGAAGACCTCGGTGGTGGTGAACCCGGCCTTGACCGCGGCCTTCTCGCTCTCGCTGCCGGGCACCGAGGCACCCTGGGCGGCGAACGAGTCGACGCGGTTGCCGTGGCTCACCGGGTCGAGCCTGCGCTCGGCGAAGGTGAACACGGACACGATCGCCGTCAGGATGATGACGCCCTGGAGGAACAGCGCGGGGCCGTCCACGGCGATCGCGCCCATCGCGGCGAGGTGCGCCTTGGTGCTGCCGTACCCGCCCGCCGCCAGGGCGACCACCGCGGCGAACGCGGCGGCCAGGGCGACGACCGAGAGGAAGAGCTGCGCGTAGTACCGCCCCTTCCTCGGGACGAAGGCCTCAAGCAGGATGCCCACGACGGCGGCGCCCAGCACGATCAGCACCGGGGCCAGCTGCGCGTATTCGATCTTGGGGGCCTGGATCTTGTCGATCCCCTCGGCCGCCGTCGTTGTCCACAGGCTGTGGACAGCTGTCGCACTCACGGTGCTGCCTCCACCTCGGGCTTGGGATCGGTCTTCTGTACGTCACTCATGGTGTGCTCCACCGCCGGATTCACGATGTCGGTCAGCGGCTTCGGGTAGACGCCCAGGAAGAGAAGGAGCGCGATCAGCGGGGTGACGACCGCCAGCTCCCGGAGCTTCAGGTCCGGCATGCCGCGGACCGACTCGTTCACCGGACCCGTCATCGTGCGCTGGTAGAGGACCAGGACGTACAGCGCGGCGAGCACGATTCCGGCGGTCGCGATGACGCCGATCACCGGATACACGCTGAACGTGCCGACCAGGACCAGGAATTCGCTCACGAACGGGGCGAGCCCCGGCAGTGAGAGAGTCGCCAGACCACCGATCAGGAACGTGCCGGCCAGGACCGGGGCGACCTTCTGCACACCGCCGTAGTCCGAGATGAGCCGCGAACCGCGCCGCGAGATCAGGAAGCCCGCGACCAGCAGCAGCGCCGCCGTCGAGATTCCGTGGTTGATCATGTAGAGCGTCGCGCCCGACTGGCCCTGGCTGGTCATCGCGAAGATGCCCATGATGATGAAGCCGAAGTGCGAGATCGACGCGTACGCGATGAGCCGCTTGATGTCGCGCTGGCCGACCGCGAGCAGCGCCCCGTAGACGATGCTGATCAGCGCCAGCACCAACACCACGGGGGTGGCCCACTTGGACGCCTCCGGGAAGAGCTGGAGACAGAAGCGCAGCATCGCGAACGTGCCGACCTTGTCGACCACCGCGGTGATCAGGACGGCGACGGGCGCGGTCGCCTCGCCCATGGCGTTGGGCAGCCAGGTGTGCACCGGCCACAGCGGCGCCTTGACGGCGAAGGCGAAGAAGAAGCCCAGGAAGAGCCACCTCTCCATGCCCGTCGACATGTCCAGCGTGCCGTTGGCCCTGGCTTCGGCGATCTCGGCCAGCGAGAAGGTCCCCGCCTGCACGAACAGACCGATGACGGCGGCGAGCATGATCAGGCCGCCGGCCAGGTTGTAGAGGAGGAACTTCACGGCCGCGTACGACCGCTGGGTGGCTCCCGCCTCGTCGCCGCCCGCGTGGGCCCGGTCCCCGAAGCCGCCGATGAGGAAGTACACCGGAATGAGCATGGCTTCGAACAGGATGTAGAAGAGGAAGACGTCGGTGGCCTCGAAGGAGAGGATCACCATCGCCTCGACCATCAGGATCAGGGCGAAGAAGCCCTGCGTCGGCCGCCAGCGGTAGCTCTTGCCCGCGGCGGAGCCGCTGTCGGACACAGCCGGCGGGTCGGCGTCGTGCCAGCCCGCGAGGATGACGAAGGGGATCAGCAGGGCGGTGAGCGCCAGGAGCGCCACCCCGATGCCGTCCACGCCCAGTTCGTATCTGACTCCGAAGTCGGAGATCCAGGCGTGGGACTCGGTGAGCTGATAGCGGTCACCACCGGGCTCGAAGCGGACCAGCGCGATCGCCGCCAGCACGAGCGTGGCGAGCGAGAAGGCCAGCGCGATCCACTTGGCCGCGGTGCGCCTGGCGGCCGGGACGGCCGCCGTGACGATCGCGCCGATCGCCGGGACGGCCGCCGTCGCCGTCAGAAGAGGGAACGACATCTGATTACACCGCCCTCATCAGCAGGGTCGCGGCGATGAGCACTGCCGTACCTCCGAACATCGAGACCGCGTAGGAGCGGGCGTAGCCGTTCTGCAGCTTGCGCAGCCGGCCGGAGAGCCCGCCGAACGACGCCGCCGTGCCGTTGACGACACCGTCGACCAGGGTGTGGTCGACGTACACGAGCGAGCGGGTGAGGTGCTCGCCGCCGCGGACCAGGACCACATGGTTGAAGTCGTCCTGGAGGAGATCGCGGCGGGCGGCGCGGGTGAGCAGCGAGCCGCGCGGCGCGACGACCGGGACCGGCTTGCGGCCGTACTGGAGATACGCGGCGCCGACACCGATGAGCAGCACCACGACCGTGGACGTGGTGACGGCCGCCGCGCTGATCGGCGAGTGGCCGTGGTCGAACTCGGTGACCGGCTCCAGCCACTTCACGAACGACTCGTTCAGCGAGAAGAGACCGCCCGCGAAGACCGAGCCGAAGGCCAGGACGATCATCGGGATCGTCATCGACTTGGGCGACTCGTGCGGGTGCGGCTCGTTGCCTTCGGCGTCGGGCTGCCAGCGCTTCTCGCCGAAGAAGGTCATCAGCATCACGCGCGTCATGTAGTACGCCGTGAGGGCCGCGCCCAGCAGGGTGACGGCGCCGAGGATCCAGCCCTCGGTGCCTCCCTTGGCGAACGCCGCCTCGATGATCTTGTCCTTCGACCAGAATCCGGAGAGACCGGGGAAGCCGATGATCGCGAGATAGCCGAGACCGAAGGTGACGAAGGTGACCGGCATGTACGTGCGCAGGCCGCCGTACTTGCGCATGTCCACTTCGTCGTTCATGCCGTGCATGACCGAGCCGGCGCCGAGGAACAGCCCCGCCTTGAAGAAGCCGTGCGTCACCAGGTGCATGATCGCGAAGACGTAGCCGATGGGGCCGAGGCCCGCGGCCAGGATCATGTAGCCGATCTGGGACATCGTCGAGCCCGCGAGGGCCTTCTTGATGTCGTCCTTCGCGCAACCGACGATCGCACCGAAGAGGAGCGTGACCGCTCCGACGACGACGACCACCAGCTGGGCGTCCGGCGACGCGTTGAAGATCGCGCCGGAGCGGGTGATCAGATACACGCCCGCGGTCACCATCGTCGCCGCGTGGATCAGGGCCGAGACCGGGGTCGGGCCCTCCATCGCGTCGCCGAGCCACGACTGGAGCGGCACCTGCGCCGACTTGCCGCAGGCGGCCAGCAGCAGCATCAGGCCGATGCCCGTGACCGTGCCGTCGCTCGCCTCACCGGTGGACTCCAGGACGGGCCCGAAGGCGAACGTGCCGAAGGTGGTGAACATCAGCATGATCGCGATCGACAGACCCATGTCGCCGACGCGGTTGACCAGGAACGCCTTCTTGGCCGCCGTGGCCGCGCTGGGCTTGTGCTGCCAGAAGCCGATGAGCAGGTACGACGCGAGGCCGACCCCCTCCCAGCCGAAGTACAGCAGCAGGTAGTTGTCCGCGAGGACGAGCAGCAGCATCGCCGCCAGGAACAGGTTCAGATAGCCGAAGAAGCGGCGACGCCGCTCGTCGTGCTCCATGTACCCGATGGAGTAGATATGGATCAGGGTGCCGACGCCGGTGATCAGCAGCACGAACGTCATCGACAGCTGGTCGAGCTGGAAGGCGATGTCCGCCTGGAAGCTCTCGACGGGCACCCAGCTGAACAGGTGCTGGTGCAGGGCGCGTTCCTCGCCGCCCTTGCCCAGCATGTCCGCGAACAGCACCACGCCGATCACGAAGGAGGCGCCCGCCAGGACCGTGCCGAGCAGATGCCCCACCCGGTCCAGGCGTCGCCCGCCGCACAGCAGTAGACCTGCTCCGAGCAGGGGCGCCGCGATGAGCAGCGCAATCAGATTCTCCACGATTCAGCGACCCCTCAGAGCTTCATCAGGCTGGCGTCGTCGACCGAGGCCGAGTGGCGCGAACGGAACACCGACACGATGATCGCGAGCCCGACGACGACTTCCGCTGCGGCGACGACCATCGTGAAGAAGGCGATGATCTGGCCGTCCAGATTGCCGTGCATCCGGGAGAAGGCGACGAATGCGAGGTTGCACGCGTTGAGCATCAGCTCGACGCACATGAAGACGACGATCGCATTGCGCCGGATCAGCACTCCGGCCGCGCCGATGGTGAACAACAGGGCGGCGAGATAGAGGTAGTTGACCGGATTCATTTGGTGACCCCATCCTCGCGGTCCCGGCGGTCCCCGCGGCCGAGGCGCTCGCTCGACCGCTGCTCCAGCGCCTTCAGGTCGGCCATGGCCTCGCCGGACACGTCCCGGATCTGGCCGCGGTCCTTGAGCGTCTTGTTGACCGTCAGCTCGGAAGCGGTGCCGTCGGGCAGCAGACCGGCGATGTCCACCGCGTTGTGCCTGGCGTAGACACCGGGCGCGGGCAGCGGCGGTACGTGCTTGCTGCGGATCCGCTGCTCGGACATCTCGCGCTGGGTCAGGGCCCGTTCGGTGCGCTCGCGGTGCGTGAGCACCATCGCGCCGACGGAGGCCGTGATCAGCAGGGCGCCGGTGATCTCGAAGGCGAACACGTACTTGGTGAAGAGCAGGGCGGCGATGCCCTCCACGTTGCCCCCGGCGTTGGCGACGCCGAGTCCGGTGAAGGTCGTCAGCGACGCATTGCCGATGCCGGCGATCAGCAGGACACCGAAGCCGAGCCCGCAGGCGGCGGCCCACCAGCGCTGGCCCTTGATCGTCTCCGTGAGCGAGTCGGCGGCGGTGACGCCGACGAGCATGACCACGAAGAGGAAGAGCATCATGATCGCGCCGGTGTAGACGACGATCTGCACGACGCCCAGGAAGTACGCCCCGTTGGCCAGGTAGAAGACCGCCAGGATGATCATGGTCCCGGCGAGACAGAGCGCGCTGTGCACGGCCCGCCTCATCAGGATGGTGCCGAGCGCGCCGATCACGGCGACGGTGCCGAGGATCCAGAACTGGACGGCCTCGCCGGTCGAGGTGAGGGAAGCGGCGAGCGTGTTCATCCGCCGATCACCTTCCTCGACGCCGGTTCGCCCTCGCCGAAGTCGGAGGCGCCTTCCTGCGAGCGCCCGTCCTTGGTGAAGGCGACCTGCCGGACCGTGCCGGGGGCGGCTTCGGTCACCAGGCCCCGGTAGTAGTCCTGTTCGTCCGTGCCGGGGAAGATCGAGTGCGGGGACTCGACCATGCCCTCCTCCAGACCGGCGAGGAGCTGCTCCTTGGTGTAGATGAGGCTCTCGCGCGTACTGTCCGCCAGCTCGAACTCGTTGGTCATCGTGAGCGCCCGGGTGGGGCACGCCTCGATACAGAGTCCGCACAGGATGCAGCGGGCGTAGTTGATCTGGTACACGCGGCCGTAACGCTCGCCCGGGGAGTAGCGCTCCTCCTCGGTGTTGTCAGCGCCCTCGACATAGATCGCGTCCGCCGGGCAGGCCCAGGCGCACAGCTCACAGCCGATGCACTTCTCCAGGCCGTCCGGATGACGGTTCAGCTGATGGCGGCCGTGGAAGCGCGGCGCCGTCACCTTCTCCGTCTCCGGATACTGCTCGGTCAGCCGCTTCTTGAACATGGCCTTGAAGGTCACGCCGAAGCCGGCGACCGGATTCAGCCGGCGCGCGCCGGGGTCGTCCCCCTTCGAACCTTTGGAAGCGTTGTCAGGCACCGTCAGCCTCCTTTCCATCACTCTCAGTATTGACCCCGCCACTGACAATCAGTTCGCGCTCACCGCGTGAGCGCCGGCGCGGCACGGGCGGCAGGGTCTGCCCCGGCAGCGGAGGCACCGGGAATCCACCGGCCATCGGATCGAACGGGGGCGGTGGTGGTTCGGCCGCGGCCGCGGCCTTCTCCTTCTTGTCCCGGAAGATGTCGGCGACGAAGGAGAGCAGCAGGATCGCGATGACGGCGCCGGCCACATAGAGCACGATGTCCTGGAAATCGTAGTTCTCGTTCCGCAGGGCACGCACGGTGGCCACCAGCATCAGCCAGACGACCGAGACCGGGATCAGGACCTTCCAGCCGAGCTTCATCAGCTGGTCGTAGCGCACACGCGGGAGCGTGCCGCGCAGCCAGATGAAGAAGAACAGCAGCAGCTGGACCTTGATGATGAACCAGAGCATCGGCCACCAGCCGTGGTTCGCACCCTCCCAGAATGTGGAGATGGGGTACGGGGCCCGCCAGCCGCCCAGGAAGAGCGTGGCGGAGACGGCGGAGACCGTGACCATGTTGACGTACTCGGCCAGCATGAACAGCGCGAACTTGATCGACGAGTACTCGGTGTTGAAGCCGCCGACCAGGTCGCCCTCGGACTCGGGCATGTCGAACGGCGCGCGGTTGGTCTCGCCGACCATCGTGACGATGTAGATGATGAAGGAGACCGGCAGCAGGATGATGTACCACCGGTCGGCCTGCGCGTCGACGATCGCCGAGGTCGACATCGACCCGGAGTAGAGGAACACCGAGGCGAACGCGGCGCCCATGGCGATCTCGTAGGAGATCATCTGCGCGCACGAGCGCAGACCGCCGAGCAGCGGGTACGTCGATCCGGACGACCAGCCGGCGAGGACGATGCCGTAGATGCCGACCGACGCGACCGCGAGGATGTAGAGCATCGCGATCGGCAGGTCGGTCAGCTGCATCGTCGTGCGGTGGCCGAAGATCGAGACCTCGTTGCCCGCGGGCCCGAAGGGGATCACGGCGATCGCCATGAAGGCGGGCACCGCCGCGATGATCGGCGCCAGGACGTAGACGACCTTGTCGGCCCGCTTGACGACGATGTCTTCCTTCAGCATCAGCTTGATGCCGTCGGCGAGCGACTGGAGCATGCCCCAGGGGCCGTGCCGGTTGGGCCCGATGCGCAGCTGCATCCAGGCGACGACCTTGCGCTCCCAGACGATGGCGATCAGCACGGTCACCATCAGGAACGCGAAGCAGAAGACGGCCTTGATGGCCACCAGCCACCACGGGTCGGTGCCGAACATCGAGAGGTCCTCGGCTGCGAGGACGCTCTGCGCGGGTGCCGCGCCGAGTTGGGCGAGGGCGGTCATGCGCGCACCTCCGGTGCTTCGGACTCCGGTGCGCCGGCCGGGGCCTGTGCCTCGGCGGGGCCGATCCGGACCAGCGTGCCCGGCCGGGATCCGGTGTCCGCGAGGACACCGCCGCCGACCGAGTTCAGCGGCAGCCAGACCACCTTGTCGGGCATCTCGGTGACGCTGAGCGGCAGTTCGACCGTACCGGCGGGGCCGGTGACGGCCAGGACGTCGCCGTCCTTGACGCCCGTCTCGGCCGCCGTGGCGGCGGAGAGCCGGGCGACGGCCGCGTGGCGGGTGCCCGCCAGGGCCTCGTCGCCGTCCTGGAGCCGGCCCTGGTCGAGCAGCAGCCGGTGACCGGCGAGAACCGCCTCGCCCGCGCCCGGACGGGGCAGCGGACGCGACGACTCGACGGGCCCTTCGGCGCGCGGGCCGTCCCAGTGGCCGAGCCGGTCCAGTTCGGTGTGTACGGCCTTCAGATCGGGCAGCGCCAGGGAGACGTCCATGGCGTCGGCGAGCATGTGCAGCACCCGCGCGTCGTCCGTGGCCAGCCGGCGCGTCATCTGCTCGGGCTTGAGCGCCGCCTCGAACATCCGCACCCTGCCCTCCCAGTTGAGGAAGGTGCCCGCCTTCTCGGCGACGGCCGCGACGGGGAAGACGACGTCGGCGTGGTCGGTGACCTCGCTGGGACGCAGCTCCATCGAGACCAGGAAGCCGACGGCCGCGAGCGCCTCACGCGCGCGCGGCGGGTCCGGCAGGTCGGCGACCTCGACGCCCGCGACGACCAGCGCGCCGAGTTCGCCGGTCACGGCGGCCTCGACGATCTGGCCGGTGTCCCGGCCGTGGCGGTGCGGCAGTTCGCGTACGCGCCAGACGTCGGCGACCTCCTCACGGGCCCGCGGGTCCGTGGCGGGACGGCCTCCGGGCAGCAGCGTCGGCAGCGCGCCGGCCTCGACCGCGCCGCGCTCACCGGCCCTGCGCGGCACCCAGACGAGCGAGGCGCCGGTCGCGGTGGCGGCCCTGGCGGCGGCGGTGAGCCCGCCGGGGACGGCGGCGAGCCGTTCGCCGACGACGATCACCGCGCCGCTCTCGCGCAGGGCGTCGGCCGCGCGGGTGCCCGCGCCTTCGAGGCCGGTCTGCGAGGCGAGCGCGTCGAGCCATTCGGTCTCGGTGCCGGGCGCGGCGGGCAGCAGAGTGCCCCCGGCCTTCTTCAGACCGGGCGTGGCGTGCGTGGCGAGGGAGAAGCTGCGCTGCCCGTGCTTGCGGTGGGCCTTGCGCATCCTCAGGAAGAGGCCGGGCGCCTCCTCCTCGGACTCGAAACCGACGAGCAGGACGGCCGGGGCCTTCTCCAGCGTCGTGTTCGTGATCCCCTTGCCGTCCACGTCGATGCCGTGACCGGCGACATGGGCGGCGAGGAACTCGGCCTCCTCGGCGCTGTGGACGCGCGCGCGGAAGTCGATGTCGTTGGTGTCGAGCGCGACCCGGGCGAACTTGGCGTACGCGTAGGAGTCCTCGACCGTCAGCCGGCCGCCGCTCAGGACCGCGGCCCGGCCGCGCGCGGCGGCGAGACCGGCGGCGGCGGCCTCAAGTGCCTCGGGCCAGCTCGCCGGTTCCAGCTCGCCGTCCGCGTTCCGTACGAGTGGCGAGGTGATCCGGTCCAGCCGCTGCGCGTAGCGGAAGCCGAACCGCCCCTTGTCGCAGATCCACTCCTCGTTGACCTCGGGGTCGTCGGCGGCCATGCGCCGCATGACCTTGCCGCGCCGGTGGTCGGTGCGCGTGGCGCAGCCGCCCGCGCAGTGCTCGCACACGCTCGGCGAGGAGACGAGGTCGAACGGGCGGGAGCGGAACCGGTACGCCGCCGAGGTCAGCGCGCCGACCGGGCAGATCTGGATGGTGTTGCCGGAGAAGTACGACTCGAACGGGTCGCCCACCCCGATACCGACCTGCTGGAGCGCGCCGCGCTCCAGGAACTCGATCACCGGGTCGCCCGCGACCTGGTTGGAGAAGCGGGTGCAGCGCGCGCAGAGCACGCACCGCTCGCGGTCGAGCAGCACCTGGGTGGAGATCGGTACGGGCTTCTCGAAGGTCCGCTTCTTGCCCTCGAACCGGGTGTCGGCCTGACCGGCGCTCATCGCCTGGTTCTGCAAGGGGCACTCGCCGCCCTTGTCGCAGACCGGGCAGTCCAGCGGGTGGTTGATGAGCAGCAGCTCCATCACACCGCGCTGCGCCTTCTCGGCGACCGGCGAGGTGATCTGCGACTTGACGACCATGCCGTCGGTGCAGGTGATGGTGCAGGAGGCCATCGGCTTGCGCTGGCCCTCGACCTCGACGATGCACTGCCGGCAGGCGCCGGCGGGGTCGAGGAGCGGGTGGTCGCAGAACCGGGGGATCTCGATGCCGAGGAGTTCGGCGGCGCGGATCACCAGGGTTCCCTTGGGGACCGAGATCTCGATGCCGTCGATCGTCAGCGAGACGAGATCTTCGGGCGGGACCGCCGCCTCGCCGCCGCCGGTGGGGGCGGAGGTGGTGACTGTCATGCGTTCACCTCCAGGTGCGCGTTTCCGTCGGCCCACAGGGTGGACCTCGCCGGGTCGAAGGGGCAGCCCTTGCCGGTGATGTGCTGCTCGTACTCCTCGCGGAAGTACTTGAGCGAGGAGAAGATCGGCGCCGCGGCGCCGTCTCCGAGGGCGCAGAACGACTTGCCGTTGATGTTGTCGGCGATGTCGTTCAGCTTGTCGAGGTCGGAGGGCACGCCCTTGCCGGCCTCGATGTCGCGCAGCAACTGGACCAGCCAGTAGGTGCCTTCACGGCACGGTGTGCACTTGCCGCAGGACTCGTGGGCGTAGAACTCGGTCCAGCGGGTGACGGCCCGCACCACGCAGGTGGTCTCGTCGAAGCACTGGAGCGCCTTGGTGCCGAGCATGGATCCGGCGGCGCCGACGCCCTCGTAGTCGAGCGGGACGTCCAGGTGCTCGTCGGTGAACATCGGGGTCGAAGAGCCGCCCGGCGTCCAGAACTTGAGCCGGTGGCCCGGCCGCATGCCGCCGCCCATGTCCAGCAGCTGGCGCAGGGTGATGCCGAGCGGGGCCTCGTACTGGCCGGGGCTGGCCACATGGCCGCTGAGCGAGTAGAGCGTGAAGCCCGCGGACTTCTCGCTGCCCATCGACTTGAACCAGTCCTTGCCGCGGTTGAGGATCGCGGGAACCGAGGCGATGGATTCGACGTTGTTCACCACAGTGGGGCACGCGTAGAGACCCGCGACCGCCGGGAACGGCGGGCGCAGCCGGGGCTGTCCGCGCCGTCCCTCCAGCGAGTCCAGCAGCGCGGTCTCCTCGCCGCAGATGTACGCGCCGGCCCCCGCGTGCACGGTGATGTCGAGGTCGATCCCGCTGCCGAGGATGTCCTTGCCGAGGTAGCCCGCCTCGTAGGCCTCACGTACGGCCTCGTGCAGCCTGCGCAGCACCGGCACGACCTCGCCGCGCAGATAGATGAAGGCGTGCGACGAGCGGATCGCGTAGCACGCGATGATCATTCCCTCGATGAGGGAGTGCGGATTGGCGAAGAGGAGAGGGATGTCCTTGCAGGTGCCCGGCTCCGACTCGTCGGCGTTGACGACGAGATAGTGCGGTTTGCCGTCGCCCTGCGGGATGAACTGCCACTTCATCCCGGTGGGGAAGCCGGCGCCGCCCCTGCCGCGCAGACCGGAGTCCTTCACGTACGCGATGAGGTCGTCGGGCGTCATGGCGAGCGCCTTGCGCAGCCCCTCGTACCCCTCGTGCCGCTTGTAGGTCTCCAGCGTCCACGCGTCGGGCTGGTCCCAGAACGCGGACAGGACCGGAGAGAGAAGCTTCTCCGGGCCGGTGTCGCTCATCTCGGGTGCGGTGGTCATCACTCCCCCTCCTCGGCCGCGGGGCCCGCGGGGTTCGCGGGGTCGGACGCGGCGGTCTTCTGCGGCGCGTCGTGCGAGCTGAGGTGCTCGGCGCCGGGCTGGGGCGTGTCCCGCGGGGCCGCTCCGTCGCGCGGGCGCGGCGTACGGGCCGGGATCGCCTCGCCCTTGGCGAGCTTCAGGCCGATCAGCGAGGCGGGGCCGGCGCCCCCGGTGGCGTCGACGGCGCCGGGGCGCTCGTCGGGGAAGCCCGCGAGGATCCGCGCGGTCTCCTTGTATGTGCACAGGGGCGCGCCGCGCGTCGGGGTGACCTGCTCGCCGGCCCGCAGGTCGTCCACGAGCCGCTTCGCCGACTCGACGGTCTGGTTGTCGAAGAACTCCCAGTTGACCATCACCACCGGCGCGAAGTCGCAGGCCGCGTTGCACTCGATGTGCTCCAGCGTGACCTTGCCGTCCTCGGTGGTCTCGTTGTTGCCGACGCCCAGGTGCTGCTTCAGCTCGTCGAAGATGGCGTCGCCGCCCATCACCGCGCAGAGCGTGTTGGTGCAGACGCCGACCTGGTAGTCGCCGGACGGCTTGCGCCGGTACATCGAGTAGAAGGTGGAGACCGCGGTCACCTCGGCTGTGGTCAGCCCCAGCATCTCGGCGCAGAATCGGACGCCGGTACGGGTGACGTACCCCTCCTCGGACTGCGTGAGGTGCAGCAGCGGCAGCAGGGCCGAGCGGCTGTCGGGGTAGCGGGCGATCACCTCCTTCGCGTCCGTCTCCAGCCGGGCGCGTACATCGGCCGGGTAGTCGGGGGCGGGGAGTTGGGGCATTCCGAGGCTGACCTCGGAATTCGGTGTGGTGGTCACCGGTCGACGCCTCCCATCACGGGGTCGATGGACGCGACGGCGACGATGACGTCGGCGACCTGGCCGCCCTCACACATGGCCGCCATGGACTGGAGATTGGTGAACGACGGGTCGCGGAAGTGGACCCGGTAGGGGCGCGTGCCCCCGTCGGAGACGACGTGCACGCCCATTTCGCCCTTGGGCGACTCGACGGCGGCGTACGTCTGCCCCGGCGGGACCCGGAAGCCCTCCGTCACCAGCTTGAAGTGATGGATCAGAGCCTCCATGGACGTGCCCATGATGTTCTTGATGTGGTCGAGCGAGTTGCCGAGGCCGTCCGGGCCGAGCGCGAGCTGGGCGGGCCAGGCGATCTTCTTGTCGGCGACCATCACCGGGCCCGGCTCCAGCCGGTCCAGGCACTGCTCGACGATCCGCAGCGACTGCCGCATCTCCTCCAGCCGGACGAGGAAGCGGCCGTAGGCGTCGCAGGTCTCGGCGGTCGGGATGTCGAAGTCGTACGTCTCGTAGCCGCAGTACGGGTCGGTCTTGCGCAGGTCGTGCGGCAGCCCGGCCGAACGCAGTATCGGTCCCGTGGCGCCGAGCGCCATGCAGCCGGCCAGGTCGAGATAGCCGACGTCCTGCATACGGGCCTTGAAGATCGGGTTGCCGGTGGCGAGCGCGTCGTACTCCGGCAGGTTCTTGCGCAGGGTCTTCAGCAGCTCGCGCAGATGGTCGACGGCGCCCGGGGGAAGGTCCTGGGCGAGGCCGCCGGGCCGGATGTACGCGTGGTTCATGCGCAGGCCGGTGATCAACTCGTAGGCGTCGAGAATCAGTTCACGATCGCGGAAGCCGTAGATCATGATCGTGGTCGCGCCGAGTTCCATACCGCCGGTGGCGATGGCGACCAGGTGCGAGGAGAGCCGGTTGAGCTCCATCAGCAGGACGCGGATGATGTTCGCCCGGTCCGGGATGTCGTCCTCGATACCCAGCAGCGTCTCCACGGCGCGGCAGTACGCCGTCTCGTTGAAGAACGACGTCAGGTAATCCATGCGCGTGACGAAGGTGGTGCCCTGCGTCCAGTTGCGGAATTCGAGGTTCTTCTCGATACCGGTGTGCAGATAGCCGATGCCGCAACGGGCCTCGGTGACGGTCTCGCCCTCGATCTCCAGGATCAGCCTGAGCACACCGTGCGTCGACGGGTGCTGCGGACCCATGTTGACGATGATGCGCTCGTCGTCCGACCTGGCCGCGGTCTCGACGACCTCGTCCCAGTCACCGCCGGTGACGGTGTAGACGGTGCCCTCGGTGGTGGCACGGGGAGTTGCGTGGGGGGTGGTCATGAGTACGACCTCCGCTGGTCCGGCGACGGGATCTGGGCGCCCTTGTACTCGACGGCGATGCCGCCGAGGGGATAGTCCTTGCGCTGCGGGAAGCCCTGCCAGTCGTCCGGCATCATGATCCGGGTGAGGGCGGGGTGGCCGTCGAAGATCAGACCGAAGAAGTCGTACGTCTCACGCTCGTGCCAGTCGTTGGTCGGATAGACCTCGACCAGGGACGGCACGTGCGGGTCGCTGTCCGGTGCGGACACTTCGAGGCGGATCAGCCGGCCGTGCGTCAGTGAACGCAGGTGATAGACGGCGTGCAGCTCGCGGCCCTTGTCGCCCAGGAAGTGGACGCCGGACACACCCGTACAGAGCTCGAAGCGGAGCGCCGGGTCGTCGCGCAGGGTCCTGGCCACCTGGACCAGATGCTCGCGGGCGATGTGGAAGGTGAGTTCGCCTCTGTCGACGACCGTCTTCTCGATGGCGTTCGCGGGGAGCAGGCCCTGCTCCTCCAGCGCGCCTTCGAGTTCGTCGGCGATCTCGTCGAAGACACCGTCGCGGCCGCCGTAGGGGCGGCTGGAGGCGCCCGGCAGGCTCACGGTCCTGACGAGACCGCCGTACCCGCTGGTGTCGCCGCCGCCGGTGTCGGTGCCGAACATGCCCTTGCGCACGCCGATGACCTCGGAGGCCTGTCCGCGCGCGGACGGAATGCCGGCCCCGGCCGGCTGGTCGTTCTCCGGAGAACTCCCGGATCGCTGCTCGTCACTCACCGCAGCAGCCCCTTCATCTCGATCGTGGGGAGCGCCTTGAGCGCCGCCTCCTCCGCCTCGCGGGCGGCCTCCTCCGCGTTGACCCCGAGCTTGGAGCTCTGGATCTTCTGGTGGAGCTTGAGGATGGCGTCCATCAGCATTTCCGGCCGCGGCGGGCAGCCCGGCAGGTAGATGTCGACAGGGACGACGTGGTCGACGCCCTGGACAATCGCGTAGTTGTTGAACATCCCGCCCGACGACGCGCAAACCCCCATGGAAATGACCCACTTGGGATTCGGCATCTGGTCGTAGACCTGCCTCAGGACGGGCGCCATCTTCTGGCTCACCCGTCCCGCCACGATCATCAGGTCCGCCTGGCGCGGCGAACCGCGGAAGACCTCCATGCCGAACCGGGCCAGGTCGTACCGGCCGGCGCCCGTCGTCATCATCTCGATGGCGCAGCAGGCGAGGCCGAAGGTCGCCGGAAAGACGGACGACTTACGCACCCAGCCCGCGGCCTGCTCGACGGTGGTCAGCAGAAATCCGCTCGGCAGCTTCTCTTCGAGTCCCATTGGTTGCCCCTCCGCGCCTTTAGTCCCATTCCAGACCGCCGCGCCGCCACACATACGCGTAGGCGACGAAGACGGTGAGCACGAAGAGCAACATCTCCACGAGCCCGAAAAGCCCCAGTGCGTCGAAGGTGACGGCCCAGGGGTAAAGGAAGACGACCTCGATGTCGAAAATGATGAAGAGCATCGCCGTCAGGTAGTACTTGATGGGAAAGCGGCCACCTCCGGCCGGCGTGGGAGTGGGCTCGATGCCGCACTCGTACGCTTCGAGTTTTGCCCGGTTGTACCTTTTCGGGCCGATAAGCGTGGCCGCCACCACGGAGAAGATCGCAAACGCGGCACCGAGAGCGCCGAGCACGAGGATTGGCGCGTAGGCATTCACGCTCCTCGCTCCTTCCAGTCGTCCCTGACCGTTGGTCCTCAACCGAGCTTCTGTGTCGCCGCCCCACGAAGATCACGCGTATGTGAGGCAGTTCACAAGCCGGACTGTCCCGCATCCTATGCCTCCCGGTCTGTGATCTGCGACACGGGGTGGGACAAGGAGTTTGTGATCTCCACCACCTGACGATCGATCATGTGTCGGAAGGCCGGTGGATCTTCGAACGGGCAGCGTCCGATCGGTCACTTGAGGTAACAATGCGGAGAGTTACCGCTGGTCGGAGGCCCCTCGGCTCTATCAAGACAACGCGGAGAGCAGCAAATTGGAGAAGAGCGCGGGCGGGTGATAGGCGCGTCCTCCACCCGCCCGAGGGAGATCCCGGGACGGAGGTGGACGGAGAGGGGCGGGGACATGAACGGGCGCGGAGCCGGTCGGACGCGGCGGACCGCGTGCACGTGTTCACGAGCGCGCGCCCATGAGCGTCCGGGGAGATCGCGCGTTCATCATTCTGTGACCTGCGCCACTCCACTCAACCTTCTCGAAAGTGGGGCTTGGCCACTGAAGCGAACGGATGGTAAGCAGCGGGCAATCCGGGCGATTCACCGAAACCCTATGATCACAGCCATGATCACGAGTGCCCGATATGACCGTTACGGCGTCAATAAGGGCCGACACTAAGCGGATTGATCTATTCCGAACGTAACTGTGGCGCAACACACGTTTCTTGAAGGGAACTGTAAAGCCCTGATAGCGATGGTCCTCATGTCCCACACCGCTCACATACCCAGCCACCGGAAGCCCCGCCGAAGCGCGTCGAAAACCGCGATCCGGTCCGGAGTTGCCGGTGGCGTCCTCAGCACCATCGCGCTGGCTGGTGCCGCCGCTCCGGCCAACGCCGAGCCGGTGACCGAGACCATCGAGATGCCCACGCTCACCTCCGGCATCGCCGGCAGCGTCGCGCAGTCCGCCGACGCCACCCAGCAGGTGGCGGTCGACCTCGAACTCCAGGCGCAGGAGAACGCCGCGGCGACCCACGCCGCGAAGGTGGCGAAGAAGGCCAAGGCCGACGCGGAGCGCAAGGCCGAGGCAGCGGCCAAGGAGAAGGCCGCCGAGGCCGCCCGTGCCAAGGCGGCGGCCGAGGAGCGTGCCTCGCGCTCCGAGGAGCGGACGACGCTCTCCGCCTCCTCCGGCTCCTCCTCCCAGACCTCGTACGGCACCACGCAGGCCACCGGCTCGGCGGCGGCCGTCCTTGCCTTCGCGCGCGCCCAGGTCGGCGACGCGTACATCCTCGGCTCCACCGGCCCCGGCTCGTGGGACTGCTCCAGCCTCGTGCAGGCCGCGTACCGCCAGATCGGCGTCGACCTGCCGCGCACCTCGCAGCCGCAGTCGACGTCCGGCACCCAGGTCTCCCTGGACAACCTCCAGCCCGGCGACATCCTCTACTGGGGCGGCGCGGGCAGCGCGTACCACGTGGGGATCTACTCCGGCGGCGGCAAGTTCATCGGCGCGCAGAACTCCGGTACGGGCGTGGTCGAGAAGACGCTGGACTGGGACCCGCCGAGCGGCGCGGTCCGTCTCCTCTGACCGACGGCACCTCCGCACGGTACGTACGACCCGCATGACACGCACAACCCGAGGGCCGTCGCTCCCCCGCCCGGGAGCGACGGCCCTCGGCCGTGCTCCGGCGCACAAGGGCGTATCGGGGCGGGTGCACCAACAGGCCCCGCGGACCCGGCTGTTCGTGAGTGCCCCCACGGCATCGCGGGCATCGGACAGACAACGGAACCTCTCCCCCACCCGCACCGCGCAGGAGGCACCACCGATGACCGTCAAGGGCGTCGACGTCGCGTCGTACCAGAGTTCGTCGTTCTCCACGAAGGGCCTCGACTTCGCCATCGTCAAGGCGACCGAAGGCACCTCGTACATCAACCCCCGTATGACCGCGCAGGCCGCGCACGCGCGGGAGGCCGGACTGGTCGTCGGCTTCTACCACTTCCTGCGGCCCGGCAGCATGAAGGCACAGGCGAAATACTTCGTGGACAAGGCCGCCGAGCGCGCGGGCGACCCGCTGTTCGCCGACTGGGAGGACGCGGACGTCTCGTGCGCGTCGAAGGACGCCTTCCTGGCGGAGGTCCGGCGGCTGCGCGGCGCCGACCACCGCGTCGGGCTGTACTGCAACCGCGACTTCTGGCTCAATCGCGACACCACGAGCGAGGCGGGCGACGCGCTGTGGATCGCGGACTACGTGACCCCGGGCAAGCCCCGTATCAAGGCCGCGTGGAAGTTCCACCAGTACACGGACACCCCGCTGGACACGAACGTCGGCAGGTTCGCCGACGCCGCCGCCCTGCGGCAGTGGACCAAGGGCGACGGCGAGGCGTGAGATCCGGCCGTACCGTCGATGACGCGGTCGGCGGCCGGGGCCGCTACGACTTGGGCGCGACCTTGCTCAGACCGTTGATGATGCGGTCCATCGCGTCGCCGCCCGACGGGTCGGTCAGATTCGCCAGCATCTTCAGCGTGAACTTCATCAGCAGCGGGTGCGTGAGCCCCCGCTGTGTCGCGATCTTCATGACCTTCGGGTTGCCGATCAGCTTCACGAAGGCGCGGCCCAGCGAGTAGTAGCCGCCGTAGGTGTCCTTGAGGACCCGCGGATAGCGCTGGAGGGCCATCTCGCGCTGCCCCGGGGTCTGCCGGGACTGCGCCTGCACGATGACGTCCGCCGCGATCTGGCCGGACTCCATGGCGTACGCGATGCCCTCGCCGTTGAACGGGTTCACCAGACCGCCCGCGTCACCCACCAGCAGCAGGCCCTTGGTGTAGTGCGGCTGCCGGTTGAAGGCCATCGGCAGCGCGGCACCGCGAATGGGCATCGTCATGTTCTCGGGGGTGTAGCCCCAGTCCTCCGGCATCGACGCGCACCACGCCTTGAGCACCTCGCGCCAGTCCAGCTCCTTGAAGGCGGACGACGAATTGAGAATGCCCAGGCCGACGTTGGAGGTGCCGTCGCCCATGCCGAAGATCCAGCCGTAGCCGGGCAGCAGCCGGTCCTGCGGCCCGCGCCGGTCCCACAGCTCCAGCCACGACTCCAGGTAGTCGTCGTCGTGCCGGGGCGAGGTGAAATACGTACGGACGGCGACGCCCATCGGCCGGTCCTCGCGCCGGTGCAGCCCCATCGCGAGCGACAGCCGCGTGGAGTTGCCGTCCGCCGCGACGACGAGCGGGGCGTGGAAGGTGACGGGCGTCTTCTCCTCGCCCATCTTGGCGTTGACGCCGGTGATGCGGCCGGTGCGCGGGTCGATGATCGGCGCCCCGACGTTGCAGCGCTCGTGCAGCCGCGCCCCGGCCTTCTGCGCCTGCCGGGCCAGCTGCTCGTCGAAGTCGTCGCGCTTGCGGACGAGTCCGTAGTCCGGATAGCTGGCCAGGTCGGGCCAGTCGAGCTGGAGCCGTACGCCGCCGCCGATGATCCGCAGCCCCTTGTTACGGAGCCAGCCGGCCTCTTCGGAGATGTCGATGCCCATCCCCACCAGCTGCTTGGTGGCGCGCGGGGTGAGACCGTCGCCGCAGACCTTCTCGCGCGGGAACGCGGTCTTCTCCAGGAGCAGTACGTCCAGGCCCGACTTGGCGAGGTGGTACGCCGTGGTGGAACCGGCCGGGCCGGCCCCGACGACAATCACATCCGCGGTGTGTTCGGAGAGGGGCTCGGTCACAGCGGGATCTCCCGAAGACTCGTGGGACCCGGCTGGCGGGTCCCCTCATGGCGTACCGACGGCTGTGGACATGTTCGGCACTGGACAGGTGCAGTCTATGGGTGCGTACAGATCGACAAGTTGAAGGGCTGCCACCTTGAACGACATCACCCGACCGGTCCCCGTCGTGCGGCTGCGCGTTCCCACCGAGGAGGACGCGCGCCACTGGCACCGGCTCTTCGACGATCCGGACGTCATGGAGTTCCACGGCGGCCCCGCGCCGCTCGCAGAGTACGAGGAGTTCACCGCCCGCCAGCGGGGGCACGCTGCCGAACACGGCTTCTGCCTCTGGACGATGCTCGACGAGAACGACGACGTCATCGGCTTCACCGGCGCGCAGCCATGGCCCCACACGTCCTTCGGCCCGGTCGGCGAGATCGAGATCGGCTGGCGGCTCGGCCGCGCGTACTGGGGCAAGGGGTATGTGACGGCCGCCGCGCAGGCGACGCTGGAGCGGGTACGGGCGGCGGGCGTCCCCACCGTCGTGGCGATGGTCGACGCCCGCAACGAGCGCTCGGTCGCGGTCACCCGGCGCCTCGGCATGGACCTGGAGGAGACCTTCGTGACCCCGGTCGGGAAGCGTAAGGCGTACCGCTTCCGGCTCAGGCTTCAGCTGGAGCAGGCTTGACGCCCCGGTGCAGTGCCACGACCCCGCCGGTCAGATTCCGCCACGCGACCTTCGACCAGCCGGCCTTCTGGAGCAGACCGGCGAGACCGGGCTGGTCGGGCCAGGCGCGGATGGACTCGGCGAGGTAGACGTACGCGTCCGGGTTGGAGGACACGCTCCGTGCCACCGGCGGCAGCGCGCGCATCAGGTACTCCGTGTAGACGGTCCTGAAGGGCTCCCATGTGGGCTGGGAGAACTCACAGATCACGACCTGCCCGCCGGGCTTGGTCACCCGGTACAGCTCACGCAGCGCGCTGCCCGTGTCGTGGACGTTGCGCAGACCGAAGGAGATCGTGACCGAGTCGAAGACGTCGTCCCGGAAGGGCAGCCTGGTCGCGTCCCCGGCGGTCAGCGGCAGCCAGGGGTGGCGCTTCTTGCCCTCGCGCAGCATGCCCAGCGAGAAGTCGCAGGGCACGACGTAGGCGCCGGTGGCGGCGAAGGGCATCGAGGAGGTGGCGGTGCCCGCGGCGAGGTCGAGGATCTTCTGCGCGGGGCGGGCGTTCACCGCTCTCGCGACTTCCTTGCGCCAGAGCCGCGCCTGCCCCAGGGAGAGCACGTCGTTGGTGAGGTCGTACTTCGCCGCCACGTCGTCGAACATCGAGGCGACTTCGTGCGGCTGCTTGTCCAGGGAGGCTCGGGTCACCCGTCCATTGAAGCAGTACGCCCCCGGCACGGGCTCAGGCACGTCGGTGGACGAGCCGCCCGTCGAGGACGGTGGCCACGCAACTGGCCGCGCCCGCCCGCCCCAGCGCGGCGTACGGATCGCCGTCGGCCGGCACGTCGAACACGGCGAAGTCGGCCTGGCGGCCTTCGAAGCCCAACGGCGGCAGCACGAAGGCCTCCTCGACCGGCCGGCCGGCCGCAAGAGGGTCCAGCGTCGGCGGGCCCGGCGGGTCGTCGAACCGCTCCTCGGAGCCGAGTCCCGAGCGCGCCACGGCGTCCGCCACCGTCTCCCGCCACAGGGTCCCCGCGACCGCGACGGTCCCGTGCGCCAGCATCCGCCGCACACCGCGCCGGGCGCTGGCCCCCCAGCGGCTCTCGGTCATCTCCAGCGCGGCGAGCGCGGCGCCGGTCAACGGCTCGGTGCCCAGTTCCTCGGCCTCGCGCGGGTCGGGGTGGTAGGCCCGCTCCAGCAGTTCGGGACCGTACGGATTGCACAGCCCCGGTGTGAGGACGCCGGGCCACCGCCGGACCCGGGCGGCGGGACGTGCCGCCGCCACCTCCTCGTACGGGCCGACGGCCCCGATGCTCTGTCCGTCGACCAGGACGGCGCCGCCCGGCACGGGCGCGCGCCCGGCGCCGGGCAGCAGCAGGTCCGCCCGGTGAATCGTCAGTGCCACCCGGTCAGTTGGCGTCGAGCAGCTTGAGTTCCGGGTGCGCCGTGCCGCCCGCGATCGCCGTGGAGGAGAAGTGCGAGACGACGCGCTCGTCGACCGGGTCGTCCGCCGGGTCGTCGTGCACGACGATGTGCTCGTACGTCGTGGCGCGCTGCGCCGGCACCCGACCCGACTTACGGATCAGGTCGATGATCTCCAGCCGGTTGGAGCGGTGCTTGGCGCCCGCCGAGGAGACGACGTTCTCCTCCAACATGATCGAGCCGAGGTCGTCCGCGCCGTAGTGCAGGGAGAGTTGGCCGACCTCCTTGCCCGTGGTCAGCCAGGAGCCCTGGATATGGGCGACGTTGTCGAGGAAGAGCCGGGCGATGGCGATCATCCGCAGATACTCGAAGAGAGTGGCCTGCGTCTGGCCCTTCAGCTTGTTGTTCTCCGGCTGGTAGGTGTACGGGATGAACGCCCGGAAACCGCCCGTCCGGTCCTGTACATCGCGGATCATCCGCAGATGCTCGATCCGCTCGGCGTTCGTCTCGCCGGTGCCCATCAGCATCGTGGACGTCGACTCGACGCCGAGCCCGTGCGCGGTCTCCATGATCTCCAGCCACCGCTCGCCCGACTCCTTGAGCGGTGCGATCGCCGTACGCGGCCGGGCCGGCAGCAATTCGGCGCCGGCGCCCGCGAACGAGTCGAGACCCGCCGCGTGGATCCGGCGGATCGCCTCCTCGACGGTGACGTCCGAGATACGGGCCATGTGCTCGACCTCGGACGCGCCGAGGGAGTGGATGACCAGCTGCGGGAAGGCGGACTTGATGGCGCCGAAGTGCTTTTCGTAGTACTCCACGCCGAAGTCGGGGTGGTGTCCGCCCTGGAACATGATCTGGGTGCCGCCGAGTTCGACGGTCTCCGCGCAGCGGCGCAGGATGTCGTCGAGGTCGCGGGTCCAGCCCTTGTCGGTGTCCTTGGGGGCCGCGTAGAAGGCGCAGAACTTGCACGCCGTCACGCACACGTTGGTGTAGTTGATGTTCCGCTCGATGATGTACGTCGCGATGTGTTCCGTGCCGGCGTACCGGAGGCGGCGCGCGCTGTCGGCGGCGGAGCCGAGCGCGTGGAGAGGCGCCGAGCGGTAGAGGTCGAGCGCCTCTTCGGGGGTGATCCGGCCACCCTCGGCAGCGCGGTCGAGGACAGACTGCTGGTCGGCCTTCTCGGTCACCGGGGCGTCACCTTTCGGCGGTGTATCAGTGGATCTACGGACCGATCCAGCGTACGCCAGGGGTCCGGGCGGACCGGCCGCGCCTCCGCCGGCTACTGCTTCCTCAGGGTGCCGGTCGGGTTGCCCGCGGCCTCCTCCTTCGAGACGAAGCTCAGATCGCCCTTGTCGGTGAGCGTGAATGTCAGCGCGGCGGCCTCCGTGTTCGTGCACAGCCCCGCCTCGCCGGCCCGGTCGGGATCGGTCGACTCCTCGATCCGGATCTCCTCAGCGGTGGCCGAGACAAGCGTGCCCACGCCGTAGCACTTGGCCTCCACTCCGAGCAGCGAGAGGAAGCTGGTCGAGCGGAGCACCTTGTCGCCCTTGCCGCCCGCGGTGATCTCGACCGTGTAGTCGCCGTGCGGCAGGCCGTTCTCCTCGGTCGTCGGTCCCTTCCAGGTTCCGACGAACCCCTCGGGCACCTCCGCGACCGCGCCGGTGGCGGCGTCCTTCGTGGCCGACGCGCTCGGGCTCCGGTCGGCTCCCGCCGAGTCCTTCGCGTCGGAGGAGTCCGCGAACTGGTCGACGAGCAGCGTCCCGCCCAGCGTGACGGCGGCCAGCGCTCCCGCCACGGCGAGGACGACGGTGCAGCTCACCTTGCGGCGGCGCGGCCCGGTGCGCCCCGCGGTGACCGAGAGGGACATCCGGGGGTCGTGGGCGTCCTGGCCGTCCCGGGGACTGCCGCCGGCCGTACGGGGTCCGGGCGGGCCGGCCGGCTGTGCTCGCGCGTCGTACGTGGGCGCCCCGAACTCACCGAGCGGCGGGGCCTGATGCCCGGCCGTCGGCGGATGCCCGGCCGTCGGCAGATGCCCGGCCGTCGGCGGGGGCGTGTCGGGACCGGGGGGCGTGCTGGGACCGGGCGGCGTGGGCCAGTGCACCGGCTGCCCGGGAGCGCTCCGTACGGGCTCCGCGGCCTCCAGGTCCAGGAGCTGTACGGCCGCCCGGCTGACCTCGCGCACCAGCGGATCCGGCAGCCAGCCCGCGTCCACCAGCAGGACCGCCCCGCCGGGGGCGGGCGCGAGCCGCGCGGCGACCTCCGCGGGAGCGGGCCGCGCGGCCGGGTCCTTGGCCAGGCAGTGCGCGACCAGGTCCCTCAAGTCGCCGTCCAGCAGGCCGAGTTCGGGCTCCTCGTGGACCACCTTGTAGAGCAGCGCGGCGGACGAGTCACCGGGGAAGGGGCTCACCCCGGCGGCGGCGTACGCGAGCACCGCGCCCAGCGAGAAGACGTCGGCCGCGCCGGTGACACCCTTGCCGAGTATCTGCTCCGGCGCCATGTAGCCGGGCGAGCCGACGGAGACGCCGGTGGAGGTGAGCGAGGCGGTGCCGTCCGTGGCGCGCGCGATGCCGAAGTCGATGAGCCGGGGGCCGTCGAGGGCCAGCAGGACGTTCGACGGTTTGACGTCGCGGTGGACGAGGCCCAGCTCATGGACCGCGCCCAGCGCCTCCGCGAGCCCGGCTCCCAGCGCCCGTACCGTCACCGCGGGCAGCGGGCCGTGACCGGCCACCGCCTGCGTCAGGGAGGGGCCCGCGACATAGCCGGTGGCGACCCAGGGCGTCGCCGCCTCCGGGTCGGCGTCGAGCACCGGCGCCGTCCAGGCGCCGCCGACCCGGCGGGCCGCCGCCACCTCGCGGCGGAACCGGGCCCGGAACTCCTCGTCCAGCGCGAGGTGCGGGTGGATGACCTTCACGGCGACCGTCCGGCCACCCTCCGACCTGGCCAGATAGACCCGGCCCATGCCACCGGCGCCGAGCCGGCCCAGCAGCCGGTACGCGCCGATGGTGCGAGGCCCGTCCGCGTCGAGCGGCTGCATACCCGTCCCCTCCCCGTTCCCCGTCCCCGTACGTGCTGCCCCATAGGGGGTGTCTGTCCGATCCCGCCGGGCTCGCGGTCCCTGATCCGGCCTGATCGGACAGACACCCCTACCTTCTCAGGACGGGAGCAACTCGACGTGCGGGTCGGCGGGATAGCCGGTCGTGGGTCCGGTGCGCCGCGCGAACTCCCGTACGCCCGCGAGCTGGTCGGGCCCGAAACGGAAGTCGAGCGTCGTGAAGTAACGCTCCAGCAGTTCCGCGTCGAAGGTCTCCCAACGCGCCGCCTGCTCCGCTACCTTGGCGACCTCCTCCAGCGACACGTCACGGGAGGCGAGGAACGCCTGGTGCACCAGGCGTACGGTCTCCGGCTCGCGCGCCAGGTACTCCTTGCGCGCCGCCCACACGGCGAAGACGAACGGGAGTCCCGTCCAGTCCTTCCACATCTGCCCGAGGTCATGGACCTGGAGCCCGAGGCGGGGAGCGTCGTGCAGCGAGGCGCGCAGGGCCGCGTCGCCGATCAGTACGGCCGCGTCCGCCTCCTGCATCATCAGCCCGAGGTCGGGCGGACACGTGTAGTAGTCGGGGGTGACCTCGTACTTCTCGGCGAGCAGGAGCTGTGCGAGCCGTACGGCGGTCCGCGAGGTCGAGCCGAGGGCGACCCGCGCCCCGTCGAGTTCTTCGAGCGGCACCTGCGAAACGATCAGGCAGGACATGACGGGGCCGTCACAGCCGACCGCGAGATCGGGGAATGCGACGAGGTCCTCGGCATTGCGCAGGAATTCGACCACGGTGACGGGACCGATATCGAGATCTCCGCGTACGAGGCGTTCGCTGAGCTTCTCCGGGGTGTCCTTCGTCAGCTCAAGATCGAAGAGTGCTCCTGTTCTGCCGAGGCCCCAGTAAAGGGGGAGGCAGTTCAGGAACTGGATGTGACCGACGCGCGGCCGGACGCGGGGGTGATCGCTTCCGCCCGCCTCGCCGCCTGCTGTGCTTTCAAGGGAGCTGTCCACACCGCGAGGCTAGACCCGCCCCGGCGGTTGGGCGCCTCGGGGGGTGCCGGACGGGGGGTCGGCGGAGGTCTCCTTCGCACGTCAGGACCCCCGTCACGTCAGCCCGCCGGAGCCCTCTTCAAACGTCCGGGTGAGCTGATCTTTCGGTGATCTTTCCCCTACCGCTGGCCGTGAGACGCGTGCTAGGCTCGACGCAAGTTGCAGTTTGGTTTCCCTTGCAGTACAGAGCCTGCGGAGCATGTGACCCGCAGGCTTTTGTAGTTTTCAGACTTGTTTGCAGGTTCTGGAGCAGGGCAACCCTTTGGCCCAAGGAGGGCTTATGGCTACCGGAACCGTCAAGTGGTTCAACGCTGAAAAGGGCTTCGGCTTCATCGCCCAGGACGGCGGCGGCCCGGATGTCTTCGTCCACTACTCCGCGATCAACGCGACCGGATTCCGCTCCCTCGAGGAGAACCAGGTCGTGAACTTCGACGTCACCCAGGGCCCGAAGGGCCCGCAGGCGGAGAACGTAACCCCGGCCTAGTTGCCCGGGTCGGAAGATCGCGCACGGAAAAAGCACTATCAAGGAGCCCTGTCCCCGCACGCCCAGTGCGGGGAGCAGGGCTCCTGCCCTGTCCGGCCGCTGTTCCGCCGGAACTCCGGGGACTACGCGTACAGCTCGTCGATCTCCGCCGCGAACTCCTCCACGACCGCCGCCCGCCGCACCTTCAGCGACGGCGTCAACTGCCCGCTCTGCTCGGTGAAGGAGACGGGCAGCACCCGGAAGCGGCGGATCGACTCGGCCCTGGACACCAGCCGGTTGGCCTCGTCGACCGCCCGTTGCAGCACGGAGAGCAAGTCCTCGTCCAGGACCAGCTCGTCCCGCGTCAGGTGCTCCTTCTTCTTCATCTGGCACCAGTGCGCGAGCCCGTCCGCTTCAAGGGTGATCAGCGCCGTGACGTACGGGCGGGTGTCGCCAAGCACCAGGGCCTGGCCGATCAGCGGGTGGGCCCGCAGCCAGTCCTCCAGCGGGGCCGGGGCGACGCTCTTGCCGGCCGAGGTGACGATGATGTCCTTCTTGCGGCCGGTGATCGTGAGATAGCCCTCGTCGTCCAGCGCCCCCAGGTCGCCGGTGGCGAACCAGCCGTCGTCCAGGGCCGGTACGGGCTCGCCGTGCTCCATGTCCCAGTAGCCGGTGAACACCTGGCCGCCGCGCAGCAGCACCTCGCCGTCGTCGGCGATCCGTACGGAGGTACCGGGCAGCGGCCAGCCGACCGTGCCCAGACGGGGTTTGAGCGGAGGCGTCACCGTGGCGGCCGCGGTGGTCTCCGTCAGGCCGTACCCCTCGAAGATCGTGATCCCCGCGCCCGCGTAGAAGGCGGCGAGCGGGCGCCCCAGCGGGGAGCCGCCGCAGATCGCCTGCACCACCTTGCCGCCGAGCGCGGCCCGTATCCGCCGGTAGACCAGCGGGTCGTAGAGCGCGCGGGCGGCTCTGAGCGGCAGCCCGGGGCCGGGGCCGGTACCGGCCGCGGCGGCCTCGACGGCCGTCCCGTACCGCCGCGCGATCCTCGCGGCGCGGTCGAAGGACGCGGCGCGGCCCAGCTTCTCGGCGGTGGCGCGGCCGGTGTTGAAGACCTTCTCCAGGACGTACGGGATGGCCAGCAGGAACGTCGGCCTGAAGCCCGCGAGATCGGCGATGAGGTCGTCGGTGCGCAGCGACGGCGCGTGCCCGAGCCGCACCCGCGCGCGCAGACAGCCCACCGAGACCATACGGCCGAAGACATGGGAGAGCGGCAGGAAGAGCAGGGTGGAGGCGGGCTCCTTGCTCACCGACTTGAAGACGGGATGCAGCAGTTCGATGCAGTTGTCCACCTCCGCGAAGAAGTTGGCGTGCGTCAGGACGCAGCCCTTCGGGCCTCCCGTGGTGCCGGAGGTGTAGACGAGAGTCGCGACCGAGTCGGGCGAGAGCGCGGCCCGGCGCGCGTCGAGTTCCGCGTCGGAGACGTCGGCGCCCGCCGCACGCAGCGCGTCCACGGCGCCGGTGTCGAAGGTCCAGAGGCGGCGGTCCAGGTCCGGCAGTTGCTCGGAAGCGATCAGCCGGGCCTGCTCCTCGCTCTCGACCGCGCAGGCGACGGCGCCCGAGTCCTGGAGGATCCAGCGGGCCTGGAAGGCGGAGGAGGTCGGGTAGACGGGGACGGTGACCAGACCGGCGGCCCAGGCCGCGAAGTCGACCAGCGTCCACTCGTAGGTCGTACGGGCCATGATCGCGAGCCGGTCGCCGGGCCGCAGCCCTTCGGCGATCAGGCCCTTGGCGACGGCGCGGACCTCGTCGGCGAAGGCCGCGGCGGTGACGTCACGCCAGCGGCCGTCCGCGTGCTTGCGGCTGAGGACCGCCTCGTCCGGGGCGTACCGGGCGTTGTCGAAGGGGATGTCGGCGAGCGAACCTTCGGGGACGGGCGGCACGAGCGGCGGTACGGAGACCTGCCGTACGACTCCGTCCACCCAGAGCTTCTCGGGCTCGACGTGCGCCCGCCGCGGCGGTGAGGTGGCCGCGGGCGTGGCCGGGGACGGCGACGGGCCCGCGGGGGCGGACGCGGGCTCGGTGGGCGGCGGCAGCGGCAACTGCCATGACGCCTGCGGTGATATCTCCGACGGGGTGGCCCGCGTCGAGGACGCCTCGGCATCGGCGGGCTCGTCTGCGGACACGCGCTGTTCCCTCATCTCTGCACGGAGTGCGGGGCTCCGGTCCGGGCGAGTAAAGCGGGCCCCGGTCGCGAAATCAAGACAGCGGCACGCCACCGGGCTCCCGGCCCACCGCGACCGCCCGACTACCGCCGCCCCACCGACGAGTTGCCCGCGGACCAACGTTCGCCGTCCATCAGTCTTCCCAGGCCCGTCCAGGCGAAGTTCATCAGCGTCGAGGCGGCCTCCTTCGCCGTGACGTCCGGCGTCTCGTTCGCCCACCCGGCCAGCGCCTCGGCGGCGCCGACCAGCGCCTGCGCGACGCCGACGACATCCCGGTCCCCCAGGTCCGCCAGATCGGCCGAAGCGGGTGTCGCACGGGCCGCTTCCCGCAGCAGCCCCGTCACGAAGGAGACCAACTCCTCCCGCATTCCGGCCACTTCGACGGCGAACCGCTCCCCGTGCGTACGGGCCTGGCGGTGCAGCACCGACCAGGCGTCGGGGTGCTCCGCGGTGTGCGCGAAGAACGCGGTGAGCCCGGCCCACAGTTGCTGGTCGGGCGCGCGCCCCGGCTCGACGACACCGGCGCGTACGGCCGCGAGGAGCGCGTCGGCCTCGCGGCGGATGCACGCGGTGAACAGCTCCTCCTTGGAGTTCAGATACAGATACACCAACGGCTTGGAGACTCCGGCCAGTTCGGCGATCTCGTCCATCGAGGCCGCCCGGTAGCCCCGCTGCCCGAAGGTCGCCACCGCGGCGTCCATCATCTGCCGCTCGCGCACCTCGCGCGGCATCCGTCTGCTCTTCCCCGCGTCTGCGGAACCCACCTGGTCTTCCCCCTCGCCCCATGTGCCCCGAACCGGCGTAAGCCTACGGTCGGAGTCCGCGCCCGATCGAGCCGAACGACCGCTCCCGGCCACCCGGGGCGCGCGCGGAACACGACTCGGCGGCGCCCCCGGCCGTAAAGACCGCGGACGCCGCCAGGACGTGAGAGGTGTTCAGTTGCCGGGCCGCTCGGGCCGCCGCATCACGCGGCGACCGGGACCGCCGTCTCGCGGTCGCTCGTCCCCGGCTCTTCGAGCGGGGACGCCGAGGCGGAGTTGTACTTGTCGTGGTCCAGGATCTTCTCCCGCGACGCGACGATGACCGGGACCAGAGCTTGTCCGGCGACGTTCGTGGCCGTACGCATCATGTCCAGGATCGGGTCGATCGCGAGCAGCAGACCCACGCCCTCCAGCGGCAGACCCAGCGTGGAGAGAGTCAGGGTCAGCATGACCGTCGCACCGGTGAGACCGGCGGTGGCCGCCGAGCCGACCACCGAGACGAAGGCGATCAGCAGGTAGTCCTGGATGCCGAGTTGGACGTCGAAGATCTCCGCGATGAAGATCGCCGCCAGCGACGGGTAGATCGCGGCGCAGCCGTCCATCTTGGTGGTGGCGCCGAAGGGGACGGCGAAGCTCGTGTACTCCTTCGGCACACCGAGCCGCTCGGTCACCCGCTGGGTGACGGGCATCGTGCCCACCGAGGAGCGGGAGACGAAGGCCAGCTGGATCGCGGGCCAGGCGCCCTTGAAGAACTGGAGCGGGCTGACCTTGGCGACCGTCGCGAGCAGCAGCGGGTAGACACCGAAGAGGACGATGGCGCAGCCGATGTACACGTCGGCGGTGAAGGTCGCGTAGTCGCCGATCAGGTCCCAGCCGTAGTCCGCGATGGCGTAGCCGATGAGGCCGACGGTGCCGATCGGGGCGAGGCGGATGACCCACCACAGGGCCTTCTGGAGCAGTTCGAGCACGGCCTCGCTGAGGCTGAGGATAGGCGCGGCACGGTCACCGAGCTTGAGGGCGGCGACGCCCGCGACGGCGGCCAGGAAGACGATCTGGAGGACGTTGAGCTCGGTGAACGGGGTGATGACGTCCGTCGGCACGATGCCGGTGAGGAAGTCGATCCAGGAGCCGGAGCCCTCGGGCTTCGCGCCGTCCTTCGGGGTGAGGCCGGTGCCGGAGCCGGGGTTGGTGATCAGACCGATCACGATGCCGATGACGACGGCGATCAGTGAGGTGATCAGGAACCAGAGCAGCGTGCGTCCGGCCAGCCTGGCGGCGTTGTTGACCTTACGGAGGTTGGTGATCGACACGAGGATCGCGAAGAAGACCAGTGGGGCGACGGCCAGCTTCAGCAGCTGGACGAAGATGCCGCCGATCTTGTCGAGCGTGGTGTAGAGCCAGTCGATGTCCTGGCTGCGGGCGAGCCAGCCGAGCAGGACGCCGAGTACGAGACCGGCGACGATCTGGGCCCAGAACGGGACCTTGGGTATGGAGAGACCTGGGCCTGGGCCGGCCGGCTTGTCGGCCTGGTCGGCCTTGCCGGTGGTGGCGGGCTCGGAATTCGCGGACACGGACACACTCCAGTTGGGCATACGGAGATACGGGGACGAGAGGGAAGGGGTGGAACTGGGGGGTGCGGCGCCCGTGATTCAGAAGCGGCGCCGCCGCATGATGCCGATTCGGATCAGTGCGAGCGGCAACAGACCGCGGACATGCAGCGGCAGAGATCGACATGCAGGCGCGCCACGAGCGCGAGGCTCACGGCGTGATGGCGCACTGCTGTCTTCATGGCCCGTACATTAACACCGGGTCTTATGGATACTCAAAGGTCTGCTTTGAGGTATCGGTGCGCGAAGACCCCGGACACGACCGAAGCCCCAGCGTGGAGGCCGCTGGGGCGTGGTGGACCGGCGTACGGGTGTGATGAAACTTACGCGGCGCTTATGCGCCGTCCTCCTGCGTGCGGTTGGACTCCAGCTTGGCCTTCGCCGAGTCGACCCTGTCGACGAGCTGGGCCGACATCTCGTCGCGCTGCTTGCGCAGCAGGACGAAGCTGAGCGGCGCGGAGACGACGAGTGCGAGCAGCAGCACCCAGATGAAGTTGGAGTCCCCGAGGCCCTTGGGCAGGGCACCGAACTGGACCAGGGCGGCGACGACGACGAAGCAGCCGACGAAGATGCCCAGGCGCATCGCGGTGTAGCGGATCGTGGCGCTCGTTCTGGCGGCGTTCACAGCGGCCCCTCTCCTCGTGGCGACGTGCCCGGTCGGCGTGTCCGGCTCGGCTCGTCCGGCGGCGTACGCGTCCAGTGAAGCACGCCGCCCGCTGTCCCATATAAGGGGGTTGACCCCGGGCGCCCGCGGGCCCGCCCCGCCCGCCGGCTCAGTGCAGCGGCAGCAGCATCGTGATGTCGTCGCGGTCGTCGCCGGGCGCCACCCGTATCGCGTCCGGCACCCGGCCCACCTCCTTGTAGCCGCACGACTCGTAGAAGCGGTCCACGCCCGTGCCGCCGCGGCAGGTGAGCCGTATCGCCTCGATGCCGTCGATCCCGCGGGCGGCCTCGGCCGCCGCGTCCATGAGGTCGCGGCCGTACCCCTTGCCCTGGTGCCGTGGGTGGACCATCACCGTGTAGAGCCAGAGCCAGTGCCGCATCAGCCGGTGGGTGTTGTGGGTGAGGAAGACCGTGGCGGCGACGGCACCCTCCTCGTCCACCCCCACGAGCAGCCGGGCCCGGCCCTCGGCCATCGACACGAAGTGCTTGACCAGCTCCGCCCGTACGTCGTCCGGATTCACCGGCGGTACGAAGCCGACGGCGCCGCCCGCGTCGGAGACCTCGGTCCAGAGCGTGACGAGGCCGTCGCGCAAGGCGCGGTCGACGGGCGGGTCCAGGATGAATGTAAGCGGCATTTCTTTACCGTAGCCATTACCCGTCCATGCGCTCAAACCCGTTCCAGAACCCGAGAAGCCCCAGCTCAGCGAGCTGGGGCCGGTTCGGCGAAGGTGCGCCGGGGCGTCAGAGCCGCATCGGCTGCGGCGTCTCGCGCCTGGCCGCGTCCGGGCCCGGGTACTCCCGGATGATCTCGTAGCGTGTGTTCCGCTCGACCGGCCGGAAGCCGGCGTCGCGGATCAGGTCGAGCAGATCCTCACGGCCGAGCTTGTTCGGCGTGCCGTAGTTGTCCGCGTCGTGCGTGATCTTGTACTCGACGACCGAGCCGTCCATGTCGTCCGCGCCGTGCTGGAGCGCGAGTTGGGCGGTCTGCACGCCGTGCATCACCCAGAAGACCTTGACGTGTTGGACGTTGTCGAACAGCAACCGGGAGACGGCGAAGGTCTTCAGCGCCTCGGCGCCGGTGGCCATCGTCGTACGCGCCTGGAGACGGTTGCGGACCTTGCCGTCCTGCATGTCCACGAAGTCGTGCTGGTAGCGCAGCGGGATGAAGACCTGGAACCCGCCGGTCTCGTCCTGGAGTTCACGCAGCCGCAGCACGTGGTCGACCCGGTGCCTGGGCTCCTCGATGTGGCCGTACAGCATCGTGCACGGGGTCTTGAGGCCCTTCTCGTGCGCGAGGCGGTGGATCCGCGACCAGTCCTCCCAGTGCGTGCGGTGGTCGACGATGTGCTGCCTGACCTCCCAGTCGAAGATCTCGGCGCCACCGCCCGTGAGCGATTCGAGGCCGGCGTCGATCAGCTCGTCGAGGATCTCACTGGCCGTCAGCCCGGAGATCGTCTCGAAGTGGTGGATCTCGGTGGCCGTGAACGCCTTCAGCGAGACCTCCGGCAGCGCCTCCTTGAGAGCCTTCAGCGAGCGCGGGTAGTAGCGCCAAGGGAGCGTCGGGTGGAGCCCGTTGACGATGTGCAGCTCGGTGAGGCTCTCGCCGCGCATCGCCGTGGCGAGCCGGACGGCCTCCTCGATGCGCATCGTGTAGGCGTCCTTCTCGCCCGGCTTGCGCTGGAACGAGCAGTAGGCGCACGACGCGGTGCAGACGTTCGTCATGTTGAGGTGACGGTTGACGTTGAAGTGGACGACGTCACCGTTCTTGCGCGTCCGCACCTCGTGCGCGAGACCGCCCAGCCAGGCCAGGTCGTCCGACTCGTAGAGGGCGATGCCGTCCTCACGGGTCAGCCGCTCGCCGGCCCTGACCTTCTCCTCCAGCTCGCGCTTGAGCCCCACATCCATGACAGATGCAGTCATGCGGCGCCTCCCACTGTCTGTGCCGACTTTCGTGCCGGATATCTGCCGAACGCCCACGTGTCGCCAGGCTCCACCAACCGTACGCCTAGGTTTCGTCGGGAAGTTCGCCGACCCGGTTCTCCCACTTGGTGGAGAGCACGATGGTCGTGCGGGTCCGCGAGACGCCCTTCGTACTGCCGAGGCGGCGGATCGTCTTCTCCAGACCGTCGACGTCGCCGGCGCGGACCTTGAGCATGTACGAGTCGTCGCCGGCGATGAACCAGCAGTCCTCGATCTCGCTCAGCCCGCGCAGCCGGTGCGCGACGTCCTCGTGGTCGGCGGCGTCCGAGAGCGAGATACCGATCAGCGCGGTGACACCGAGACCGAGCGAGGCCGAGTCGACGGTGGCGCGGTAGCCGATGATGACGCCCGCCGCCTCCAGCCGGTTGATGCGGTCCGTGACGCTGGGCCCGGAGAGCCCGACGAGCCGGCCGAGCTCGGCGTACGAGGCTCTGCCGTTCTCCCTGAGGGCCTGGATGAGCTGCCTATCCACGGCGTCCATATGCCTGAAGCCTTCCATTGTTCAGCAATCTCGCAAGTTGATATATGCAATCAGAGGCAGTGCGGTGATATGGCGGTTCTACGCGGGCTCCGGCCCGGTCCGGGGTGTTCCGGGGTCCGGATCGAGGCCCGTACGGGAGCCGCCGAGCTCCCCCTCCCAGCGGCGGTACAGCCGGTGCGCCACCCCCGCCGCGTCCAGCACCCGCCCGGCGACGAAGTCCACCAGATCCTGGATGTGCGTCGCCCCCGCGTAGAAACCCGGGGACGCGGGCAGCACGACGGCGCCCGCCTCGTCCAGGGTCACCAGATGTTTGAGGGTCCCGCCGCCCAGCGGGGTCTCCCGGACGGCGACCACCAGTGGGCGGCGCTCCTTGAGCGTGACGCTCGCCGCGCGTTGCAGCAGGTCCTTCGACAGCCCGAGCGCGACGCCCGCCACACAGGCCGTGGAGGCGGGGACGATGAGCATCCCCTTCACCTGGTACGACCCCGAGGACGGCCCGGCCGCCAGATCACCGGCGGCCCAGTGCCGTACGTCCGACACGTCGGGGGCGAAGGTGTCCGGCTTGCCGTCGGCGCCCCTGGCCAGCCAGGTGCGCAGATCCTCCCGCCAGTGCGCGTCCCGGAAGGAGATCCCCGTCTCGTCGAGCAGTGTGAGGCGGGACGCGCGGCTGACGATCAGATCGACGCTCTCGCCAGCGTCGAGCAGCCCGCGCAGCACGGCCGCCGCGTACGGGGTCCCCGACGCGCCGGAGACTCCGACGACCCAGGGCCGCCGGGGCCCCACCGTGGGCCGCTCGGTGTGCCGCTGGTCCTCGTGGTCCGATCCGGGTTTCACGCGTCCGACCCTATCCGGCGTACGGAAGCAGGAACCGGGGACGGTACCTCGCGCGTTCCAGGGGTGGGAGCACGACGACCCTTGGGGGGCGACATGCCGGATTCTTCCATCGACACGAGCGCGGTACGCCGTATCAAGGCGGCGGCCGCTCTGATGCTGGGCTGGCTGGCGCTGCTCTGGGTGCTGGAGGCCGTGGACTCCTCGACCGGGGCGCTTCAGACGTACGGCCTGAGCCCGCGTGACGCGGGCGAGCTGCGCGATGTCATCCCGATGGCGTTCCTGCACCACGGCTTCGACCATCTGGCGGCCAACGCGCTGCCGCTGCTCGTGCTCGGCTTCCTCGCGGCGCTCAGCGGGATAGGCCGCTTCCTGCGGGTGGTCCTCACGATCATGGTGGTCGGCGGCCTGGGTGTCTGGCTGACGGCCGCGGACAACTCCGTCACGGCGGGGGCGTCCGGTGTGGTCTTCGGACTGCTCGGCTATCTGCTGGTCCGCGGCTTCGTCAATCGCCGGGCGGTCGACATCGTGGTGGGGCTGCTGGTCCTGGTGATGTACGGCTCGGCGCTGTGGGGCGTTCTGCCGACGAATCCGACGGTGAGCTGGCAGGGGCATCTCTTCGGGCTGATAGGCGGCGTGCTGGCGGCGTTCATGTTCCGCCGCCCGCGGCGCCGGGCCCCGGCGGGCGCGCTCATACCCTGACCGGCGCCCCCGCCGTCCTGCGTGCCCACCGTCCGGCCCCGCCGGAGGGTCAGACGGTCAGGCCGCGTACGAGCAGGTCGAGCAGCGCGCAGATGAAGAGCGCCATCCCGATGAAGCCGTTGACGGTGAAGAACGCCCGGTTGAGACGGGACAGATCGTTGGGCTTCACGACCTGGTGCTCGTAGAGGAACGCGGCGGCGACGATCAGCAGACCGATCCAGAAGAAGAGACCCGCGTCGGTGGCGACGGCGTACCAGACCAGCAGCGCCGTGGTCACGGCGTGCGCGACGCGCGCGCCGTACAGCGCGGCCGGGATGCCGAAGCGCGCCGGTACGGACTTCACTCCGTGCGCGCGGTCCGCCTCGACGTCCTGGCTGCCGAAGATCAGGTCGAACCCGCCGATCCAGATGCCGACGGCGAGACCGAGGATGACCGCGTCCCAGGACCACTTGCCGGTGATGGCGATCCAGGCGCCGATCGGGCCCATCGCCTGGGCGAGACCGAGGATGGCGTGCGGGAAGTTCGTGAACCGCTTGCCGTACGGATAGACGACCATCGGCACCACGGCGACAGGAGAGAGCACCAGACAGAGAGGATTGAGCAGGGCCGCGGCGCCCAGGAACACCGCGAGGGCGACGAGCGCGCCCGTCCACGCGGAGCGCACCGACATCGCGCCGGTCACCAACTCGCGGTTCGCGGTACGGGGGTTACGGGCGTCGATCTCGCGGTCGATGATCCGGTTGCAGGCCATCGCGAAGGTCCGCAGACCGACCATGGCGACCGTGACGAGCAGCAGCCGGCCCCAGTGGATGTTCCGGTCGAGCTGGAACATGGCCGTCAGCGCGGCGATGTAGGCGAACGGCAGCGCGAAGACCGAGTGCTCGATCATCACCAGCCGCAGGAACGCCCGCGTCCTGCTGCCGGACGGTGCGGGTCCCGGCCCTGAGCGGCCCTGTCGGCCCTGTCCGACAAGTCCGTCGGCTCCCTCGGCGGCGCTGCTCACAGGCCGTACTCCCTCCAACGCTTCGTCACCCGGTCCGCGGTCTCCGGGTCGGACTCGACCATCTCCGGCCAGCCGCCGTCCCGCGTGTACCCCTCCTCGGGAAGTTTGCGCGTGGCGTCGATGCCGGCCTTGCCACCCCAGAACTGCTGGTACGAGGAGTGGTCGAGGTGGTCGACCGGGCCCTCGACGACCGTCAGGTCCCGCGAGTAGTCGGTGTTCCCCAGCGCCCGCCAGGACACCTCGTGCAGATTGTGCACGTCGCAGTCGGCGTCCACGACCACGATCAGTTTGGTGAGCGACATCATGTGGGCGCCCCAGATGGCGTGCATCACCTTCTGCGCGTGCTTCGGGTACTTCTTGTCGATCGAGACGATCGCGCAGTTGTGGAAGCCGCCCGACTCCGGCAGGTGGTAGTCCACGATGTCGGGCACGATGATTTTGAGCAGCGGCAGGAAGAACCGTTCCGTCGCACGCCCCAGCGGCCCGTCCTCCGTCGGCGGCCGGCCGACCACGATCGACTGGAGCAGCGGACGCTTGCGCATCGTCACGCAGTCGATGGTCAGCGCGGGGAACGGCTCCTGCGGTGTGTAGAAGCCGGTGTGGTCGCCGAACGGCCCCTCGGGCAGCATCTGCCCCGGCTCCAGCCAGCCCTCGATGACCACTTCGGCGTTGGCGGGCACCTGGAGCGGCACCGTACGGCAGTCGACCATCTCGATCCGCTTGCCCTGGACGAAGCCGGCGAAGAGGTACTCGTCGATGTCACCGGGCAGCGGGGCCGTGGAGGCGTACGTCACGGCGGGCGGACAGCCGAAGGCGATCGCGACGGGCAGCCGTTCACCGCGCTTGGCGGCGACCTGGTAGTGGTTGGCGCTGTCCTTGTGGATCTGCCAATGCATACCGATGGTGCGCTTGTCGTGCCGCTGGAGCCGGTAGAGCCCGAGGTTACGGACGCCGGTCTCCGGGTGCTTGGTGTGTGTCAGACCGAGGTTGAAGAAGGAGCCGCCGTCCTCGGGCCAGGTGAAGAGCGCGGGCAGCCGGTCCAGATCCACGTCGTCACCGGTGAGGACCACCTCCTGCACCGGCGCACTGCCGGGCTTCACCTTCTTCGGCGGCACGTGCGTCATCGTGCCGAGCTTCCCGAAGGCCTCGCGTACACCCACGAAACCCTGCGGCAGCTCGGGCTTGAGCAGCCCGCCGATCTTGTCGCTGATGTCCGTGTACGCCTTGAGGCCGAGCGCCTTGAGAAGCCGGCGGTCCGTCCCGTACACGTTCATCGCCAAAGGCATGTCGGAGCCCTTGACGTTCTCGAAGAGGAGCGCGGGCCCGCCGGCCTTGTTCACCCGGTCGACGATCTCGCCGATTTCCAGATACGGATCGACCTCGGCCTTGACGCGTTTGAGGTCGCCGTCGCGCTCCAGCGCCCGGAGCAGCGAGCGAAGATCGTCGTATGCCATACGGTCCAGTATCGGTTACTCGCTACCCTGGTCCTGTAACCGGGGCCACCGCTCCGTACTCGATCTCCACGCACAGGGGGACCGCCCATGCTTCGGGTGCTGATGATTCTGGTGCCGCTGGCTCTCAGCATCTATGCCTTCATCGACTGCATCACCACCGACGAGAAGGACATCCGTCATATCCCCAAGCCCATCTGGGCGATCCTTGTACTGCTCTTCCCGCTGGTCGGTTCGATCGCGTGGCTGATGGTGGGCAGGAAGCCCGGTACCGGTGCGGGCTCGGCGGGCCGCCGGGGCGGGTGGGTCGCTCCGGACGACAACCCCGACTTCCTCAAGTCCCTTGAGAAGGACGGCAAGAGCGATGAGGGCGGCAAGGACGACACGGGTGAAGCCGCCAAGGACGAGGCGGAGCCGGACGCGGACGCCGTGGCCGAACTGGAGCGGCGTGAGGCCGATCTGCGGCGCCGAGAGGCGGAGATCGAGCGCCGCGAGAAGGGCGGCAGCGCCGACGACGCCCCGCCGGCGGGCTGAGCCGCGTCACGCACGCCTCGTACGACGAGAGCGGCGCGCCCCGGGAGGACCGGGGCGCGCCGCTGTTTCGTTCCCGCGCGGTCACACGCCCGCGTACGAGTGCTTTCCGGTGACGAAGATGTTGACGCCGTAGTAGTTGAACAGCCAGCAGCCGAAGGCGACCAGCGCCAGCGTCGCCGCCCTGCGGCCCTTCCAGCCCGCCGTGGCGCGCGCGTGCAGGTAACAGGCGTACGCGACCCAGGTGATGAAGGACCAGACCTCCTTGGGGTCCCAGCCCCAGTAGCGGCCCCAGGCGTCGCCGGCCCAGATCGCGCCCGCGATGATCGTGAAGGTCCAGAGCGGGAAGACCGCGGCGTTCACGCGGTACGAGAACTTGTCGAGCGTGGCGGCGGCGGGCAGCCGCTCCATGACGGAGGACCACGCGCGGCCGACGGTGACGCCCCGGGCGATCTTGGACTCGTACACGTCGCGCAGCAGGTAGAAGAGCGTGCCCACGGCGCCGAGGTAGAAGACCGCGCCGCAGAAGATCGCGGTGGAGACGTGGATCCAGAGCCAGTACGAGTGGAGCGCGGGGACCAGTTGGTCGCTGTCCGTGTAGAGCACGGTCGTCGCGATGCCCAGGTTGAGCAGGACCGTGGTGACCAGGGGCAGTCCGATCCAGCGGACGTTCTTCTTCGTGAGGAGGAAAGCGAGGTACGTGCCGACCGCCACCGTCGAGAAGGTGGTGGAGAACTCGTACATGTTGCCCCACGGCGCGCGCTGCACCGCCATCGCGCGGCTGATGACACCGGCGGCCTCCAGCAGGAAGCCGAGTGCGGTCATCGAGACGGCGATACGTCCGTACAGGTCGCCCTTCAGCGAACCGCCCGCCGCGCCCGGACCGTCGGGCACGTCGCGGCGCCCGGCCGCCGCGCGGGTGATGACCTTGGGCCGCTCCAGGACGGCGGTGCCGCCGCCCTTCTCCTTCTCCGCCGTGCGCACCTCGACCGTGGCGGAGGCCTTCGCACCGGCGCCGGTCAGCGCGGCGGCGGTACGGCCGACCTTGCTGCGGCTGCCCAGGACCCATTCGGCGATATGGGCGAAGAAGGCCAGGGTGTAGACGGCCATGGACGAATAGACCAGCACGTTGGCGGTGTGCGCCAAGCTCTCGTTGGTGGTGGCGGCGAGGATCACTTCTCAGCCCCTTCGACAGGCTCTCCGGTAGTGGCGGCGGCGGTGGATGTGTCTGAAACGTCCGTGTTCTCTTCTGCCTCTTCGGGCGCGGATGCGGTCGGCGCCGTCGGCGCCTCGGCATCTGCCTCTTCGGGCGCGGATGCGGTCGGCGCCGTCGGCGCCTCGGCGTTGAGCGTCAGTGCCAAGTCACCCAGTTCCTCCGGGAGCTTCGCCGACTCGCTGCGCCCCAGGCCGGCCATCTCCACGACGGTGACGCCGTCCGCGCCCCGTACCGCGCGGACCCAGATCCGGCGGCGCTGGATGAACAGCGAGCCCACGAGGCCGAGCACCGCCCCGATCGCACCGGCGAGGGCGAGCCCGTTGCCGGGCTGCTGCGAGACCGTGAAGGTGGCCCACTCCTTGATGTCCTTCTCGAAGGTCACCGAGCCCGCGCCGCCCGGCAGTTTCATCGTCTCGCCGGGCAGCAGCCGCGCCGCGAGCTTGTTGCCGTCGGCGTCCTTGAACTGTTTCATCTTGCTGGTGTCCAGCTGGTACACGTTCTGCGGCAGACCGGAGTCGACGCCGAGGCTGCCCACGTAGCCGGTGAGCGCCAGCACGGGATAGTCCAGTTCGGGGAACTGGGAGAACATGCTCCCGTTGCCCTTGCCCGCGAACGTCGGGACGAAGAAGGCGTTGAAGCCGAGCTGCTGCTTCTTGCCCTTGCTGTCGCGGTAGCCGTCCATCACCTTGATGGCGCCGGTCGACGTGATGTTGTTGTCGATCGGCAGGAGCGGGGTCGCGCCCTTGAAGACGACCTTGCCCTTGCCGTCCCGGACGGTGAGTACGGGGGCGTAGCCGTGGCCGATCAGATAGACCTTCGAACCCTTGACCTCCAGCGGTTCGTTGACCTCGATGACCGCCTCGCGCTCCTTGCCGCCCGCCTCCGTCGTGTAGCTGACGTGGGCCTCGAACTCTCGGGCGGTGCCGACCTGCGGTCCCTTGCGCTCGAAGGTGCCGACGAACTTGTCGAGGTTGAAGCTGAACGGCTCCAGGTTGTCGGTGTCGTACATGGAGCCCGACTTGAAGTCGTCGTACTGCGTGAGGGTGTTGGAGAAGCCGTCGCCCTCCAGGATCAGCTTTCCGCCCTCGGACTTGAAGAGCTGCCCGGTGGCGAAGGCCACCAGCATGACGATCAGCGCGATGTGGAAGAGCAGATTGCCCGCCTCGCGGAGGTAGCCCTTCTCGGCGGCGACCGCGTCTCCGACGGTGTGCGCGCGGAAGCGCCGCCGCTTGAGAATGGCGAGCGCGGCCTCGCGGGCCTCCTCCGGCTCGGCGGTCGTACGCCAGGTCGTGTACGCGGGAAGCCTGGTGAGCCGTTTGGGGGCGGCCGGCGGGCGGCCGCGCAGCTGCCCGACGAACTGCCAGGTGCGCGGGACGATGCAGCCGATGAGCGAGATGAAGAGGAGCAGGTAGATCGCGGAGAACCACACCGAGCTGTACACGTCGAACAGCTGGAGCTTCTCGTAGATCGGGGTGACCGTCTCGTGCTTCTCCTGGAACGTCTGGACCTTGAGCTCGTCGACGCTGTTCTGCGGGATGAGCGAGCCGGGGATGGCGGCGAGCGACAGCATGAAGAGCAGGATCAGCGCGACGCGCATCGAGGTGAGCTGACGCCAGAACCAGCGGATCCAGCCGATCGGTCCGAGGCTGGGGCCGCCGACGGCGGACTCCTCGCGGGGCGCGGTGGACAGCTGCGATCCGGCGGCGCCGAGTTCGCGGGCCTCTTGTGCCTCGGGTGTGAGGGACGTCTCACCGGCGCTCCCGGCGGCGGCCGTGGTCTCCGCCGTCTCCGCGCTCTCGGCGGTCTCCGCGGTTGTCGTCTCTGTCTTGCTCATGGAACTAGATCCCCACCGTGAAGCCGTTGGTCCACGTCTGCATGTCTTGCATGATGCTGTCCCACACGCCGGTCACCAGCAGCACCCCGGTCGCGATCATCATCACGCCGCCGGTCCGCATCACCCACACGTAGTGGCGCTTGACCCAGCCGAACAGCCCCAGCGCCTTGCGGAACGCCACGGCGGCGAGCACGAAGGGCACCCCGAGACCGACGCAGTACGCGACGGTCAGTATGGCCCCTCGTCCCGCGGTCGCCTGGTCGAAGGCCAGCATGTTCACGGAGGTGAGCGTCGGGCCGATGCACGGCGTCCAGCCGACCCCGAACAGCGCGCCCAGCACCGGGGCGCCGACCAGACCCGACACCGGCCGCTTGTGGAGGCGGAATTCGCGCTGCGTGAGCCAGGGCAGCAGCCCCATGAAGAAGACGCCCATCGCGATCATGAGCACACCGAGGATGCGGGAGATGACCGTCCGGTTGTCCTGGAGGGTGCTGCCGAAGTAGCCGAAGAGCGCGCCGCCGGAGACGAAGACCGCGGTGAAGCCGACGATGAACAGGACCGCGCCGGCGACCATCCGCCCGCGTCGGGCGTCACCCAGATCGGTGCCGCTGATGCCGGTGACGTACGAGAGATAGCCGGGTACGAGCGGGAGCACGCACGGCGAGAAGAACGAGACCAGACCGCCCAGCAGCGCGATCGGCAGCGCGAGCAGCAGAGCCCCGCTGAAGACCGTCTCATTCATGCCGGGAACCGCGGCGAGAACCTCCACGGGATCACTTCTCCGCGATCAGCGGGTCGATCATCTCGCGCAGCTTCTTGTCGTCGAGCGCCTTGAGCGAGCGGGCCGCGATCTTCCCGTCCCGGTCGAGCACGATCGTGGAGGGGATGGCCTGCGGATTGAGGCTGCCCTTCGGGAAGCCGTTGACGATGAGCTTGCCCGCCGGGTCGTAGATGCTCGGATACGTGACGCCGTAGTCCTTCTCGAAGGCTATGGCCGAGCCCTTGTTGGCGTCGCGGGCGTTGAGACCGACAAACGCGATGTCCTGCCCCTTGGCCTCGGTCTCCTTGGCGACCTTCGCGAAGTACGGCGCCTCGGCGCGGCAGGGTCCGCACCATGAACCCCAGACGTTCAGCACGACGACCTTGCCCTTGAGGTCGGCCACGTCGAGCTGCTTGCCTTCGAGCGTCTCGCCGGCGATCTCGTTGACCGGCTTGCGGTCGGCCTTGGCGACGGTCTGCACCCCGCCGGTGTTCATCACGAAGTTGGTGTCACCGCCGCCGCCGGACGTGGCGCCACCGCCGCACGCCGCCAGGGTGAGCATGGCCGCCGACGCGACAACGGCCGGGAGTGCGGCGCGTGGGCGTCGGTTCGAGCGGCTTGGGAGGGCTCGGCCAAGGTTCATGTGAAAAGTTTCGCATGGGCCATTCAGGGATCTTGTTCGCCCCCCTCGCTCCCGGGAAACACCCTGTCGGCGGCCCGTTCGAGGCGCCGCCGTGCCACGAGTCGCGGCTCGCGGGCGGCACGACAGCCGCTGCGCGGACCTCAGGCGGTTTTGAAGAAGGTGTTCCAGCCGCCGGCCGGAGCCTGGCCGATCTCCAGCGTACGGAGTTTGGTGAGCACCGCCGGGTCCTGGACGTCGAGCCAGTCCGTGAACTGCCGGAAGGACACCAGCCGTACGTCCTTCTTGCCCGCCATCCCCTTCAGCGCTTCTTCGACCGCGTCCATATATATGCCGCCGTTCCACTCCTCGAAGTGATTCCCTATGAAGAAGGGGGCGCGATTCGACTCGTACGCGCGGTTGAATCCGGAGAGATACGCTTCGGTGGCCTGTTTGCGCCAGCCCGGATAATTCGCGGGAACACCCTTGGTGGAATTTCCCGACTGATTGGCGAGGATGTTGTAGTCCATCGACAGGACTTCGAAGGAATGCCCGGGGAACGGCACACCCTGCAACGGCAGGTCCCACACGTCCTGCCGCTTGTCCGGCCACATCTGCCGGCCGCCGGGCGAGCTGGCGTCGTAGCGCCAGCCCATCTTGGCCGCCATGGGCAGCAGCTCGTCCTGGCCGAGCAGACAGGGCGTACGGCCGCCGACCAGCTCCTTGCGGTAGTCGAACGGCAGTGGGTCGAGGTCCTTCCAGCCGCTGTTGGTCTTCCATTCGGTGACGAAGCCGATGGCCTGTTCGGTCTCGTCGCGCCACTGCTTCGGCGACCAGTTGCCGACGGAGCCCGAGCCGGCGCAGAAGTGCCCGTTGAAGTGGGTGCCTATCTCATGGCCTTCGAGCCAGGCCCGGCGTATGTACTTCAGCGTGTCCTTGATGTGGGCGTCGGTGAGATAACCGATGTCGGAGGCGCCGACGGGGTTCCCCGGAGGGCGGTAGAGCGTCTTCTTCGACTCCGGCAGCAGATAGACGCCGGAGAGGAAGAAGGTCATCGCCGCGCCGTGATCCTTGGCGAGGTCGAGGAAGCGCGGGAAGAGGCCGTTGCCCACTTCGCCCGCGCCGTCCCAGGAGAAGACCACGAACTGCGGCGGGGTCTCGCCCGGTTCGAGCGGTACGGGCGCGGGCGGCTGGTGCGGCTGTTTTCCGGTGTCGGCCGTGGAACCGTCACCGATCATCCGCACATTCTTCTCACTCGGCTTGGCGCTCGGCCGGCCGCTTCCCTTGTCTCCCGTCCCACCCGTGTCCGAACCGGCGTTGCCGGACGTGCCCCCCTCGGTACCGCAGCCCCCGATTCCGATTGCGGCCGCCGCCCCAATTCCGGCTCCGAGCAGGTTCCTTCGGCTCATGCCGCGCATTTCGTCCCCATCCGCGCTCGCTCATGTCACGCCCGCCGGTCATGCGGACGACAACACGTTAGATGGCACAGGGAACTCACAGGTTCCAGGAATTGGTAAAGCGTTGACCTGTAACTGCGGATGTGACATTCACCCGCAAACCGTCGGCGATTGGCCGACTACGCACCGAAGGCTTTCGACGCGCCCTTCACCGGTTTGGCACCGGCGAGAAGGTGCGCGGGTACGAGATCGCGCGCCGGTTCCGTATAGGCGACGGAGACCAGCTTCTCCCCCTGGTAGGTGAACGTCGTCAGGGACGCGAGCGTGCACTGCCTGCGGCGCGGGTCGTGCCAGAGCCTGCGGCGCTCGAAGTAGCTGCGCACGATCCAGATCGGCAGCTGGTGGCTGACGCACACGGCCTCGTGTCCGAGGGCCCGGTCGCGCGCGTCCGCCAGGGCCTCCTTCATACGGGCGACCTGGTCGACGTACGCCTCTCCCCAGGAGGGCCGGAAGGGGTTGGTGAGATAGCGCCAGTTGGCGGGCGAGCGCAGGGCGCCGTCGCCGACCCCGAAGGTCTTGCCCTCGAAGACGTTCGCGGCCTCGATGAGGCGGTCGTCGGTGTGCAGGGTCAGGCCGTGGGACTTGGCGACGGGCAGCGCGGTCTCCTGGGCGCGCTCCAGCGGGGACGCCACGACATGGGTGATGTCGCGGCCCGCCAGGTGCTCGGCCACGCGGTCGGCCATCTGCCGGCCGAGTTCGGAGAGGTGGTAGCCGTCGCGGCGCCCGTAGAGGACCCCGTCGGGGTTGTGAACCTCTCCGTGCCGCACGACATGGACGACGGTGCTCTCGGCGCTCATGCGTCCGCTCCTCCCGTCGCTGTCGCTGTCGCAGCCGCGCGGGCGGCGGCCGGCAGGGCGGCGGCGACGCGCTCGATGGCGCGGTCGTCGTGGGCGGTGGAGACGAACCAGGACTCGAAGGCGGACGGCGGCAGATAGACGCCGTCGGCGAGCATCGAGTGGAAGAAGCCGGTGAAGCGGAAAGCCTCCTGCCGCTTGGCGTCCTCGTAGTCACGGACCTCGTCGGCGGTGAAGAACACCGAGAACATGTTGCCCGCCGTCTGCACCCGGTGCGCGACACCCTCCTTACTGAGGGCGTCGCTCACCAGTCCGCGGATCTCGGCCGACACGGCGTCGACCTTCGCGTACGCCGCGTCGTCGAGCAGCCGCAGCTGCGCGAGCCCGGCGGCGGTGGCGACGGGATTCCCGGAGAGCGTGCCGGCCTGGTAGACGGGACCGGCGGGCGCGAGGCGCGCCATGACGTCGGCTCGGCCGCCGAAGGCCGCCGCGGGGAATCCGCCGCCCATGACCTTGCCGAAGGTCATCAGGTCGGGCTCGACGCCGTCGATGCCGTACCAGCCGGCCTTCGACGTACGGAATCCGGTCATCACCTCGTCGGAGATGTACAGCGCGCCGCTCGCAGCGCACAGCGCCTTGAGCCCGGCGTTGAATCCGTCACGCGGCGGCACGACGCCCATGTTCCCGGGCGAGGCCTCGGTGATCACGCAGGCGATCTCACCGGGGTGCGCGGCGAACGCCGCACGGACGGCCTCCAGGTCGTTGTACGGCAGTACGACGGTGTCCGCGGCCTGCGCGCCGGTCACCCCGGGCGTGTCGGGCAGCCCGAACGTCGCGACGCCTGAGCCGGCGGCGGCCAGCAGCGCGTCCACGTGCCCGTGGTAGCAGCCGGCGAACTTCACGATCTTCGCGCGCCCGGTGAAACCGCGGGCGAGCCGGATCGCCGACATGGTGGCCTCGGTGCCGGACGACACGAGCCGTACCTGCTCGACGGGCGCGACCCGGGCGACGATCTCCTCGGCGAGCACGACCTCGCCCTCACCGGGCGTACCGAAGGACGTGCCGCGCGCGACGGCGGCCTGGACGGCCTCGATGACCTCGGGCCGCGAGTGCCCGAGAATCATCGGCCCCCAGGAACAGACGAGGTCGACATAGTCACGCCCGTCGGCGTCGGTGAGGTACGGACCGTCACCGGACACCATGAACCGGGGCGTACCGCCCACGGCCCGGAAGGCACGGACGGGAGAATTCACGCCGCCGGGCGTCACAATCGACGCACGGTCGAAAAGCGCCTGCGAAACGGGGGCTTCGTATGAATACGACACTTTGGTCCTGATCTGCGATTCGAGGTCGGGTGGCCGGGACGAAGGATCTCAGCCACAGATGAGCCGGGCGCGAGGTCTCCTCGTATTACATAAGGGCGTCAACGCCCTCGCGTCTGCGAAACTGGGGCGTCATAGGGGAAGCTCACGCAATCCATGGTGTCAGAGGCTTCGAAGTATCTGCGGACAGGTGTTTCACCGGTCGTCCGTGGGGGAGGTCACTGTCACGATGATCGGGTTGCGCGGCCGGGGCTGCGAGTGGTCGGGTGGAGATATGCATCGCGGTGGCGGACTGGGCGAGGGGACCGATGACCTCGGTCCCGACCCTGCCCGGCGGGGGAAACACCGGCGCCGCGAGCGAGAGGCCCGCGCGCAGCCTCCCGTCGGCAGGAGCGGCGGCGGCCGGCCTCCGGGAAGCGGGAGCGGCCGGGTGGGGGTGACGTACAAATACTTCGGCGCCCCGGACGGCGCGACGGCGGCCCGGGTCCCCATTTCGATGCGCCCTGAGGAGCTGGGCGGCGACGAACTGGGCATGGGCGGCATGTTCACCAAGATCAAGCCCGAGACGATAGCCGCGATGGTCCTCACCGGCATCCAGGGCATGCCCCTGAACAAGGTCCCCCCACTCGAACTGGTCGTCCTGCACCCGGACTACGCGGTGGTCAAACTCCCGATGACGGTGGTGGACCCCCTGCGCGGCATCGGCGAGGAATCGGTGGGAGCGGCGGCCTTCATCTGGTCCACGGTCCCGGACCGCGGCGGCCCGCGGGACGCGTTCAACGTCTACCAACTGCTCCACGAATGGCAGGACTTCAGCCACCGGCTGCATGAGGCGGGGCATCAGCCTTATTGCTTGGTGTGGCCGTGAGCCGAGGTTCGGTGACTACGGACGTCCTTCTCCTCGCGTGGGCGTCCCGGGTGTCTTTCAGATGGTCCGCCAGCCCACCAGTACGCTTTCAGGGCACATGAACGTCGCTCACCGCGTCAGCATTTCGCGAGCACCGGCCCGAAGTCGTCGATGGGCGGACGACTTCTCGTCCAAGTGACATTCTTGGGGGCACGGAAGCGAAAGGGAGTCGGCTCATGCGGTGGACGGTTCATGGTGAGCGTCAGATTTACAGCAACCCGTGGGTCAACCTGTGGCTCGTGGAGGTCCAGCAGCCGGACGGCCGACGCTGGGAGCATCACGTGGTCCGCATGCGGCATCTCGCCGTCGCCGCGGTGGTGGACGAGCAGAGGCGGGTGCTGATGATGTGGCGCCACCGGTTCATCACGGACACGTGGGGCTGGGAACTGCCGATGGGTCTGATCGAGGCCGACGAGACCCCCGAAGAAGCGGCGGCGCGGGAGGTGGAGGAGGAGACCGGATGGCGGGTGGAGTCCCTGAAGCCTCTGGTGTACGCGCAGCCGGCCAACGGCATCACCGACTCGGAGCATCACGTCTTCCGCGCCGACGCCGCCACCTACGCGTGCCCGCCGACCGAGCTGAACGAGACGGACCGCATCGAATGGATCCCACTCTCGGAAATTCGCGGCATGATCGACCGCCGCGAAGTGGTCAGCAGCGGCAGCCTGGTCGGGTTGCTGTACCTCCTGCTCGATGAGGCCACCAGCGCCGCTGGTTAACCGACCGCTACGCGCAGGCGCTGCTCGAACACGATCACCGGCGTCTCGCGCCCGTACGGGGCGAGGCGCTGGTGGAACTCCCTGACGTGGCCTGCTACTCGGGGCGAATCGAGGGACGCGCTGAGGTCCAGTGCAAGCCCGGCGCTGTCGCAAGCGTCCTCCAGCCGGCCCTGTTGGAGTTGGGCGGTGGCAAGCCAGAAGGCGTGGAAGGCACGGCCGCGTTGCTGCGCGCGGGTTTCCCGTCGAAGGCCCTCGGCGATCAACGGCTCGGCGCGTTCGGACTCGCCCAGCTTGGCGAGAGCGATACCTGTGTCGACGATCAGTTTGGTCTCGTCGAAGTAGCGGACCCAGGAAGGCGCCTCGCCTTCCCGCCCGCGGGCTTGCTCGTACGCGTCGCGAGAACGCCCGATGGCTTGGTGGCAGGAGGCGGCGTCGCGGAGCGTGGCATGCGCGAAGGCTTCGCGCATGTGGAGCATCGACATCACCAGCGGCTGCCCACCTGCGGTTCGGGCGGCGTCCTGGGCCTTGCAGGCCAGCGCCACCGCGTCCGAGGGCTGTCCGTCGTACGTGGCCTGCAGACTCAGGCAGGACAGAACATTGGCCATGAAGAGATAGTCGTCCTGCCCGTGCGAGAGCCGCAGGGCTTGGGTGAAGTGGGAGCGCGCGGTGCTGTACTGGCGGGCGTCGAAGTACGCCCATCCGGCGAGGCGGGCGAGTTCGGCGGCGAGCGACTGAAGATCGCGGCGCAGGGGGCCAGGGACGCTGTCCATCATCTGTGTCACGTATCGAAGGTGTCCCACGACCGCCGGGCGCATGGATGCGCCGCCGTGCTCGTCGTCACGGCGCCAGTAGTCCTCAACTGATGATCTGAGGGCGAGAAGCGTCGATCGTGTCACTCTGCCGTCGGCGAGCGTGAGCAACTCGTCCAGTACCTCGCGAGGTTCGGCTTCGCTGCTGTCCTGCTCGGAGCCAGGCGGCAGTCGCGGTTCTCTGGGCCGAACGCCGTTGGGGAGACTGCGCAGTTGTGGCCGGCGGAGGAATTTCCCAGGGTCGATGAGCAAGGCCGAGCATGGCGCCGGGGATGCGAAGTCCATCCGCGACCCGCTCAATGACGTCGATGTGAGCGAGCCTGCGACGCCCCGACATGATCTCCCCGACGCGGCTCGGAGTCATGCCGCACAAAGCAGCCACACGAGACGGGTAAATACCGGCCTTCACCTTCACGAGGCGGAACACGCTCGCGAAGTCACGCTGCTGACAGGCACGTTGCCACTCGGGGCTCGTGAGTAGTTCTGACGGGAGCCCTTGAGGCTGGGGTTCGGGCACAGCGCGCTCCTCTGCCGTACTGGGCGATCGAGTCCGGCGGTTGGTCAGCCACATTGCAGATTACCCACGTTGGGTAATCACTGTGACCTGATTGCGTGACGACTCATCGCGGTCAACTGGTTCTCCGACTGACCGCCCACGACGAGAGGGCGCGAGGTACATCACCTGACCTGGGCTCCCGAAGCCCCCAGGTTCCAGGATCCCGGAGGGAATTCCGTGTCTCTGACGCCACTGGCACAGTGTGCTGCTGCCTTCCCCCACCGGCGCTTACCGGTTCCTCCCGACACCAACCCGGAGGTTGACAAGACGGCGACTTGGAGACGGCCGATGAGGACTGCGCACGCGGTGATGTCGTTCGACGCACAGTCGAGGCATGTGGAGGTCGCGCGCCGCGTCACGGCCGCCGTGCTCGGTGAAGCCGGCGTCAGGGACCGCGACACCATCGGTACGGTGCAACTGCTGGTCAGCGAGATCGTGACCAACGCGATCATCCACGGCGACGCCAACTCGGTGTCGTTCCGGATCACTTGTGACACCGACGGTGAAGCGCTGATCGAAGTCGACGATCACTCGTCCGGCAGCCCGGAGGTACGGGAGGCGGGTCCGGAGGACGAGGGCGGGCGCGGCATGCGGCTCGTCACGTACTTCGCCCGTGACTGGGGCCGCAAGGGGACCTGCACGTGGTGCACGGTTCCGGTCGGAGCGGTGACGGTCTGATGGCCCATCGCGACGGGCGTCCGACGTTTGCCCTCGCTCCCAGCGCCCCTTCCGCAACCGGCGGCGGCGAGTCCGCGCATAGCTGTGGCGTCACCGAGCACGTCCCGAAGACTGACACCGAATTGCTGCGACTTCTGTTGGACTCCCTGCGCCGTTGGCAGACGGCGGAGCCGGTCGCCCCGTCGTGAGCCACAGGCCCGCTTCCCGTCCGCGTACCACGAAGCCCGAGCGGGCGGACCTCGGCTTCCGGACCCGTTCCCACGCCAGGACCGCTCTCGCCGCGCTCAAAGCCATTCGCCGGGAACACCCCGTACTGGTCCACGGCCTCTACACCTACCTCAGCGTCACAGGCCTCCTCCTCGCCCTGACCGCCGCCATCGCCATTCGGGGTTGAGCACCACCCCACGTGGTCAGCCCTCAATCACTCACGTACTCCCCGGAGATTCCATGGGCACCTCGACCGATGACGCGCACACCCACTACACAACACCCGTCCACGAGACCGCCGACGCCCTACGTGCCGCGTTGCGTGAGCACGGTCTCGACATCCCCGGCCTCTCGGTGGAGCGAGGCAGGGTCGACCTGGGCGACGTCACCGTCACCACCGCCGACCGGCTCGCACGCCTCCTGGGCGCACCAGCGCAGAAAGTCGAGCGGAACCTGGAGGAATGGCCCGAGGCACAGCAGGTCATGCGCCGACTCGGCGCCGCCTTCAAAGCAGCCACCGGCGGCGGGTTCCTCGATCTGTACTTCCATCACGACTGCGTCCGCTGCGACCGGGACGCCGCTCTGACGCTGAGCCCGATCGGCCTGCCGGAAGCCCAACGCCTCCTTTCCTCTCTGTCGGGAATGGCCTCTTTCCCCGGTCAAACGCGAGAGGCTACGGCGCACCAATCGCACGCACCATGAGGAGCAGTTCATGCCCGGCGTTCTGACGACCGATCACCCCGCCTGGATCGAGACGGGGGCCGGCGCCCGCGTACGAGCCGTTCGTACGGCTTCGGGTGTCTGGGTTCTGTCGTGGGATCAGGAGGGACTGCAGATGAGGTGCGTGCAGGGTGCCGAGGACGCGAAGCCGGTGTTCGTCACCACGGATCCTTCTTGTCTGCCCGGCAGCGTCCCCGACGAACTCAAAGCGGGACTTGATGATCTCGGCCCCACGCTGCGGCTGGCCAATCCCTGGCTGTGGGACGCCATCACCACCGCGATCCTGCGTCAGGTCGTACGCGCCGGGCAAGCCCGCAAGCTGTACCGGGCGTGGTGCGGCACGTTCGGCACCACCGTTGAAAGCACCACGGGTGAGCTGCCCGTCGCCCCCACCGCCGCGCGGGTTCTGGAACTGGATGACGAACAGTTCACGGAGGTCGGGGCCATGTTCCACCGCGGCGTCCTGCGGGCCGCCGCCACCCACTACGAGCGGCATCACGCCCACTGGGGGCGTATGGACTCCCGTGACCTGGTCGCGGCGCTCACGAGTGTCCCGCGCATCGGACCCTGGACCGCGGCCGCCGCCGCGGCCGACTACACCGGCGACTACAGCATCTACCCGCACGACGATCTCGCCGTGCGCACATGGGCCGCGCAGATCGCGCCCGGCCACGCCTGGCCCGGCAAGAAGGACAAGGCGTTCGGCCCGATGTGGGCGGCCATGGCCGGCCCTGACCGCACCGCCCTGCACACCCTGACGCTCTCCACACTCACCTGGGGCTCCCATGCCCGCTGACCTGGAGGACCCATGCCGCGGTTACCGCTGATCAACGGTGCCGATCCGACCCGCACGCTCGACGCGCTGTTCGTGAACGCGCCGCTGCGCGACTACGAGAAACGGCCCCGGACCAACGACTACACGCTGCCCGTACTGGGCATGGCGTACATCGCCACGTACGCGAAAGAGGTCGGCGGTTTCAACGTAGGCGTCCTCGATGCCGAAGCCCACGGTCTCGGCATCGCGGAGACAGCGAAACTCGTCAACACCGCGCAGCCCCGGTGGGCGGCGATGAACCTGCTCGCCCCGACCTACGAGATGTCCGCCCGTATCGCGGGCGGCCTCGCCCCGGACATCGCGCTCATGGCCGGCGGCCACCACGCCAAGGCCATGCCGGACCGTGTTCTGGCCGACCCGCGCATGGCCAACCTGCGAGCGCTCGTGCTCGGCGAGGGTGAACTGCGCGTTGCCGCACTCCTGGAGGACGAAGAACGCCGGCGTGACTTGCCCGGTGTCCTGTGGCGTGACCGCCTTCTCGGGACGCGTGCGGCAGGGATCCCGGTCGGTAGAACAAGTGCGCACCTGCTTGGCCCCGACATCAACGCCCTGCCGTACGTCAATCGCGCATTCCTGCCTCAGGATCCCTACCGGGCCGCGCCCACCGAGGCCGACCGCCGACTCGCGAGGAGTCGCGGTGCCGACTTCCTGACACGGGCCGCCCGCACCGGGCACCTGGAAGCCAACATCGTCGGTTCCAGGGGCTGCCCCTACAACTGCACCTTCTGCGGGGCCGCCGTCAGCGCCAACCCCGACGTCACGATCCGAGTTCGCGAGCCCGACGACATCATCGGCGAACTCGACCTGCTGCACGACGAGTACGGCGTCACGGCCTTCCGGTTCGTCGACGACCTCTTCCTCGGCGTTTCCCGCGTCATCACCACCCAGATGGCGGCCTTCACCCGGCATCGCATCGGCGAACGGTACGTATGGGACGCCACCGGACGCATCAACGTCCTGGACCGGCTCGACAACACCGGACTCGAACTGCTCGTCAACAACGGGCTCCGGGAAGTGGCCCTCGGAATCGAATCGGGAAGCGACCGCATCCTGAGCGCGATGGACAAGCGGATCGACGCCGAGATGACCGAACGCGTGACCCGCCGCCTTGTCGAACACGGCATCGGAGTGAGGGGTACTTCATCCTCGGCTTCCCCGGCGAGACCCACGAGGACATCCCCCTCGACGGCCCCAGCGGCGTCGGGAAGACCACCACCGTCCGCGCGCTGACCGGGGAACTGGCCGGACGGGGCCAGGCCGTCCACCGGACCGTGGAACCCACCACCAGTGCCCTCGGCGCCTGCATCCGCGAGCACTTCAGCCACATTGGCGGACACGCCCTTGCCTGCCTGGTCGCCGCCGATCGGTACGAACACATCGAGCACGAGATCGAGCCCCGGCTCCGCATGGGCGACACCGTCATCTGCGACCGGTACCTCGCCTCGACTCTCGTCATGCAGCAACTCGACGGCGTGCCAGTGAAGTTCCTGCTCGACCTGAACGCGCACGTCCTGATTCCGGACCTCGCCGTCATCCTGACCGCGCCCCCCGGCCTCATCGCCCAACGGATAGCCGCACGTGGCCCCCGTAACCGCTTCCATTTCGACCCGACCGCACCCAGCCGCGAAGTCGACCTGTACGACGAGACCGCTCAGACCCTCATGACGGCAAGAGTGAAGGTGCTGATCGTGAACACCGACGACGCCACTCCAACGGAGGTCGCGGCCTCAATCGCCGACGCGATCCCCCATCCATCGGTAACGTCAGTCGCCCCACCACCACCAATCACCCCCCAGGAACCATGAATCCGCACCCCGCACAACCCGTCATCGACACGCACGTCCTCCTCCGCGACGGAGACAAGCTCCTCTTCTCGCAGCGCGGAGGCCCGTACGGCTACGGCCGCTGGCACATGCCGTCCGGCAAACTCGATCAGGGCGAGCCCATGAGTGCCGGCGCCGCTCGGGAGTTGCTGGAGGAGACCGGCGTCGAGGTCGGACCCCGCCCATCTGCGGCTGGTGCATGTCGTCCACCACCGGCAGAGCGAGACCGTGGAGCGGGTCGGATTCTTCTTCGAGGCCACCGAGTGGGCCGGGGAACCCGTCAACAGAGAGCCGGCGAAATGCCTGGGGCTTCAGTGGTTCAGCGTTCATGAACTGCCTGAGGACATCATCGAGTACCCCAAGGAGGGGCTGCTCGGATACCTGGCGGGGGTCGGCGCGCTGGCGGAGCACGGCTGGTAGCCCCTGGCGGTCAAGGCCGGCGGACTCACCCCGCGTTCCGCGCGCCCGGCAACGAGGGCGCGGGCTGGCCGAGCCGGGGTCCGTTGCGGGTGCGGGGTGGGGCGAAGCGGACCTCCACCGCTTCGTCCCAGGCCGCCGCCCGTACGCCGTAGAGGCTGTTCTGGCGGACGCGTCGTGGCAGGCCGACCGGGGTGACCGCGTCGCTCAGGGTGAGCGGGACGAGGTTCGTGAGGTAACCGTCGGATGCGCGTGGATTGTCGTGAACGGTGTAGAGACTGTCGGTGGTCTCCCCCTGCTTGTGGTGGCGCCAGGCGCGGCTCCACGCGTCCTCCCACGCGCGGCGGTCCGCGTCCGGGACCTCGCACGCCCGCAGGAACGCCTGGAACTGGGCCGGGTTGTGCGGCATCGCCTGGCGGTTGACGATCCGGTGGGCCGTGCTGCGGGGCAGCGCGCCGTACTCGCCGCCCCGTTCCTCCATCGTCCGCAGCGAGGGTGAGCCGGCCTTCTCGTACAGCTCCCGCAGCCCGGCGCTCAGGTCGGCGAAGTCACGTACCAGGCCCGGGGACGGGGCGGGCGACGCGCGCCCGCCCCGGGCCGAGCGGGTCGCCTCGTATCTGGCCCGCTTCCAGAGGAGCTTGGCGTCCTCGGGGGACGCGTCGCAGGCGCGGGCGTAGGCGCGTACGGCGGAGAGCGTCGGGACGCTCGAAGCCGACGCCGTGCGCTGGAGCGTGGTGGCGTGCACCCCCGCCCGGAATGCGAGGTCGCGATAGCTCAGTCCCGCGCGTCTTCGCTGATCGCGCAGCCACTGCGCCAGACCGCGCAAGGCCCTGTTGTCGGTGACGATGGGCTTCTGAGGGCGCCCCACGGCCGCGCCGCCCTCAGACGGTCGGGCCGGGAGTCAGCAGGGCCCGTACGGCGATACGGAGCCCTTTCGCGGGAGCCGCCCTGCCGAGGGCGACGACGATGACGGCCACCAGGCCCGCCCCGGCGAGCAGTTGCAGTACGTCCATGATGGGCAGGCCCGCGAACGCGACCAGGACCGCGGCCATGACGACGATCACGATGATGACGACGGCCTCGGGGCTGTAGAGCCGACGCGGGGCCGGCGCACCGCTCTCCACGCAGGACGCGGCAGGGGGTTTCTTGTTCACGCGGTATCTCCTGATCGTCGATGCCCGGCGGCCGAAGGGCCGCCGGACGACTCCTCATGGCGAGTCCTCCGTCGACGGCCCGCCCTGCGTGCCCGTGGGGGTCTGCGGTTCGATCAGGACCATCGGGTCGTTGCCCTTCAGCTGTTGCCAGACGCCCACCAGGGCCACCACCTGGGCCACGAAGAAGGCCAGTTGGACCGAGGCCGTGCGGAGTTGGTAGATCGAGAGCAGCAGCGCCGCCTTCGTGGGCCAGTAGTGGCCCTCCTTGCGGAACGTGTCGATGTCCATCGCCACGCCCGTCGTCGTGAGGACCAGCAGGGTCAGCGCCACATCAAGTGCCCAGGTGCCGGAGGGCTGTTCGACCGCCCGGCTGATGATCCAGTACAGGCCGACCGGGGTCGCGTACACGAGGGAGAGGCCCAGGGCCTTCGCCGGGCCCCGGCGGCCGGGCAGGACGCGCCACAGCGCGCCGAGGACGAAACCCGCCGCCGCCCAGATCACCTCCGTGCCGATCACGGACTGGACGAGGGTGAGCACCCCGAACTGGTCCCTGGGTACGTTGCCCCACAGCGGCCCGCGTACATGGTTCGCCCAGAAGGAGATCGCGGTGGCCGGCAGCGCGATGACCGCGGCGAAGAACGCGGCCCGGCAGGCGTTGCTGAACCAGGTGTCGCGCGGGCCCCACGCCAGGATGAGTTCGATCGCGTCCACCGAGTCGGGCAGGGCCTTGCCGACGTGCGGGGAGGTGGTGTCTGCGGGGTTCCAGCGGTGCAAGTCGTCGAGCCTGGCCTCCAGTTCGGTCCGTTCTCCTTCCTGGTCGCCCTGCTCCCAGCGGCGCAGTTGCAGGTGGAGGTCGCGGTACTTGCGCGCGGAGTCGATCAGCCACGGACGGTCGGGCTCCCGTATCACCTCGCGCAGCGGCGTCCCCGCCCGCAGTTCCTGGGACAGCACCGAGCGGCGGCGCCCCAGGTCGAGGAGGAGGAACCCGGCGAGCACGATCAGCGGCAGGTCCAGCAAGGACGCGGGCACACCCACGTACCAGCCCGGAATCGGCACCACCGAGGTCAGGAACAGCACGGTCAGGATCAGCTTCTCCGGCAGGGGCGGCGAGACCGGAGAGGCGCCGGGAGCTTTGGACCGGGCGGCGAGTACGGCGATGAGTATCCCGTTACGGATGAGCCAGACCGCCCAGACGGAGAACGTGTCCGGCCAGTCGGAGGGGAACCAGGCCGTCGAGTTGTAGAGGTGCGCGAGATGCCAGCGGTCGTAGAACTCGTCGCCCGGACCGATGCTGAGCCAGGCCTCCTGCTCCCACGAGTTCTGCTTGGCCCATACGGCCAGAGCCACGATCGCGACAGCCGTGACCGCGGAGAGAACGAGCAACCACCAGAGCGAGCGGGCCTGTCGGGGCCTCCCCGGCAGATCACCAGGACCGGTTCGTAGCCGCCGTACCGCCGACGCCGTGCCCACCAGCCAGACGAAGGCGACACAGCAGCACGCGAGCGCGAGCCAGAGGAACCCGCCCGTGTACCGGAGGCGTTCGATGTCGGCGATGTCGTTCTCGTCGAGCCAGAAACCGGCGGGCAGCCCGAACCAGTGCGGCGCGCCCGCCATGACCACCGGGTACGCCGTGGCGACCAGGACGGCCGACAGCGCGGCGATCCGGAGCCGGCCGAAGAAGCCGTACAGGCCGAACAGACAGAAGACCGCGCCACCGCACGCGGCGAGCCCAAAATGGATGGCGGTCCGGTGCTCCGGCCACCAGTCGAGCACCCCGTAGTCGCCGGCGAGGCTGGGGGCCACGTCGTCGACTTCGTAGACCAGCGCCACGGCGAACGCGACGAACGCCCAGAGCAGGAGATCGCGCCGGGCGCTCCTCTCGTCGGCCGTCTCCCGGGACGACGCCGGGGCGGCCTCCTCGGCGGGCGTCCGCGGAGGAGACGCCGGTGTACGGCGGAGTCTGCGCACCAGGAGCAACACGACGGGGAAGACGGCGAGTTCCCAGGCCAGCCAGGTCACGGACGGCACCAGGTACCAGGGCTTCTCGCCCCACCCCGTTATCAGGGCCTTCATCGCCGGTGGCTGGACGGCGATCCGTACCTCGGGCGGCTCGCCGCCGGCCTTGGCCCGGACCCAGGTCAGACGGGTGGTGGTTCCCTTGGTCGGGGTCGGGGACATGGTGCGCGCCGCGCGCCCGCCGAGGTCGACCGTGATCTCCCGCCACCACGCCTTGCCGAGGGCTGGCGGATGCACCAGGGCCAGCGTCCAGAATCGCTTCCCCACGGTGATGCGCCAGGGGCCGAAGTCCCGGTCGCGCCGGTCGTACACGTACGTGACGGCCCGCTGCCGTACCGTGATCCACTTCGCCTCGACCGTCACCTTGGGCGGCCAGGGGCGCGCCTCCGTGTCGCGGTACGGATAGGGGTCGTCCGGGTAGCGCAGCACACACCGCATGGCGGACCGGTAGCGCTCGGTGTCCCCGTTCAGCAGCAGATTCCGCGCGAGCCTCCAGGTCTTCGGCACCTGGACCACGAGATCGGTCTCCGCCTTGGTGTAGTCCTCGCCGTCGTGCTTGAGGCGCACCGAGGTGGTGACCCGCGCGGTCTTCAACTGCCCCGACAGGCAACTGTCCTCGGCCTCCGGCGCGGCGGCCGAAGCCTTGTCGGCGGCGCCGAACGACGACAGCACCAGCAGTCCCGTGAAGACGAACAGCAGCAGCGCTCGCCGCATCCCCTGCCCCCCGCGGCAGTCAACCGGTTCAACGAATCTTCGGATCAACGGAGATGCAGAGTAACCGGCAACAGCGGCCAGGGCCATCGCACCGCGTATGCGGACAACCCGGGGGTACCCGAACCACAACGGCGCTCCCGGCGCCTGTGGGCCATGAAGGCCATGAACCCTACGCAAGGAGTCCGCACATGATGATCGTCGGCATCGTTGCCGTCTGCGCAGTACTCCTGGTGCTCGCCTTCCTGCTCCCCCGTCTGTCGCGCCACCCACAACGTGGCGCTCAGCGCACCCTGGGAGCCGGCGGACAGGCCACGGGCAAGGCTCCTGGCGCGCTCGGCAGGCTCCTGCGCAAGCCCTTCAGCAGCAGTTCCCGCGCGGTCGGCCGCAGCGGGTCCGCCGGACGGCGCACCCGCGGGCGGCTGCCCTTCTGACCCGGCCGAGCCCCGGACATGTGTGATGCCCGCCGGATTCCGGCGGGCATCACACATGTCGGGCCGTGCCCCCGTCGCCCGCTACTTCGCCTCAAGTGCCTTCAGTGCGATGTTGAGTTCGAGGACGTTGACTCGTGGTTCGCCGATGAAGCCGAGGATGCGGCCGTCCGTATGGTCGTTGACGAGTTTCTGTACCTGCGCGACGTCGAGGTTGTTGAGTTTCGCGACGCGGTTGACCTGGATGTCGGCGTACTCGGGGGAGATCGCCGGGTCCAGGCCGGAGCCGGAGGAGGTGACCGCGTCCGGGGGGACGTCGGACGGCTTGATCGTGTGGCCGTCGACGGAGTTGTCCTTGACGACGGCGGCTTTGGCGTCCTTGATCCACTGGATGAGTTCTTCGTTGTCGCCGGCGCGGTTGGTGGCGCCGGAGAGGATGAGTTGGTACTGGGTGTTGACGCTGTTGGTGCCGAGCCCGTTCGACGGGCGCGGCTGGAACCACTTCAGGTCGGGCTCGGGGGTCTCCTGGCCGTCTTTGAGGGGCAGGTCGTAGCGCTGGCCGATGAGGGAGGACCCGACGGTCTTGCCGTCCGCTTTGATTTCGGAGCCGTTGGCCTGGTGGTGGAAGAGGCCCTGGCCGATGCCCATGACGGCGAGGGGGTAGATCACGCCGCAGATGATGCTCAGGACGAGCAGGGCGCGCAGGCCGGCGCCGAGGAGGCGGGCGGTGCTTCTGGCGGTGGTGTTCATGGGCGTCAGCCGATTCCGGGGATGAGGGAGATGAGGAGGTCGATGAGTTTGATGCCGGCGAAGGGGGCGATGAGGCCGCCGACGCCGTAGAGGCCGAGGTTGCGGCGCAGCATCCGGTCGGCGCTCATGGGGCGGTAGCGCACACCGCGCAGGGCCAGGGGCACGAGGGCGATGATGATGAGGGCGTTGAAGATGACGGCGGAGAGGATCGCGGACTCGGGGGAGGACAGGTTCATGATGTTGAGCTTGTCCAGGCCCGGATAGACGACGGCGAACATGGCGGGGATGATCGCGAAGTATTTCGCGACGTCGTTGGCGATGGAGAACGTCGTCAGCGCACCGCGGGTGATGAGGAGCTGTTTGCCGATCTCGACGATCTCGATGAGTTTGGTGGGGTTGGAGTCGAGGTCGACCATGTTCCCGGCCTCTTTCGCGGCCGAGGTACCGGTGTTCATCGCGACACCCACGTCGGCCTGGGCCAGTGCGGGGGCGTCGTTGGTGCCGTCGCCGGTCATCGCGACGAGTTTCCCGCCGGCCTGCTCACGGCGGATGAGGGCCATCTTGTCCTCGGGGGTGGCCTCGGCGAGGAAGTCGTCGACACCGGCCTCCTCCGCGATCGCACGCGCGGTCAGCGGGTTGTCACCGGTGATCATCACGGTCTTGATGCCCATCCGGCGCAGCTCCTCGAACCGCTCCCGCATCCCCTCCTTCACCACATCCTTCAGATGGATCACACCCAGAACCCGCGCCCCCTGCCCGTCCTGAACAGCGACGAGCAGCGGCGTACCACCGTCCTGCGAGATGCGGTCGGTCAGGATGTGCGCGTCCGGCGCTACCCGGCCGCCGTGCTCCTCGACCCACGCGACGACCGAACCGGCCGCGCCCTTACGGACCTTGCGCGCGGCTCCGTCCTCCACGATGTCGACACCCGACATACGGGTCTGCGCCGTGAACGGCACCCATTCCGCGCCGGTGAGTTCGCCCTGCGCGCGCTCCCTCAGGTCGTAGGTCTGCTTGGCGAGTACGACGACGGAGCGGCCTTCGGGTGTCTCGTCGGCCAGCGAGGAAAGCTGCGCGGCATCCGCCAGCTCGACGGCGGTGACGCCTTCGACGGGGAGGAAGGCCGCCGCTTGGCGGTTGCCGAGGGTGATGGTGCCGGTCTTGTCGAGGAGCAGTGTCGAGACGTCGCCCGCCGCTTCGACGGCGCGTCCGGACATGGCCAGGACGTTGCGCTGGACGAGGCGGTCCATGCCCGCGATACCGATCGCGGAGAGGAGTGCGCCGATCGTGGTGGGGATGAGACAGACGAGGAGTGCGGTGAGCACGATCATCGACTGCTCGGCGCCGGCGTAGATCGCGAACGGCTGGAGGGTCACCACGGCGAGGAGGAAGACGATGGTGAGGGACGCGAGGAGGATGTTCAGCGCGATCTCGTTGGGGGTCTTCTGCCGGGCCGCGCCTTCGACCAGGGCGATCATGCGGTCGATGAACGTCTCGCCGGGCTTCGTCGTGATCTTGACGACGATCCGGTCGGAGAGGACCTTCGTGCCGCCGGTGACCGCGCTGCGGTCACCGCCCGACTCCCGGATGACGGGAGCCGATTCGCCGGTGATGGCGGATTCGTCGACGGAGGCGACGCCTTCGACGACGTCGCCGTCTCCGGGGATGATGTCGCCGGCCTCGCACACGACGAGGTCGCCGATGCGCAGGTCGGTGCCCGGGACGTGTTCCTCGCCGGGACCGGTGAGGCGGCGGGCGACGGAGTCGGTCTTGGCCTTGCGCAGGGTGTCGGCCTGGGCCTTGCCGCGGCCTTCGGCGACGGCTTCGGCGAGGTTGGCGAAGATCGTGGTCAGCCACAGCCAGGCGGTGATGGCCCAGCCGAACCAGTCGCCGGGGTCGGAGATCGCCAGCGCGGTGGTGAGGACCGAGCCGACCTCGACCACGAACATCACCGGTGATTTGACCATCACCCGCGGGTCGAGCTTCCGCAGCGCGTCGGGGAACGACTTCAGCAGCTGCTTGGGGTCGAACAGACCCCCGCCGACACGGCCGTCCTGCGGACGGTGCGAGGTCGGCACGTCCGAGTGCGGGGCCCGCGAGGGACCGAGCCCCGAGCCGGAGCCGGGGCCCGGGTCGGGCGCGGAGGTGGAAGTGGAGGTGCTCATGACGCGAGTCCTTCGGCGAGCGGTCCCAGCGCGAGGGCGGGGAAGTAGGTCAGACCGGCGACGATCATGATCGTGCCGACGAGGAGCCCGCTGAAGAGCGGTTTGTCGGTACGCAGGGTGCCCGCGGTCATCGGTACCGGTTTCTGTTCGGCCAGCGAACCGGCCAGGGCCAGGACGAACACCATCGGCAGGAAACGCCCCAGGAGCATCGCGATACCGATCGAGGTGTTGAACCACTGCGTGTCCGCGTTCAGCCCGGCGAAAGCCGAACCGTTGTTGTTCGCACCCGACGTATACGCGTACAGAATCTCCGAGAACCCGTGCGCACCGCTGTTCGTCATCGAATTCGCGGGGGTGTCCATCGCCATCGCGACAGCGGTGAAACACAGCACCAGTGCCGGGGTGATGAGGATGTAGCACGCGGCGAATTTGATTTCCCTCGTGCCGATCTTCTTGCCCAGGTACTCCGGTGTCCGCCCGACCATCAGCCCGGCGAGGAACACCGCGATGACCGCCATGATCAGAATCCCGTACAGCCCCGACCCCACACCACCCGGCGCGATCTCACCCAGTTGCATACCGAGCATGGCGATACCGCCGCCGAAGCCGGTGTACGAGGAGAGGAACGAATTCACCGCACCCGTGGAGGTGAGGGTCGTCGCTACGGAGAAGATTGACGACGCGCCGATTCCGAAGCGGGTCTCCTTGCCCTCCGTCGCACCCCCGGCCAGATCGAACGCCGGCCCGCCGTGATGGAACTCCGTCCACATCATCAGCGCGGTGAACACGATCCAGATCGTCACCATCGCCGCGAGGATCGCGTACCCCTGCTTCACACTCCCCGCCATCCGCCCGAACGTCCGCGTCAGCGACAGCGGAATCAGCAGGATCAGGAAGATCTCCAGCAGGTTCGACAGCCCGTTGGGATTCTCGAACGGATGGGCGGAGTTGGCGTTGAAGTACCCGCCGCCGTTGGTGCCCAGCTCCTTGATCGCCTCCTGCGAGGCGACCGCGCCGCCGTTCCACTGCTGGGCGCCGCCCGTGAACTGGCCGACCTCATGGATCCCCGCGAAGTTCTGGATCGCCCCGCAGGCGACCAGGAGTACGGCTCCGACCACCGCGATCGGCAGCAGGATACGGACGGTGCCCCGCACCAGATCCGCCCAGAAGTTCCCCAGCTCACCCGTGCGGTGCCGGGCGAAGCCCCGCACCAGCGCGACCGCCACGGCCATACCCACGGCGGCGGACAGGAAGTTCTGCACCGCCAGCCCGCCGGTCTGCACCACATGGCCCATGGCCTGCTCGCCGTAGTACGACTGCCAGTTGGTGTTGGACACGAACGAGACCGCGGTGTTGAACGCCTGGTCCGGGTCGATCGAGGAGAAACCCAGCGACCCGGGCAGACTGCCCTGGACCCGCTGCATCGCGTACAGGAACAGCACACTCACCAGCGAGAAACCGAGGACACCGCGCAGATAGGCGGGCCAGCGCATCTCGGTGGCGGGATTGGCGCCCACAGCCCGGTAGATCCATTTCTCGACCCGCAGATGCTTCGGGGAGGAATAGACACCGGCCATGTAGTCGCCGAGCGGTCGGTATGCCAGGGCCAGCGCCACCATCAGCGCGAGCAGCTGAAGCACACCGGCAAGGACGGGGCTCATCAGGGCTCAGAACCTCTCCGGGAACAGAAGGGCGAGGACGAGATAGCCCAGCAGAACAACAGCGATGACGAGACCGACAACGTTCTCCGCGGTCACAGCTTCGTCACCCCCTTGGCAACGAAAGCCACCAGCGCGAACAACACGATCGTGGTGACGACGAAGGCCAGATCGGCCATCGCGAGCTCCTGAAAAGGTCGGGAAATCATGGACCTCTAGAGGAAAGCCTCTTTTCTCCGGAACACGAGTGACGTTGACGGGTCCCATACGGCTGGATCGGTGCGGTTAACGGATCTCATACACGGATGGCCCATACATGACTTGCGCCCGGCAGGAATCCTGCCGGGCGCGAGTCGTGAGAGCGACCTGTCGTCTTCCTCGGGTCTCCCCCGGGCTCCTCCGCGCGTCAGCCGGCGCGTGCGGCCGGCGCACCCGTTACGGCCTCCGGCCCCCGCCCGTCCGCCTGAGCGTCCACGGGACGCAGTACGCGCTCCGCCAGCGCGCCGAAGATCAGCCCGAAGGCTGTCCACAGCAGCGCCTGCACGCCCAGGGAGGCCAGCCTGAACTCCCAGAGCAGCGCGGCCGGGAAGGTCTCCTTGACCGCGTCGGTGTTGGCGGGCAGCAGCAGACAGGCCAGGGCCATGACCACCACATAGCCGCCGCCCGCGGCGACGGTCGCGTTCCAGTTGCCGAGCGCCGGCGCGAGCCGCCGTCCGGCGATGACGGCGATGACGGCGACCAGCACGCTGAGCGCGATCATCAGGAAGAAGAGCGTCGTGCGCTTGCCGATGGTGTCGGGATTGCCCACGGCGGGTGGCGTCGCGGGGTATTTGAGGAACGGCACCAGATAGACGGTGGTGAAGGCGGCGCCCGCGACCAGTGCGGCCGTCGCCCGGGGGCGGAGCCGGCCGACCCGGCCCAGACAGATGGCGAAGGCCAGGGAGGCGATGCCGCCCAGGGCCACGCCGTAGACGAGGACGCCGGTCGCGAGACCGAAGGTCGACTGGACCGGCCGCGTGACCAGTTCCTCCTCTTCCTCGGCGGGCGCGGCAGGCGCACCCGCCGCGTCGGACGCGTCGGACGCGTCGGACGCGCCGGACGCGCCGTCGTGCTCATGCGCCGGCGCGGACTGCGACTCCTCCAGGGCGATGGAGGAGTCGATGGACGGCTCCCCCACCACGTAGGCGAGCGCGAAGGCGAGCAGTCCGGCGACGACGCCCGCGATCATGCCGCGGACCAGAAGGGTTCTGACGGTGGACGTTTGCATGGCGATGTTCTCCGAGGGTGGCCTCCGTCCGTGAGATCAGTGGCAGGGGAAGCCGAGCAGATGACGGCCGTCGTGCACCCACTCGTGCACCCCCGCCCCGGAGAACACCGACGTCGCGCCCTGTTCGGCACCGACGAAGTACAGCAGCACCAGCATCAGCGTGCCCACGAAGACAGCCCAGGGCAGAACCGCCCGCAGGGGCAAGGGAGTCAGGGGCGATATCGCTGATCCGGCGGGTGAAGAAACGGCCGGGGGCGCAATGGACTCAGCCACGGCACAACCTCCTTGGGAACTCGCGTCCCGTTCAGTGGAGCTCGCACGACGACCATCGGGTCTGACTCACCGGGCCTCCTCGCCGCGCGTACGCGGTGGCTGCTCGGCATACAGTGGCGCGACCGTGCCGGAATCTCACCGGACTTCCGTCTTGCCGTCGTGATATCGACGTGAACGTACCGCGATCGGGCAGGTGGGCCAAGAGGGCACTCGTCCCTCGCCCCGGCCCCGGGCCGGCGCGGGAGTTGAGCGGCGCGGGCGGCGTCCCGTGAACGTACGACCCTGGAGAGCCCGATGACCACACGCGTGACGTTGATCTCACCGGCGCTCAGCACCGCCTTGCGCGAGGCGCGTTTCGCCGACGGTCCGCTGGACGCGACCGGGCTGCGCCAGGCCGAGGCCGTACGGGGCGCGCACGCCGTCGCCGAACAGCGGGCCACCGCGGACCGGGTGTTCGCGTCCCCCTCGGTGCGCTGCCGTCAGACGGCCGAGGCGCTCGGCCTGGTCGCGGAGCCCCTGCCCGAACTGCGCACCTGCGCGATGGGCCGCTGGCGCGGGAAGCGGCTGGACGAGGTCAGCGCCACCGAGCCGCAGGCGGTCGCCGCCTGGCTGGCCGACCCGACGGCGTCGCCGCACGGCGGGGAGTCGCTGAAGGCGCTGCACAGCCGGCTCGGCCACTGGCTCGACGCGCTGGGCGTCGACGCGCGCCGCGAATCGGCGCGCGTCCTCGCCGTGGCCGAGCCCGATGTCGTACGCGCGCTGATTGTGCACGCGATCGGCGCGCCGATGCAGGTGTTCTGGCGTATCGACGTACAGCCGCTGACGGTCACGGAGTTGAGCGGGCGGAACGGCCGCTGGAATCTGCGCAGCGGCCGTCCCCTGCAAAGTGGTTGACCCTGAGGGCCCCTGAGGGCCCGTGAGCACCCCGAGCACCCGCCGGCGAAGGGCGCGGGGTCACGCCGCCGCGGCCGGTCCCACCAGTTCACCGAGCACGTCCTCCATGGTCACGAAGCCCAGCACCGTGCCCGCCTCGCCCGTCACGGCCGCGAGATGGCTGTCGGCCGCCCGCAGCGCGGTGAGCGTGTCGTCCAGCGGGGTGTCGATCCGGACCCGCGTCACCGCGTGCAGGGTCGCGCGCGGAAACGGCTTGGTCCGGTCGGCGACACCGAGGGTGTCCTTGATGTGCAGATAGCCCAGGACGGCACCGGCGGGCCCGGTGACCGGTATCCGCGAGAAGCCGGCCGACGAGGCGATCCGCTCCAGCTGTTCGGGCGTCACCCGGTGGTCGACGGTGACCATCCGGCGCAGCGGTACGAGGAGTTCGCCGACCGGGCGGGTACCCAGCTCAAGCGCGTCCCGCAGCCGCTCGCCGTCGGCCGGTGAGAGCAGCCCCGCCTCGCTGGAGACGGCGACCATACGGGCGAGTTCGTCGTCGTTGAAGACGGCGGCGACCTCGTTCTTGGGCTCCACCTTGATCAGCCGGAGCAGGACGTTGGCGAACGCGTTGATGCCGAAGATCAGCGGACGCAGCGCGCGCGTCAGCGCGACCAGCGGCGGACCGAGCAGGAGCGCCGTCCTGCTGGGCGCGGCGAGCGCGATGTTCTTCGGGACCATCTCGCCGAACAGCATGTGCAGATACGTGGCAACGGTCAGCGCGATCACGAACGCGATCGGGTGCACCAGGGCCTCGGGCACCCGCGCCGCCTCGAAGCCGGGCTCCAGCAGGTGCGCGATGGCCGGTTCGGCCACGGCGCCGAGGACCAGCGAGGAGACGGTGATGCCGAGCTGGGCCGTGGCCATCATGGCCGACAGGTGCTCCAGCCCGTACAGCACCGTGTGCGCCCGCTTGTCGCCCTTGCGGGCGTGCGGCTCGATCTGGCTACGGCGGACGGCGATGAGGGCGAACTCGGCGCCGACGAAAAAGGCGTTGGTCAGCAGCGTCAGTGCGCCGATGACGAGTTGCAGGGTGGTCATCGGGCGTCTCCGGCGTACTGGCGCGAGGGGTTGTCGGTGTCGTGTGCGGGAAGCCCGCGGGCCGTTCCGGGCCTGGGCAGCCGCCCGGAGACCGGGTCCGGCTCCGCGTCCGTCCCGGCCGCGAGGGCGCGCGCCGGCTCGGTGACGCGCACGCGGTCCGCGCGGTGGTGCTCGATGTCCAGGACATCCAGCCGCCACCCGTCCAGCTCGACGGTGTCACCCTCGACGGGGATGCGCGCCAGGCGGGCCGCGACGAGTCCGGCGACGGTCTCGTACGGTCCCTCCGGGGCGACCAGCCCGATCCGCGCCAGCTCGTCGATCCGTACGCTGCCGTCCGCCTCCCAGGTCGCGAGCCCGGCCGCGTTCGGCGGCGCGGGCAGCAGGTCGGGGGTCTCGACGGGGTCGTGCTCGTCGCGTACCTCGCCGACGACCTCCTCGACGATGTCCTCCATGGTGGCCACACCGGCCGTGCCGCCGTACTCGTCGATGACGACGGCCATCGTGCGCGAGGCGCGCAGCCGGTCCAGCAGCCGGTCGGCGGTCAGGGTGTCGGGCACCAGCAGCGGCTCGCTGGCCAGCTCGGTGACGGACACCCGGGCGCGCCGCTCCGGATCCAGGGCGAGGACGTCACGGATATGGACCGTGCCGATCACCTCGTCCAGGGTGTCGCGGTAGACGGGGAAGCGGGAGAGGCCGGTGGCGTACGTGAGGTTGGCCGCGTCGGCCGCTGTCGCGCCGGCCTCCAGCGCCTGGACGTCGATACGGGGCGTCATCACGTTCTCGGCGGTCAGCTCGCCGAGGCGCAGTGTCCGTACGAACAGCTCGGCCGAGTCCTGCTCCAGCGCACCCTCGGCGGCGGAGTGCCTGGCCAGCGAGATCAGCTCGTCCGGGGTACGGGCGGAGGCCAGCTCGTCGGTGGGCTCCAGGCCCATCCGCCGGACAAAACGATTCGCCGTGCTGTTCAGATGCCGGATGAGCGGGCCGAAGGCGGCGGTGAAGCCGCGCTGCGGGCCCGCGACGACCTTGGCGACGGCCAGCGGCCGCGAGATCGCCCAGTTCTTGGGGACCAGCTCGCCGATGACCATCAGCACGACCGTGGAGATCACGACGCCCAGAATCGTGGCCACGACCGAGGCGGCCGAGCCGAGGCCGACGGCCACCAGCGGCCCGCGCAGCAGCACGGCCATGGACGGCTCGGCGAGCATGCCGATGACCAGGGAGGTGACGGTGATGCCCAGCTGCGCGCCGGACAACTGGAACGTGAGGCGTCGGACGGCCTTCAGGGCGCCTTCGGCGCCGCGCTCACCGGCGGCGGCGGCGCGCTCCAGGCTGTCGCGCTCGACGGTGGTCAGGGAGAACTCGGCGGCCACGAAGACGGCACAGGCGAGGGTCAGCCCGAGGGCGATCAGGAGAAGCAAGATCTCGGTCACCGTGCCACCCCCGCTCCGCCGGTCTGCTGTCGTGGAGAGGAACTGGCACGGCTGGTACTAGGAGGCTCCATCGTGGAACTGCTGCTTCCTTCTTGGTCGGTCGGGTGTCCCCGCCGTGATCGGCCAGGAGGGACGGAATCATGGTAAAGGAATGGCAAATGGAATGGGAGTGCCCAGAACGGTCACCAAGAGTGACTGACGTCACTCCTTCCCTTGATCCAGCGGAGTTCGCCGTACGAGGCCCTGGACCGTGGGCCCCTCCATAGTGCCTGGGGCACGCGCGGGCCGGAATGCTCAGAAGTCCTTCGCCGGCCAGTCCAGCAGCCGCGCGCCGATCACGGCCGTCTGGAGCGTGTAACGGTGCAACGGCTCCGCCGGGTCCGACCCGGTGAGTTTGTGTATGCGCTCCAGCCGGTACGTCAGCGCGCGCACGCTCAGATTGAGCCGCCGCGCCGCCTGCGCGGCCACACACCCCGCGTCGAAGTACGCCGTCAACGTGTCCAGCAGCGGTCGAGCTCCGCCGCGCGCCTCCTCAAGAGGGCCGAGCGCGCTGCGTACGAGATCGGTCAGCGCCTCCCGGTCCCGGCTCAGCACCGGGTAGACCAGCAGATCGTCCGCGCGGAGCACCGGCTCCTCCAGCCCCATCCGGTCGGCGAGGTCGTGCGCGTTGAGGGCTTCCTCGTACGACTGCACCACCCCGCCCGCCCCCGGGTGCGCGCGCCCGATGGCGACCCGCCCGCCGTCCGTCGCCGCGTGGGCCTGCTTCGCGAAGTAGGTGAGGACGTCCCCCTGGTCGGCCGGCGCGACGCAGATGAGCCGCCCGTCCTTGGTGGTCAGCAGGATGCGGCGGTCGCCGAAGCGGGAGACGAGGGCGAGTTCGACGTTCCGGGCGGCGGGGTCCGTCTCCGCGTACGCGGCCTCCCCGACGGCCACGGCCACCGCGTGCGCGTGGGAGAGCTGGAGCCCGAACCGTCCGGCCCTCTCGGCGAGCCTGCCCAGGTCGCTGCGTCCGTGCAGCAGGTCGTCGATGAACTCGCGCCGGGACGCCTCCTCGCGGCGTACGGCGATCCGCTGGGCCCGCTCGTACCCCTCGGCGAACGCGTCGACGGCCTGCTCGACGGCGGCGAGGACACTGTCGGCGGACGCCGCGCTCGCCGACGAGACGGGCCAGGCGGCGCGGGTGGCGGTCAGATGCCGGCTGACGAGGGCCCGCAGGCCGTGCCCGGCCTCGGCGGCCTGCTCGCCCAGTGCGCGGCGCGAGTCGAGTTCGTCGCGGGTGAGGCGGCGACCGGTCACCGAGACGTCGGAGAGAATCCGGTCGTAGCCGGTCAGGTACTCCTGGAAGGGTCCCTGGTCCGTGGTCCGGCCTGTCGTCTGATCCGCCATCCGGGCACCCGGCTTCCTGATCTGTCCTGACGCGTTCTTAACGCGGGTGCCATCCAGCTTGTCAGAGCCCGATTCGGCGACGGCACCCGGCATTAAGGACGCGTAAAGATTGCCGGGATCCGGCAGTGCGCGCGCGGCCCGGCGGGTGACAGGATCGGACCACGGAAAACGGGGGACGGATTCCGGTGCCGGAGTGCGCGCACTCGCACTCCGGCATCCGGAGCCGGTCCGACGGCGGCTCGTACGGATCGCACGACTCGTACGACACGTACGGCCGCCGCACACTTCCCCCCCTCCGGACCGAACGCGCCACGCGCGGCCCGTGTCCGAGTGGTCGGGGCGGCGGGTGCCGATCGCCGAGGTGCTGCCCGCGACGGACGCGGACGTCGTCGCCGCGATCCTGGATCCTCCTGAGGAGGACGCGCGGGTCGCCGCGCTCGACACGTATCTGCTGGGTCTGGGCGCGCGGCCGGACCCGCGGGCGGACGAGGCGATGAGGGTGGTCGGCCTGGTCGGTGAGGATTTTACGATCCGGCGGGCGGCGGAACTGGCGTCGGCGGCAGGCATCTCGGCGCGCTCGTCGCAGCGGCTGCTCGCCACGTACGTGGGGGTCGGACCGAAGTGGGTCATCCTCCGGCACCGTATCCACGAGGCGCTGGAGCGCGCCGAGGCGGACGAGGAGCTCGACTGGGCCGGGCTGGCCGCCGAGTTGGGCTACAGCGACCAGGCGCATCTGGTGCGGGACTTCACGGCGACGGTGGGCGTGCCGCCGACGGCGTACGCCCGCGGTCCAGTAGGCCGGCGGAGCCCGGGGGTCCCTCCGGACCTCCCTGCCGTCCGCCCGGATCAGTAGGTCTCGGTCGCGGCGACCACGCCCAGGCCGTGCGCGGCGGCGTACCGGAGCACCCGCAGCGGTCCGGCCAGTAGTCCGGCCGTGTCGAACTCCCCCTCCGGCGCGTCCGTCATGGCGTACACCCACGCGTCGACGCGCGCCAGCACCTCCGTACGACGTCCTCCCGTCACGGCCAGCACGGACTCGGCACCCGGGAGCACGGCCCGCACCTCGTCGGCGGTGAGGAGGAAGTCCCCGAACCAGCCCGGGAGCCGGGCCGACGCCTCGGCTCCGAGGCCGTGGTGGAGCGCGGTCGCGGGCTCCCCCTTCCGGACGGCCTCGACGAACAGCCCGTCCGGATCGCTCCCCCGGGCAGCCGCGTGACGCAGCAGATCCGTCGCCGCGTCCTTCATGGCGGCCACGGCGGGCGCGGTGGGACCGCCGCCACGCGCGAACGCGGCGAAGCGGTGGGCGGCAGGGGTCGGTTCCGGTGTGAAGTACGGCTCGCGGTCACCGCCGCCCAGCCACCAGCGCAGATCGTCGGCGCAGCCGTCCGGGACGGTCCAGGTCTCGTCGAGATGGGCGAACCTGCGCGGCAGGGCGACGACCTCGGCGTCGGGTACGGCGCCGACCGACCAGACACCGGTGTAGCTCACGCGACCGCACCTCCAGCTCCGTTGTCAGTACCTCGATCTACAGTCGGTTCCATGGAAATGAAATCACCCCAGGTGCGGCTGGAGCCATGGTCGGAGGGGGATCTCGGGCTCCTGCACGCCGCGAACGCGCCTGAGCTGATGGAGCATCTCGGCGGCCCCGAGACCGGGGAACAGCTGCTGGCCAGGCATCTGAGGTACGTCACGCTGAGCGCCGACCGGACGGGCAAGGGGCGGATGTTCCGGATCGTCCTGCTGCCGGGCGGTGAGGCGGTGGGGAACACCGGTTTCTGGGAGAGCACCTGGCGGGGGCAGGACGTGTACGAGACGGGCTGGGGCGTGCTCGGCGAGTTCCAGGGGCGCGGGCTGGCCGCCGCCGCGACGAGGGTGGTGGTGGAGCGGGCGCGGGCGGAGCGCAAGCACCGCTTTCTGATGGCGTTCCCGTCGGTCGGCAACGGAGCGTCGAACGCGGTGTGCCGCAAGGTGGGCTTCGAACTGCTCGGGGAGAGCGACTTCGAATATCCGGTCGGCCACACGATGCGGTGCAACGAGTGGCGGCTCGACCTCGAAGCGGAGTGAAGCGGATCCCGTGCCCGGCCCGCGCGGAAAGCTCTGGCCCGCCTCCCGGCCCGGTGTCATGCTGACGAGGTGAACGGACCGGAGATCCACCTCACCTTCGCCCCTGAGCTGCACGTCTTCGTCCCGGCCGGGCGGCGCGGCGGGCGTACGACCGTGGCCACGGACGGCTCGTCCACGCTCGGCCATGTCGTCGAATCCCTCGGCGTCCCGCTCACCGAGGCCGGTCAACTCCTGGTGGACGGACGCCCGGTGGCCACGTCGCACATCCCGGCGGCGGGCGAGTCGGTGGAGGTACGGGCGGTGGTCCGGCCCCAGCGCGTACCGGGGGCGCCGCTGCGTTTCCTCCTCGACGTCCACCTCGGCACCCTCGCGCGCCGGATGCGGCTGCTGGGCGTCGACGCGGCGTACGAGAGCGAGGACATCGGCGATCCGGCGCTGGCCACGCTCTCGGCGAAGGAGCGGCGCGTCATGCTCTCGCGCGACCGGGGGCTGCTGCGGCGCCGGGAGATCTGGGCGGGGGCGTACATCTACAGCGACCGCACGGAGGACCAGCTCCGGGACGTACTGGAACGGTTCGCGCCCGTGCTCGCCCCGTGGACGCGCTGCACCGCCTGCAACGGCCGGCTCGGCCCCGCCGACAAGGACGCGGTCGAGGGGCGGCTGGAGGAGGGCACGCAGCGTACGTACGACGTGTTCGCGCAGTGCACGGACTGCGGCAAGGTCTACTGGCGCGGTGCGCACCACACGCGCCTGGCGGCGATCGTCAACGAGGCCGTACGTGAATTCGGCGGCGCGGCGGCGTAGTTGACGGGCTTCGGCCCCGGTCTCGGGCTTCAGTAGACGTACAGGTCGCCGGTGGCGGGGACGAGTACGTGGTGCTTGTCGTTGTCCGGGTTGCCGTCGTCGGCGCCGCCGTTCCACACGGTGGCGATGTCCACGGACACCTCGGCGGGGTCACCGACGGTCCGCAGGTCGAGCAGGACTTCACTGTCCCGCCCGTCCGCCCGCAACGCGCCCGCCCGGCAGTACACGACCTGGTTCCCGCCCCACAGGCAGGCGTCCGGCAGCTTCTGCCCGAAGGCCAGCGGTACGGAGAAGCCCAGCCGGGCGGTCGCGCCGGCCAGGTCCGAGGGGCCGTGGTTGCCGGTCGACAGCCGCACGGCGAGGCGGCCGCCCCACAGGGAGATGTGCCCGTGGTGCGCGGCGTCGGCCTCGACCGGCGCCCGGCCAGCAAGCACACCCGCGCCCGGCCCCGCGCCCGAGCCCGTACGCGTGCCGGAATCCGCGGCCGACACCACGCCCGAGCCCGGCATCGCGCCCAACGACACGGCCACGGCCGCGGCCGACACCACCAACATCACCTTACGCATTGCTCCCATAATCTGACGATATCGACGGATCGCCCCCTTTCTGGCCAACCGTCACTGTGTCGATACGTCTTCCACCCGCATGGCAGCCTGGTCCCCATGCTCGTGGCCCGCTCCGTCGCCCTCTTCGCCGTCGCCGCCCTCTTCGAGATCGGCGGTGCCTGGCTCGTCTGGCAGGGCGTACGCGAACACAAGGGCTGGATCTGGATCGGCGCCGGGGTGATCGCGCTCGGTCTGTACGGCTTCGTCGCCACCCTCCAGCCGGACGGCGAGTTCGGCCGGATCCTCGCGGCGTACGGCGGCGTCTTCGTCGCCGGTTCGATCGCCTGGGGCGTGGTCGCCGACGGCTACCGCCCCGACCGCTACGACATCATCGGCGCGCTGATCTGCCTCGTCGGCATGGCGGTCCTGATCTATGCCCCGCGCAATCACTGATCCGCTCCGCGTGCCTATCCTGGCGAGACAAGTCGATCAGTCGCCCACACGCGCGAGGAGCACGCCATGACCGTCGCCGGTACCCCCACCGCCGTCGTCACCGGAGCGAGCAGCGGCATCGGAGCCGCCACCGCCCGCCAACTCGCGGCCGCGGGCCATCACGTCGTTCTGACCGCCCGCCGCAGGGACCGCATCGAGGCGGTGGCCGCCGAGATCAACGCGGCCGGGCACTCCGCCACCGCCCATGTCCTCGACGTCACCGACCGCGCGGCCGTCGACGCCTTCGCCGCCGAACTCGGCCGTCTGCCGTCCGTCGACGTGCTGGTCGCCAACGCGGGCGGCGCGCTCGGCGCCGACCCGGTCGCCAGCGGCGACCCGGACGACTGGCGGCAGATGTTCGAGACGAACGTCATCGGCACCCTCCACACCACCCAGGCCCTGCTCCCCGCCCTCACCGCGAGCGGCAACGGCACGGTGGTGATCCTCTCCTCGACGGCCGGCTTCGCCACGTACGAGGGCGGCGGCGGCTACGTCGCGGCCAAGCACGCCGAGCACGTCCTGGCCGAGACCCTGCGCCTGGAGATCGTCGGCACGCCGGTCCGCGTCATCGAGGTGGCGCCCGGCATGGTCAAGACGGAGGGGTTCGCCACCACGCGCTTCCGCGGGGACACCGCGCGGGCGGCGAAGGTGTACGAGGGAGTCGCCGAGCCGCTCAGCGCGGACGACGTGGCCGACACCATCACGTGGGCGGTCACGCGTCCCCACCACGTGAACATCGACCTGCTGGTGGTCCGTCCCCGGGCGCAGGCCTCCAACACCAAGGTGCACAGGGAGCTTTCATGACCGACGGCCCCGAGCACGAGCCCGACCCGGGTCCCGGGGTTCCCCACGACGCGCGCCTCGACGCGGCCGTCCGCCGCGCGAGCGCGGCGCTGGAGACGTACACCCTCTCCGGCGACGGCTGGCGCCGGGGCCCCGGCGAAACGCTCACGCGCGTCCTGGCCGACCTGCTGCACTGGTCCGACGACACCCAGCGCGACTTCGCCGCCGCGATGTCCCGGGCACGCGCCCTGCACACGGCGGAACGGCGCGGCCAGGGCGTGCGGTGAAAGTAGCGTCGTCCGCCCGCGGGGCGTACTCGGGCGACTTGAAGACAACGCCGCGAGCGCGCGTGCCAGGCGCCGTGAGCCGGACGGGACTTTCACACACGCCCTAACCGCCGGGGGCCGCCGACCAGTGCGAGGGGCGCGCCAGTGTGGCCGGCAGGACGGTCGCGGCGTCGCCCCTCGCCGCGTTGAGCTGGGGCTGGGTGAGGAACAGGGCGCCGGTGAGATCGGCGCCCCGCAGGTCCGCGTCCCGGAAGTCCGCGCCGATCAGATCGGCCGTCCGCAGATCGGCTCCGCGCAGGTCGGCGGCGATCAGACAGGCGCCCCTCAGATTCGCCCCCCGCAGGTCGGCGGCCTTGAGCTTGGCGCCCATCAGATCGGCGCCCCGGCGCTCCTTCCGTTTGCCGCGGACACCGGCGCGTACGAGTTCGCTGGTGCGCAGCAGCAGTTCGTTCACCCCGGCCCGGTGGGCGGCCACGTCCAGCTCCACCAGTGTCTCGGCGTCGCTCTCCGTCAGCCGCACGGTCGCGTCGAGCGCGGCCCGCAGATCGCCGTGCAGGCTCCGCGCGGGCTCCATCGTCAGGGCGTCGGTGAGGTACCGGAGCAGTTCGTGCAGCTGGCGCATCACGGGGAACGCGGCGTACATCGACCGCGCGCTGCCCGGGTCCTCCCGCCAGCTCTTCCCGCCGAAGGTGACCTGCGAGACCTGCTGGCCGGCGCCGAAGCAGTCGTACACCGTGCAGCCCCGGAAGCCCTTGTCGCGCAAGCGGGTGTGGATGCCGCAGCGGAAGTCCGTGCGCAGATTCGGGCAGGGCTCCCCGGCCCGCTTGTCGGCGGCGAAGTCCGCCGACACGGCGAAGGGCAGGGCGACGCAGCACAGCCCGAAGCAGTTCTCGCAGTCGGCGAGCAGATTGGGTCGGTCGGACACGGAGTGGGGTCTCCCGGCTCGAATGGCAGAACTCCGTCAGTGAACACCACACCACGCACCGGCCGCGTACGGAGCCTCGGAGCGCGCGCCGCCCGCGCCGGTAAATGGTTTGCCGCCCGACGGCCCCGGTGGAACGCTCGCCGTCATGACGACGCCAGTCCCCCGCGTTGACCTGCTGGTCCGCCAACTCGACATGGCCTGGGCTCTGTTCGAGTACTACCTGAAGGACCTGGACGACCGGGCATGCCTCTGGGAACCGTCCCCCGACTGCTGGACGGTCCGCCCGGACGCCGTGGGCGGCTGGGTCGCCGACTGGCAGGTCCCGGAGCCCGACCCGGTGCCCAGCACCTCGATCGGCTGGCTCACGTGGCACATCGGCTTCTGGTGGACCACCACCCTCACCCACTGCTTCGGCGGGGGAGCGCCACCGCGCGAGTCCATCCACTGGCCGGGCACGGCGGAGGCCACGACCGCCTGGCTGAACTCCCTGAAGGACTCCTGGCGCACGGAACTGCTCCAACTCACCGACGCCGACCTGGACTCGAAGGACCGGACGGCGGGTCTGCCGTGGGGCGAGAACACCGAACTGGTCCACGTGGCGAGCTGGCTCAACTTCGAACTGACGAAGAACGTCGCGGAAATCGGCCTGACCCAACGCGCCTACGAGGCGTCGACCCGGTCCGCCGGCCCCTAGCACGGCAGTGGCGGTGCCGCCGAGCACGGCACCGCCCCCCCGTACCGCCCCCGTCAGCCCTTGACGCACACCACCTGCTTGAGCTTCGCCACCACCTCGACGAGGTCCCTCTGCTGCTCGATGACCTTCTCGATCGGCTTGTACGCGCCCGGGATCTCATCCACGACACCGGAGTCCTTACGGCACTCCACGCCCCGCGTCTGGTCCTGAAGGTCCCGCACCGAGAACTTCCGCCGGGCGGCGTTCCGGCTCATCTTGCGGCCGGCTCCGTGGGAGGCGGAGTTGAAGGACGCCTCGTTGCCGAGACCCTTCACGATGTACGACCCCGTGCCCATGGAGCCGGGGATGATCCCGTAGTCACCGCTGCCGGCACGGATCGCGCCCTTCCGGGTGACCAGCAGGTCCATGCCGTCGTACCGCTCCTCGGAGACGTAGTTGTGGTGGCAGGAGATGACCGGCTCGAAGGTGACCTTCGCCTTCTTGAATTCCTTGCGGACGACGTTCTTGAAGAGGTCCATCATCACGGCGCGGTTGTAACTCGCGTACTCCTGCGCCCAGAACAGGTCGTTGCGGTAGGCCCCCATCTCCGGGGTGTCGGAGACGAAGACGGCGAGATCGCGGTCGATCAGGTCCTGGTTGTGCGGCAGGGCCCGCGCGACACCGATGTGGAAGTCCGCCAGTTCGTTGCCGATGTTCCGGGAGCCGGAGTGCAGCATCAGCCAGACAGAACCGGTCGAATCCAGGCAGAATTCGACAAAATGGTTTCCCCCGCCGAGCGTTCCCATCTGCCTGACCGCACGCTGCTGACGGAATTTGACCGATTCCGCGATCCCGTCGAACCGCTCCCAGAAGTTGTCCCAGCGCGCGCCGACCCCGTCGGGCTCGATCAGTTCGTCATGCATCCCCCGCCCCACCGGAATGGCCTGCTCGATCCGGGAGCGGAGGCGGGACAGATCGCCCGGGAGATCGTTCGACGTCAGGGACGTCTTGACCGCCGACATGCCGCAGCCGATGTCCACCCCCACCGCGGCCGGGCAGACCGCGCCCTGCATCGCGATGACCGAGCCGACCGTCGCGCCCTTGCCGAAGTGGACGTCGGGCATGACCGCGAGGCCCTTGATCCAGGGCAGCGTCGCGACGTTCCGCAACTGCTGCATCGCGACGTCCTCGACCGAGGCGGGGTCGGTCCACATACGGATGGGGACCTTCTCGCCCGGCACTTCCACGTACGACATAGTTCCTCGATTCCCCCGAAAGTCTGAAAGAGCAAAAACCGGATCCAGGACCACCAAAACAGACAGCGGACCGGCATCCACGGCAATGCGTGAGGTAGACATTGTGTCCACCGCACGCCATGCGGCGGCAAACCCTTTTCGCGTGAACTCGCCATGTGTGCGGAACCAGGAACCAAGCACGGCACCTGCGTAGTTCTCACCAGTGCGACCACTAGAACTCATGTCCACATCGCGTAGATAAGGAGCCCAGGGACCGTGCAGCGAAAGGCGTACGTACCCGGCCTGGCAGCGCTGCTCGTGACGCTCGTCGCGGGATGCACCTCCGGTACCGGCGGCGACGGCTCCGACATCGACGCCAAGGCCGGTGTCCCCACCACCTCCACAGCGCCTCCGGGCAAGTACCGCACCCTGCGTGAGCCGTGCGGGTCGGTGGACCGCGCCACGCTGCGGGATCTGCTGCCGGGTGCCGGCCGGCTCCCCGAGGACCAGCAGGAGAAGGTGTTCAAGGGAACGGCGGCCGTGACGTACGACACCGACCGCCGCGTCGGGTGCTCCTGGTCGGCCGACTCCCCGGACGCCTCGCACCACCTGGTGATCGACGTCGAGCGCGTCGTGTCCTACGACCCGGCGGTGAGCGACGCCGACAAGGCGCAGGAGGTCTACGCGAAGAAGGAGGACGGCGCGGCCCTGCCGCCTCCCGTCGACGAGGAGCCGGAGGGCGAACCGAGCCCGTCCGGATCACCGTCGGAGAAGCCCTCCGGGCCCCCGTCCGGCTCCCCGTCCGCCGGCAAGACCCCCAACAGCGGCACGACCACCACCCCCGCCAAGACCACTCCGCCCCCCGGGCTCCAGCCTCGTCTGCTGGACGACCTCGGCGACGCGGCCTTCGTGGACGACGTCTTCGCCCCGTCCGGTTCGGCCGCCAAGCGCCGTACGGTCAGCGTGGTGTTCCGCACATCGAATGTGGTCGTGACGGTGCGGTACGCGGAGCAGCCGGCCCATCCGACGACGGTCCCCGACAGCAAGGAACTGCAGGAAAAGGCCCGGGGACTGGCCCGGAAGCTGGCCGATCAGCTCAACGAGTAGGGGCGGGCCGAGGGGCCGGGGCCACGTTCCCGCCGGGCCCCCGCCCGGCGCCGAGTCCGCCGCCGGGGCCCTGCGTCGTGCCCCGGGCGGCTACCGTGGCCGATCGGACCGTACGACTATCGACTGAAGGAACACTGAAGGAACCATGCAGCGATCAGCCCCGCGACCCAGCCGCTCCCGCACCCGCACCCGCGTACGCATGCTCGCCTGCGCAGCCGTCCCGGTGATGATCGTCGCCGCGGGCTGCTCGTCCGGCTCCGACGGCGGCGGTGACGCGGACAAGCCCGCGGCCACCACCTCGAAGGCCGCGCCGAAGGTCGCCCCCGCGAAGTTCACGACGCTGCCGGCCGACCCGTGCAAGTCGATCGCCGCGAAGACGGTCACGGACCTGGTGCCCAAGGCGAAGGACAAGTCGGGCTCGGCGGGCAAGTCCTCGGACATCACGACGCGCGGCAGCTGCTCGTGGAACGGGCTGGACGACAACGGCGTCAAGGGCTCGCAGTACCGCTGGCTGGACATCTCCCTGATGCGGTACGACTCCGAGGAGGGTCTCGGCTCGGGCCAGGACCGCGCCGCGGACTACTACAAGAAGGAGGTCGCCAACGCGCGCGCCACCCAGGGCGCGAAGGACATGAAGGCGGCCCCGGCCCCCGGCGTCGGCACCGAGGCGACGGCGGTCACCTACAGCGTGACGAAGACGGGCGAGTCCTTCGGCTACGCGACGGTCGTCGCACGCTCCGAGAACGTGGTGATCACGCTCACGTACAACGGCGCGGGTTACGCGGGCGCGAGGTCCCCCGCGGCCTCGGACCTGGTGAAGGGCGCGACGAAGGCGACGAAGGAAGCGGTGGCGGCCGTTCCCGCGGCGACGGAGTAGGCCGTTCCGGACGGGCGCCCCGGCACCGCCGGGCGCGTACGGCGATTGAGGACAAACAGCCCACCACGTGGCCGTTCGTGCCTCAACTCCCGGCCGCGCAAGGCTCCCTGCGCCACAGCACCCGTACACATGTGCCAGGCTGTGCCCCGCCAGACATCCAGGACGGGAGGGGCAACGGGTGGCCGCGATGCAGCTCACTCGCACGCACCGAATACTCATCGGCATCGTCGTCGCCGGCGCGGTTCTCATCGCCGCGATCGGTTTCGCGGGGTCGTACGCGGCCGTGCGCGAACTCGCCGAGCAGAAGGGCTTCGGCAACTTCTCCATCGTCTTTCCGATCGGCATCGACGCGGGTATCTGCGTCCTGCTGGCGCTCGACCTCCTGCTGACCTGGCTGCGGATCCCGTTCCCGCTGCTGCGCCAGACCGCGTGGCTGCTCACCGCCGCCACCATCGCCTTCAACGGCGCCGCGGCCTGGCCCGACCCGCTCGGCGTCGGCATGCACGCGGTGATCCCGATCCTCTTCGTCGTCTCCGTCGAGGCGGCCCGCCACGCGGTCGGCCGGATCGCGGACATCACCGCCGACAAGCACATGGAGGGCGTCCGCCTCACCCGCTGGCTGCTCTCCCCCGTACCGACGTTCAAGCTGTGGCGGCGGATGAAGCTGTGGGAGATCCGCAGTTACGCGGACATCATCCAGCTCGAACAGGACCGGCTCATCTACCAGGCCCGTCTCCAGGCGCGCTACGGCCGCAACTGGCGCCGCAAGGCGCCCATCGAGGCGATGATGCCGCTGCGCCTCGCGAAGTACGGCGTCCCCCTCGCGGACACCGCCCCGGCCGGCCTCGCCGCGGCGGGCATCGAACCCGCCCTGCTGCCGCCGGCGCCGGTCCCCGCGGCGGCGGCCGTACCGGAACTCCCCCAGGCGCAGCAGCAGCCTCAGAACCAGCAGGAGCAGCAGCCCGAGCTCACCGAAGAGGAGTGGATCCAGCTCCAGAAGGAGGAGCAGTGGGCGCGGGAGCACGGAACCCGGCCCCAGGACACCGGTGGCGCCCCGGTCCACCAGAGCCCTTGGTTCGACGCCCAACGGGCGCCTGAGGGCCCGTACCAGGGCTCGTACGACCCCATGTACGAGCCCCAGCAGTACGACCAGCAGCACTATGACCAACAGCAGTACGAGCAGCAGCAGTACGAGCAGTACGAGGACGAGCAGCCGCAAGCCGAACAGCCGGATCAGCATCAGCAGCAGGCGGCCCAGCAGACACAGCAGTTCCCGCCCCGCCGCCCCCTCGGCCCCCAGCCCCAGGTCGAGTTCGAGCCCGACTTCGAGCCCGAGCCCGAGGCGGAAGAACTCCCCGTCCCCAGTCTCCCCGAGGGCATGTCCCGTGACGAGGCGTACTTCAACGCCTTCCGGAGATACGTCAGCGAGCGCCAGGACATGCCCAACGCCCGCCAGTTCGCGATCTACTTGCAGGACCTGTACGGCGTGGTGGGCCGTACCGGCGGCCCGTTGAGCGAAAGTTCCCTGCGTGGCTACCTGAAGGACTTCAGGCGCCGCTACCAGGAACAACTGGACGCGCAGGACGCCGAACACATCGCCTGAACCGCGGCACGCCTCAGCACGCCCTCAGCACGAACGGCCACCGGGCAGCAGACCCGGTGGCCGGTCCCGCCTCAGCCCCCCAGCAGGGTCCGCACCCGGTCCGCCCCCACCGCCAGCAGCAGCGTCGGCAGCCGCGGCCCGGTGTCCCTGCTCACCAGCAGCCGGTAGAGCACCGCGAAGAACGACCGCTGCGCGGCCTTCAGCTCCGGCGTCGGCTTCGCGTCGGGCGCCAGCCCGGCCAGCACCTTCGGCACGCCGTAGACGAGCGTCGTGAGCCCGTCGAGCGACCAGTGCGCGTCCAGATCCGCCAGCAGCAGCCGCAGCCCCTCGCGCGTCTGCTCGTCCAGCGACTCCAGCAGCTCCCGGTCGGGCTCGTCCCGCACGACCGTCCGGGCCTCGGCAGGCACCTGGGTGGTGATCCAGTTCTCCGCCTTGTCCAGCCGGGGCCGGGCCTCGTCCAGCGAGGTCAGCGGGTCGGCCGGGTCCAGCTCGCTGAGGATGCGCAGCGTCTGCTCCTCGGCGCCCGCCGTGATGTCCACGACGGACGCGAGCGTGCGGTAAGGCAGCGGGTGCGGCGTACGCGGCAGCGCACCGGTCGCCGTACGCGTGGCCCGCGAGTAGGCGGCGGCGTCGGCCGCCTGCACCGAACCGTCCGCGATCTTGCGCTCCAGGGCGTCCCACTCGTCGTACAGCCGCTGGATCTCCTGGTCGAAGGCGATCTTGAAGGACTGGTTGGGCCTGCGCCGCGCGTACAGCCAGCGCAGCAGCGGCGCCTCCATGATCCGCAGCGCGTCGGCCGGGGTCGGCACGCCTCCCTTGGAGGACGACATCTTCGCCATCCCGGAGATCCCCACGAACGCGTACATCGGCCCGATCGGCTGTTCGCCGCCGAAGATCTCGCGCACGATCTGCCCGCCGACGACGAACGACGACCCGGGCGACTGGTGGTCGACACCGGACGGCTCGAAGATCACGCCCTCGTACGCCCAGCGCATCGGCCAGTCGATCTTCCAGACCAGCTTGCCTCGGTTGAACTCGCTGAGCAGTACGGTCTCGCCGAAGCCACAGTCCTGGCAGACGTAGGTCAGCTCGGTCGTCTCGTCGTCGTACGCCGTGACGGTGGTCAGGTCCTTGCCGCATCCCTCGTTGCCGCAGTACGGCTTGTAGGGGAAGTACCCGGCCGACCCGGCGCCGTCGTCCTCGTCGGCAGCGCCCGATCCCTCGGCGGCCTCCAGCTCGGCCTCGTCGACCTTCTTCTGCTGCGGCTTCTTTCCCGCGCCGGGGCCGCCCGCCGCCTTGTCCTTCGTCCGGTAGCGGCCGAGGATCGCGTCGATCTCGCCCCGGTGCCTCATCGCGTGCAGGATCTGCTCGCGGTAGGTCCCCGCCAGATACTTCTCGGTCTGGCTGATCCCGTCGTACTCGACGCCCAGCTCCGCCAGCGACCCGATCAGCTGCGCCTTGAAGTGCTCGGCCCAGTTCGGGTACGCGGACCCGGCCGGGGCGGGCACGGACGTCAGGGGCTTGCCGATGTGCTCGGCCCAGGTGCTGTCCACGCCGGGGATCCCGGCCGGCACCTTGCGGTACCGGTCGTAGTCGTCCCACGAGATGAGGTGCCTGACCTCGTACCCGCGCCTGCGGATCTCGTCGGCGACGAGGTGCGGTGTCATGACCTCGCGGAGATTGCCCAGGTGGATGGGGCCGGAGGGGGAGATGCCGGAGGCGACGACGACCGGTTTGCCAGGCGCACGTCGCTCCGACTCGGCGATGACATCGTCCGCGAAACGGGAGACCCAGTCGGTCTCTGTGCTCTGAGCCACGGTCGGCACGTCCTTCTTTCTGCTGCGCGCTGCGGGATACGCCTGCGATACCGGCGACGACGGCCATTGTCCCAGGTCGCCCGACGATGCGAAAACGCCTTGTGACCGCGTGGGAGAATGGCCCCATCACGTGAACCACGTGTCAACCCGACGCCTACAGGAACGGCTCCCAGCCCATGGCCCCGGTCACTTCCCTCGCCTCGACCGTCGATCAGCGCATCGCGGACGCCCTCTCGGCAGCCCTGCCGGAGGCCGGCGCCGCGGACCCCCTGCTGCGACGTAGCGACCGGGCGGACTTCCAGGCCAACGGGATGCTGGCGCTCGCCAAGAAGCTGAAGGGCAACCCGCGCGAGCTGGCCGCCAAGGTCGTGGACGCGCTGGCCACCGGCGATGTCGTCAAGGAGGTCGAGGTCTCGGGCCCCGGCTTCCTCAACATCACCGTCACGGACCGGGCGATCATCGAGACGCTGGCCGCGCGGGTCGCGGACGACCGCCTCGGCGTCCCGTTCGCCACCGATCCCGGCACGACGGTCATCGACTACGCGCAGCCCAACGTCGCCAAGGAGATGCACGTCGGCCATCTGCGCTCGGCCGTGATCGGCGCCGCGATGGTCGAGATCCTGGAGTTCACCGGCGAGAACGTGATCAGGCGCCACCACATCGGCGACTGGGGCACGCAGTTCGGCATGCTCATCCAGTATCTGATCGAGCACCCGCACGAGTTGGACCACAGCGGTGGGCAGGAGATCTCCGGCGAGGAGGCGATGTCGAACCTCGGCCGTCTCTACAAGGCCGCCCGCACGCTCTTCGACGCCGACGAGGCGTTCAAGGAGCGCGCCCGCGACCGGGTCGTCGCGCTCCAGGCCGGTGACGCCGAGACCCTCGCCCGGTGGCAGCGGTTCGTCGACGAGTCGAAGATCTACTTCCACTCGGTCTTCGACAAGCTCGACATGGAGATCCGGGACGAGGACGTCGTCGGCGAGTCCGGCTACAACGACATGCTCGAAGAGACCTGCCGCATCCTTGAGGAGACGGGCGTCGCCGTCCGCTCCGACGGGGCGCTCTGTGTCTTCTTCGACGACGTGAAGGGCCCCGACGGCAATCCGACGCCGCTGATCGTCAAGAAGAGCAACGGCGGTTACGGGTACGCGGCGACCGACCTCTCCGCGATCCGCGACCGGGTGGGGAACCTGAAGGCGAACACCCTGCTGTACGTGGTGGACGCCCGCCAGTCGCTGCACTTCAGGATGGTCTTCGAGACCGCCCGCCGGGCCGGCTGGCTGAACGACCAGGTGCACGCCGTCCAGCTCGCCTTCGGCACCGTCCTCGGTAAGGACGGCAAGCCGTTCAAGACCCGTGAGGGCGAGACGGTGCGGCTGGTGGACCTGCTGGACGAGGCCGTGGAGCGCGCGTCGGCGGTCGTCCGGGAGAAGGGTGAGGGTCTCGGTCTCACGGAGGACGAGATCGTCGAGCGCGCCACCGAGGTGGGCATCGGCGCGGTGAAGTACGCCGACCTGTCGACCTCCGCGTCGCGGGACTACAAGTTCGACCTGGACCAGATGGTGTCGCTGCACGGCGACACGAGCGTGTACATCCAGTACGCGTACGCCCGGACCCGGTCGATCTTCGGCAAGGCCGGTGACCGTACGCCGGTGGCCCGTCCCGAGCTCGAACTGGCCCCGGCCGAGCGGGCGCTGGGGCTCCACCTGGACCAGTTCGGCGAGGTCGTGGCGGAGGCCGCTTCGGCGTACGAGCCGCACAAGCTGACGGCGTATCTGTACCAACTGGCGTCGCTGTTCACGACGTTCTACACGGAGTGCCCGGTCGTGAAGCCGGCGCCGCCGCAGGAGGTCGCGGAGAACCGCCTGTTCCTGTGCGACCTCACGGCCCGCACGCTGCACCAGGGCATGGCGCTGCTCGGCATCCGTACTCCCGAGCGGCTCTAGCCCCGCCCCCGGTCGCCGGACGGCCTCATGGGCCCGTCCGGCGACCGGGGGCGGAACGCGCACTACGCGTCGCGCACGCCCGGCAGTACGTCCGGGTACGTCACCTCGTCCGGCAGCCGGTACCCGAGTTCGGTCAGCCGTGCCGCGACGTCCGCCGGGCTGCGGCCCGTCAGGCTCGCGCTGCGCAGCACGTCCTGCAGATGGACGTTGTCCAGGTACGAGCGGGTCACCGTCTCCAGCAGCCGGATGTCCGCCTCGTCGGCGGTCTCGGGCAGGTTCGCGTTCTCGTGCAGCCAGTGGCCCAGCGTGGCCAGCCTCTCGGCGACCTGTGCGGGGGTCCGCCCCGTGACGAGGGCCGCGCGCAGGATGTGCCGCACCTGGAGGCCGACGACATCGTTCTTCATCAGCCAGGGCAGCCGGCCGTCGAGGTTCTCGCTGAGGAGGACCAGGTCGTCCGGCTCCGGGGTGTCAGTCGCGTTCCCGCCCGGCCGCTGGCAGCCCAGTTCGCTCAGCCGGGCGATGATGTCCGCCGGGGAGCGGCCCGTGTCGCGGGCGACGGCGAGGATGTGCGCGACGGGCGCGGCCCCCCAGCGGCCGATCCAGCCGCCGCCGGGGACGTCGGCGTACTTGAGGAGCCGCTCGTCCCCGGGCTCGGGTGTGTACGGCAGCCGCAGGCCGAGCTCGACCAACCGCTTGGCGGCGAAGTGAGGGCTGCATGACAAGTCCTGTGCCACGCCGAGCGCATGGTGCCCGGACACCTCGTCGCCCCAGCCGAGCCATTCGCCCCGGCGGCTGGTGCTGATCAGCGCGACATCACGGGGGTTGGCGGTCTCGGGCAGCGGCCGGGCGCCGGTCCCGACCTGGTAGCCGTAGGCGGTCATGCGCCGTGCGACATCGGCCGGGGAACGCTCCGCGCGGGCCGCCGATTCGATGATCTGCCGCAGGGACACGGTCTTGTCGATATCGACCGGGGTGACGCCGAATCTCGTGTCCACGCTCGTGATCAGCAGGGCGTCGTCGGGCTCGACGGCGTCGGGCAGCGGGCCTTCGGAGCGCTGGATGTCGGCGTATCCCAGTGCGCCCAGCCGTACCACGACGGCGGCGGGGCTCCACTTCAGCTTGGCCGCGATGAGCAGCACGCGCCCGTACGGCACCTGCTCGGCGGGATCCCGCCAGGGGTACCTGCCGTTCAGATAGTTACTGGCGATCAGGTGGTCGTCCGGGTCCTGGGACTCGGGGGCATGGGGTTTGGGTTCGCGGGGCATGGTGTGGCCTTTCGACGGGGGTGGGTGGGGCGGGTGCTCATTCGGACGCCGCGATGTAGCGGCCGTCCTCGTCCCAGTCGTCCGGCTCACGCTGGTGCTTCATGGTCAGATCCACCCGGACCCCCTCCGGCTCCAGGGCCGTCCAGATCCGCAGCATCATCTCGTGGCTGATGAAGTGGAAGGAGAGATCGAGTTCCCGCAAATGGGTCAGGGGCTGCCCCTGGAGCAGTGCCTCCACGCCCTCGTCGGAGAGCGTGCCCATCGACAGGCTCAGCGAGGTGAGTTGGGGAACCACCGGCGCGGAGGCGAACGCCGCGGCCAACTCGTCCTGGATGAAACTGTTCTGGAGGCCGAGGTGGCGCAGCGCGGGCTTGCCCTCCCCGGCGAACAGCGGGGCGAGCTGCTCGACCGTGACGCCGCCGCCGTAGTTCTCGTCACCGAGCCACAGTTCCAGACGTTCCAGCGACGGCAGTCGGGCGGCGGCTATCTGCTCCGCGGCGTGCGGGGGCAGCCCGCCCGACTCGACGCGCAGGACGCGCAGTTCCTCGTGACCGGAGACGGGGAAGTCCAGGCCGTCCCCACCGCGTAGGTCCAGCTCCCTCAGCCGGGGGAAGGCCGCCAGGACCGGCGCGACATCACCGAGGTAGATCGTGGAGATCATCGCCTGCTCGTCCTCCAGATCGCCGAGGAAAAGCGCTTCGAGCCCGGTCAGCCGGGGGGCAAGACTGATCAGGTCGTCGGTCCCCCGCCCCCCGTCGCCGTCGTACCAGGGCTGCCCGAAGATGATCGCCCGCACCTTCGCCAGATCCACCGACTCGGTGAACCGCTTCCAGCAGTCCTCCGCGCTCTCTTCGTTGTCGTACGGCTCCCGGTCCAGACGCCAGGCGACCGCGTCCGCGGGTGGCAGGTCCGCCGGGTCGGCGTACCGCGGAAAGTTGAAGGCGGGCAGTCCGTAGAACCGCTCGACATGGTGCACGTAAGACAAGGTCGGGCTCCTGAGGCTTCTGGTACGCCAGTTGGAAGTTGCCATCCTTCCGTCTCCGGCCCGCCTCTCGCACACACTTCCGTATCTCTTGCTTACCTCCCGGTGCGTATCGCACCAATTAGTCGGTACTTGTGGGCAGAAGTCCTCCGGCCGAAGATCGGAAGTGATCCCGTTCGCACCGCCCGGAGGAGCACCCGTATGTCCCCCAGCCCCAAGCCCGCCGTCTCCGTCATCGGCCTCGGAATGATGGGCACCGCCCTGGCCGCCGCGTTCCTCAAGGCCGGGCACCCGGTCACCGTCTGGAACAGATCGGCGGCCAAGACCGGGCCGCTGGCCGCCCAGGGCGCCATTCCCGTGGACACGGCCGCCGAGGCGGTCGCCGCGAGTCCACTCGTGGTCGTCTGCCTCAGTACGAACGACACGGTCCGCACCGTTCTCCGGCCGCTCGCCGGGCAGCTCACCGGCCGAACCCTCGCCAACCTCACCAACGGCACCCCCGAGCAGGCGCGCGACCTCGCCGTCTGGGCGGCCAAGGAGGGCGCCGACTACCTGGACGGCGGGATCATGGCCGTCCCGCAGATGATCGCCGGACCGCACGCGTACGTCTTCTACAGCGGCGCGCGGGAGGTCTTCGACGCGCACCGGGAGACGTTCGCGGCCCTCGGCGGCACGAGGTACGTCGGCGAGGACCCCGGCCTCGCCGCGCTGTACGACCTGGCGCTGCTCACCGGCATGTACGGGATGGTCATGGGCGTGATGCAGGCGTACGCCCTCGTCCGTACGGAGGCCATCGCGGCCACCGAGTTCTCGGAGCTGCTGGTGCCGTGGGTGGGCGCGATGCTCGGCTCGGCGCCCGCGTGGGCGGCGGCGATCGACTCGGGGCGGCATCTGACGGACGTGTCGAGCCTGGCCGTCAACCAGGCGGCGTTCCCCAACCTGCTGGAGACATTCGCCGCGCAGGGTGTCAGCACGGAGCTGTTCGCCCCGGTGCGGCCACTGCTCGACCGCGCGGTGGCCGAAGGCCACGCGGCGGACGGCCTCTCCCGCCTCGTCGACCTGCTGAGTACGGGGGCGGGTACCGGACCGGGCTCGGGGCCCGGCACCGGACCGGGCCAGGGAAGTTCCACAACCTGAACTCCGTTGTCAGTGGCGGCCTTTAGGGTCTCCTCCATGGCGACGCTCCCCAACCCCCTGCCCGCCCTGGCCACCGACCCCTCGGGGCGGTCGGCCGGGCTCCACCTGCCGCCCGGCAAGCTGGTCGACGCGACCATCGACGGGACCTGGCACGAACCGCTCCTCTGGTACGCGGACGAGCCGGCGGCCCCGACGGCATGGGCCGGCCTGCTGCCCGCCCGCAGGACGGCCGGGCTGCATCCGCTGCTCGTTCACGGCGGTCACCGCAAGGAGTGGCCCGAGCAGTGGGAGCTGAGCCCGGAGTCGGTGTCGTATCCGGGTGACCACGACCCGGAGGACGTCCTCGCCGAGTCCTGGGAGCGTCTGACGGAGGACGAGGAGTGGCCGGGCCTGGCTCCCGCGCGGGAGTCGTCCACCGATCCCGACGTGGAGGCGGCGGAGGTCGCCTCCATCCTCACCGACGAGGGCAGTTGGATGCACGGCGCGCGGGTCGCCCTGGTGCCCGCCCGCCGCAGCGCGGACATACCTGCGGCGATCGGCTGGACGGGCCCGGTCAACCACGAGGACGACGTGGCGCGGCTGTGCGCGGTGCTGCGCTCGTGGGAGGACCGGTTCGGGATACGGGTGGTGGCGCTCACCTTCGACCAGTTGGTGGTCTCGGTGGCCGCCCCGCCGACGACGCAGGCCGAGGCGGAGGCGGTCGCGGCGGAGCACTTCGCGTTCTGCCCGGACAACCTCCAGCAGGGCCGCCACACGACCCTGCCCGCATACGCGACACATCAGGTGCTGGGCCAGCCGGCCTGGACGTTCTGGTGGGACTGAGCCAAACACGTGAATACCCGGTGTCCGCCGTGGCCTTTGAGCGGCAGGACAGATACATCGATCGAGGGGTTACACCACGAACAGAGGAACGAAATAGACATGATGGACAAAAGAGCTCTTACTGTGCTGAGTGCGGCGGTGCTGGCCGCGGTGCTCCCCGCCGCCGACGCGGCCGCGGACGAGACCCACACGAATTCGCACAACGGCGGCTTCACGCTGGTCTCGGTCGGCCAGATCGACGACCCGGCCGAGGACGTCCTGGAACACGCCACGATCTTCGGCGAGACGCACATGATCGAGGGAGCGGGTGCGCCCGAGGCGGCGGACACCGCTTAGGGCCGATCCGCCGGACAGGCCCTAAGGGACCTGGCCCTGGTCCTGCACGGGTGCCGTCTCCCACTTCGAGGCGCCGCCGAGCGGATAGTGGAACGCCGGCCGCCCCTCCGCGCCACTCGTACGGAACGGCTTCCCCTGGTCGTCAATGCGGAGCGTGCCCTCCCGCTCGCCGCTGGACCACTCCAGTTCCAGGTACCAACTGACGTAGCGGGCCGAGGCGTTCGCACTGATGTGGAACACCTCCGGGTCGGACTCGCTCACCTTGTAGGGGAAGTCCCGCTGCCCGCCCTTCGGTACGACGCCGGGGCGGCCCGCGTCCAGGTCGACGCCGAACGCCCTGGTCGTGACGCCGCCGCCGCAGCCGACACCCGTGGCGAAGTCGTTCCACGCGAGCGGCGCCTCGCTCGACACCACGCGGACGTTCAGGTCCTGGAGCACGACGGTCTCACTCCCGGTGCCCTGAATGGCCAGTTCGATGAACTGGCTGTCGCTGGAGACCGCACCGAGCGCGGCCACCCAACCGGGCGCGTCCGGCTCGTTGGGAGGCGGGGGGACCTCCGTCTCGGGGCGGTCCACGAGATAGTGCTGTGTGCACGGGTCCTCGAAGGCGTACGGCTTGGTGCTCACCGTCACCGGCACCCCGCCGACCGCCCCTTCCTTTTCCCCGTTCCCGGCGTCGCCGCCGCCCTCCTTGTCCTTCGGGGTCTCCCGGGCCGAGGGACGGACCTCGGGCGCGGACGACTTGTCGGCGGAGGGTGATCCGGAGGGCGACGCCGAGGGCGGGGCCGACTTCGGCGCACCGTCGTCCGAGACCTGGGACGCGACGGATGAACGGTCGGTCGACGGATCGTTCAGGGGACCGAAGACAAGAGCGGGTACGGCGACGGCCACGACGACCGCCGCGGCGGCGAGAGTGATGTACCGGCGCTTCCCGCGTCGCGACGGAGTCATGTCGCCTTCGGGCGGGCCCTGTTCGGGCGCCGGGGCCTCAGCAGGCGCGGCCAACTCGGCGTCCAGGGCTTCGGGGACAGCCACCGGGGCCTCGGCGGGGGCGGACGGCGCCGCCGCCCGCGACCGCCGCCGCGCCTCGTCGGCGAGGATCCACCGCCGGTGCAGTTCCACGAACTCCTCACCCGTCGCCCCGCACAGCCGCCCGAACCGCTCGGCCGCCGAGAAGTCGGCGGGCACGGCGTCCCCGTTGCAGTAGCGGTGGAGCGTGGACGTACTGACGTGGAGCTTCGCGGCGAGCACGCCGTAGCTGCGTCCCGAACGGTCCTTCAGCTCCCTGAGCAGTTCGGCGAATGCCCTGGCCTCGGTCGTCGCCACTCGTAGTTCCCCTCTACGTACGTGTGCCACAGTGCGCGGCCGTTCCAGGAACGCGTCCCAGGGAAACATCGTTCCCGCAGGTCACAGCCGTCTTAGCGTTCCAGCTTCCCCCATTGTCCCCTGTCGATTGCGGCCGGTTCCAGCCGCCCCGCAAGGTGAGTGCAGCACCCGCCGAACGAGGGGGAAGCGATCCGAACCCGAACCCGCGACAGCCTCGTCGATGCCGTCGCCGTCTGCGTACTCATCACCTGCACGGCCGTGCTGCTCGTGCTCATCAACCGCTACTGACCGCACCACGACAACGGGAGACACACACTCATGCGCAACCTTCGTTTCCGCTCCGCCGCCACCGCCGCCACCACCGCTCTCGTGGCCGCACTCGCTCTCACCGCCTGCCAGCCCTCGGACGCGGTCGGCTCCGCCCCGAAGCCCGACTCCACCGTCGCGGCCACGGACGAGCCCGACTCCAAGACGAGTGACAAGCCGCAGCCGCCCGCCGACCAGAGCGCGGACAACGGCAACGGCGGCAGCGCCGACAACAAGAGCGGCGGCGGCGACAAGAGCGCGGGCAACGACAGCGCCAACAACGGCGCCGGCAAGGGCAGCACCACGGCCAAGACCACCACCTGCACCGGGGACAACACCAAGGTCACCGTCACCGAGGTCGCCCGGCCCATCAACCACCTGCTGGTGACCGCCACCAACACCGGCAGCGGCAACTGCTACGCCTACTCCGCGCCCCTCCTCGGCTTCGACGAGGCCCAGGCCGTCACCCAGATCAACGAGGACAGCAGGCCGCAGGCAGTGGTCACCCTGACGCCCGGCCAGTCGGCCTACGCCTCGATCGCGCTGGGCGGCGGCGACGGGGCCCCGACCACCGCGGCGTACAAGCTCAGCGTCCACTTCGCGGGGCGCGGCAACCAGGGCTCGGTGGGCTCGTCCGCGAACCTCACCCTCCCGAAGGGGACGATGATCGCGGACAGCGCGTCGGTCTCCTACTGGCAGACGGAGATGGCCGACGCCCTGGTCTGGTAGCAGGTGACGCGCGGGCGCCTCAGAGCGCCCGCGCGACCTCCGTCGCCCAGTAGGTGAGGATCATCCCGGCTCCGGCCCGCTTGATCCCGGTCAGGCTCTCCAGGATCGCCTTGTCCCGGTCGATCCAGCCCTTCTCCGCGGCCGCCTCGATCATCGCGTACTCACCGCTGATCTGGTACGCGGCGACGGGCACGTCCGCCTCGGCGGCGACCTTCGTCAGCACGTCCAGATACGGCCCGGCCGGCTTCACCATCACCATGTCCGCGCCCTCTTCGAGGTCGAGCGCCAACTCCCTGAGGGACTCACGGGAGTTGGCCGGGTCCTGCTGGTAGGTCTTGCGGTCGCCCGTCAGCGAGGAGCCGACCGCCTCCCGGAACGGGCCGTAGAACGCGGACGAGTACTTCACCGCGTACGCCAGGACGGCCACGTCCTCCTTGCCGATGGTGTCCAGCGCGTCCCGGACGACGCCGACCTGGCCGTCCATCATCCCGCTGGTGCCCACCACGTGCACGCCGGCGTCGGCCTGTACCTGGGCCATCTCCCGGTACCGCTCCAGCGTCGCGTCGTTGTCCACGCGCCCACCGGCGTCGAGCACCCCGCAGTGGCCGTGGTCGGTGTACTCGTCCAGACAGAGGTCCGACATGATCACCAGGTCGTCGCCGACCTCCTCGCGCACCGCACGGATCGCCACCTGGAGGATTCCCTCCGGGTCGGTCCCGGCCGTGCCGAGCGCGTCCTTCTTCGCGTCCTCCGGCACCCCGAACAGCATGATCCCCGAGACACCCGCCGACACGGCGTCGACGGCCGCCTTCCGCAGCGTGTCCAGGCTGTGCTGGACGACCCCGGGCATGGCCGAGATGGCCACGGGCTCGCCGACACCCTCCCGCACGAAGGCGGGCAGGATCAGATCGGCCGGGTGCAGCCGCGTCTCGGCGACCATGCGCCGCATCGCGGGGCTCGTCCGCAGCCGACGGGGCCGGGTACCGGGGAAGGAACCGTACACAGTCATGGTGAATCGCCTCATGAGTCCGGAAAGGGCGGTTGTTCGGTGCCCTTCCACGCTACGCCGCGCGGCCGACTCCCCGGGACGGGTGCCCCCGCCCCGGGGGGCCACCGCTCATGTCGTACGCCGACGCCTCGAACCCGGTCGCCGTTCGCTCGGCCGGGTGACCGTTTCTCCGGCGTCCCGCGCCGCTTCCCGGCGCGCCGCGCCGAACGCCGCCAGCGCCTCCGCCAGCTTGTGCACCGAAGGCTCCGGCGCCAGCACGTCCACTCGCAGCCCGTGCTCCTCCGCCGTCTTGGCGGTCGCGGGGCCGATGCACGCGATGACGGTCACGTTGTGCGGCTTGCCCGCGATGCCGACCAGATTCCGCACGGTGGACGACGAGGTGAACATCACCGCGTCGAAGCCCCCGCCCTTGATGGCCTCCCGCGTCTCGGCCGGCGGCGGCGACGCGCGCACGGTCCGGTAGGCCGTGACGTCGTCGACCTCCCAGCCCAGCTCGATCAGCCCGGCGACCAGCGTCTCCGTGGCGATGTCGGCACGCGGCAGGAACACCCGGTCGATCGGGTCGAAGACCGGGTCGTACGGCGGCCAGTCCTCCAGCAGCCCGGCGGCGGACTGCTCACCGCTGGGCACCAGGTCCGGCTTGACACCGAAGTCGACCAGCGCGGCGGCGGTCTGCTCGCCGACAGCGGCGACCTTGATCCCCGCGAAGGCACGGGCGTCGAGCCCGTACTCCTCGAACTTCTCCCTGACCGCCTTCACCGCGTTGACGGACGTGAAGGCGATCCACTCGTAGCGCCCGGTGACGAGCCCCTTGACCGCGCGCTCCATCTGCTGGGGCGTACGCGGCGGTTCGACCGCGATGGTCGGGACCTCGTGCGGTACGGCGCCGTACGACCGCAGCTGGTCGGAGAGCGAGGCGGCCTGCTCTTTCGTGCGCGGGACGAGCACCTTCCAGCCGAACAGCTGCTTCGACTCGAACCACGCGAGCTGGTCGCGCTGCGCGGGCGCGCTGCGCTCCCCGACCACGGCTATGACCGGCTGATGCCCGGACGCCGACGGCAGGACCTTCGCCTGCTTCAGCGTGAGCGCGATCGTGCCGAGCGTCGCGGACCAGGTGCGCTGCCGCGTCGTCGTACCGGCGACGGTGACCGTCATCGGCGTGTCCGGCTTGCGGCCCGCGGCGACGAACTCGCCCGCGGTCGCGGCGACCGTGTCGAGCGTCGCCGAGACGACCACCGTGCCGTCGCTCGCGCCGAGTTCGGTCCAGCAGCGCTCACCGGCCGTACGGCTGTCGACGAACCGGACGTCGGTGCCCTGGGCGTCCCGCAGCGGGACGCCCGCGTAGGCGGGCACCCCCACGGCGGCGGCGATACCGGGCACGACCTCGAAGGGAATGCCCGCGGCGGCGCACGCCAGCATCTCGGCGCCGGTGTCGCCGTCGAGACCGGGATCCCCGGTCACCGCACGGACGACCCGCTTGCCGCCCCGCGCGGCCTCCATGACAAGATTGACGGCATCCCTGATCGCGGGGATACCGGCGGCTGTTGACGCATCGTCAACAATCGTCAGCTCAGGCGTGCTCACACCCGCACGCGCATGGCCGCGTACGATTTCGAGCACATCAGGCTCGGCGATCAGTACCTCCGCCCCCGCGAGCGCCTCGACGGCGCGGAGTGTCAGCAGACCCGGATCCCCGGGTCCGGCACCGAGGAAGGTGACGTGCCCTGATGCGGAGACGGCCGGATGGTCGGCGATGGGGCTCAAAGTGCTCGCTCCCCCATAAGACCGGCCGCACCCTTGGCGAGCATCTCGGACGCGAGTTCGCGACCGAGCGCGACGGCGTCGCCGTGCGACGTGGGTACGGGACCGGTGATGGACAACTGCACGAGCGTCGAGCCGTCGGTCGTGCCGACGACGCCCCGCAGGCGCAGTTCGTTGACAAATCGCGCGTCCTGTCCGTCGCCCAGCAGGTCGGCCAGGGCACCCACAGGTGCGCTGCAACCGGCCTCCAGGGCGGCGAGCAGGGAACGTTCCGCGGTGACGGCGATCCGCGTGTGCGGGTCGTCGAGGCCGGCGAGTGCGGCGGTGAGTTCCAGGTCGGAAGCCACGCATTCGACGGCGAGTGCCCCCTGGCCGGGGGCCGGCAGGACGGAGTCGACCGACAGGAAGTCGGTCACCTCAGCTGTCCTGCCGAGGCGGCCCAGACCGGCCGCGGCCAGTACGACCGCGTCGAGCTCACCGCCGTGGACGTAGCCGATACGGGTGTCGATGTTCCCGCGTATCGGCACGGTCTCTATGAGCAGGCCGTGGTCACGGGCGTGCGCGTTGAGCTGCGCGGTGCGCCGCGGGGAGCCCGTACCGATCCTGGCGCCGTGCGGCAGCCGGTCGAGGGTCAGCCCGTCGCGGGCGACGAGCACGTCCCTGGGGTCCGCACGGCGCGGTACGGCGGCCAGCGCCAGGCCCTCGGGCTGCGCGGTGGGCAGGTCCTTGAGCGAGTGAACGGCGAAGTCGACCTCGCCGCGCAGCAGCGCCTCGCGCAGCGCCGTGACGAAGACACCGGTGCCGCCGATCTGGGACAGCTGCTCAGGGGAGGTGTCGCCGTACGTGGTGATCTCGACGAGCTCGACGGCCCGCCCGGTCAACTCCCTCACGGCGTCGGCCACTTGCCCCGACTGGGCCATGGCCAGCCTGCTGCGCCTGGTCCCGAGTCTCAGTGTCTTCCCGGTCATACCCGCCCTCGGTTCTTGACGTCGACCGCGTTCCGGTCGCCGACCTCGTCGCGGTCCGCCCGGCTGACGGCGGCGACCGTCTGCGGGTCGAGGTCGAAAAGTTCGCGCAGCGCGTCGGCGTAACCGGCGCCGCCCGGCTCACCGGCGAGTTGCTTCACCCGCACGGTCGGGGCGTGCAGCAGCTTGTCCACGACGCGGCGTACGGTCTGGGTGATCTCGGCGCGCTGGCGCTCGTCGAGGCCGGGGAGCCGGCCTTCGAGACGAGTGATCTCGCTGGTGACCACGGAGGCGGCCATGGCGCGCAGGGCGACCACGGTCGGGGTGATGTGGGCGGCGCGCTGGGCGGCGCCGAAGGCGGCGACCTCTTCGTTGACGATCCGCCTGACCTGGTCGACGTCGGCGGCCATCGGGGCGTCGGCGGACGCCTCGGCGAGGGACTCGATGTCGACCAGCCGGGCGCCGCGCAGACGGTGGACGGCCGCGTCGATGTCGCGGGGCATGGCGAGGTCGAGGAGCGCGAGCTCCCGGACAGGGCCCAGGGCCGCCTCGACGGAGTCGGCGCTCAGCACGAGCCCGGTGGCGCCGGTACAGGAGACGACGATGTCGGCACGTGTCAACTCGGCGTCGACGGAGCCCATGTCGACGGCGCGGGCCCCGACCCCCGTACCGCCGGGCTCGCCCAGGATCGTCACCAGCCGGTCCGCGCGGGCCGCGGTGCGGTTGGCGACGACGATCTCGGCGACTCCGGCGCGGGCGAGTGTCGCGGCGGCGAGCGAGGACATCGACCCGGCGCCGATCACCAGCGCCCGCCGGCCCCCGGCCCAGGCCCGGACGTCCGCGCCGGCGGCGAGCTGTTCGAGACCGAAGGTGACGAGCGACTGCCCGGCCCGGTCGATCCCGGTCTCGCTGTGGGCGCGCTTGCCGACGCGCAGCGCCTGCTGGAAGAGGTCGTTGAGGAGACGTCCCGCGGTGTGCGACTCCTGGCCGCTCGCGAGCGCGTCCTTGATCTGGCCGAGGATCTGCCCCTCGCCGACGACCATCGAGTCCAGTCCGCAGGCCACCGTGAAGAGATGGTGGACGGCGCGGTCCTCGTAGTGCACATAGAGATACGGGGTCAGCTCGTCCAGGCCGACGCCGCTGTGCCGCGCCAGGAGCGTGGACAGCTCGGCGACGCCCGCGTGGAACTTGTCCACGTCCGCGTAGAGCTCGACCCGGTTGCACGTCGCGAGGACGGCCGCCTCGGTCGCGGGCTCGGCGGCGAGCACGTCCTGAAGGAGCTTGATCCTGCTGTCCGGTGACAGCGACGCCCGGTCCAGCACGCTCACGGGCGCGCTGCGGTGGCTCAGACCGATGACCAGAAGACTCATGCCGGCATCACGGCGGGGACTTCCCCGTCGGGTCCCTTCCGGCTCGCGGCGGTGGAGCGGATCGGCGGCGGGGTGCCGGCCTCGGCCGCGGCGGCTTCCTCACCGGCCTTGCGCTGCTCGTGGAAGGCGAGGATCTGGAGCTCGATCGAGAGGTCTACCTTCCGTACGTCCACGCCGTCCGGCACGGTCAGCACGGTCGGCGCGAAGTTGAGGATCGAGGTGACGCCGGCGGCGACGAGGCGCTCGCAGACTTGCTGGGCACCGCCCGCCGGGGTCGCGATGACCCCGATGGAGACGCCGTTGTCGCTGATGATCCGCTCCAGCTCGTCCGTGTGCTGGACCGGCATCCCGGCGACCGGCTTGCCGGCCATCTCGGGATCGGCGTCGATCAGCGCGGCGACCCGGAAGCCGCGGGAGGCGAATCCGCCGTAATTGGCGAGCGCGGCGCCGAGATTGCCGATGCCGACGATGACGACCGGCCAGTCCTGAGTGAGGCCGAGTTCACGGGAGATCTGGTAGACGAGGTACTCCACGTCGTACCCGACACCGCGCGTGCCGTACGAGCCGAGATACGAGAAGTCCTTGCGCAGCTTCGCGGAGTTGACCCCGGCGGCCACGGCGAGTTCCTCGGACGACACGGTGGGCACGGAACGCTCGGAGAGTGCGGTGAGCGCCCGCAGATACAGCGGAAGCCGGGCGACCGTGGCCTCGGGGATTCCTCGGCTACGGGTCGCCGGTCGGTGAGTTCGGCCAGTTGCCACGGTGCTCCTGCGGGATGAGCGGGGCTGCAGGCGGCCGTATGTCCCAGGACCGCCCCGTCCTGTGCAGGTTATGCCTTTGTGAACGCGTGCACAAAGATTGTGTCCGCTTTGTCCGAGCAAAGTGACCGGCGTCACGCGACCCGTACGAGGGATCTTGGAACCCTCGACCGCACCGACCCGTTCAACCCATGATGGGGGCAAAGCAGCACAACTCCTCATGACCACGCCCCCGAGACCGCTTTCTCCGCGCCCGCCGGAGCCGGTCGTCCCGGCTCTTCGGAAAAGGCTCGGCAAAGCGCCCACGATCGTAACCGTCTTTCTGTCAGGTCCCCAGTTCCTTGCGGAGACGATCGGCGTCCACGCGCCAGAAAGTGTGCTGCTCGCCGTCCACGAGCACGACCGGGATTTGCTCCCAGTAAGCGCGGCGCAGCTCTTCGTCGACCGTGATGTCCTTCTCCTCCCAGGACGTCCCGGTCTCGGCGCACACCTCGGCCACGACGGCGCGCGCGTCGTCACAGAGATGACAGCCGGGTTTGGAGACGAGCGTCACCACACGCTCGGCCGGATTCTTCTTCTTGCGACGACGGAGAGGGCTCATGACGTCCATTCTCCGCGTCCCGCGACAGCCCCGGTCCCCCCGCCCTGCCGGGCGGCCCCTCCCCGACCCGCTCACGCCTCCCCCTCCGCCTTCCCGGAGAGTTCACACCGACGGCACCCCCGCGCGTCCGGAAGTACCGAACAGACTGGCTATGCTCACGCTATGGCCGCACTGGGATGGCTCACCCCCCGTAAGCGCTCCGCGACAGCACGGAGCGTGCTCGCGGGTGAGGCCGCAGCAGAGGCAGGACTCAAGTCGTCGCAGGAGATCGACGGCGTCGGCGCGACACCGACAGGTATCGCCGACCCGGCCGTGCCGGACTTCCCCGTCTTCGGTGACGCACGCGCCGCCGCCTTCTTCGACCTCGACAACACCGTCATGCAGGGCGCCGCGATCTTCCACTTCGGACGCGGGCTCTACAAGCGGAAGTTCTTCCAACGCCGCGAACTGGCCAGATTCGCCTGGCAGCAGACCTGGTTCCGGCTGGCCGGCGTCGAGGACCCGCAGCACATGCAGGACGCCCGCGACAGCGCGCTGTCCATCGTCAAGGGCCACCGGGTCTCCGAGCTGATGTCCATCGGCGAGGAGATCTACGACGAGTACATGGCCGACCGCATCTGGCCCGGCACCCGCACCCTCGCCCAGGCACACCTCGACGCCGGGCAGCAGGTCTGGCTGGTGACCGCCGCGCCCGTCGAGACGGCCACGATCATCGCCCGGCGCCTCGGCCTGACCGGCGCGCTCGGCACCGTCGCCGAGTCGATCGACGGCGTCTACACCGGCAAGCTCGTCGGCGAGCCGCTGCACGGCCCGGCGAAGGCCGAGGCGGTACGGGCGCTGGCCACGGCCGAGGACTTCGACCTGGACCGCTGCGCGGCGTACAGCGACTCGCACAACGACATCCCGATGCTCTCGCTCGTCGGACATCCGTACGCGATCAACCCGGACAGCAAGCTCCGCAAGCACGCCAAGGACCGCGAATGGCGGCTGCGTGACTACCGGACGGGCCGCAAGGCGGCCAAGGTCGGCATCCCGGCCGCGGCCGGTGTCGGCGCGCTGGCGGGCGGCACGGCCGCCGCGGTGGCGCTCCACCGCCGCCGCCGCTGACTCACCGCTGACTCACTCAGCCACAACAGATCACGTCAGCTGACAGATCGTGACGTCAAACGATCAATATCTGCTCACGATGTGCTACTTGATTCGCCGTATAGGCGTAACAGAAGCGACGTAATCGATGATTTGAGCAACTGGGTGTAGTGCTGCCTGTACGAAGCGTTATTCTCCTCAGACGCATACCGGACCCCACACGTCGCCACGACGAGTGAACGGTCCCGCACTGAACGTGATGGAAGCTCTGCCTCTGGGAGTCCCGTGTACCCACACGTCGGGGTTGACGCCTCGGGCCTGGCTACGCTGCGCGCATCGGTCCTCGACCGCTTGCGCGGCTTCGTCCCCACCGCGTACGCCGTCCCCGCCTACGCCGCCGCGGCCCCTGCCGTGAGCGGCCCGATTGGTCCTTGCTATGCCCTGGCGAACGGTGGTGCGGCGGTCGGCAGACGGGGAAGCCGAAACAGCGCCACCACCGCCGCCTCCACCCCTGTCCGCCGCCCCACGGCGGACAGCGACAGCGCCCGCATGATGGAACTCGTCGAGCGCGCCCAGGCCGGCGAGGCCGAAGCGTTCGGCCGGCTGTACGACCAGTACAGCGACACCGTCTACCGCTACATCTATTACCGCGTGGGCGGCAAGGCAACCGCGGAGGACCTCACCAGTGAGACCTTCCTGCGCGCCCTGCGCCGTATCTCCACGTTCACCTGGCAGGGCCGCGACTTCGGCGCCTGGCTGGTCACGATCGCGCGGAACCTGGTCGCCGACCACTTCAAATCGAGCCGTTTCCGACTGGAAGTGACCACCGGCGAAATGCTCGACGCCAACGAGGTCGAGCGCAGCCCAGAGGACTCCGTCCTTGAGTCCCTCTCCAACGCCGCGCTGCTCGAAGCCGTACGGAAACTCAACCCCCAGCAGCAGGAGTGCGTGACCCTGCGCTTCCTGCAAGGGCTCTCCGTCGCCGAGACCGCCCGGGTCATGGGGAAGAACGAAGGAGCGATCAAAACCTTGCAGTACCGGGCCGTGCGCACGCTGGCGCGGCTGCTCCCGGAGGACGCCCGCTGACACTTGACGACACTTGACGACTCTCGCCGACACGTGGCGACCGGTCCGGCGCACCGTTCAACTCACCGTCGGTGACGCCTCGATGACGCGCTGGTCCGATCATCTTTCGCGCGTAACCCAAGTGCCGCGACGCTCGTTGTGCGGGATGCAGGCTCCCTGTGGATGCGCTCAAGGCGTGCAACCTTCCGAACCCCCAGGGGAGTCGATCGTCATGACGAGAGGAGGTGCCGCCAGTGATCGCGAATGTCTCGGCACACCGGCGGGCGAACGCCTTCGCCCAGGCCCTGGAAGACCGGACGCCCCAGGGCGAGGCGGCGGAGCAGCCCGCCGCGTCGGCCGAACCGACTGAGCAGGGGCGGCTGTTGGCCCTGGCGACCGGTCTCGAAGAGCTACCGAGACCCACGCTGGACCCCGAGGTCAAAGTGGTGCAACGAGCACAGCTCGTGGCAGCCATGGAGGCCATGCTGCTGGAAGGCACGGCGGGCGGACCCGCGTCCGCCGGCCCCGCGGTGCCCGAGCAGCGGCGGACATCCGGGAGGGGAGCCCACCGGGCGTCCCCGCTCCGCAAGCTCCGCCCCCGATCCCGCTGGTCGAAAGGGCTCGCGGCCGGGGGTCTCACCGTCGGTGTGGCCGCCGGCGCCTTCGGCGGAGTGGCCGCCGCCAGTTCCGACGCCCTGCCCGGTGATTCGCTGTACGGGCTGAAGCGCGGCATGGAGGACTTCAAGCTGGGCCTGGCCGACGAGGACGCCGACCGCGGCGGTCTCTACCTCGACCACGCCTCGACCCGGCTGAACGAAGCCCGCCGACTGCTGGAGCGTGGCCGTTCCGGAGCGCTCGACCACGAATCGCTCGGCGAGATCCGCCGGGCGCTCAACGGCATGAAGCACGACGCCAGCGAGGGCCACCGGCTGCTGAACCAGGCGTACGAGAAGGACGGCAAGATCAAGTCGATCGCGACGCTCTCCTCGTTCTCCGCGTCGCACCGCGCCATCTGGGACAGCGTGCGCCACCAGTTGCCACCGCAGCTGAGCGACGTGGGCAGCCAGGTCAACTCGGTGTTCGACGCCATAGACGAAGACGTCGCTCCGCTTCAGTCGCTACTGCCACGCACGCCCGACAAGGACCGGCGCAAGCAGGATCCGGGCGGCGCCGCCAATGAGTCCCACGGCTCGGGCGGCGGTGCGGACACCGGCCCGGCGCCGTCGAAGTCGGCCCCCGACACGGGCCGTACGGACGACGGCGGGAAGCCGAGCCCGTCCGGTCCCGGAACCACGGAGGACAACGGGCTGCTGCCCACCGCCCCCGGCGATCTGCTCAACCCGCCGTCGGGCAACGGCCTTCCGTCGGCGCCCGGCCAGGGCGGCATCCCGCCGGCCCCGGACGTCACGATCCCGCCGCTGCTGCCCGACCTGCTGCCGGGTCTGGGCATCGACACGGAGGACGTGGACTGACGCAAGCGGGTATCCGAGTGGAGGCGAGGGCCGACGGCCCTCGCCTCTTCTCATGCGTGCTGTCGGAACGTGCGTCAGAAGAAGACCGACCGACGCTGTACGAGCAGCTTGTAGAGCGTGTGCTGGATCTGCTCCCGTACCTGATCGGTCAGGTTGAACATCAGCATCGGATCCTCGGCCGCCTCCGGCGGATAGCCGTCCGTCGGGATCGGCTCGCCGAACTGGATCGTCCACTTCGTCGGCAGCGGCACCGCGCCCAGCGGCCCGAGCCACGGGAACGTCGGCGTGATCGGGAAGTACGGGAATCCCAGCAGCCGGGCCAGAGTCCTGGAGTTGCCGAGCATCGGGTAGATCTCCTCCGCCCCGACGATCGAGCACGGCACGATCGGCACACCCTGCCGCAACGCGGTCGAGACGAAACCGCCCCGCCCGAAGCGCTGCAACTTGTAGCGCTCGCCGAAGGGCTTTCCGAGGCCCTTGAAGCCCTCCGGCATCACGCCGACGATCTCGCCGCGCTGGAGCAGCCGTTCCGCGTCCTCCGCGCAGGCCAGGGTGTGACCGGCCTTGCGCGCGAGTTCGTTGACGACCGGCAGCATGAACACCAGGTCGGCGGCGAGCAGCCGCAGATGGCGGCCGGCGGGATGGTTGTCGTGGACGGCGACCTGCATCATCAGGCCGTCCAGCGGGAGGGTGCCGGAGTGGTTGGACACCACCAGGGCGCCGCCGTCCGTGGGGATGTTCTCGATGCCCTTCACCTCCACGCGGAAGTAGTTCGCGTAGAGCGGCCGGATCAGCGACATCAGGACCTGGTCGGTGAGTTCCTTGTCGTACCCGAACTCGTCGACCTCGTAGTCGCCGGTGACCCGGCGCCGCAGGAAGGCGAAGCCCTGGGCGAGCCGCCGGTCCCAGGGGCCGGCGGCGGGCCGGCCCTCGGCAGCGGGCTCGGGCTCGGGCTCGGGCCGGACATCATCCGACCCGGCGGCGCCGGCCCGAGTCGGATCCGACGGTGCCGCGTCCGGCGCGGACGGTTCGGGGTTCCGCGCCTCGCCGGTCCCGGTGTCCTGCGTCCCGTCCGGCTGATCGGGAACGGACGAGAGCGACTGCTGCCCCGAACCCGACTGGGACGAGGCGGATTTGGCTCGCCCCTGCGCGCGCTTCGCGGCGGCGTCCTTCGCCGCCTTCGAAGCCCCGCCGCCGGTACCGGCGGCGCCGCCCAACCGCGCCGCGCGCCGTGACCGGGGCTCTTCGCCGAAGGGGATGACCTTGGCATCGGCCATGTCAGATGCGCTCCTTGCTGACGAGGGTGGCGAACCGGTCGACCGCGTCGGCGACAGCCTCCGGCGGCAACAGCCCGGCACCCCTACTACGTGCGAAGTCCGTGAAGGCCTCCGCCGTGGTGTACGTGGGTACGAACCCCAGTGTCTCGCGCATCTGAGCCGTGCTGACGACCCTGCCGTGGGTCAGCAGCCGGATCTGCTCCGGCGAGAAGTCCGTCACACCGAGCGTGCGCAGCGCGGAGCCGACCCAGGTCACCGCCGGCAGCAGAATGGGCACCGTCGGCCTGCCCAGGCGCCGGGAGCACTGTGAGAGCGACAGCACGCCGTCACCGGCGATGTTGAAGGTCCCGCTGTTGAGCGTGCCGCGCCTCGGCTCGTGCAGCGCGATCCGCAGGACGTCGATGACGTCGTCCTCGTGGACGAACTGGAGCCGAGGGTCGTAGCCGAAGACCGTCGGCAGCACGGGCAGCGCCAGATACTCGGCGAGCGGTGAATCCGCCGCGGGCCCCAGGATGTTCGCGAAGCGCAGCACGCACACGGCGACATCGGGACGGCGGCGCGCGAACCCGCGTACGTACCCCTCGACCTCCACCGCGTCCTTCGCGAAGCCGCCGCTGGGCAGCGACTTGGGCGGGGTGTTCTCGGTGAATACGGCCGGGTCCCGGGGCGCGGAGCCGTACACGCTCGTACTCGACTTGACGACCAGGCGCTCGACGGTGGGCGACTTCTGGCAGGCGCCGAGCAGTTGCATCGTGCCGATGACGTTCGTCTCCTTGACGGCCGTGCGGCCACCGGTGCCGAGCGGTGTGCCCGTGACGTCCATGTGCACGACGGTGTCGACGGAATGCTCGGCCAGGACGCGCGCTATGGCGGGCTGGCGGATGTCCGCCCGTACGAAATCGGCACCGCCGAGACTGTGCTCGGGAGCGACGGCGTCCACACCGATGACCCGGTCCACCTCGGAGTCGCGCAGGATTCTCCGTACGAGGCGGCTGCCGAGCTGGCGGGCCACTCCGGTCACGAGCACGACCTTGCCCAAGATCAGCGCCTTCCCCTGAATTTGATGTCCGACGGGGGCACATTGCTTGTCCCAGCCGTCACCGTAGCGGGTCGCCGCAGCCAGACGACGGGTGCACGAGGCTCTTCTCAGGAGCTTCGCGAATCTTTGACCCGAACCGACCTCGACGCGGATCGCTCAACACGGATCGGCCGGACCGTGAATCGGACCGAAAAAGGGGAGCCGTAACGCACCACGGCCCCCCCACCTGCATGGTGGAAGGGCCGCGATGTCACGTACAGCTGTCGCTCACTTCTTGTTACGACGCTGAACGCGGGTGCGCTTGAGCAGCTTGCGGTGCTTCTTCTTGGCCATCCGCTTACGCCGCTTCTTGATAACAGAGCCCACGACTACCCTCGCTCACTTCTCTTCACTCGGTGCGGGGCGTCTGGGCCCACACGACCTACGTTGGCCCAGCCTACCCGTCACCGAGTGAGGGACGTAATCCGAGGGAAATCTCAGGCGGATTCGACCCCCACGAAAGACTCGCGGAGATACTCGTGAACCGCTTGCTCCGGAACCCGGAAAGACCTGCCCACCCGGATCGCCGGCAGATGACCACTGTGCACCAATCGATACACGGTCATCTTCGACACTCGCATGACCGAGGCGACTTCCGCCACGGTAAGGAACTTGACCTCGTTGAGAGGCCTCTCGCTGCCAGCAGCCATGACCCACCTGTACCTTCCGCACCCGACGCGCACCGGCTTCCCCTCCGGTGACTCTTCGTCGCTGTGCGCTCACACCCCAGACTAGGGGCGGGTGGTACGAGTGGGGAAGAGGAGCAGCACATGGTCGCCTACTGTGACAGACACGCTCGATTGAGTACATAGCGAGTCAGTGGACGGTAGTAATCGGACCGGACACCGTCGTCAACCGGAACCACTACGGACACGCGACCCTCCGCCTCACCGACGAAGAGCGCCGGATCGTCGGTGTCGGCGAGCCCGATGGCTTCAATGCCCAACTGACCTGCCCCGCAGACCCATCCGTGGTCTCCGACGACGAGCTCCGGCAGCGGCCCGCCGACCTCCGCCGCGCCGTCCAGCGCGACCCGAACAGGGAGGGGAGAATGGCTGTGCGCGCCGGTCTCACTCCCCGCGTGCGAAGCTTCGGATTCCCGCACCAACGCGACTCCCCGTACGTAGTCCAGGCTGTACGTGCGTACCCCGAACCGGGTCGTTATGTCGATACATCGCCCCTTCGCCGGGGTGAGGACGACGCATCCCGCCGCCGACAAAGCGTCTGCCAACCCTGCGTAGAAGCCGATCAAACGGTGCGGATGCCCGGTACCGAACAGCACGGGAGCCCGCCGGCCGGCGGCCGCGCCGAGCCGCTCGGCGAAGGCGTCGAGGCTGCTCAAGGTCCGCTCGGGGTCGATGACATCGCCGCCCGAGACATGCGCCGGATCGCCGGAGACGCCGCACCGGTCGGCCATGAGACGCAGCAAGTCGCGCTCGCGCCAGGCCCGTTCGGGGGTGAGGCCCAGCGTCGCACGCGGATCACGTGCGGCGAAGAGCCGGTAACTGCGCAGGCTCTGCTCCCGCGTGGTGGCCACCCGACCGGCCAGTCCGGCGGCCAGCAGGTGGGCCCGTAGAGCGTCGGTACTCAGCACGGTCCCGATGGTCCCGCACCTCGGTGGACGCGGGACCAAAACCGTTGCGGGACCGCACAGTTGGCGTAACCGGGGGCGTGCGGCGGGCCGCGCTGTGCGTCGTGCGGGGGGGCGGCGGCGGGTGGTGCCACGCGTCAGGCCAGCAGTCCTCGCAGCGGGAACGACGCCTTGCGGGTCGCGAGAATCGCCTGGTCCAGCCGGTCCGCCGGATCGTAACCCGCGTCCCACGGCTGCCAGTCCGCCGTACGCCCGTCCGTCATCCGCCGCGGCGCCGACTCACGCGTACGGGCGTAGACCTCGTCCCGCCACTCCTCCGGCACCGCCGTCTTCGGGTCGATGGGCGCGTGCGCCGCGATCGCCACCAGATGGGTCCAGGAGCGCGGCACGACGTCCACGATCGAATATCCGCCACCGCCGAGAGCGATCCAGCGGCCCTCGTCGACGTACTCGTGGGCCAGTTCGTGGCAGGAGGCCTGCACGGCGCGCTGCGCGTCCAGGGACACCGCGAGATGGGCCAGCGGGTCCTCGAAGTGCGTATCGGCGCCGTGCTGCGTCACCAGCGCCTGCGGCCGGAACTCCGCGAGCAGTTCCGGCACGACGGAGTGGAAGGCCCGCAGCCACCCCTCGTCGCCCGTCCCCGCGGGCAGCGGAAGATTGACCGCACTGCCCTCACCCGCGCCCTCGCCCGTCTCCTCCGGCCAGCCGGTCTGCGGGAAGAGCGTGCGGGGATGCTCGTGCAGCGAGATCGTCAGCACCCGCGGGTCGTCCCAGAACGACGCCTGGACGCCGTCCCCGTGGTGCACGTCCACGTCCACGTACGCGACGCGCTCCGCGCCCAGCTCCAAGAGGCGGGCGATGGCGAGCGAGGCGTCGTTGTAGATGCAGAAGCCCGAGGCCGAGCCGGGCATCGCGTGGTGCAGGCCGCCGGCGAAGTTCACGGCGTGGCTCGTCTCCCCGCGCCACACGGCCTCGGCCGCGCCGACCGACTGCCCGGCGATGAGCGCGGACGCCTCGTGCATGCCGGAGAAGGCCGGATCGTCGGGTGTCCCGATGCCGTACGAACCGTCTGCGGACCTCGGATCGGCCGAATACCGCCGTACCGCCTGGACGTAAACCTCGTGGTGAACGAGTCTCAGCGTCGAATCCCCGGCGGAGGGCGCGGAGACCACGTCCACCTTGCTGTCGAGCCCGTACGCGTGTACAAGCTCCCTGGTCAGGGCAAGCCGCACCGGGTCCATCGGGTGACTCGACCCGAAGTTGTAACCCGTTACGGCGTCATCCCACATCAGCTGCGCGCGACCGGTCATGCCTGCCACCGTATCGGGCGGCCCCGTCGGCGAACGACGGGGCGTACACCAGGGTCACAAGGATCATGAGCATCGGTACGAGCATCGCGCCCCGGTAGCTCCACACGTCGCCGAGGGCGCCGACGAGGGGCGAACCGATGAGGAACCCCACGTAGTTGAAGATGTTCAGCCGGGCGACAGCCGCGTCGCTGGCGTCGGGAAACATCCGCCCGGCGGCGGCGAAGCACTGCGGTACGAGAACGCAGAGACCGAACCCGAGCATCGTGAACCCCAGGATCCCCACCCACGCGCCGGGCGCCGGCGCGACCACCGCGAATCCGGCGGCGGCGAAGAGCGCCCCGAACCGCACGACGGCGACCGGCCCGAAGCGGCGTACGCCGAGGTCACCGGCGGCGCGCCCGAGGAGGGTGGTGACCATGTAGGCGTTGTACGGGACGGTGGCGACCTCGTCGGAGCTGCCCAGGACGTCCTGGAGGTACTTGGCGCTCCAGTTGGAGACGGTGGAGTCCCCGATATAGGCGAAGGTCATGACGAGACAGAGCGGCAGGAGGGCCTTGAAGGCCACGCTGCCGCCGGCGTCCTTGGCGGTGGTGACGCCGGCCGGTTGGCGGGCGTCCGCGTCCGTGTACCAGCGGCTTCCGACGAGCGCGGCCGGCAAGAGCACGACGACGACAGGCAGATAGGACACCAGCAGCGACAGATCCCAGTGCGCGCCGGCCCAGGCGAGCGAGGCCCCGGCGATGCCCCCGAGGCTGTACGTGGCGTGGAAGCCGAGCATGATGCTGCGCCCGTACGCTCGTTGAAGGCGCACGCCCAGCATGTTCATCGACGCGTCGAGCGCACCGACCGACAGTCCGAACGCGCCGAGCGCGACGGCGAGCTGCCATACCTGATCACCGGCGGCCACACCGAGGAGAGCGAGCAGCACGAGGGGCTGGGCCCACCGCAGTACGACGCGGGGCCGCACGCGCACGACGATCTTCTCGGTGAGCACGCTCCCCACACCGGCGAGAATCGGCACGGCCGCGAGGAACACCGGGAGCACTCCGTCGGATATCCCGTACCGGTCCTGGATGGCGGGAATGCGCGTGACGAGAAGAGCGAAGGCCACGCCCTGCACCAGGAAGCTCAGCGCCAGGGACACCCGTCCGTGTCTCAACCGCACATCTGTGTTGACCGGTATGCCTGTCATGGCCGGACAGCGTATGGCTCAGCGCTACCCAGGGGGAGATGGATCAACCAAGCAGTTCCGGGAGCTCGGTCATCGAGGAGAAGTACCCGGCGGCTCCCGGCAGCTCCTCGGCAGGGGTCATCGCGGTGAACGCGTACACATCCATCCCGGCCGCGCGCGCCGCGGCCACGCCGAGCGGACTGTCCTCCACGACGACGCATCGGGCGGGCGCCACACCCATCCGGTCGGCGGCGTGCAGGAACAGGTCAGGGGCCGGCTTGCCACGCCCGACGTCCTGCGCGCTGAAGACGATCCCGGGCTCGAACCACCGGTCCAGCCCCGTCTTACGGTGTCCCACCCGGATCCGCTCATGGCTCCCGGACGAGGCGACACAGTACGACTGCCCGTCGGCGACCAGCTTGGCCAGCACCTCGGGGACACCCTCCACGGGCTTCAACTCCCGCTCGAAGGCGGCGAAGACGCGACTGTGCAGGGTGTCGTCGAAGTCCCCGGGCAGCTGCTGCCCGGTTCTCTCCAGGATGAGGTCGTGCACGCGGTGGACCGCGGAGCCCATGTAGTCGCGGAGGGAATCCTCGTACGTGGTCGGATGACCGAGTTCGGTGAGATAGCCGGCGAGGATGGTGTTGGAAAGCGGCTCGCTGTCGACGAGGACGCCGTCGTTGTCGAAGATAACCAGTGCATAGCGCATGCGCCGACTGTAAACGGCTCCTGAACGCAAAAATGCCTCGGCCCCCGGACAAAGTCCGGGGGCCGAGGCGAATGATTGTTCGGCGGCGTCCTACTCTCCCACAGGGTCCCCCCTGCAGTACCATCGGCGCTGAAAGGCTTAGCTTCCGGGTTCGGAATGTAACCGGGC